>CAZHFZ010000014.1:0-38202 GCA_964531455.1 uncultured Bordetella sp.
ACGTGCTAAAATAACAAGTTAGCTCGATCGGCCGTGCAATGGTTGCCGGCCGTTATTACACACACCTGCCGACGTTAAGGGTGCCCGGATTCCGGGTTGTCTTGGGCAGGTGGCGGATTAACCCTAACAGGAGATTCAGAACCATGTCAGTCACCATGCGTGAAATGCTTGAGGCCGGCGTTCATTTCGGCCACCAGACCCGTTACTGGAATCCGAAAATGGCTCCGTACATTTTCGGTCACCGCAACAAGATCCACATCGTCAACCTCGAAAAGACGATGGCCATGTATCTGGATGCACTGAAATTCGTGCGCCAGATCACCTCGAACAAGGGTACCGTGCTGTTTGTCGGCACCAAGCGCCAGGCCCGCGATATCGTTCGCGAAGAAGCGCTGCGCTGCAGTTCCCCCTATGTTGACTACCGCTGGCTCGGCGGCATGCTGACCAACTACAAAACGGTCAAAGGCTCGATCCAGCGCCTCAAGGACATGATGGCGATGCGCGAAGACGGCTCATTCGAGAAGCTGTCGAAAAAAGAAGGTTTGGTTTACGAGCGCGAGATTGCCAAGCTTGAGCGCAGCCTCGGCGGCATCAAAGACATGGGCAGCCTGCCCGATGCGATTTTCGTCATTGACGTCGGTTATCAGAAGGGAGCGATAACCGAAGCCAAGAAACTGGGCATTCCGGTCATCGGCGTGGTTGATACCAATCATTCGCCTGAAGGTGTTGATTACATCATCCCGGGCAACGACGACTCCAGCCGTGCGATCAAGCTTTATGCCCGTGGTATGGCGGATGCCGTTCTGGAAGGTCGCAACAACAGCATCAAGGAAATCGTTAAAGCTGGTTCGGATGAGTTTGTCGAAGTTGAAGACGGCGAATCAGCTGCAGCCTGATCAGGCTCGACAGCATATTCAAGGGGCTGGCTCAGCCCCTTTTTTTTAAATTGGCGTAAGAGGAATTGCAGCAATGGTGGAAATTACAGCGGGTATGGTACGGGAACTCCGCGAGAAGACCGATGCCCCGATGATGGAATGCAAAAAGGCGCTGACCGAAGCTGGCGGCGATCTGGGCAAGGCCGAAGAAATTCTGCGTGTCAAACTCGGCAACAAGGCGAGCAAAGCTTCTTCACGCATCGCAGCCGAGGGCGTTGTCGCGGTTCATATTTCAGCAGATGGCAAGAAGGGCGCCATTCTCGAAATTAACTGCGAGACTGATTTTGTTGCAAAGAACGATGATTTCCTGGCTTTTGCTGCGGCACTGGCGAAACTTGCGGCTGAACAAAAACCGGCTGACGTCGCTGCAATTTCCGCAATGACGATAGACGGGGTAGTGGTTGAAGAGCGGCGCAAGGCCCTGATCGGCAAGATTGGTGAGAATGTATCGATCCGGCGGTTTGCCCCGGTCGACGCCAAAGGCAAACTTGCCAACTACGTTCACGGCGGCGCGAAGATCGGGGTCATGCTTGATCTGGTCGGTGGTGACGATACTTTGGCCAAAGACATTGCAATGCATATTGCAGCAAGCAAACCGAAGGCACTTGATGCCACGGGCGTTGCACCGGAAGCCATTGAGGCCGAGCGCCGTGTAGCCACTGAAAAAGCGGCGGAAGATGCCGCCAAATCCGGCAAGTCGATCCCGCCGGAAATCATGGCAAAGCGCGTCGAAGGTTCGGTACAGAAATTCCTCAAGGAAGTGACTCTGCTCGGTCAGTTGTTCGTCAAGAACGACAAACAGACCATTGAGCAGTTGCTCAAGTCGGCGAATGCCAGTGTTGCGCGTTTTGACCTGTTTGTTGTCGGCGAAGGGATCGAGAAGAAGAAGGATGATTTTGCGGCCGAGGTCATGGCCCAGGTCGGCCAGGCCAAGCAGAAAACATAAGCGTTTAAAATCAAAGGGTTAAATATGGCTCAAGCCCCTGCATACAAGCGCATCCTGCTCAAACTGAGTGGGGAGGCGTTGATGGGCGACGACAGTTACGGCATTAACCGGGACACCATCAACCGCATCGTTGCTGAAGTGGCTGAAGTTGCACGGCTTGGGGTTGAAATTGCTGTGGTCATCGGGGGCGGCAACATTTTTCGTGGTGTGGCTCCCGGTGCAGCGCACATGGATCGCGCCACTGCGGATTACATGGGAATGCTGGCCACCGTTATGAATGCCCTGGCAATTCAGGATGCCATGCGTCAGGTCGGCTTGTTGAGCCGGGTGCAGTCAGCACTCAATATTGAGCAGGTTGTTGAGCCGTACATTCGTGGCAAGGCCATGCGTTACCTGGAAGAGGGAAAAATCGTCATTTTTGCCGCAGGTACCGGCAATCCCTTTTTTACGACCGATACAGCGGCTGCACTGCGCGGGATGGAAATGAATGTTGATCTGGTCCTCAAGGCGACCAAAGTCGATGGCGTTTACACCGACGACCCCAAGACCCATCCCGATGCAATGCGCTATCGCAAGCTGACATTTGATGAAGCCATCATCAAGAATCTGAAGGTCATGGATGCCACGGCGCTGACGCTGTGTCGTGACCAGAAGCTCCCGATCAACGTTTTCAGCATCTTCAAGCCGCAGGCGCTGAAGCGGGTGGTGATGGGTGAAGATGAAGGCACAATGGTCCACGTTTGACTGGAGGCGTAAATGATTGCTGACATCAAGAAGAACGCTGAGCAGAAAATGAAGAAGACGATCGAGGCGCTGAAGACCGACCTCGGCAAGGTTCGCACGGGTCGTGCACATACCGGCATTCTTGATCATGTGATGGTTGAATATTACGGTAATCCGACACCGCTGCCGCAGGTTGCCAACGTGACGCTGGTCGATGGCCGAACGATCGGTGTCAGCCCGTATGAAAAAAAGATGGCGCAAGCCATCGAAAAGGCGATTCGCGATTCCGATCTGGGCCTGAATCCTATGACCCAGGGCGACATGGTGCGGGTGCCGATGCCGGCACTGACCGAGGAGCGGCGCAGGGATCTGATCAAGGTGGTCCGTCACGAAGGTGAAAATGCGCGTGTGGCGATCCGCAACATCCGTCGCGACGCGAATACGCATCTGAAGGATCTTCTCAAGAAAAAAGAAGTGGCCGAGGACGACGAGCGGCGGGCTCAGGAGGAAGTGCAGAAACTGACAGACCGCTCGATCGCGGAAATCGACAAGGTCCTGGAGGTCAAGGAAGCCGACCTCATGGCGATCTGATCAGTGTCCAGTTCCACGCAGGAAATCCCTTTGGTTGATAGCGTGCCGCGCCACGTTGCGATCATCATGGATGGCAACGGTCGCTGGGCCAAACGACGTTTCCTGCCGCGCGTTGCCGGACATCGCAAAGGGGTTGAGGCGGTCCGCAATATCGTGCGTGCCTGTACGGATCGCGGCGTCAAGGCACTGACGCTTTTTGCATTCAGCAGTGAGAACTGGCGTCGTCCTGCTGACGAGGTATCACTGCTGATGCAGCTGTTTGTCAGTGCCCTGCAGCAGGAGTTGGATCGGCTGCATCAGAACGGAATCCGTTTCCGCGCGATCGGTGACATTTCGCGCTTCGACCAGAAGCTCATCGATCTCATCGAAGCTGGCCAGCAATTGACGGCGGCTAACACCGGGCTGACGCTGACTGTCGCTGCAAATTACGGCGGCCGGTGGGACATTCTTCAGGCCGTTGACCGCCTGCGTCGCGAACACGACTCCAGCGGCGCGCCCTGGACCGAGGCGCAGCTGACGCCTTACCTCTCGATGGGCGATCTTCCCGAACCGGATCTCTTCATACGTACCGGTGGCGAACAACGCATCAGCAACTTTCTGCTTTGGCAACTGGCGTACACCGAGTTGTACTTTACGGAAACGCTGTGGCCCGATTTCGATGGTCAGGCGCTGGATCTGGCCTTTGATTCCTATCGCCAGCGCGAGCGGCGTTTTGGCCGCACCAGCGAGCAGGTTGCGGGTGCTGCGGAGGCGCCCGGCCGCGAGGCAAACGGCTGACCGCGCCGTAACAGCGCCCAAGTCATGCTCCTTAAACGAATACTGACTGCAGCCGTACTGCTGCCGCTGTTTGTCGGAGGCCTGTTTTTCCTGCAACAGTTCTGGTGGGGAATCGGGTTGCTGCCCCTGGTCATTGCCGGTGCCTGGGAATGGGCGACACTGGCGGGCTTCGGTTTAGTCGGGCGCTGGTCATTCTGTGCTCTGGTGCTCGCCACGATCGCTGCACTATTGTTCACGGAACTGCCTGTGTCGGTGCCTGGCCTTGAGCAGTCGATTTTTGCGGCGTCGGCGATTTTCTGGCTGATCGTGGTGCCGCCGTGGCTCAAAAACGGATGGCAGGTTCGGTCAGTGGGGATGCTTATCGCATCAGGCTGGTTGCTGCTGGTTCCGACCTGGCTCGCGCTGCTTCGTTTGCAGGAACAGCCGTGGGTTCTGCTTGCGATACTGGGGGTAGTCTGGGTTGCCGACAGCGCTGCCTATTTTGCCGGTCATCAGTGGGGACGTCGCAAGCTTGCGCCGGCCATCAGTCCGGGGAAAACCTGGGAAGGCGTCGCTGGAGCGGCTGTCGCAGTGGCGGTGTATCATGCGGCGGTCTGGATATTCGGTTTCGCACCGGCGGCGCCGGGGCTGGGCCTCTTTGCCGCATTACTGGTGGCCATCCTTTTTCCGCTGAGCATCATTGGGGATCTCTTCGAGTCGTGGATCAAACGTCAGGCGGGCGTCAAGGACAGCGGGCGATTGCTCCCCGGTCATGGTGGCGTCCTCGATCGCATCGACGCGCTGACATCGACGTTGCCGCTTGCGGCACTGGCGTTCAGCTGGATGATGCAGCGTGTCTGAACCTATGCAATATCTGACCATACTTGGTTCGACCGGCAGCATCGGCGTGAGCACTCTTGATGTTGTGGCACGCAATCCGGACCGGTTTGCCGTCACTGCATTGACTGCAAGAACCCGGATTGATCTTCTGTTCGAGCAATGCTGCCGCTTCAAGCCCGGGTATGCAGTTGTCCTTGAAGCGGACGACGCTGCCCGGCTGTCGCAGCGTTTGCGCGCTGCGGCAGTGGAAACAAAGGTGTTGTGTGGTGTTGCAGCGCTGGAAACCGTGGCGGCACTACCGGAAGTATCAACAGTCATGGCTGCCATCGTCGGCATCGCCGGACTGCGCCCGACGCTTGCTGCAGCAACTGCGGGGAAGCGGGTTTTGCTGGCAAACAAGGAGGCCCTGGTTACGGCGGGCGGATTGTTCATGTCTGCAGTGCGGGCCAGTGGTGCAGAACTGTTGCCCATCGACAGCGAGCACAATGCCGTTTTCCAGGCCTTGCCGGCCAACCGTCGTGGTCCGCTCGCGGAATCCGGAGTGCGCAGGATACTGCTGACCGCATCCGGCGGGCCTTTTCGCACGATGCCGGCAGCGCAGATGGCGCAGGTTACGCCCGAGCAGGCTGTTGCCCATCCCAACTGGTCAATGGGGCGAAAGATCTCCGTTGATTCAGCAACCATGATGAACAAGGGGCTTGAAGTCATTGAGGCTCACTTCCTCTTTGGCGCTACCCCTTCGATGATTGAGGTTGTCATTCATCCGCAAAGCGTCATTCATTCCCTCGTTGAGTATTGCGACGGTTCGGTGCTCGCGCAGCTCGGCAATCCGGATATGCGGACACCGATCGCACATGCGCTGGGGTATCCGGCGCGGATTCCCTCAGGCGCTGATTTTCTTGATCTTGCCCGGATCGGTTCTTTGGACTTCGAGAAGCCCGATCTGGTGCGGTTTCCGTGCCTGCGCCTGGCATACGACGCTCTGGCTGCGGGCCCGGCAGCGGTTATTGCATTGAATGCAGCCAATGAAGTGGCGGTCGCGGAATTCCTTGAGCGCCGCATCGGATTCCTGGACATTCCCAAACTGATCGAATCTGTTGTATCCGGAACGCCGTATCGTCCCATCACCACGATAGCTGATGTTGAAAGTGTCGACTTTGAGGCGCGCTCATTGGCGCTTGCCGCCTGTTCTGGTGGCTTATCCCTCAGGGCAGCAGGAGGACTGTCATGAATCTTCTGATTACACTGGCTGCTTTTGTCCTTGCCTTGAGCGTGTTGATTGTCATTCATGAGTTCGGTCATTACTGGGTGGCGCGGCGCTGTGGTGTGAAAGTTCTGTGTTTTTCCGTTGGATTCGGCCGGTCGTTATGGTCCAGGACTTTTGGACCGGATAAGACGGAATTTCGAATCGCATTGATTCCGCTGGGCGGTTACGTGAAAATGCTTGACGAGCGGGAAGGTGACGTAGCACCGCATGAGCTGCAGCGTGCCTTCAATCGTAAAACTGTCTGGCAACGCTTTGCGATTGTCGCCGCGGGCCCAGCCGCCAATTTCGTCGCAGCCATTATTCTTTACTGGGCGCTTTTTCTTTACGGCATGCCCGGGGTATTGCCGATTCTTGGCCAGCCCGTAGAAAACAGTGTTGCTGCGCGTGCCGGTTTTGAGGCCGGGGATACTATAGTCAGGGTTGATGGGGAAAATGTGCCTTCGTGGCAGGATTTCCGGTGGGTCATTTTGCAACATGCAGTTGATCGCAGTCCGGTCATTGTTGAAGTTCGTACCGACCAGCGGGGGACGATCTCCCGGGAACTGCGATTTGACAGCGTGGCCTCAAAAGACCTGGAAGGCGACCTTTTGGCCGCGATGGGCTTCGTACGATTCCGCATTTCACTGCCGCCAGTCATCGGCGAAGTGGTTGCTGGCGGAGCGGCGGCACGTTCCGGCCTGCAGGCGGGCGATCTGGTGCTCTCTGTTGACGGCGAGGCAGTGGATACCTGGGACGCTCTGGTCAGCAAAGTCCGTGCCGCGCCCGAGCGAGAGCTTCGTTTGCGCGTGCGTCGCGGTGAGGTCGATTTGCCGGTGATCTCGATTGTTCCGGAGCGGGTGGGGGCGAGCGGTCAAGCTTACGGACGTGTTGGCGCTGGTCCACGGCTTGACGAGCGGGCCATGCAGCGCGTCAGGACCGAGGTTGCTTACGGACCGGTCGAAGGCTTGGTAAAGTCGGCCGCCAAAACCTGGGAGACTGCGTTGTTCAGCCTGCGCATGCTGGGAAAGATGATCGTCGGCGAAATGTCCCTCAAAAATCTGAGCGGTCCGATCACCATTGCCGATTATGCAGGACAGTCCGCGCAAAACGGCTGGATTTCCTATTTGCTGTTCCTCGCGCTGATCAGCATCAGCCTTGGGGTGCTCAACCTGCTGCCTGTGCCATTATTGGACGGTGGGCACTTGATGTATTATTCAGTTGAGATTCTTACCGGGAAGCCGGTCTCGGAACGGGTTATGGAAATCGGGCAGCAAATCGGCATGACGCTGCTGTTTGCCATGATGGCCTTCGCGTTCTACAACGATATTCACCGTCTTGTCAGCAGCTAATATGGCTTCATTGCGCAACCTCTATTCTTTCCTGCTGCTTTTGTCGGCTCCTGCCCTGGCCATTGAGCCATTCGTCGTGAAGGATATTCGCGTAGAAGGCATACAACGGATCGAGGCGGGAACGGTTTTCAGCTACTTGCCGGTCAAGGTTGGCGAGACCATGACCGATGAAAAAGCCGCACAGGCGATTCGCGCGCTTTTCGGAACTGGCTTTTTCAAGGACGTGTCGATTGAAGCCGAGGGCGGAGTCCTGGTTGTTGCCGTTCAGGAGCGACCTTCGATTGCGCAAATCGATTTTGTTGGCGCCAAAGAATTCGACAAGGACATTCTGCTCAAGAGCCTGCGCCAGATTGGTCTGGCTGACGGCCGCATTTTTGATCGGTCACAGCTTGATCGCGCAGAGCAGGAACTTAAACGCCAATATCTCGCCCGGGGTCGCTATGCCGTGGTAGTTACCACGACGGTTACTCCGCTTGAACGCAACCGTGTGGCAATCAACTTCAATGTTGACGAAGGCGAGGTTGCAAAAATTCGCCAAATCAACATCATCGGCGCCAAAGTTTTCTCTGAAAAACAGCTGCTTGATCTTTTTGTGCTGCGTACACCGGGCTTGATGACCTGGTGGAGCAAGCATGATCAATATTCTCGCCCCAAACTTTCAGCCGACCTTGAAACGCTGCGTTCACATTACCTGGATCGCGGTTATCTTGAATTTGCTGTCGATTCAACGCAGGTCACAATTTCACCGGACAAGCAGGATATTTTTATCAGCATCAGCATTTCTGAAGGGCCGAAGTACACGGTCTCCGATATCAGGGTTGCTGGCGAATTGCTGATCCCGGAAGAGGAAATTCGCAAGCTGATTACGGTAAAAACAGGCGATGTTTTCTCGCGGACGCGGATCGCGGAATCAACCAAAAACATCAATGACCGTCTGGGCAACGATGGATATGCATTTGCAAACGTGAATGCGGCGCCTGATCTGGACAAGGTCAAACATCAGGCCGCATTTACGTTTTTTGTCGATCCAGGCCGGCGCGTCTATGTGCGGAGGATGAATGTATCGGGGAACACAAAAACCCGGGATGAAGTGATCCGCCGTGAAATGCGCCAGATTGAAGGCGGCTGGTATTCTTCGGAAAAAATCAATCTTTCGCGCAGCCGGATCGACAAACTGGGCTATTTCAACGAGGTCAATGTAGAGACCCCGTCTGTTACGGGTACCACGGATCAAGTTGATGTCAATTTTTCGGTAGTAGAAAAGCCTACCGGCAACATTCTTCTCGGCGCAGGTCTGGGCAGCGGCACGGGCGTCACCCTTTCCGGTTCGGTCGCCCAGCAAAACATTTTCGGTTCGGGGAAATATGTTGCGGCACAAGTCAACTCCAGCAAAATCAACACGATATATGCGCTGTCATATACTGATCCGTACTTTACGGTCGACGGCATCAGTCAGGGTTTTGACGTGTACTCGAAGGAGATCGACGGCACGCGCGCAAGCATAGGCCGCTACATTACAAAAACGCTTGGCGCAGGAATCCGCTTTGGTGTGCCTGTTACAGAACTGGACACCATCAGTTACGGCCTTGCATACGAAGATACTGAAATCACCACTTTTGCGGACAGTCCGCTTTTCTACCAGAACTACGTTAACACCTTCGGCAGCACCAACGACGCAATTATCGGTACGGTAGGCTGGACCCGGGATGGGCGCGACAGTCTTATATACCCGACCAAAGGTACAATGCATCGTGCGTTCGGGGAAATGGGACTTCCCGGAGCGTCACTCGAGTATTACAAGGTCAACTACCAGTATCAGCGATACTTCCCGCTTTCCAGGCATTACACGTTGATGCTTAACGGAGAGGCGGGTGTTGGTGACGGGACCAATGGTTTGCCATTACCGTTCTTCAAGAACTTTTTTGCCGGCGGTGTAAACTCCGTACGTGGCTATCGCAACGCCACCCTGGGTCCGAAGGATCAGAATGGTGATCCTCAGGGTGGCAGTCACCGTTTACTGGGCAATGTGGAGTTGCTGTTTCCCTTTCCCGGGTTGCAAAATGACAGGTCGGTACGGGTAGGAACATTTTTTGATGCAGGTATGGTTGCCAATTCGATTGACAGCGATGAGGCTCGTTATTCGACCGGTATATCGTTGTTCTGGTCTTCCCCGTTCGGGCCCCTGAAGATCAGTTTGGCGGCACCGCTGAATTCGAAGCCCGGAGACCGCAAGCAGGCCTTCCAGTTCACATTTGGCGGTGCCTTCTGAGCAGCCGGACGTCATGGCAATGTCCGTTGCGAAGAGGAGCAAGGAGAGTATGTTGAAAAGATTTATGTTGATTCTGACCGCCATTGCATCGATGGCCGCAACCGCTATCGCGCAAGGTGCCGATTTGAAGATCGGTTTTGTCGATCAGGAGCGGATCACCCGGGAAAGTGCGCCAGCTGAACGCGCCAGCAAGCAAATGGAAAAGGAGTTTGCTCCGCGCGCACAGGAACTTCAGCGCCGTGAAGCGCAGATCAAGACCTTGCAGGGGCAACTGGAAAAAGACGCACTGACGATGAGCGAAGGTGAGCGGCGATCCAAGGAGCAGGAACTCGGCCGGCTGTCACTGGATTTTCAGCGAATGCAGCGTGAATTCCGTGAGGATTTGAATTTGCGCCGAAACCAGGAACTCGGGGCGCTGGCGGAAAGGGCAAACCGCGTCATCAAACAAATTGCTGAATCCGAGAAATATGACATTATTTTTGTCGAAGCAGCCTACCGAAGCCCGAAGATCGACATCACTGACCGTGTTCTCAAGGCGCTTGCGGACGGCAGATAGTCGTTTTTTTCGCGCGGAATCCGGAAATACCGGGCTGTAATGAAAACGGGGTATTGGTGGAGAGTGGGCAATCGTGGCTTTTACTCTGACGAGTATTGTTGAGCACCTCGGCGGAGAACTGTTGGGAGATGGCGGCATTTCGATCCGTCAGGTGGCGACCCTTGAAAAGGCAACGCCGGACACCATCGCGTTCCTTGCGAATGAACGTTATCTTCCGCAACTGAAATTTACGCAAGCCGGAGCGGTCATTTTGGGCGCGACTCTGCGTGGCGCGTTTGATCGCACATGCATTATTGCGGCCAATCCATACTCATATTTTGCTCGGGTATCGGCATTGCTGAACCCTGAGCCGGAAGCTGTCGCAGGACTGCATGATTCTGCCGTGATCCATCCCGGCGCAAGAATAGGCGCAGGTGTGCAGATCGGTCCCGGCGTGGTGATTGAAGAGAATGCGGTGATTGGTGCGCACACCTGCGTTGGCGCAGGCAGCTATATCGGTGCTGGCAGCGTGCTGGGCGATCATGTCAGGCTTTATCCGCACGTTACAGTTTACAAAGGGTGTGAGATCGCCCGTAATTCGATCGTGCATTCCGGTGCCGTGATTGGTGCGGATGGATTCGGCATCGCCATGGATGACGGGCGCTGGATCAAGGTCCCGCAGATCGGGGGTGTGCGCATCGGTGAGCATGTTGAAATCGGTGCCAACACTACGATTGATCGAGGCGCCATAGAAGACACGATCGTCGAGGATGGCGTCAAGCTCGACAACCAGATCCAGATTGCCCATAACGTGCGCATCGGTGCCCATACTGCCATTGCAGCCTGTGTCGGAATCGCCGGCAGTTCGCGGGTGGGACGATACTGCAGAATCGGCGGCGCTTCGGGTATCGCCGGTCACTTGACGATTGCCGATCATGTCGAGATTTCTGCGCATACTCTGGTGACAAAATCGATTACTGAACCCGGTATTTACACAGGTGCGTATCCCTTCGAGGCAAATCGCGACTGGCGTCGGAATGCGGCCAGCCTGCGTAATCTCGGTGAACTGATTGAGCGCGTTCGCGCATTGGAAAAAGCGCTGGACTTGCGCAAGAAAGGAAAATAATGAATGGCATGGACATCAACGAGATACTGCGCTACCTGCCGCACCGGTATCCGTTTCTGCTGATTGACCGTGTTCTCTCCTACGAGGCCGGGAAAAGCATTGAGGCGCTGAAGAATGTCACCATCAATGAACCGTTTTTTGTCGGTCATTTTCCGCATCATCCTGTGATGCCCGGCGTTTTGATCATCGAGGCGATGGCGCAGGCTGCCGCCATCCTGTCATTCGTGACCATGGGTGCAAAGGCAGATGACAAGTCGATTTATTATTTTGTCGGCATAGACAATGCCCGTTTTAAACGCCCCGTTACTGCCGGAGACTCATTGCGCATTACGGTGACTCTGACGCGCCATGTGCGCGGAATCTGGAAATTTTCCGCCCTGGCTCGAGTGGACGATGTCATTGCGGCTGAGGCGGAACTGATGTGTACCGTCCGTGACCTTCCAGCCTAGGGGCGCAAGTGGGTACACGAATACATCCAACGGCAATAGTTGATTCGCGGGCTAATCTTGCCGCTGACGTCGAGGTAGGCCCTTACACAATTATCGGTGCGGATACTGAAGTCGGTGCCGGTACGCGCATCGGTCCCCATGTGGTCATAGGGCCGCATACCCGTATCGGGGCTCGCAACACTTTTTTTCAGTTCAGTTCGATTGGCGAGGCTCCCCAGGATAAGAAATACAACGGGGAACCGACGCGGCTGGAAATTGGCGATGACAATACGATCCGTGAGTTCTGCACTCTGAACCGAGGCACAAGCCAGGATGCCGGCATTACACGGATTGGCAACAACAACTGGATCATGGCTTATGTGCATATGGCCCATGATTGCCAAGTTGGGAGCCATACGATTTTTGCCAACAATGCGCAGATAGCAGGCCATGTGCATGTGGGTGACTTCGCGGTTCTTGGAGGTTTTACCGTGGTGCACCAGTTTTGCCGGATCGGTGCCCACAGTATTACGGCGATGGGTACGATATTGCTGCAGGACCTGCCGCCTTATGTCATGGCCTCAGGCAACACTGCAGTTCCCCATGGCATCAACAGCGAAGGACTGCGCAGGCGCGGATTCAGTGCTGATGCCATTCACGCAATCAAGCGTGCGTACAAGACGCTGTACAAATCCGGACTGTCTTTTGAAGAAGCGCGTCTTAATATTGCATCGGAAGCGGATGCTCAGAAGGAGCTGGCGGCGCTCGCTGATTTTCTGGCCGTGACCGGTCGCGGCGTCATCCGCTGACTGGAATGGCGAGACCAGGCGCGGCGGCCGGGCCGCTGGTTGGAATTGTTGCTGGCGAACCTTCAGGTGATCTCCTCGGCAGTGCGCTTGTGGCTGCCCTGCGTATGCGTCGTCCGGATCTTCGGTTTGTCGGTATCGGCGGTCCGAAAATGATGGCCGCTGGTGTCGAATCGCTGTTTCCGATGGAAAAGCTTTCCGTACGCGGTTATGTCGAGGTGCTGCGGCATTACCGCGAGATCATAGGCATCCGCCGTAACCTCAAGAAATTCTTTCTGCGCGAACGGCCCTCTGTTTTTATCGGTGTCGATGCGCCGGATTTCAACCTTGACCTCGAAATGGCGCTCAAAGTCGATGGTATTCCGACCGTGCATTACGTGAGTCCGTCCATCTGGGCGTGGCGTGGCGGTCGCATCCGCAAGATTCGTAAAGCGGTCTCGCGCATGCTGACGGTGTTTCCGTTTGAGGCGCCGTTGTACGAAAAGGCCGGAGTGCCCGTCAGCTATGTGGGCCACCCGCTGGCCGACATGCTGGCCGGGGCGCCAGGTAAAAATGAAGCAAGGGCCGAATTGCGTATACCGGCAAACGCGCCAGTGGTGGCGTTGTTGCCGGGCAGTCGCGTCAGTGAGGTGGAGCAGCTGGCGGACGTGTTTGTCGCGGCTGCGGAGAAGATCGCCGCGGCAGTTGAGGGCGTGCGCCTGCTGGTGCCGCTGGTCAATCGCCAGACGCGGGAGCTTTTTGAAGCCGCGTTGTATCGCCGTGAAAGCGGGGAACTGGAGATCACCTTGCTGTTTGGCCACGCTCACGAGGCGATGGCTGCGGCGGATGTGGTGCTGCTGGCATCCGGAACCGCAACGCTCGAGGCTGCACTGCTGCAGCGCCCGATGGTCATCACCTATCGCATGCCTCGACTGAGCTGGTGGATCATGAACAATCGCCGCTATCAGCCTTGGGTGGGTTTGCCCAATATCCTTGCCGGGGAGTTTGTCGTGCCGGAGCTGCTGCAGGACGCCGCGACCCCGGAGGCGCTGTCCGCTGCAGTGATTGACTTGCTCAACGACCGCGACCGGCGCTTGGCAATTGAACAACGTTTTGCCGGTATGACCGGAGAACTTCGGCAGAATGCCGCAGAGCGCGCCGCCGAAGCGGTGTTGCCATACTTGCCTGCCGCCAAGCGATGACGAAAGTGGTATGCGGTGTTGACGAGGCGGGGCGGGGTCCTCTGGCGGGCCCGGTTTTCGCAGCAGCGGTGATTCTGCAAGACCCGCCGGTTATCCATGGCCTTGCCGATTCCAAGAAACTGACGGCAAAACGCCGCGAAGCGCTTGCAGTGGAAATCAAAGCCCGGGCGGTTTGCTGGGCGGTGGCAAGTGCCTCCGTTGAGGAGATCGATACCTTGAACATCCTGCAGGCCAGCCTGCTGGCAATGCGGCGTGCCGTCGAAGCCCTCAAATCGCCGCCAGCGGCCATCCTCGTTGATGGCCTGCATGTTCCGAAGGTCGCCATGCCGGCAAGGGCTGTTGTGCAGGGTGATGCCAGCGTACCGGCGATTTCAGCGGCCTCGATACTTGCCAAAGTGGCGCGAGACGAGTTACTGCTGGAACTGCACGCGGCCTACCCGGAGTACGGCTTTGACCGGCACAAAGGATATGGCACGGCTGTGCATATGGCGGCATTGCGCAAGTTGGGTCCGACACCAGCGCACCGGCGCAGTTTTGCGCCGGTGCGTGCGTCATTAAATATCAAATAAAACAAATACTTAGTGTTTTACTTCATGCTTTTGCTGATCAACTGCCGCAGCGCAATGCGCTCGCCATTGCGGCTGATCAGTTTGCGGCGGATTGCACACTGCTTGCGTAGTGCCGGCAGCAGGGCCGGATCAGTTTCAAGCCGGTGCAGCAGTTTGGCCAAAGCCCGTGCGTTGCCGACCGGGTAATAGCCGCGGTAGTCCTTTCCGAGCATTCCCACATTGCCGGAGATACGTGAGGCGATCACCGGTACGCGTGCCATCAGCGCCTCGCTGACCACATTGGCACCGCCTTCCATCTTTGAACTGATCAGCATTGCGCGACCGCGGGCAAGAGTCGCCAGTGCGGCGACACGAGGCAGTTCTCCCAGCCAGAAAAAACGCGGTTCGTGTTTCATCCAGCGCTGGGCCTCGTGAGCCAGTGCGGGTTCGCGGGCGCCGCCGATTTGGGTGATCCGGATACGGCTCTTTTCCGGAAGATGCGAAAGAGCCGCTGCGCCGCAGAACGGATCTTTTTCCTCTCGCAGATGACCGCTGATGATGATTTCAAAGGAGGAACGAACAGGTTCTTGTTTTGGGATTGCTTCACAGGACTGGTAGATCACCTGCGTCTTGCGGCGTAGTCGGGGCGCCAGTTCGCGCAACCCCATATCCTGCAACACGATCATCCGCGTGGCCAGTTCCATTGATTCCTGGGCGTTTGCATCCTGTCGAATATCGCGATAAAGATCCGTGCCGGTCAGTGCGAGGATCAGCGGACGATCAGGATGGCGCTCGGCAAATCGAACAACTGAATCATGGCTGCGTCGCGCATGCAGTGCCAGCAACAGATCAGCGCTGCGTCCATTCCAGCGTTCCTGTACCTGAACCTGATGACCAAGTTCACGCAGCAGTTCGGCCCAGCGCACGGCGGTATTGCGGTTGCCGTATCGCGATGTCGCGGCGGCTGGGGTGATCAATGCGATTTTCATTGGACTCGGTATCCGGCTACACTTCGGCCGACTATAACAAAGTCGAAGACTGATTTCCGATGACTGCAGTTGCATCCGCTCACGACATGTCTCCGCACGCACTGCTCGCAGCAGCGCGAGCCCGCACTCTGATGCTGGCTTCAATGCTTGAAGCAGGGCAGTGGCTGGGCCCCAAGCTCGATATCGTCAATCCGCCGTTGTGGGAGCTGGGCCATTTGGGCTGGTTTGAAGAGCACTGGTGCCTGCGTTACGGACATGCAGGCAAGGCCAGCATGCGTGCCGGCGCCGATTCGCTTTACGACTCGGCAAGGGTGCCGCATTCAAGGCGGTGGATGTTGCCGCTGCCAGATCCCGAAGAAACCCAGCGTTATCTGTCAGCAGTTCGTGATTCGGTCGTTCAACGTCTGCAACATGATCCTGCACTGGACTACTTCGCCCGGCTCTGTGCATTTCATGAGGAAATGCACTGTGAGGCATGGACCTACACGCGCCAGACGCTGGGTTATGAAGCACCGCAAGCACTTCAATCCGGGACCGCCGGCACAGCATGGCCAGGCGATGTTGACATTGAGGGCGGCCGCTTCAGCCTGGGTGCAGTTAACGATGGTCGTTTCTTATTTGATAATGAAAAGACAGCGCACGTGGTCGAGGTGCGGCCATTCCGTATGGCGCGGGCACCGGTCACCAACGGCGCTTTTGCTGAATTCGTCGAAGCGCGGGGTTACAGCACCCGGAAATGGTGGAGCGACGACGGCTGGAAGTGGCGCAATCGAAAAGCGGCGGAAGCGCCACTGTACTGGCAAAGCACCGGCGCCGGCTGGAAGCGGCGTCGCTTTGATCGCATAGAGCCTTTGCCGGAACATGAACCGGTGATACACGTGAGTTGGTATGAGGCAGATGCGTGGTGCCGATGGGCGGGGCGACGGCTGCCGACAGAGGCCGAATGGGAGTTTGCTGCGGCAACGGCACCTGGAAGCTCTGCCAAGAAGCGTCGTTATCCCTGGGGCGACAATCTGCCTGATGCCGAAATGGCAAATCTTTATGGGGTTGCAGGCCAGTGTTTGCCGGTCAGTGCCTGTGCTGCGGGGGATAGCGCCTGGGGCGTGCGGCAAATGATCGGCAACGTCTGGGAATGGACGGCCGACTGGTTTCAACCCTATCCGGGATTTGTGCGTGATCCTTATGCCGAATATTCAGAGCCGTGGTTCGGCAATCACAAGGTGCTGCGCGGCGGCTGTCATGCGACGCGTTCAACACTGATTCGCAATACCTGGCGCAATTTCTATACGCCGGGCCGAAATGATGTCTACGCCGGATTCCGGACCTGCGCCCAATGAAAACCATCACGTCGAATGAAAACCCGCGTTTTCGCGCCCTGTTGAAGCTGGCGCAATCAGCCCGTGAACGCCGTACCTCGGGCCTTTCATTGCTGGACGGCGTGCATCTGGTGGCCGCTTATCGTGATCACATTGGCCAACCGGCGGAAATAGCGCTGAGTCCCGGGGGGCTGGAAAATGCGGAAGTCACTGAACTGCTGGCGAGCATGCCCGGCATCGACGCGGTGGTGTATGCCGATGCGCTGTTCCGGCAATTGTCGTCAGTCGCAACGCCGACAGGGGTTATCGGCATTGTCCCGACGCCACGTGTGGTGCAACCGGAGACGTTGTCCGGCCCCAGCGTCTGGCTGGAGGACATCCAGGACCCTGGCAATGTCGGATCTATTTTGCGTTCAGCTGCAGCTGCCGGTATTCCAACTGTCTGTTTGTCCCGGCATTCGGTCCATGCCTGGTCGCCCAGAGTGCTGCGTGCAGGTATGGGTGCGCATTTTGCACTGCGCATCATCGAAGGTACCGACTTCAACACACTTGCGGACGTGTACGCAGGACGCATTCTGGCGACCAGCGTGACGGAGGGCACTGCGGTTTTTGAGGTGGATCTGTCGGGTGATGTGGCGCTGTTGTTCGGAAATGAAGGCGCGGGGTTGACCCCGGCGTTGTTGGCCCGGGCGCACCAGACGGTGCATATACCGATGCCGGGAAAAACAGAATCGCTGAATGTGGGCGCTGCTGCCGCCGTTTGCCTGTTCGAGCGCGTGCGCCAGCAGCGTCAGTAGATCCGCCGCTCCAGTTTTGCTTCCTGCAGGATCGTGGTGGCCAGTTCCTCAACCGATTTGCTGGTGGCGTCGAGATAGGGTATGCCTTCCTGGCGCATCAGCGCCTCGGCTTCGCGGATTTCAAATTCACAGTTTGCGAGAGTTGCGTATTTGCTCCCGGGCCGGCGTTCATTGCGGATCTGCTGCAGCCTTGCCGGGCGTATGGTCAGGCCGTAGAGCCGTGAGCGCAGCGACTTGATCTGCGCCGGCAACTGCATGGTGCTGAAATCCTCGGGAATTAAAGGATAGTTGGCTGCACGTATGCCGAATTGCATCGCCAAATACAGGCAAGTCGGCGTTTTACCGCAGCGGGATACCCCGACAAGGATGATGTCGGCTTCGGTCAGTTCCCGCTTGGAAACGCCGTCGTCGTGAGACAGGGCGTAATTCACTGCCTCAATACGGTGGTGGTAGTTAACAAAATCATCAGTGCTGTGGGAGCGGCCAACAGCGTGCGTGGCTTTCACGCCCAGTTCCCGTTCCAGTGGTTCTATGAAAATCTCAAAGGAATCAAGGAATAAGGCATTCGCCTTGGCAACAATACCGGCAATTTCGGTGCTGACCAGCGTGCTGATGACAATGGGACGAACACCGTCGGTAACAGCTGCAGTATTGATCTGGCGGACAAAATTATGGGCCTTTTCAACCGAATCGATGAAAGGGACGGTGATCTCCTTTAGCCGGACGCCGTCAAACTGGGTCAGCAGGCTGTGACCGAGCATTTCGGCCGTAATACCGGTTCGATCGGAAACAAAAAATGCCGTGCGTTGTGAGTTCATACTCGGAACCGGTGTGAGGATTCGGTAAAATATCCCCTTTTGATGCTGCTTACAATCAAGGACACGGTATGAGCAGGCAAGAACTGGTCGTTGATCTCGGCGCACTGCGCATGAGTGACGTGGGTCGGGTAGGTGGCAAAAATGCTTCTCTGGGCGAGATGATCAGCCAATTGGCCAGCGCCGGCGTTAGGGTGCCCGGTGGATTTGCCACCACCTCGGATGCCTACCGGCTGTTTCTTGGGTACAACGGGCTCGCCGAAAAAATCTCCAAACGACTCTCCGGCCTCAATGCTGATGATGTCAGCGCGCTGACGTCCTCAGGTCGCGAGATTCGCGACTGGATCATTGCGCAGCCGTTCAGCCCCGATTTTCGCAAAGCGATTGAAGGTGCTTATGACGGATTGATCAAGGACTCGGGGCCCGATGTGTCCTTCGCCGTCCGTTCGTCGGCTACGGCTGAAGACCTCCCGGATGCCTCATTTGCAGGGCAGCAGGAGACCTATCTCAACGTACACGGTTTAGACAACCTGCTCGAAGCCATCAAGCACGTCTTTGCATCGCTGTACAACGACCGGGCCATTTCCTACCGCGTGCATAAAGGCTTTACACACGACGAAGTGGCTTTGTCCGCTGCAGTTCAACGCATGGTACGCAGTGACAAGGGCTCCAGCGGCGTGATGTTCACGCTCGATACCGAGTCCGGTTTTGATCAGGTGGTTTTCATCACATCTGCTTACGGACTGGGTGAAACGGTGGTTCAGGGGCAAGTCAACCCCGACGAGTTTTATGTCTACAAGCGCGGGCTGAAAGAAGGCAAAAGTGCAATTCTCCGCCGGGGTCTGGGTTCCAAGGCCTTGCGGATGATTTTTACCGAAAACCGCCAGGCCGGAAAATCGGTGCAGACCATTGATGTCCCGGAGGCTGAGCGCAGAAAATTTTCGATTTCCGATGACGAAGTCAATGAACTTGCACGCTACGCGATGATTATCGAGGCGCATTATCAGCGCCCGATGGACATCGAATGGGGCAAGGACGGCGACGACGGCAAGATTTACATCCTGCAGGCACGCCCGGAAACGGTGAAGGCCAGCGAGAAAGTGGATACGCTGCGCCGCTATCGCCTGAAAGAGCGCTCCGAAGTGCTGACCACAGGCCGGGCCATCGGTCAGCGGATCGGCTGCGGACCGGTGCGTCTGATCAAGAGCGCCAAGGAGATGGACAGCGTCAAGGACGGCGATGTGCTGGTTACCGACATGACCGATCCCGATTGGGAGCCGGTGATGAAGCGCGCGGCCGCCATTGTCACCAATCGCGGCGGGCGTACCTGCCATGCTGCAATCATCGCGCGCGAGTTGGGAATTCCAGCCGTGGTCGGCTGTGGCGATGCCACCGACTTGCTGAAAGATGGCAAGTTGGTAACCGTATCCTGCGCTGAAGGGGACACCGGTTTTGTCTACCGCGGTGAGCTGCAGACGGAAATCATCGACCTTTCACTGTCGAGCATGCCGAAGTCGCCGGTCAAGATCACGATGAACGTCGGCAATCCGGAGCTGGCGTTTGAATTTCAGCGCCTCCCGAACGAAGGGGTCGGACTGGCCCGGCTGGAGTTCATCATTGCGCGGATGATCGGCGTGCACCCGAAGGCAGTCCTGGCATACCCCGATCTGAGCGCTGATCTGAAGCTGGCCGTCGAGGAACATAGCGCCGGTTACGCCGACCCGGTGAGCTTTTATGTCGACAAACTAACCGAGGGTGTGGCGACGCTGGGCGCAGCGTTCTGGCCGAAGCCGGTGATTGTCCGTTTGTCAGACTTCAAGTCGAATGAATATTCAAGCCTCACCGGCGGCTCCCGCTACGAGCCGCATGAGGAGAATCCGATGCTCGGGTTCCGTGGCGCATCGCGTTATATCGCTGCGTCATTCCGCGATTGCTTCGAGCTTGAGTGTCGCGCGATGAAGAAGGTCCGCGACGACATGGGGCTGACCAACGTCGAGATCATGGTGCCTTTCGTGCGCACGATTGCCGAAGGCAAAAAGGTCATCGAACTGCTGGCTGAAAACGGCCTTGAGCGGGGTAAGAACGGCCTGCGCATCATCATGATGTGCGAGATCCCGTCCAATGCCATCCTTGCCGATCAGTTTCTTGAAATGTTTGACGGATTCTCGATCGGCTCCAATGACATGACGCAGATGACGCTGGCACTGGACCGGGACTCGGGCATCATTGCCGACGCCTTTGACGAGCGTGATCCCGCGGTCAAACACATGCTCCATCTGGCCATTTCAGCGTGCCGCAAGGCTAACAAGTATGTCGGTATTTGCGGGCAGGGACCCTCGGATCATCCTGATCTTGCGGAATGGCTGGTCAAGGAAGGGATCGAGAGCCTTTCACTGAACCCGGACACTGTTGTTGAAACATGGCTGTATCTGGCACGGGGCGGCAAGCCCGGTTGATGTTTCGGGTTTGGCCGGCGGCTGGATTTGCGATAAAATGAGAAAACGTTGGCTTATAAGAGATGACTAAATATATCTTTGTCACTGGTGGTGTTGTTTCCTCCCTGGGCAAAGGTATCGCTGCCGCGTCCCTCGCCGCAATCCTCGAGTCCCGGGGCATCAAGGTCTCGATGCTCAAACTGGATCCCTACATCAATGTGGATCCGGGCACGATGAGTCCCTTCCAGCACGGCGAAGTGTTTGTCACTGAAGACGGTGCCGAAACCGACCTCGACCTAGGCCACTACGAGCGCTTTATCGACGCCCGCATGGGCAAGCGCAACAACTTCACGACAGGCCAAATTTACGAGAGCGTCATCAAGAAGGAGCGCCGCGGTGATTATCTCGGCGGCACCGTGCAGGTCATTCCGCACATCACTGACGAAATCAAGCTGTTCATCAAACGTGGAGCCGACGGTGCGGAGATTGCGCTGATCGAAGTCGGTGGCACCGTCGGTGACATCGAGTCGTTGCCGTTTCTTGAGGCCATTCGCCAGATGGGTATTGAAGAGGGGCGGGATAACGCCTGCTTCATACACCTGACGCTGGTGCCGTATATCGCTTCCGCCGGTGAAATCAAAACCAAGCCGACGCAACACTCGGTCAAGGAATTGCGCGAGATCGGTATTCAGCCTGATGTCCTGTTGTGCCGTGCCGATCGGACGCTCCCAGAAGGCGAGCGTAAAAAAATCGCGCTGTTTACCAATGTTAGCGTTGACGCCGTGATTTCTGCGGTTGATACCGACAGCATTTACAAAATTCCTGGCATGCTCCACGAGCAACGCCTCGACGACATCGTCTGCGCAAAATTGAACATCAATCCGCCTCCTGCAAATCTGGCGAGCTGGGAGCGCGTGGTTACAGCACTGGCGAACCCGACGCATGAGATCAAAATCGCGTTGGTGGGCAAATATGTCGATCTGACAGAATCCTACAAATCACTGTCGGAGGCGCTGATTCATGCTGGCGCGCATACCGGTGCGCGTATCCACATCAATTATGTCGACTCTGAAAACATAGAAAAGAACGGTACTGACTGTCTGGATGCTATGGATGCCATTCTGGTGCCCGGCGGTTTCGGTAAGCGGGGTGTGGAAGGCAAAATCAAGGCCATTCGCTACGCCCGTGAAAAGGGTGTGCCGTACCTGGGTATCTGCCTGGGCATGCAATTGGCTGTCATCGAATATGCCCGTGACATTGTCGGGCTCGGTGGCGCGCACAGTACCGAGTTCGATCCTGAGACTCCGCACCCGGTTGTGGCGCTGATTACCGAATGGCAGGACCGGGACGGCCGCGTCGAACGCCGTGATTCTTCGTCTGATCTGGGCGGAACCATGCGTCTGGGTGGCCAGGAGTGCGAACTGAAGACGGGGTCACTGGCACGCGCCATCTACGGCGCGGAGCGCATTGTTGAGCGTCATCGCCATCGTTACGAGGTCAACAACCATTATCTGCAACGTTTGCAGGATGGCGGACTCGTTGTCAGCGGCCGTTCAATGACTGGTGACCTGTGCGAGATGGTTGAAATTCCCGGCCACCCCTGGTTCGTTGGTGTGCAGTTCCATCCTGAATTCACCTCCACGCCGCGCGGCGGGCATCCGCTGTTCAAGTCTTTTGTTGAGGCAGCGCTGAAACACGCAGCTGCCCAGCAACCGGTAGCACCTGACACGCGTCCGGTAGCTGCAGCCGCCGGGCGTTGAGCGTCCCTCAATGAGAGCCGGAACCCGATGAAACTCTGCGGATTCGAGATTGGTCTCGACAAGCCTATTTTCCTGATTGCCGGCCCTTGCGTGATCGAGTCACGCGAACTGGCCATGGACACGGCTGGTGAACTGAAAGCCATGTGCAGTGCAGTCGGGATCCCATTCATTTTCAAGTCGTCTTACGACAAGGCCAACCGCAGTTCTTCGAAATCGTTTCGCGGCCTTGGCATGGACAAGGGGCTGGAAATCCTGGCTGATGTACGCAAAACCATCGGCGTGCCGGTGTTGACTGACGTACACGCAATCGAAGAAATCGCCCAGGTTGCAGCGGCGGTCGATGTCCTGCAGACCCCGGCATTCCTGTGCCGGCAGACCGATTTCATTACTGCGGTTGCTTCGGCCGGTAAACCCGTGAATATCAAGAAGGGTCAGTTTCTCGCCCCGGGTGACATGGTGAACGTGGTCGACAAGGCGCGCGCGGCGAGCGGCAAGGACAACATCATGGTCTGCGAGCGTGGTGCATCATTTGGCTACAACAATCTTGTTTCAGACATGCGGTCGCTGGCCATCATGCGCGGCACCGGATGTCCTGTGGTGTTCGATGCAACGCATTCGGTGCAACTGCCGGGCGGGCAGGGCACCAGCAGCGGAGGGCAAAGGGAATTTGTGCCGGTGCTGGCGCGTGCAGCAGTGGCCAGCGGTGTTTCCGGTCTGTTCATGGAGACGCATCCCAATCCCGAGAAGGCTATGTCCGACGGGCCGAATGCATGGCCGCTGAAACACATGAAGGCGCTGCTGATTACACTGGCAGCCATTGACAGCCTGGTCAAGCGCGAAGGTTTTGCCGAAGACCGGCTTTAAGCATCTGAACACTTTAATCATTAACCATTTGACTGAACCCATCAGGAACCAAGATGAGCGCAATCGTTGACGTAATCGGCAGGGAAATTCTGGATTCTCGAGGCAACCCAACGGTTGAGGCGGACGTGTTGCTTGAATCAGGCATTCTGGGTCGGGCTGCAGTACCTTCTGGGGCCTCCACGGGCAGTCGTGAAGCCATTGAGTTGCGGGACGGAGACAAGTCCCGCTACCTCGGCAAAGGCGTGATGCAGGCCGTTGAACATGTAAATACCGAGATCTGCGAAGCGGTGATTGGCGTAGATGCCACTGAACAGGCTTTCATCGATCAGACGCTGCTGGATCTGGATGGCACTGAAAACAAATCGCGTCTGGGTGCAAATGCGATGTTAGCGGTGTCGATGGCTATCGCGCGCGCTGCTGCGGAGGAGTCCGGACTGCCGCTGCATCGTTATCTCGGCGGTGCCGGTGCGATGGCGATGCCGGTGCCGATGATGAATGTGATCAATGGCGGTGCCCATGCTGACAACGGGCTAGACATGCAGGAATTCATGATCGTTCCAGTCGGCGCGGTCAGTTTCCGTGAAGCACTGCGTTGTGGTGCCGAAGTGTTCCACACCTTGCGCAAGTTGCTGGCAGACCGCGGTCTGGCCACTGCAGTCGGCGACGAGGGCGGTTTTGCGCCACGGCTGCCAAAACATGAAGCGGCGATCCAGGTGATCCTTGAAGCCATCGAAGCTGCGGGTTATCGGCCGGGTGAAGATGTGGCGCTGGCACTGGACTGCGCAAGCTCCGAATTTTTTGATGATGGCGAATACACGCTGCGTTCCGAAGGTTTGACTCTGAAAGCACCGGAATTCGCCGATTATCTGGCAGCATGGGTCGACAAGTATCCGATCATCAGTATCGAAGACGGAATGGCTGAAAACGATTGGGACGGCTGGAAAGTCCTGACCGACAAGCTCGGTAGCCGTGTACAGCTTGTGGGCGACGACCTGTTTGTGACCAACACCCAGTATTTGAAGCGTGGCATTGAACAGGGCATCGCCAATTCAATCCTGATCAAGGTCAACCAGATCGGCACGCTGACTGAGACGCTTGCTGCCATTGAAATGGCCAAACGTGCGCGATACACCGCCGTCATTTCGCACCGTTCCGGCGAGACTGAAGACACGACGATTGCGGATATTGCCGTGGCCACCAACGCGATGCAGATCAAAACCGGCTCGCTGTCGCGCACGGATCGTCTGGCAAAATACAACCAACTGCTCCGTATTGAAGAAGATCTGGGCGATACGGCCAGTTATCCCGGCCGTGGCGCGTTCTACCAGATCCGCTGATCCCGCTTCTTCGATCAGCCGCGCACGCTGACCATGCGGCTGCTCGCCATTGCCCTCGCGGCGCTTGTCCTGTTGATCCAGTATCCGTTGTGGCTGGGCAAGGGGGGGGTGCTCAGGGTATGGGAAATGGAACGGCAAATCGAGGTTCAGCGCGAGGTCAACGGAAAATTACAGATGCGCAACGCTGCGCTGGATGCCGAAGTCCGTGACCTCAAACAGGCATTGGAAGCGGTTGAGGAGCGGGCTCGCAGCGAGCTGGGCATGATTCGCAAGGACGAGGTGTTTTTCCAGGTGCTTGAAGGTGATCCGGCAGCAGCCAAGCCGGTGACCCCTGTAGTGCCACCGACGGCCAAGTAACGGATTTTTCAATGAGTGCAATGATTATCGACGGTACCGCGATCGCAAAAAAGGTCCTTGCGGAACAAAAAACGCTCGCCGCTGAGCTTGCTGCGGCGGGACGCCAGCCGGGGCTTGCCGTCATTCTGGTCGGCGATAACCCGGCTTCTGCGGTTTACGTTCGCAGCAAGGAGCGCGCCTGTCTCGAGGCTGGTGTTCTGACTTTTGATACCCGCCTGCCGACGACGACGACTGAAGCGGAATTGCTGATGCACGTCGATTCATTGAATACCGATCCAAGGGTGCACGGTATTCTGGTGCAGTTGCCTTTACCCCCGCATATCAATGCAGTGAATGTTCTCCAGCGTATTGCTGTCGCAAAGGATGTAGACGGCTTCAATTGGCGCAATCTGGGCGCATTGCTGGATGGCCATGCCGCGCTTGCCCCCTGTACTCCTTCAGGCAGCATGATCTTGCTGGAGCGCTCGGGCGTGCCCATCGCCGGCCGTCACGCGGTTGTTCTCGGCCGCAGCAGCATCGTCGGAAAGCCGGCTGCTTTGATGCTGCTGGAGCGCAACGCTACAGTTACAGTTTGCCACTCACGCACCGCCGATCTGGCGGCGATGACCAGGCAGGCTGATATTCTGCTGTGCGCCATCGGCAAACCACGGATGATTACTGCCGACATGGTGAAACCAGGTGCCGCAGTAATTGACATCGGCATCAACCGCCTGCCGGATGGCAAGCTTTGTGGTGATGTCGACTTCGAATCGGTTCGTGAAGTGGCGGGGTGGATCACGCCCGTCCCCGGCGGAGTGGGTCCTATGACCGTTGCCATGGTCATTGCCAATGCCGTCAGAGCTGCAGGCCGTACGGCTGCCTGACCTTTTCTGAAAGGTATCCGGGGCGGCTTGAATTGCACCGGCTAAACCGGCATGCATTCCTCTGCACTATCGCGGTGCTGTGAATCCGGCTGCAATTGCCGGGATGGATTATTAAGTAATTGATTATATTGAAGTAATTGTGCCGCCTGGTACTTGGCACAGGTTCTGCATGGATGGTCTTGATTTCAGGCTATTCAGGATGCCAACCATGCGTGCATTAACCACCGATCCGGACCAATTCGCTGCTGTAGCGGCCACGAACCCCGACACGCGCCGGATAACCTTGCATGAGCAGGTATTCAATCGCCTGCGTGAACGCATCCTGACCGGGGATTACGCCCCCCATCAGCAACTGCCGAGCGAGGCTTGTCTGATGCGCTCGTTTGATGTCAGCCGGGTCACTGTGCGGCAAGCGCTCAAGGATCTTGTCGCTGAGGGGCTTATTTACAGCCAGCAAGGCAAGGGAAGCTTTGTCAGCGCCCCCAGAGCAACCTATAACCTCAGTGCGCTCCTCGGCTTTCATGAAGCCATGCAGGGCAAACCTTTTGCGGCGACTTCCCGGGTTTGCTCTTGCAGGGAGGTCGAGGCGCCAAAGGATGTTGTTTCGGCCTTGCATCTGAAGCGCGGCGATGCAGTTCTGGAAGTCAAACGGGTACGCAGACTCGGATCCCGCCCGGTCTCCGTCGACCTGAGTTTTTTTCCCCTGGATGTTGGTGAGCGACTGCGGGGCGAAGATTTGACCCGGGACATCTTTCCTCTGCTTGAGGCACGTGGAATAGCCCTGGGGCGTTCACGACTGTGGATTGAAGCCCGGCCTTGTCCTGCCGAGTTCGCTGCCGATCTTGCGATCCAGACCGGGGAGCCCGTGCTGCATCTGTCTCGTCTGACCAGCAGTGCACTGGAGCGACCGGTGGACTATGAGCATCTGTACTGCAGGGGAGACTCCTACCAGTACAAGGTCGAATTGCGTCGTCATCCTTACTGAGCGCACCTTGCTGACGCGCCATTCTGGTGCATCAACCCAATCCATGCTCGTACGCAGCGCGGCCGAGTTAATACAAGTACTGTGCCCCGGACAGGGTACTACCCGTCAAGTTTCCTTCGCGCTGACTGTGCTTGTATCGTGGCACGGCGGTTGCTGTAACACCCTCAGGACAACACGCTCGCGACCTGCAAAGGGAGCCTGCACTGACTGATGCAGCAAACCGGAGAATGCACTTGAACATTCCTGAAACGATCACGATGGAAACCGATGTGCTGGTTGTCGGTGGCGGTACTGCCGGACCGATGGCGGCGGTCAAGGCCAAGGAAAAAAATCCGAAATTGCGGGTAATGCTGCTTGAAAAGGCCAACGTCAAGCGCAGTGGCGCGATTTCGATGGGTATGGATGGGCTCAACAACGCCGTGCTTCCGGGGCATGCCACCCCCGAGCAATACACCAAGGAGATCACGGTCGCCAACGACGGCATCGTCAATCAAAAGACGGTTTATGCGTATGCGCAAAACAGCGCACGCACCATAGACGAACTGGACCGCTGGGGCGTCAAATTCGAAAAAGACGAGACCGGCGATTATGCGGTGCGCAAAGTCCATCACATCGGCACCTATGTGCTGCCGATGCCTGAAGGGCACCACATGAAGAAAATCCTGTACCGGCAGCTCAAGCGGACGCGTGTCGAGGTCGTTAACCGGGTGGTTGCCACCAGGGTGATCACCGACAAACAGGGGCGCGCATCCGGACTGATGGGTTTCGATTGCAGGACCGGCCAATTCGTCGTGATCCGGGCCAAAACGGTGATTCTGTGCTGTGGAGCTGCCGGTCGCATTGGCCTGCCGACGTCGGGTTATCTCTTCGGCACCTACGAGAATCCGACCAATGCCGGCGACGGTTATGCGATGGCGTACCACGCCGGTGCTGAACTGGCGAATCTTGAATGTTTCCAGATCAATCCCCTGATCAAGGATTACAACGGCCCGGCCTGCGCCTATGTCACGGGACCGTTCGGCGGTTATACGGCCAATTCCCATGGTGAACGCTTCATCGAGTGCGACTACTGGAGTGGCCAGATGATGTGGGAGTTCTACCGTGAACTCGAAGGTGGAAAGGGGCCTGTGTTCCTCAAACTTGATCATCTGGCCGAAGAAACCATCGCCAACATTGAGGTCATCCTGCACAGCAACGAACGTCCCAGCCGTGGCCGCTTCCACGACGGTCGTGGCACCAACTACCGGCAGAAAATGATCGAGATGCACATTTCGGAGATCGGTTTCTGCAGTGGTCACAGTGCATCCGGAGTCTGGGTCAACGAAAAGGCGGAAACCACGGTGCCGGGACTTTATTCGGCCGGAGATATGGCAAGCGTTCCGCATAACTACATGCTCGGTGCATTTACCTATGGCTGGTTTGCCGGTGAAAACGCCGCGCAGTATTGCTCTGAGAATTCCCTGGGTGAGGTGGAAGAGGGGCAGATCGCAGCTGAAAAGGCACGAATCATGGCGCCGCTGGCCTGCAGTGACGGCATACCGCCCAACCAGCTGGAATACAAGTTAAGACGCATGGTCAACGATTACCTGCAGCCACCGAAAGTCACACGCAAGATGGAACTTGGTCTTGAACGTTTTGCGGAAATCGGTGAAGACATCAAAAACCTCAGCGCAGCCAATCCGCATGAACTGATGCGGGCAATGGAAGTTCAGCACATTCACGATTGCGCCAACATGGCCGCGCATGCATCACTGTTCCGCACTGAGAGTCGCTGGGGTCTGTATCACTACAGGGTGGATTTCCCGGAACGTAATGATGAAGAGTGGTTTACGCACTGCCATCTGCGCAAAACATCCGATGGACGCATGGAAAGCATCAAGCGTCCCGTTGAACCCTACATTCTGCCGCTCGACGACGATGAGAAGACGGCTTACCAGCGTCTGCGCATCGTCAAAGATGCAGCACACGCCTGAAAGGATTAATGATGACTTACGCCGCTCAAAGAACCAGCGTTCCGGTCACTGTCGACGAGGACAAGTGCATTGCCCAAAAGGGTTGTACGGTTTGTGTCGATGTCTGTCCGCTTGATGTTCTTGCCATCGACCTGCTGAAGGGCAAGGCCTACATGAAATATGACGAATGCTGGTATTGCATGCCTTGCGAAACGGACTGTCCCACCGGGGCCGTTCAGGTCGATATCCCTTATCTGCTGCGATGATCAAGGGGAAATCATGACAACCATGTCTGCTGCCGAATCCGCGCCTGGTGATTTGATGTCGAGACTTTCGGATTCCGATCCTGAAGTCAGGCGTATTGCGGTAATGGAGTTGCCGTATTGCGATGAGGACGATATTTTGCCTTTGCTGTTGACTGCAATGGCTGATGTAGATGCTTTGGTTCGTACTGAAGCGGCCAAGGCTGTCGAGGGATTCGAGGAACCTGATGCGGTAGCAGCATTGCTGGGCCTGCTGCACGACGAATCGGAAGATGCCCGTCGCGCAGCGGCAGACACGCTATCCGAATTGAAGAGCGATGCCAACAGCGATCTGCTGTTGCAGCACATCAACGACAACGACCCTTTCGCCAAGTCGGCTGTGCTGCGCGCCTTGCGTCCTTTGCGTGCGGCAGCCAGTCTGGCACCTGCGCTTGCAGCCCTTGATCATCCGTCACCGCAGGTGAGAAGGGAGGCTACAGGAGTCCTGGGTTATTTGCGGAATGCAGGTTCGTTGGGTCCGCTTACCAGAGTTGCAATGAATGATCCTGATCCTGAAGTTCGCCGCATTGCCGTTGGCGCTCTGGGTTTTGCTTCTGATGTCGAGGTGCTTCCGGCGTTGACTCACGCACTGAGGGACACCTCATGGCAGGTTCGCGAAGAGGCGGCTGGTACTCTCGGAAAGCTCAGGCTGACAGGCGCTGTCGAGCATCTGATCGCTGCAATGGAGGATCAATACTGGCAGGTGAGAATACGAGCCGCCCGCAGCCTTGGTCGACTGAAGGCAGTCAGTGCGCTGGACGTACTTACTGTTGCACTGAGCCATGAGATCAGCAACCTGCGCAAGGAAGCAGCGATCGCAATGGGCGAGATAGGCGATCTGCGTGCGATTCCGGCGCTGGAGGCGGCGTTGAAAGACCCGGACCCCGACGTGCGCAAGCTGACCCAGCTTGCACTGAAGAGTATCCAGTCCGCCAATGCAAATCGCTAAGGAGGGCTGACATGGCTTATATCGTCACCGAACCTTGTGTGAACTGCCGCTATACCGATTGCGTGGATGTCTGTCCGGTTGACTGTTTTCATATCGGCCCCAATTTTCTGGTGATTGACCCGGCAGTGTGCATTGATTGCACCCTGTGCGTTGATGAGTGTCCTGTTGAGGCGATCTGCGAAGCCTCTGAAGTGCCTGAAGGGCAGGAGCACTTTATTGAGCTCAACGCCCGGTATTCGGCGATTTGGCCGGTCATCACAGACAAACAAGAGCCTTTGCCTACTGCGGAGGAATGGGCTGCGATACCCAGCAAATTTGCCGAATTGAAAGAAGCATGACCATGAGCCCGCTGATTAAAGGCAGGCCTGACAACAACACCCGAGCAACCGGAGGGGTTGAGGTTTCAAGCGATTGCAGCATTTTGAAGTCAATCATTTTCCGGGAGCGGCCATGAACAGTATCAATCTGGAATCAGCGGTAAACAGGACGTGGATCATGCGTGCGGTGGCAATGTTACTGTGCCTCTCTGCTTTGGGCCTGGCATCTGCCGGCGCGAATGCACAGAAGGAAATCATCATCGGCATCGGTACCCAGCACACTACGACGAATACCGTGACCGGTGGCATCGTCATCAAGGAACTGGGGTTGATGGAGAAATACCTGCCAAAAACAGGTCAATACAAGGACGTCAAGTTCAAGATTGACTGGCAGAATTTTACTTCTGGCCCGCCAATCACCAACGGCATGATGGCTGACAAGATCCATATCGGCATGATGGGCGACTATCCCTTGCTTGTGAATGGCGCCACCGGCCAGCAGACCCGCAACGAAACGCAACTGGTAGCGATCATCGCCTACAACCAGTATGGCGGCGGTAACGGCATGGTGGTACACAAGGATTCGCCGTATTACGAACTCGCCGATCTCAAAGGCAAAAACGTGTCTGTTCCTTTCGGTTCGGCGGCCCATGGCATGTTGCTGCAAGCCATGCAGGCGCGAGGATGGCCGGAAAATTTCTGGAATCTTGCCAGCCAGTCGCCTGAAGTCGGCACCACCAATCTTCAGGAAAAACGTATCGACGGCCACGCCAATTTTGTGCCGTTCATGGAACTTCTGCCCTACCGCGGATTCGCCCGCAAGATTTTCGACGGTGCTGAAACAAAAATACCGACCTTCCATGGCGTTGTCGTCCGCAAGGACTTCGGGCAGAACCATCCTGACATTGTTGTGGCCTACATCAAGGCACTGATGGAAGCCAATGACTGGGTGCGCAAGAATCCCAAACTCGCCGCTGAAAAAATTCAGGAATGGACCAAGATCGACAAGGAAGTGGTGTATGTATTCCTCGGACCGGGCGGCATTCACACACTTGATCCGACAATCAAGCCGAAATGGCTGGAAACGATCAAAAGCGCCCACGGGGTTCTGGCCAAGCTGAATCGCATCAAGGACTTCAATGAACAGGCTTGGGTCAATGACATCTGGGTTCGTCAGGCGTTCAAGGAGCGTGGACTGGATTACGACAAGCAAAGAGCTTCTTACACAACGTATGACGTCAGTGGCAAGGATCCGGTATGCGGTGTGGCCATCACCAAACCACGCGAAGCCGGGCAGATCTGGATTGCTGGCGGTGACATTGTCAGCTTCAGTTCCCCGGCCTGTACACTGAGCGGCGTGAAAAAGTATCTGAAGGAAGGCAAGAAACTCGGTGCGATTTACCTTGTTGATCAGTCACTGGGTATCAAGATGTTCGCGGACAAGGCGTTTTACGCCATCGGCGGTAAAGATCCGAAAAAGCCGCAGATCGTACCCTTCCTGCTGAAAAAAGATGCCGAAGCCCACGCTGCAAAAATCGGCGGAAAACTCGGGTCGTATGACGAGGCCCTGGCAGCGGCCAGCGGAGCCTGAACATGCATGCGCTGAAGCAGCCGGATGAGGCACCAACACCGCAGGCCGTGGTGCCTCATCCCGTTCTGGTCAGGGGAAAGGCGGCTGTCGCCGCCGTCCGGCCCGGATCCGCCATTACCGCGCAGAAGTTGCGGATATTCCAATGGCGGGAACCGATGCTCAGCGCAGTGTTGTGGGCTGTCTCGCTGCTGGCGTTGTATGCCTTATGGCACTTCGGCACCCTGCATCGTTGGGAATTTTACATCCGCTTTACGAATATCCCGACGCCAGGGGATGTTTTCCAGAAGCTTCTTGAGGTCAACCGTTCGGACAAATTTGCCACCAACGTAGGGATCAGCGTCCGTCGCATCCTGTCCGGTTTCGGCATTGCCATCATGCTGGCAGTACCGCTGGGTCTGCTTATTGGGCGTTATCGGGCTGCACGGGATCTTCTGATGCCGATATTCGAGGTATTACGGCCGATACCTGCCATTGCCTGGGTGCCGATGTCAATCATGCTTTGGCCGACCAACGAGGTGAGCATTGTCTATATCACTTTCCTGGGGTCTTTTTTTCCGATTCTCCTGAATACGATTCACGGCGTCACCGGCTTTGATCCGGTGCTGATCCGCGCCGCACGGTGCCTGGGGGCGGGTGAGGGCCGGCTGTTCTGGAACGTGATCCTGCCCGGCGCCTTGCCGCAGATTTTCACCGGCCTCGCGGTCGGCATGGGCGTGGCCTGGGTTTCGCTGATTGCGGCAGAAATGATTTCCGGGCAGTTCGGTGTCGGCTATTTCACATGGGAAGCCTACTCGTTGGTCAATTACGCAGAGATAGCGCTGGGCATGATTACGATCGGCGTATTGGGTCTTATCTGCAGCGGTGCCATCCAGTTTGTCGGGTCATTGCTGATGCCCTGGTCATCCCACGCTTCGGCAGGGAGGAAGTGACATGAATGAAGAACGGATGGGGGAAATTGCCATCAACGGCGTAGGTGTGACGTTTACCGCCCGCGGCGAACTGGTCGAGGCTGTAAGCACCGTGGACATGCACGTCAAACCGGGAGAGTTCGTATCGATCATCGGTCCCTCGGGATGCGGAAAATCCACACTGCTCAATATTGTTGCCGGTTTTGTCAAACCGACATCGGGTACTGTGCTTCTCGACGGAGCAAACATAAAAGGGCCGGGTTCCGACCGCGGTGTCGTATTCCAGCAGTATTCGCTGTTCCCCTGGCTCACTGTGCGCAAGAACGTCGAGTTCGGACTGAAGATGAAGGGGATCGCGGCAGCGCAGCGCGAGACCCAGGCCCGCACCTTGCTCGGACTTGCCGGTCTGCTTGCTTTTGAAAACCACTATCCCGATCAGTTGTCGGGTGGCATGAAGCAGCGGGTGGGCATTGTGCGTGCACTGGCGACAAGTCCCCAGGTACTTTTGATGGACGAACCGTTCGGGGCGCTTGATGCGCAGACGCGCACCGTGATGCAGGAAATCCTCACCAACATGTGGCAGCAATTCCGCATCTCGGTACTGTTTGTGACCCATGACATTGAAGAGTCCATTTTCCTGTCTGACCGCATCTATGTGATGACGGCGCGGCCGGGACGGATCAAGGCGGAAATAGTGGTGCCTTTGCCGCGCCCGCGGACGCCGGAAATGATCTACACGCCGGAGTTCATCGGTCTGGTGCAGCAACTGAAGGCGCTGATCCGCGAAGAGTCGCTGGCTGCAATGGGCTCGGAACTGAAGGACGGTGGGCTTAGCGGGTTCGGTATCGAAATCGGACCGCGCGGCGTCGAAGAGGTCATATGAATCGCAGCACTCGCGAATTGCGGCCGCTGGAGTTGCGCAATCACCAGGACGACCGCTGGCTCGAAGTCGTCTGGTCCGATGGCGTTACCGCCGTTCTTCCGCACCGCCTGTTGCGCGAGGCTTGCCGCTGCGCGCACTGCCTTTCGGCAATCCGTTCCGGTACGGCGGAAGCGGTTGCAGCGAAAATTCGTCTTGAATTGATTGAGCCATACGGTCCGGGCGCTTTGCGATTGGGCTTTGACGACGGACACAGCCGCGGTCTTTATCCCTTCGAATACCTGCGCGAACTGCCGGCCGGCATTCGCAAAACCGGAGCACTTCAGCAGGAAAAAGAGTTGGAGAATCCCAGCAGCAGTTCAGGGCTCAGATAGCCGCGGAATGTGGCGTACGTCAGAGCCGTGGCCAGTGCAGCCAATACGATCCATGCCATCATTTTGCTTTGTATTCGTGTCATCGCAAGGGTTGGTCCAGTCGATCCCTGATTATTGCACGGCGCAACGGCCCATATCGCCGTTGATACTAAGCAAATAACCCTTTGCGACAAGCCATGGATACCCCAGTTGATATAATTACCCCTTTGCCTTCCACCCGGAATACCGTGAGCACTGCTGCCAAGCTAAAGTTTGAGTTTTCCTTCGGCGATTTTTATCGCCGTGATGGCTTGGTTCGACTGGATCAGGTGTTTCTGCGCGAACTGGAGCAGGCCGATGCCGCGCTGCATGGTCAGTTGCTCGCGGCACGCAATGCTGCCGAGCCGCCGGCGGCAAAAGCAGAATCCGAATTGCTGCTTGCTCTGGCGCCGCACCTTGATGATTTTATCGGCCAGTTGTTCAACATCGAGGCCGAAGTCAGGGCGCTGTCAGCGCAACACCACAAATTGGCGCCGCTCTACAGCATCAAGCGCCTGTTCGTGCAACGCAAGGCCATGCACAAGTACAAGGCGGATGCTGCTGCGACCATCGACGGCGCTGCTGTCGGCAGGCAGCTCGAAGCCATGTTTGGCGAACCATTGACCGAATTGGTGTTTGCAAATCATGTCACTCAGTGGCAGCAGGATGAAGCCGGCAATTCCGAAGCCCTGGATCTGGCACTGAAATACGCGGCATGGGCGGCGCATACCGAAGCAGGGCATGCCCGGCATCATGCAGGTGTGCTGTTCAAATCACCGCACAAGCTGGACTTCCAGAATCTGGTGCCATCGCAAGCCACTACCACTCATGGTTACACCGAACACCGTTTTGACGTATCCCGTCTGCGCCAACGCGCCGGGTTCAAGCTGACCGACAAGGGCACGGATCTCACCGGCGCACTTGACGAAGCCAATTACTGCATCTGGTGTCACGAGCAGGGCAAGGATTCCTGTTCCAAAGGGTTGAAGGAAAAGGGCGCCAGCGGTCGCGGCGCACAATCGTTCAAGAAGTCGCCGTTCGGCATTACGCTGGCCGGCTGCCCGCTTGAAGAAAAGATCTCCGAATTTCACAAGGCCAAAACCGATGGTCTGGCCATCGGCGCATTGGCCATCATCACCGTGGATAACCCGATGGCTGCCGCCACCGGTCACCGGATTTGCAACGATTGCATGAAGTCCTGCATTTACCAGAAGCAGGAGCCGGTGAATATTCCACAGGCGGAAACGCGCACGCTGAAAGATGTACTCGAACTGCCCTGGGGCTTTGAAATTTACAGTCTGCTGACGCGCTGGAATCCGCTCAACCTGCGCAACCCTTATCCCAAAGCGCCGTCCGGTAAACGGATCATGGTTGCCGGCATGGGACCTGCAGGTTTTTCGCTGTCGCATTTCCTGATGAACGACGGGCACACGATTGTCGGCATTGACGGGTTGAAAATCGAACCGCTGCCGCCGTCACTGTCCGGCGTCGATGCTGCCGGCGGGCGCGTGCCATTTCAGCCGATCCATGACATCCGCGAACTGTATGAATCGCTGGATACGCGGGCGATGGCCGGTTTTGGCGGCGTTGCCGAGTACGGCATCACTGTGCGTTGGGATAAAAACTTCTTGAAAATCATACGTTTACTGCTCGAGCGTCGTGAGCAATTCTCGCTCATCGGTGGCGTGCGTTTTGGCGGCACAGTGACGGCGGAAGATGCGTTCGCGCTGGGCTTTGACCACATCGCGCTGGCCATCGGCGCCGGTCGTCCGACAGTGCTCGACATGCCCAACGGGCTGGCTCGTGGAGTGCGCACCGCATCGGATTTTCTGATGGCACTGCAGCTGACCGGAGCAGCCAAGGACGATTCGATTGCCAATATGCAGCTGCGCCTGCCGGTGGTCGTCATCGGCGGCGGACTGACAGCAATCGATACCGCGACAGAGTCACTGGCTTATTACCCCTTGCAGGTCGAGAAATTTCTCAAGCGCCATGAAACGCTGGTCGCCAAACTCGGTGAAGCCGGCACCCGCATTACTTGGACGCCCGAGGAGCGGGAGATTGCAGAGGAGTTCATTGCGCATGCACGGGCCATTCGCGACGAGCGTGCCACAGCCGTCAGGGAAGGCCGTGAAGCGCGCGTCCTGCAGTTGTTGCAGTCCTGGGGCGGCGCGACCATCGCCTATCGCAAGCGCATGGTTGACAGCCCGTCCTACACGCTGAACCACGAGGAAATCGACAAGGCACTGGAGGAGGGCATCACCTTCGCCGAATGTCTGACACCGCTGGCCATTGAGACCGATCAATACGGCCATGCCAGCGGGCTCAAGGTGGCGGTACAAACCAAGGGCGAAGATGGCGAGTGGAAAGATGCCGGTCAGACAGTGATGCCGGCGAAAGCCGTGCTGATCGCCGCAGGCACGCAGCCGAATACCGTGCTGGCCCGCGAAGACGCCGATCATTTTGTGCTCGACGGCCGCTACTTCCGCGCCTGTGACGAAAACGGTCAACCCATCGCCGTCGAAAAATCCATCTCCAAACCCAATGCGATCAATGTGCTGCTGTCGAAGCGCGACGATGGCCGCTACATCAGTTTTTTCGGGGATGTGCATCCGTCCTTTTTCGGCAACGTCGTCAAGGCCGTGGGCAGTGCGAAGCAGGGTTATCCGGTGGTGAGCAAGGTCTTGGAGAAAATCCAGCCGGCTTCAAAAAGCGACGACGCCGGTTTCCTGAGCAAGTTGCAGGAGGAACTGCGCGCGACAGTGCACGAGGTCAAGCGGCTGACGCCAACCATTGTCGAGGTGATCATCAAGGCGCCGCTGGCGGCGCGGCGTTTCCAGCCCGGACAGTTTTATCGACTGCAGAACTTCGAAGCCCGTGCACAGAAATCACAGGGCAGTACGCTGGCCATGGAAGGACTGGCGCTGACCGGCGCCTGGGTCGATCGTGAGAAAGGCCTGCTGTCGACCATCGTTCTGGAAATGGGCGGCTCGAGCAACCTGTGCATGGAACTCAAACCGGGCGAACCGGTGATCCTGATGGGCCCGACCGGTGCGCCGACGGAAATCACTTCTGGCGAGACCGTCGTACTGGTTGGCGGCGGCCTGGGCAATGCCGTGCTGTTCTCCATCGGCCAGGCCATGCGCAAGGCCGGCAGCAAGGTGCTGTACTTTGCCGGCTACAAATCAATGGCGGATCGTTACCACGTGGAAAACATCGAAGCAGCCAGCGATGTAGTGATCTGGTGCTGCGATGAACAGCCGGGTTTCAAACCGTCACGCCCCTCGGACCGTACCTTCGTCGGCAATATCGTGCAGGCGATGAAGAGCTACGCTTCCGGTGAACTGGGCGAGCAGGCGATTCCGTTCAGCGATGCCGACCGCATCATTGCCATCGGCTCGGACAAGATGATGGCGGCGGTGGCCCGAGCAAGGCACGAAATCCTCAAGCCGCATCTCAAGGAATGTCACCATGCCGTCGGCTCCATCAACTCGCCGATGCAGTGCATGATGAAAGAGATCTGTGCGCAGTGTCTGCAGCCGCATGTTGATCCCAAGACCGGCAAGAAGAGTTATGTGTTCTCCTGCTTCAATCAGGATCAGGAACTCGATCATGTCGACTGGCCGGCGCTGGACCAACGGCTGAAACAGAACTCGACCCAGGAAAAACTGACGGCGGCCTGGCTGCGGCACTGCCTGACGAAGTAAATCCCGCGGCAATAAAAAACGGGCAGCCAAGGCTGCCCGTTTTTACGTGCGTTTATTATATTAAGTTATTGTTTTTAAAAGACTATTAACCGTTTCGCCCAACTTCGCGCAGCGCGTCGGCCAATGTGCCGACCAGTTCATCGATCTGCGCCTTGCTGATGATCAGCGGCGGCGAGAGGGCGATGATGTCGCCCGTCGTCCGGATCAGGAGACCCTTCTCGTAGCACTTCAGGAAGGCGTCGAAGGCGCGCGCGGTCGGGCGGCCCGGGATCGGCTCCAGCTCGATGCCCGCGATGATGCCGAGGTTCCGGCAGTCGATCACGTGCGGCAGGCCCTTCAGGGAATGGACCGCGTCCTCCCAGTAGCCCGCCATCGAGGACGCACGGGCGAACAGCCCCTCCTCCTGA
>CAZHFZ010000014.1:38212-69008 GCA_964531455.1 uncultured Bordetella sp.
GGTGGTGCGGATCAACACGCCTTTTTCGTAACACTTCAGAAAGGTTTCGAAGGCGCGTGCAGTGGGCGCGCCGGGTCGCGCTTCCAGCTCAATGCCGGCGACCATGCCCATATTGCGCACATCGATGACATTGGGCATTTCGCGCAGCGATTGCACAGCCTGCTCAAAATAGGGAGCCAGTTCCTGGCCGCGCTGGTACAAACCTTCTTCTTCGAAGGTATCCAGGCTGGCCAAAGCAGCAGCCGTGGCCAGCGGGTGGCCCGAGTAAGTGTAGCCATGGAACAGTTCGACCATTCCGGCCGGCGCGTTATTCACCACGGTCTCGTAAATATCACGACGAACAATGACAGCACCCATCGGCACGGTGCCGTTGGTCAGCCCCTTGGCGACGATCATCATGTCCGGCACCACGCCGACCGCCTCAGCGGCAAAGCAGGGACCGGTACGGCCAAAGCCGGTGATGACTTCATCGAATATCAACAGCAGACCGTATTTGTCACAGATCTGGCGCAGGCGCTCAAGGTAGCCCTTGGGCGGCACCAGCACGCCGGTGGAACCGGCGAGCGGTTCGACGATTACCGCGGCGATGTTGCTGGCGTCGTGCAGCGGCACGATGCGCGTTTCGAGTTCATCCGCGAGATGTGCGCCCCAGGCGGGCTGGCCGCGGCTGAAAGCGTTTTCCTTGAGGTTATGCGTATGTGCCATGTGGTCGACACGGAACAGCATGTTGCCGTAAACCTTGCGGTTGGCCGGAATGCCGCCGACGGAAATGCCGCCGAAGCCGGCGCCGTGATAGCCGCGTTCCCGGCCAATCAGGACGTTGCGGTGGCCTTCGCCGCGGGCGCGATGATATGCAAGGGCAATTTTCAGTGCGGTATCGACGCCTTCCGACCCGGAGTTGCAGTAAAACACGTGATCCAGATCGCCTGGTGCCATTGCTGCGAGACGCTCTGCAACACGAAAAGCATCGGGGTGACCCATCTGGAATGCGGGTGCGTAATCCATCTTTGCAACCTGTTTCTGGATGGCTTCGACGATGCGGGGGCGGCAATGTCCCGCGTTGACGCACCAGAGACCGGAGGTGCCGTCGAGGATCTGCCGGCCGTCGTCGGTTGAATAATGCATGTCTTTCGCAGCAACCAACATGCGCGGCGCCTGTTTAAAGGCCCGGTTGGCGGTAAAAGGCATCCAGTAGGAATCAAGTTTGGTGTCGCGTGCGGTCATGGCATGTCCAATACGTTTTCAGCGCTGTAATTCACGGGGCGTTTACAGCCGTCATGCTAACATCTTCAGGCCATGCAACGATGCGATGCCGCGGGCTTTAGAAATCAATGGCTGGCCATGATGGCTGCTGCAGCGATCATCTTGCTGCAACTGATTACATCGATTCCGGCGTTGGCTGCGGAACCCTTGCGCGTCGGTTCCAAGCGATTTACCGAGTCTTACATTCTGGGCGAAATCATTGCCGGTACTGCTCGGCGGGCCGGTGTCGCAGATGTCGAGCATCTGCCGGGGATCGGCAATTCGGCAATTCTTTTTTCTGCACTGAAAAGCGGCGCCATCGATCTCTATCCCGACTACACAGGGACTGTTGCGCTTGAGCTTCTGGGGCTTAACAAAGTGCCGCCGCTGCCGGAACTCCAGCGTCTTCTGAATGAACATGGCCTGTCAGCGGGATTGAAGCTGGGTTTTGAAAATGCCTATGCGCTGGCCATGCCTTTGGCCAAAGCTGAACTCTTGGGTTATAGCGGTATCGGTGATCTGCGCAGCAGTCAAAGGCTGCGAGCCGGGTTGTCGCCGGAATTTCTGAGCCGGCGTGATGGTTGGCCTGCACTAAGTAAAGCCTATGGTCTGGAAGGGCTGCAAATCCGCAGTCTTGAACACGGTCTCGCTTACGAGGCGGTGGGGCGGGACCAGGTTGACATCATAGATGTGTACACCACGGACCCGAAAATCAGCCGGCAAAAACTCCTGGTGCTGCGTGACGATCTGCGGGTGTTTCCGGCTTATGAGGCCTTATTGGTTTACCGCAGTGATCTGCCGCTACGCCACCCTGCTGCTTGGGCTGCACTGCAGCGCTTGCAGGGCTCAATGTCGGTTGAAACCGTTCGTAACATGAATGCGGCTGTGGAACTCGAGGGGATGAGTTTTGCCGCTGTTGCCGGCCAATGGTCGCGAGGCGAGGAAGTGGGGGCGGTCAGTTCGCGGCAGAGCTTCGGCGAGAAATTGCTGGGTCCGGATTTGATTCGCTTGACGATGCAGCACTTGTTATTGGTTTTCAGTTCCTTAATGTTGAGTATTTTTGTCGGGATCCCCGTCGGGGTTTGGGCGCAACGAGTTCCCAAGGCGGGACGCTGGATCATTCCTGTTATTGGTGTGTTGCAAACAATACCCAGTCTGGCATTGCTGGCTTTTCTGATAGCTGCGCTGGGCCAAATTGGTGCATTACCAGCCATCCTCGCGCTGTTCTTTTATGCCTTGTTGCCGATTGTGCGCAGCACCGAGGCCGCCATTGCCGGTGTCGGCAAAGACATGCTGGACGCCGGTCGTGCACTGGGGCTTGGCGGGTGGCAGTGTTTGCGTTTGATAGAAATTCCGTTGGCGATGCCCGGCGTGCTTGCCGGAATCAAAACCGCTGCAGTAATCAACGTCGGCACGGCGACAATTGCCGCTTTTATCGGCGCGGGGGGGTATGGCGAGCGGATCGTTGCAGGCCTCGCGGTAAATGACCGTGACCTGATGCTGGCGGGGGCAATTCCGGCCGCTGCTTTGGCGCTGTTGCTGGAGCTGTTTTTTCGCGTGCTGGATCGTCGTAAATGGGGCAATTGACTGTAATTGGCCGCTGAGGTTGGATGTCACATCATGGAAAATTGCAGTTATTTGAACTTAATCAGGGGTTTCAGGTCATTGCAGTGACGCTTTAGCGGCACGTTTCTTACGGTTCGCGGTGCAGCTATACTGCTGCGCCGGTCAGTGCGTTTTGCCTGCCGGGTAACGTAATTGCCGCAGCGTAGGGACCGGATAACAATAATGAGCGATCGCGAAGTCGATCAGCAACTGGTAGAGCGCGTGCAGCGTGGTGACAAGCGCGCATTCGACTTGCTGGTCAGTAAATACCAGCGCAAGCTGGGAAGGCTGCTATCGCGTTTTATCCGGGATCCGAGCGAGGTCGAGGACGTGACGCAGGAGGCTTTCATCAAGGCCTACCGGGCGCTTCCAGGCTTTCGTGGAGAGAGCGCTTTTTATACTTGGTTGTATCGAATTGGCATTAATACCGCAAAAAATTATCTTGTATCCATGGGGCGGCGCGCGCCGACCAGCACGGAGCTGGATGCGGAAGAGGCGGAATCGACCGAAGCAGGTGAGCAGCTTCGGGATCTGAATACGCCGGAAAACCAGCTGATGAGCAAGCAGGTTGGGGAAACGGTGAACCAAACCCTGCTGGAACTGCCTGAGGAGTTGAGGACAGCATTAACGCTTCGTGAAATTGAAGGACTAAGTTACGAGGAAATCGCCGAGATCATGCAATGCCCGGTAGGCACTGTCCGATCAAGGATTTTCAGGGCCCGTGAAGCTGTTGCGGGCAAGTTGAGACCCTTGCTGGGCACCAGCAAGGACAGGAGATGGTGATATGGAACAAATTTCAGCACTGATGGACGGTGAGCTTTCCACGCAGGATTCCGGTCAGGCCCTACGCCGACTTGATGACACCCCGGAGGCCAGGGAAAGCTGGGAAATCTACCATTTGATCGGCGACGCAATGCGCAGCCAGTCGTTCGGAATCAATGTTACTGCCGGCGTTTCCGCATCTTTGCAAAACGAACCCACCGTGCTGGCGCCCCGGCGTACCGAGAAACCAGGCAAAGCCTTTACCTTTGCGCTTTCGGCCGCAGCCTCGGTTTCAGCGATTGCAGTAGTTGGCTGGATGGCCTTTTCCACAGGCCCCGCAATCAATCCCCAGGTCGAATTGGCGAAGGCAGTCCCGGCTACTTCGGCAGTAAAGCCTGCAGAACCGCCAATGGTGAGTTCCCCCAGCGGCGACCAGATGAACGAATATCTGCTGGCGCATCAGGGCGTTTCGCCCAGCAGCGGTCTTCAGGGCGTGGCACCTTATATCCGTACCATTTCATCAGCACCCGCGGCCGGCCGGTAATTTTCGATGAAATTTTGCTGGATTCTGCTATGCGGTTTGCTGCCTGCGACCTCGCTGGCATCGGAAAGCAGTCGTGATGGTCTGGCCATTCTGGAGAAAATGGCTGCGGCAAGTCATACCACCAACTATTCGGGCACTTTTGTATTCAATCACGGCGGACAGTCGGAAACCTCCCGAATCGCGCATTTTGTCAATCCGGCAGGTGGTGTTCTTGAACGACTGGAAACTCTGGACGGACCGGCACGTGAGGTCATTCGAACCAACGATCAGGTAACTTGTTACCTGCCCGGTACCAAAACAGTGCTGATTGATCCACGCGGATCCCGCCAGTTTCCTGTTCGTGTGGAGCAGATCAAGGATATTGCACAGCACTATCGCATCGTCACTGAAGCAACGGACCGTGTTGCGGGGATTCAGTGCCAATGGGTAGCACTTCTGCCCAAGGATAATCTGCGCTATACCAAACGTTTCTGCGCTGATGTAAAGACGGGCCTGCCTTTGCGTGCGCGCACCCTCAACGATAAAAACGAAGTTCTGGAAGCTTTTTCCTTTTCCACGCTGGAGATTGGCGGCAGTTTCAAACGGGAATTGGTGAGATCCAAATATGCTGCAATCAGCACCAAGCAAAACTGGCGCGTCGACCGTTCCGCTATGACAGCCGCTGACAGCGGCGACTCCGGCTGGGTTGCGCAAAATCAGCCTGCCGGTTTTACCAAGCTTATGGAACTGCGTCGTTCAATGCCTGGCAAAAGCGGCACGATGTCGCACATTGTCTATTCCGACGGGCTGGCAGCAATCTCGGTGTTTATCGAGCCGGGCAGCAAGGCTGACAAAAAGCCCGCATTGCGCCATCAGGGTGCAGTGCATATTTATACGCGCCCGGTCGCTGGTTATACTGTCACCGTCCTCGGTGAAACTCCGGCAGAAACAGTCATGCAACTGGCACGCTCGCTGGAACCCAGGACTGCTACAGCAGCCCAGCGATAAGGTCCGCGCAGGCCAGTTCCTCCACTGTTTCGATTTCCATGCGTGATACCCCTGAAAGGCCAACATGTTCAGATTTTTGATGCTGATGTTTTCACTGCTGATTCCTCTGCAGGTATCAGCGCAACTGCCTGACTTTACGGATCTGGTTGAAAAGCAGGGCGCAGCTGTCGTCAACATCAGCACGACACAGGCTGCGCGCAACACGCTATCGCAGCAGTTGCCGCAACTCGATGAGAATGATCCATTCTTCGAGTTCTTCCGGCGCTTTGCGCCGAATCAGGGGCCGCGCGAGTTCCAGCCGCAATCTCTCGGTTCGGGTTTCATCATTTCAGCCGACGGCTACATTCTCACCAATGCGCATGTCATTGATGGCGCTGAGGAGGTCACGGTCAGGTTGACCGACAAGCGGGAATTCAAGGCCAAAGTCATCGGAGCGGACAGGCGCACCGACGTCGCCCTGATAAAGATCGATGCCAGCGGTCTTCCTGCCGTGCGTTTTGGCGATCCTGGAAAGCTCAGGGTGGGAGAGTGGGTTGTGGCGATCGGGTCGCCTTTCGGATTTGACAATACGGTGACTGCAGGGATTGTCAGTGCAAAGGGAAGATCGCTGCCACAAGAGAATTTTGTGCCGTTCATTCAGACGGATGTGGCGGTCAATCCAGGTAATTCCGGCGGCCCACTGTTCAATATGCGGGGCGAAGTTGTGGGCATCAATTCCCAGATTTACAGCCGCACCGGTGGTTTCATGGGTTTGTCTTTTGCGATTCCGATCGATGTCGCCAACGATATCGGGCAACAATTGCGCACGACGGGCAAAGTCACGCGCGGCAGAATCGGTGTTGTCATTCAGCAAGTCACCAAGGAACTGGCTGACGGATTTGGTCTGCCCAAACCACAGGGCGCTTTGGTTAATTCAGTGGAAAAAGGCGGGCCTGCCGACAAGGCCGGCATTGAAGCCGGGGATGTCATTCTTCGTTTCGACGGCAAACCGGTCAATTCCTCAGAGGATTTGCCACGCGTTGTCGGCGGCACCAAGCCGGGCAGCAAGGTTGTCGTCCAGGTCTGGCGCAACAAAGCCACCCGTGATTTGCAGGTTGTTGTGGCCGAGCTCAATGAAGATCGGACCGGCCGTCAGGCGCGCAGCGGAAAACCGCAGCCCCCGGTTGCGGCCCACTTCGGTATGGGCGTCACGGATCTGACGGACGCCCAGCGCAAGGAACTGAAGGTTGAGAGCGGTGTGTTTGTCGACAACGTGCAGGGTGTTGCGGCCCGTGCCGGCTTGCGTCGTGGCGACGTGATCCTTGCGGTCAATAACCAGGATGTGAAAACCGTCGAGCAGTTCCGCCAGTTGATGGGCAGCTTTGACAAGGGGCGCATTGTTGCCTTGCTTGTGCGCCGTGGCGGCAACTCTCTGTATATACCGCTCCGGCTGGATGGCAATGGCTGACCAGTCCTGTCAGGCCCTGACGCTTTACAGCCGGGCCTGGTGTCACCTGTGCGACGACATGTTTTCCGGACTGCAATCCCTGCAGTCCGGAATTTCATTTGAGCTGACCGTAATCGATGTCGACAGCGATCCGGAACTGGAAAAGCGCTTTGGCGAATGGGTGCCGGTCCTGATGCACGGCGACAGGGAGCTCTGTCACTACCACCTGGATAGTGCCGCGGTTACTGATTACTTGCGGAAAATCCGCTAAAATACACAGTCTTACGATCGGAACGGGGCACTCCGGAGAGTCTTGGGTGCCCCTTTTTCTGGGCAACTCATCCTGATGCAGCACATTCGCAATTTTTCCATCATCGCCCACATTGACCACGGCAAGTCGACGCTTGCCGACCGGTTCATTCAGCATTGCGGTGGTCTATCCGACCGCGAAATGGAATCCCAGGTCCTAGATTCAATGGATCTCGAGAAGGAGCGCGGTATCACTATCAAGGCGCAGACTGCTGCGCTGAGTTACAAGTCCCTGGATGGCAAGGTTTACCAGCTCAACCTGATCGATACGCCGGGCCACGTCGACTTTTCCTATGAAGTTTCACGTTCGCTTTCTGCCTGCGAAGGCGCATTGCTGGTAGTTGATGCCTCACAGGGTGTTGAAGCACAGACCGTGGCCAACTGCTACACCGCGATCGAACTCGGCGTCGAAGTGATTCCGGTCCTGAACAAGATGGATCTTCCGCAGGTCGAGCCGGAGCGCGTTGCAGCTGAAATCGAGGACATTATCGGTATCCCGGCCAAAGATGCGGTGAGGGTTAGCGCCAAAACGGGTGAAGGCATCACCGAGATTCTGGAAGCCGTTGTCAAGCAGATGCCCCCGCCCAAAGGAGACCCTTCAGCGCCCCTCAAAGCCCTGATCATCGACTCCTGGTTCGATAATTATGTCGGGGTCGTCATGCTGATCCGTGTGGTTGACGGAGAGCTGAAGCCGAAGGATCGCATCCTGCTGATGGCCAGCGAAGGCAATTTCCTCTGCGAGCAGGTCGGCGTTTTTACTCCTAAATCCCAGGCGCGTGAGCGACTGTCGGCGGGGGAGGTGGGTTTTGTCATCGCAGGCATCAAGGAGCTGAAGGCCGCCAAGGTCGGCGATACCATCACATTGCTCAACCGGCCGGCTGCAGAACCGCTGCCTGGTTTCAAGGAAATCAAGCCGCAGGTTTTTGCCGGTCTCTATCCCGTCGAGTCGAACGAATACGAGGGGCTCAGGGATGCCCTGGAAAAGCTGCATCTGAACGATTCATCGCTGCGTTTCGAACCGGAATCATCACAAGCGCTGGGCTTTGGCTTCCGTTGCGGTTTCCTCGGCTTGCTGCACATGGATATTGTGCAGGAACGTCTCGAACGCGAATACGGCATGTCGCTGATTACCACGGCACCGACCGTGGTCTATCAGGTTGCCCTGCGCGACGGCACGGTGATGGAGATCGAAAATCCTTCGCGTTTACCCGATGTGTCGCAGATTGCCGAAATCCGCGAGCCGATGATCACGGCGTCCATCCTTGTGCCCGGCGATTACGTCGGCCCGGTGATGACGCTGTGCACGGAAAAACGCGGTGCACAGAAAAACATGCAATACCTCGGGCGCCAGGTCATGCTCACCTACGAGCTGCCCCTGAACGAAGTGGTCATGGACTTCTTTGACCGTCTGAAATCAGTATCCCGCGGTTACGCCTCTCTTGATTATGATTTTCTGGAATATCGCGCCGGCGACCTCGTGCGCCTGGACATCCTGATCAACAACGAGCGCGTTGATGCGCTGTCGCTGATCGTTCATCGCGCCAATGCCCAGTACCGTGGTCGCGACGTGGCCGAGCGGATGCGCAAGCTGATCCCGCGGCAGATGTTCGACATCGCAATTCAGGCGGCGATTGGTGCGCACATCATCGCCCGGGAGACAGTCAAGGCGATGCGCAAGAATGTGTTGGCGAAGTGTTATGGCGGCGACATCTCACGAAAGAAGAAGCTGCTGGAAAAACAAAAGGCCGGCAAGAAGCGCATGAAGCAGGTTGGCACCGTGGAAATCCCGCAGGAGGCTTTTCTCGCCATCCTGCAAGTCGACAAGTAAGGCTGCGAGAGCCCATGAATTTTGCATTGATCATGGTGGTGCTGGTGCTGATTACCGGTGTAGTCTGGCTGGCAGAGGCGCTGTATTTCCGAAAGCAACGTCCCGACGGGGTGGCTCAACCCTGGTGGATCGAATACCCCGCGAGCTTCTTCCCTGTCATTCTCGTTGTCTTCGTGCTGCGCTCTTTTCTTGTTGAGCCATTCAAGATTCCGTCGGGGTCCATGTTGCCGACGCTTCTGGTCGGTGACTTCATTCTGGTTAACAAGTTTACTTACGGCATCCGCTTGCCGGTGATCAATACCCGGCTTGTCGAGGTCAATGAACCTCAACGGGGCGATGTGATGGTGTTTCGTTTTCCGGAGAACCCTTCGCTGGACTACATCAAACGAGTGGTCGGTGTTCCGGGTGACGAAATCGTATATGCCGGAAAACGGCTGACCATAAACGGCAAGGAAGTTCCGCTGAAGCCGGATGGTGAATTCAATTACCTCGAAGGTGGTCTCAATTTTGTCACCGCCAAACGCTTCGAGGAGCAACTGGGGCAGCACGGGCACGCCATACTGACGCAGGCGGAATCCCCGCCTGTGCAAATGGGCGGGATACAACGCTTTCCCTTCCGCGATAATTGTGCCTACAATGAATCAGGATTCAGGTGCAAGGTGCCGGCGGCGCATTTTTTCCTGATGGGAGATAATCGCGACAGCAGCAGCGACAGTCGCTATTGGGGGTTCGTACCGGAGCGTAATATTGTCGGCAAGGCATTTCTGATCTGGTGGAATTTCGATGACCTGAAGCGCATCGGGCAGTCGATCAACTGATATGGAAGAGGAGTTTTCTATGCAAGCACAACGTGGCATTACTCTGACGGGGTTCATGGTCTTTGCTTTCATTGCCGTGGCGATGCTGTTGCTTGGCTTCAAGATCGGCCCTTCTTACGCCGAGTTTTATTCGATACAGAAAATATTCCGCGCCATGGCAGCCGAACCCTCGTTGCAGGCAGCCTCGCGCGGGGAAATAAATTCAGCCTTCAATAACCGCGCGACCATTGAGAACATAAAAGTCATTGGTTATGAGGATCTTGAGGTTTCGAAGGATGGCGGCAAACTCTCCATCAACGCTGCTTATTCCGTGCGTGTTCCGCTGTTCTACAATCTCAGCGCATGCATGGATTTCAAACCCAGTTCCGAGCGCTAGGGCTATCCGGTTTCGCCCGGGCAACCGTGGATCCGGATATCGTCAGTGCGCGAATCGGTTACTGTTTTAAACAGCCCGGGTTGCTGCAGCGCGCACTGACACACCGCTCATTCGGTGCAACCCACAACGAACGACTGGAGTTTTTGGGCGACAGCATTGTTAACTGTGCTATTGCTCTGGAGCTTTTTGAGAAATTCCCCGAATTGAGTGAAGGCGAGTTGTCGCGGTTGCGCGCCAACCTGGTAAATCAGCAGTCATTGCATCGCATAGCACTGGAACTCAGGGTCGGCGAACATTTGCTGCTGGGTGAAGGGGAAGTCAAAAGCGGCGGTGCGGCCCGGCCCTCAATTCTTGCCGACAGTGTCGAAGCGCTTATTGGCGCCACACTGCTGGACGGCGGGTTCGGAGCGGCGCAAACGGTTGTACGACGCCTTTTTGCGAGTGATCTAGCCGCCATCGACCCAAAAGTCAGCGGCAAGGATGCCAAAACCCTGCTGCAGGAGTTTGCGCAGGGTAAAGGCATGGCACTGCCGGTATACACCCTGCTTGCCACTCGGGGCCACGCCCATGCCCAGATTTTCGAGGTGCAATGCACACTAGAAGGCTGCGATGTCCGCACTGAAGGTCAGGGCGTCAACCGCAGGGCCGCCGAACAGGACGCTGCGAAAAAAGCATATGCACAGGCTATCCGAACATGAGCAATGAATCCGAACACCGCGCAGGTTATGTCGCCATCGTCGGCCAGCCCAACGTCGGCAAATCAACATTGCTCAACAGGCTCGTGGGTCAGAAAATCAGCATTACCTCGCGCCGACCGCAAACGACACGGCAACGCATTATCGGCATCGTCACGCAACCCGATGCACAATTTGTATTTGTTGATACGCCTGGATTCCAGACCCGTCATGGCAATGCGCTGAACCGGATGATGAACCGCAGTGTTTCGCGAAGCGTTGTTGACGTGGACGCAGTGGTTTGGGTTATTTCGGCGTTGCATCTCAATGCCGGCGACCAGGCTGTGCTGCCCTTGTTGCAGGATGGGGCGCCGCTGATCATCGCTGTCAACAAGATCGACGAAGTCGGTAATAAAAACGAGTTGCTGCCGTTCATGCAGAAACTTGAGGAACTTGCGCACCCGCGCGCCATTGTGCCGGTGTCTGCAAAAACCGGCACCGGTACTGATCATCTTCTGGGTGTCATCCGCGGACTGTTGCCGGTAAGGGAACGGCTGTATGGCGAGGACGAAATCACCACGGCCAGTGAACGCACTCTCGCGGCAGAATTGATACGCGAAAAACTGTTCCGGTTACTGGGTGAAGAACTGCCTTATTCAACGATGGTTGAGATTGAAAAGTTCGAAATTGATGATGGCCTTCGTCGCATCCATGCCGGCATTCTGGTGGACAAGGCCGGGCAAAAGGGAATTGTCATCGGCAAAAGCGGTGAAAAGCTGAAGCAGATCGCCTCACAGGCGCGCACTGACATGGAAAAGTTGTTCGGGGGCAAGGTATTTCTTGAGGTCTGGGTCAAGGTCAAGTCCGGTTGGGCCGATGATGCGGCAACGCTAAAGCGCATTGGTATCGATTAAAATATCAATAAAAACAATATGTTATGCATTTCTTGCTACGCCCGTTACGGACACCCGGGGTTGGACAATGGCAACTGAGCGTGCGAGCCGTCATGGCCAGCCCGGTTATCTGCTGCACACCTATCCTTATCGCGAAACCAGCCTGGTGGCTGAGATCTATACCCGGGACAGCGGCCGGGTTGCAGTCATCGCGCGTGGCGCGCGTCGTCCACGCTCCGCATTACGTGGCGTATTGATGGCATTTCAACCCTTGATGCTCAGTTGGGCGGGTAAGGCCGAGCTGAAAACGTTGCACAAGGCTGAATGGCAGGGTGGCTACGCACCTTTGCGCGGACTGGGGCTGATCTGCGGCTTCTATCTGAACGAGTTGCTGCTGAAACTGTTGCCGCGCGAAGATCCCCATGAGCAGCTTTTCGAGGCTTATGCCACGGCACTGGCGCAACTGCCGCTGGCTCAGGACCATGCTGCCGTGTTGCGCAGATTTGAACGCGTTCTGCTTCAGGAACTCGGCTATGGACTGGTATTCGATCGTGAAGTGATCAGCGGCGCTCCAATTGCTGCGAACGGGGTTTACCGATATGTTCCTGACCGCGGACCGGTTGCCGCTGGTGAAACAGGAGAACAAAGCGGCGTAGAATTGGCAGGGCAGACGCTGATTGACATGGCTGTGGATCAATATATTGATCCGCGAACCGTGCAACAGAGCAAGACGCTGATGCGCGTACTGATCAATCATTGCCTGGGCAACCAGACGCTGCACACCCGACAACTGCTGCGAGACCTGCAGCAACTTTAGAGAATGCAGGTTGCAAACTGAATGACCAGACTCAGCGTCAACGTCAATAAAATCGCATTGCTGCGCAATTCACGCAGCCTCGGCATCCCGAGCGTCGTCCGTGCGGCAGATATTGCACTGCGTGCGGGCGCACATGGAATTACTGTTCATCCGCGGCCTGATGCAAGGCATATCCGTGCTTCCGACGTTCACGAACTCTCAAAGCTGCTGAAGCAGTGGCCTGATGCCGAGTTCAATATTGAAGGCAACCCGTTCGAGCCTCCGCTGCTCGAACTGGCACAAGCCGTCCGGCCGCATCAGTGCACATTGGTGCCCGATGACCCGGCAGCGTTTACCTCGGACCACGGATGGAATCTCAATCACAATGGTGACCGCCTTCGCCCGGTGATAGCCGCCCTTCATGAAATGGGCATACGCGTCAGTCTGTTCATGGACCCGCAATCCGAATCCATGATCATCGCAACTGCAATCGGCGCAGATCGGGTCGAACTTTATACTGAACCCTATGCCAGTGCTTTCGGCACGTCTGATGAAGCAACAACCGTCGCCCGTTATGCCGATGCTGCAAGCGCTGCAAGGTCTGCCGGGCTTGAAGTCAATGCAGGTCATGATTTGAACCAGAAAAATCTGCCGTTGTTCCTTTCGGCAGTACACGGGGTTGCAGAAGTATCTATCGGACATGCCTTGATTGCTGACGCCCTCGAATCCGGACTTGCCGCCGCGGTGGCATCCTACTTGCGCGTCATGGATCTTGCCCATTCATGATTTACGGAATCGGCATCGACGTGATTCAGCCGCATCGTGTGGCGCGTCTGCTTGAAAAATACGGCGACCGATTCGTGAAACGTGTGCTGACACCGATTGAGTACCCGCGCTTTGCGCATAGCGCTCAACCGGTGCTGTTTCTGGCCAACCGTTTTGCGGCGAAGGAAGCCTTTTCCAAGGCGATGGGCACTGGATTTCGTTACCCCGTGACCCTGCAATCCATCAGCGTCGTCCAGAACAGTGCAGGCAAACCCAGCCTTGCTTTCAGCGATGCCCTTGGTGAAGTGGTCAGGCTTAATGGCATTACCGGCCATCATCTGACCATCAGTGACGAATCCAACCTTGCCTGCGCCTGCGTGGTGCTCGAAAAATGAACCCATCAATTCCACTAGGACCGGTGATGCTTGATGTCGCTGGAACAGAACTCAATGCGGAAGACCGCAAACGCCTGCTGCATCCGCTGGTTGGCGGCGTCATCCTGTTCAGCCGCAATTTCGAGTCCTGTCAGCAGCTGCAAAAACTGACCGCTGAGATTCATGCGCTGCGCAGCCCTACGCTGATCATTGCGGTGGATCACGAAGGCGGACGGGTGCAGCGTTTTCGCGACGGATTTACCCGGCTCCCGCCGATGCGGGAACTCGGACTGGTCTGGGATCGCGATCGTCGACATGCTGCGGTGCTGGCGCATGAGGTGGGCTTCATTCTGGCCGCTGAACTCAGGGTTTATGGCGTTGACCTGTCATTCGCGCCAGTGCTTGATGTTGACTATGGCAACAGCAGCGTGATCGGGGATCGTGCTTTTCACAGCAAGGCCGACGCGATTGCTGAATTGGCGATTGCGCTGATGCACGGCCTCCGCGACGGCGGTATGGCCGCAGTGGGCAAACATTTTCCCGGGCATGGCCACGTCAGCGCCGATTCGCACCATGAGGTGCCGATTGATGAACGTTCGTACGCTGACATCGAAAGCGATGACCTGGTGCCGTTCCGACGCTTGGTCGACAGCGGCATGAGCGGCATCATGCCAGCCCACGTGATTTATCCCAAAGTAGACCCTTCGCCAGCCGGATTTTCCGAAAAATGGCTTAAGCGCATATTGCGTGGCGAACTGGGATTTGACGGCGTGATTTTCAGCGACGATCTCAGCATGGAAGGCGCCAGTGTCGCCGGCAACGTGGTGTCACGCGGTGAGGCTGCGTTGGGGGCGGGGTGTGACATGGTGCTGGTTTGCAATAACTCCCGGTCCGCTGATGAATTGCTGGCAGGTCTTCGTTACACGATGCCTGCGGTCAGTCTGGCCCGGCTTGCGCGTCTGCACGGACGCGCTCACGCTGCCGACCCGGTGAGGCTGCGTGAAGATCCGCGATATGTTGCGGCACTTCATGCAATAGCCGGACTGGGTTCGCACAGCGGCAATTTGCCATTTGCCTGAGCAATGCCAAAACGAAAATCAGCGATTGGGCGCGAACCGAAGACGGAACTTTTTTCAACGGCCTGCACAAGATGTCCACGTCTTTCTGATCATCTTGCAGCGGTGCGCGCAGATCATCCCGGATACCATGCGCGTCCCGTGGCGCCGTTTGGCGATCTGAATCCTGGACTGCTGATTGTCGGACTGGCTCCCGGCATGCATGGCGCGAACAGGACAGGGCGCCCGTTCACCGGAGATTATGCCGGTGTATTGCTTTATGAAACGCTGCACCGCTATGGATTTGGCAGCCAGGCCTTGGCGATTGCCGCTGACGATGGTCTGAAGTTGAAAGGCTGCAGAATTACCAACGCAGTCAAATGCCTGCCTCCGGAGAATAAGCCATTGCCTTCGGAAATACGTGAGTGCAATGGGTATTTGCGTACGGAGCTGGAAGGACTGGCATCCGGCACTGCGATACTGGCACTCGGTACTGTTGCACACCAGGCTGTATTGCGTGCCCTTGATCAACGAATCGCCGATTTTCCATTCAAACACGGCGCCAGCCATGACATTGACAGCCGTGCCCGCCTCTTCGACAGTTATCACTGCAGCCGCTACAACACGAATACACGGCGCCTGACTCCAGAGATGTTTTACGAGGTATTTGCAGCCATCCGCAAATACACCGACCGGATCGCAGCCTTGGGTTGACCATGACTGAACCTTCGGAAATTGCCGCAGGTTTGCCCCATTTGCCGGGGGTTTACCGGATGATCGGCAAGGAGGGTGAAGTTCTTTATGTCGGCAAGGCGCTGGACCTGCGCAAGCGGGTCACATCGTATTTTCAGCGCAGTGACGCGCTGTCGCCGCGAATACGGCTGATGGTTGCGCAGATCAACAGCATCGACACCACGGTGACGCGTTCTGAGTCCGAAGCTTTGCTGCTTGAAAACAACCTGATCAAGGCTTTGTCGCCGCGATACAACATCCTGTTTCGCGATGACAAGTCTTATCCTTATTTGATGCTGAGCGGACACCGGTATCCCCGGTTGGGTTTTTTTCGCGGCAATCCTGACAAGCAGAACAGGTATTTTGGTCCGTTTCCGAATTCGGGAGCCGTGCGGGAAAGCATGCAGTTGCTGCAAAAAGTTTTTCGTCTGCGCACTTGTGAAGACAGTGTTTTTGAGCATCGCTCCAGGCCATGCCTGCTGCACCAGATCCGGCGGTGCACCGCGCCTTGCGTGGGCTTGATCAGCGATGCTGAATACGCTGACGACGTTCGCAGCGCGGAAATGTTCCTGGCCGGTGAGGAAAATGCGGTTTTTGACCGACTTACGGAACGGATGAACGATGCGGCCACGGCCATGCGTTATGAAGAGGCTGCGGTATACCGTGACCAGATCAGTGCTCTGCGCAAGGTCAGGGAACGGCAATATGTCAGCAGTGATGCCGGGCGCGATGTTGATGTGATTGCCTGTGGCGTTGATGCCGGTACCTGTTGCGTCAATCTGGTGATGATTCGTGGCGGTTTGCATCTTGGCGACCGGAATTTTTTCCCGCAAAACGCTGATGGTGTCGAACCGGCGCAGGTCATTGAGGCCTTTATCGCCCAGCACTATCTGCAGCATCCAGTGCCGCCGCAGTTGGTGGCCGGAGAGGCGATTGCAGTGGAAGGTCTGGAAGCAACGTTATCCGAGCGGGCAGGGCGGCGCGTGCAAATCAGTGCCAACCCTATCGGAGATCGTCGTGTCTGGCTGCAGATGGCTGTTAAAAACGCTGAACTTGGCGCAGCCCAGCGCAACAGCCGCCGAATGGGTGACGCAGCGAAATTGGCCGCGCTGCAACGTGCGCTTGACCTGCCCGAAACCGCGCAGCGCATCGAGTGTTTTGACATCAGCCATACGCAGGGTGAGGCTACTGTTGCATCCTGCGTGGTTTACGACAAGGGCACCATGCAAAATGGGGAGTATCGTCGATTCAATATGAAGGAAGTAACACCGGGAGACGACTACGGCGCCATGCGCGAAGTTCTGATGCGACGGTATCGCAAGGTGGTGTCAGGAGAGGGTAAGATGCCGGATCTCATCATGATAGATGGCGGTCAAGGTCAGCTGGGCGTCGCTATTGAAGTTTCTGTTGAGTTGGGCTTGAGCGTCCCGCTTCTCGGGGTAGCCAAAGGCGTGACGCGCAAACCCGGTATGGAACAACTGTTGATGGCAGGGCGTGAAGGCTCATTCCGGCTGCCGCCGGATGACCCGGGGCTTCACTTGATTCAGCAGATTCGCGATGAGGCGCATCGTTTTGCTATTGAAGGCCATCGCGCACGCAGGGCAAGGACACGCTCGGTTTCGACGCTTGAGGACATTCCGGGCGTGGGCGCAAAACGGCGACAGCGCCTGATGGCGCGTTTCGGCGGTTTGCGCGGGCTGATTGCGGCTAGTGCTGAAGAAATGGCGCAAGTTGAAGGTATCAGCAGGGAACTGGCGGAACGAATTTATGATTCACTGCACTGAACGCATTACACTGAAATGACCTATAACTTACCCATTCTGCTGACTTGGCTGCGAATCGTGATGATTCCGCTGTTTGTCGGTGTTTTCTACTTCGAGCAGGGGTGGATGTCCCATGCCACGCAGAATCTTGTTGCAACTTCCATCTTCACTGTTGCGGCGATTACTGACTGGCTGGATGGCTGGCTGGCTCGACGCCTGAACCAGACCTCTGCTTTTGGTGCTTTTCTGGATCCGGTTGCGGACAAACTGATGGTGGCGGCCGCGCTGATCATTCTGGTGCAGCTCGGGCGCGTCGATGCGGTTGTTGCCTTGATCATCATTGGCCGCGAAATCGCCATTTCAGCGCTGCGCGAGTGGATGACTTCAATTGGTCGTGGCAAGAGCGTCGCAGTTTCCATGGTCGGGAAAATCAAGACCGCAGCGCAAATGATTGCAATCCCGATGCTGCTGTATCACGATCCGATCGGTTTATTCGATCCACAACGCTTGGGCACGTGGCTGATCTGGGGCGCCGCAGTGCTGACCCTGATTTCGATGGGGTATTACCTGAAAATGGCTTGGGCGGCGGCCGACACAAATACCTAGGTCAGGGGGGTGGTTGCGGGGCTCGTCGTGATTGGCTTATAATTCGCGGTCGCAAGTTGCAGGCAGTGCGGGAATAGCTCAGTTGGTAGAGCGCAACCTTGCCAAGGTTGAGGTCGGGAGTTCGAGCCTCCTTTCCCGCTCCAAATTCTGGGGAAAACGGTTGATTGCAACGGGCCGTTTTCCCCTTTTAGTTTCAGTGGCGCGGTAGCAAAGCGGTTATGCAGAGGATTGCAAATCCTTCCAGGGCGGTTCGACTCCGCCCCGCGCCTCCAGCACAAAACCCGGCCCCGGCCATACAATGAACAAACGCCCGGGGCGAGTGGTGAAATTGGTATACACAAGGGACTTAAAATCCCTCGGCGCAAGCCATGCCGGTTCAAGTCCGGCCTCGCCCACCATTTATCAGACTGTCACATGATCGTATTTGACCTTGGTTGCGAAAACGACCATCGCTTTGAGGGTTGGTTCTCGTCCAGCGAGGACTTCGAACGCCAGCAGCGGGAACATTTGCTGACGTGTCCAATGTGCGGCAGTCAGACGATCAGCCGTCTGGTTACCGCTGCAAGGGTCAATACCGGCCGTTCGGAGCCGCCGACACCGACGCTGCGTGAGCAAGCCACTGCTGCGCAATATGCGAATTTTGATTCTGCACGCATGCTCAAGCTCATTTCCCATATTGTCGAGAGTACCGAGGACGTGGGTCGTGCCTTTCCCGAGGAAGCCCGTAAGATTCATTACAAAGAAGCGCCCGAAAGACAAATTCGCGGCACCGCTTCTCCCCAGGAAGTCGATGCATTGCGCGATGAAGGAATCGACGTGATTCCCTTGCCGGTTCCGCCGAACCTCGGCGGGAAAACGCATTAAATGTCATTCAGTTAATCAATTGATTTAATTGATTAATTTTTTGATTTTCCCGGGCGGTCGTATCTGGCCGGGGGAAATCACATCCATGACTATTCCACGCGGTAATTGATCAACATCAAAAGCATGCGCAAGTCGCGTGATATTCTGCAAATACGCTGACGGCGTCTCCGTTCTGCGGACAAAAACAGTTATTGGAGAGGAGTTACATGTTCAAGCACATCCTGTTGCCGACTGATGGTTCCAAACTGGCTGATCGCGCAATCATTCATGGCATGAATTTGGCAAAGGCGTTGGGTGCAAAAGTAACTTTGCTGAGTGTGGTGCCTGAGTTTCGCATGATTGCGGACGAAAGCTTCGCCATGCCGATGAGCATGCAGGCCAAGCAGCGCTATGAAAAAGAGGCGACTGTTCTGGCTGAAAAGAAACTTGCGGCGATCAGCGTCCGGGTGAGCAAAGCCGGGTTGCAATGCGCATCGGTAGTGGTATCCAGTGATTTGCCATATCAGCAAATCATTGAAGTGGCCCGCAAACGAAAATGCGATGTGGTGGTAATGGCCTCTCATGGACGCCGCGGACTGACCGGCCTGTTGCTTGGCAGCGAGACCACGAAAGTACTCACTCACAGCAAAATTCCGGTACTTGTCGTTCGTTAATCAAGGCTAAGCCACTGCAGTGGCCAATCCGGCACCAGCAACCGCGACAGCAACCCTGATCGAGGGGGTAGTCCGGTTTCTGAAACAACATCCGCCCTTTTGCCAGATGGAAGAGGCGTCGTTGCAGTTTCTTGCGGCGCACGTCGAGCTCGGTTATTACCCGAAAGGGGCGGTCATACTCGAGCCTGATCAACCGCCGCCGAAGTCCTTTCACATCATCCAGCGCGGAATGGTTCAGCTTGTGCCATTCAATGCGGCACACAGTGACGATGTGCATCCGGTTGCCATGGGGCCGGGCGAATGTTTCTCGGTCAGCGCCATGCTTGAGAATCGTCCGGTTATCGCACCGTATACTGCTGTTGCGGATACTTTCTGCTATGAATTACCGGCGGAACTGTTTCCCGAGCTGCTTAACCGCAGCCCGGTCTTCCGGGAATTCACCACCGAATTCCTCGCCAGCATGCTGCGTGAATCGCGCAGACTGATCAAACTCAGCTTCAACGCAAACACGGGCGAGCAGCAAACGATGAGCCGAACGCTGCGCTCCCTGATCGTCCGGGAGCCCGTAACCTGCAAACCCGAGACTCCGATTGGAGAAGTGTTGCGGGTCATGCAGTCGCGCAAGATTGGCTCAATACTGGTTGTTGATGGCGAAGGAAGTGTTCTCGGCATATTTACACGCCACGATGTGCTTGACCGTGTGGCGCTGGCGCAATGCAGCCTCGCACAGCCGGTCAGTGAGGTAATGACGCCGCAGCCTTTGACGCTGCCTGCCGAGGCCAGCGCATATGAAGCAGCCCTGTTGATTGCCGACCGCGGCATAAGGCATATCCCCGTCTGTGATAACGGCCGCCTGCTGGGTGTTATTACCGAACGCGATTTATTTGCATTGCAGCGCGTCAGCCTGCGTGCCATCAATCGCACCATCGCAGGCGCGCAGTCGATCGAAGACTTGCGAAAGTCTGCAGCGGATATCCGCAGATTGGCGCGCAACATGCTGGGGCAGGGTGTATCCGCTGAACACATGACCCTGATCATTTCGACGCTCAACGATACGCTGGTGCGCCAGGTACTCAATATTGAAGAATCGCGTTTCGACCTGCAGGGATTGCGCTGGAGCTGGCTGGCTTTCGGCAGCGAAGGACGCTACGAACAGACCATCAGCACCGATCAGGATAACGGTCTCATCTTTGACAGCGGAGCCGAGGCGCCTGATGCCGCACGTACAAGGTTGCTGCCATTCGCGCAGGCGGTCAATCGCGACCTGGACGCTTGCGGATTCCCGCTCTGCAAGGGCAACATCATGGCAGGCAATCCGGATTGGTGTCTCAGCGCAAGAGAATGGCGCGAACGGTTTGATCATTGGATTGCCAACACGGATCCTCAGGCTTTGCTCAGTGCGGTCATTTTCTTTGACTTCCGCAGTCTTTACGGCACTGAGGGCCTGGCGCAGTCTTTGCGTCAGTATCTTGTTGAATTGGCCGCAGGCAACAGCCGCTTTCAACGGCAACTGGCCCAGTATGCACTTCAGACTTCGCCGCCACTGGGCTTGATCAGTGATTTTGTCACGGATGACAAAGGCGAAGAACGCGGCACCATTGACCTGAAGAAATCCGGAGCAAGGCTGTTTACTGACGCTGCGCGCGTACTCGCACTGGCAGCCGGGGTGGCGCATACCAACACAGTACAGCGCTTGCGGAAGGCTGCAGTCACCTTGCAAATGCCCGCAGGCGAGGTGGATGCCATCGTGGAAGGGTTCTATTTTCTGCAGACCCTGCGTCTTCGAGGCCAGATATCTGCTGGCCCGGCGGTTGGCCAGCCGAACCGGATCAATCCATCCACCCTCAACGAGGTTGATCGCCGCATACTCAAGGAAAGTCTGCGGCAATTACGCAAACTTCAAAGCCGCATCGCGCTTGATTACAAGTTATGAGGCATAAAGCGTGAATTGGCTGCGACGACTTTTTCGCCGTATGCCGGTGTTGGACGCAGAGCAGGCTGTTGCGCTGGCTGCCTACCAATCCCTTTCATTGGTCCCGGTCAATTCGCCGCTGAATGCGCTGCGGTTTGTAGTGGCTGATGTCGAAACGACCGGCCTAAATCCGTTTTCCGACCAATTGATCTCGATCGGCGCTGTCGAGATTCTTGACGGCAAAGTGCGGCTCAGCAGCAGTTTCGAGGTTGTGTTCCGTCAACCGCAGGCAAGCGCCAATGCCAACATACTCATACACGGCATCGACGGCACTACGCAGATGGGGGGAGTCGATCCCGCAGCGGCCTCATTGCTTTTTCTCGACTTTGCGAAGAATGCACCTCTGGTAGGATTTCATGCTGACTTTGACCGGCTGATGATTGATCGCGCATTTGCAAGAGCCATTGGCTGTACGCCTTCCAATCCCTGGCTGGATCTGGCGTTTTTGGCACCTGCATTGATGCCCGAACCGGAACGCCGATTGCCTCGAGGGCTTGATGACTGGATGGACAGATTCGGCATTTCCAATTTGTCCCGCCATAACGCTCTGGCCGACGCCCTCGCAACCGCGCAGTTGCTGCAGGTTGTTCTGGCAGAGGCCATGAAGCAGGGTATTACCACATTGGCGGGATTGATCAAACTCGAGCAGGACCAGCGCTGGCTCGGGCATCGCTGATCCTGCTTACTGCCGAACGAAGTGCTGAAGATGTTGCAGGTGCGTTGTTCACAGAGGTCAGTAACCATGACCGGCAACAACAGTCGATGACTTCCAGCAGTCAGTCGGGTTCTGATTTTCTGCAGCATGATCACGCAGGCTTCAATCAACTTTTTATCGGTTTCCTCCAATGTGTTGTAATTCGGGCAGGCCGCTTGATAATGACAAAAAACCGCGTCTGATATTTCATAATACGAACCAATGGATAACCTGCAGCCACTACTCAATCCCGCATCCATCGCCATTCTCGGGGCATCAGCCGAACTGAATAAAGTCAACGGCCGCACTTTGCGTTTCCTTATCGAGAAGGGGTATCGGGGGGGCATTTATCCGGTCAATCCGAAATATGAAACCATTGCGGGTCTTCGCTGTTATCCGAATGTGGCAGCACTTCCAGTAGCGCCTGACCTCGCGGTCATTGCTGTTCCGGCTGCGCATGTGTTGTCCTCGGTCCGCGAACTCGGAAAGCGGGGCGGTCAGGCTGCCGTGATTTTCAGTTCAGGATTTGCTGAAATGGGCGAGCAGGGACGACGGCTTGAAAATGAAATTGCTGTTGCCGCGAATCAGGCCGGCGTTCGATTGTGTGGTCCGAATTGCCTGGGATTGATCAATGCCTGGGAACAGGTGATTGCGACCTTTGGCCAGTTTGCCGAAGGCCCGACGCCGCCAGGCCCGGTGGCTTTTGTCACGCAGTCCGGCGCTTTCGGTACAGCCATCGCGGCTCTGGCTCGCCGGCGTTCACTGGGACTCGGGTATTTCATCAATACCGGCAATGAATGTGATGTTGATTTCGTGCAAATGATGCAGGCAGTCCTGGAGGACAAGCGCATTCGTGTTGGCGCCGGATATCTGGAGGGCGTACGCAATGGCGCCGGGCTTAAAGCGCTTTCAGAAAGTGCATTGGCGCTGGGAAAACCGCTGACACTGACCAAGGTAGGCCGCACTGCGGCAGGTGCAAAAGCCGCTGCTTCCCACACCGGCGCACTCGCCGGCAGCGATGCGGTGTTTGACGGTGTTATTCGCGGGCTCGGGATTACGCGGGCACGCAATGAAGAGCACATGCTCGATATCGTCGAAGTGCTGAGCATGGCGAAACTGCCCCAGGGGTGTGGAATCGGCATCGTTACCCAATCCGGTGGCGCCGGCGTGCTGATGGCGGATCGTGCCGAAGAAATGGGTCTTCAGGTCGCGGAATTGGCGCCGCCAACACGCGAGGCACTGGCGGCAGTCATTCCGGCGTTTGGTACTACCGGAAATCCGGTGGATGTGACGGGCCAGTTCGTGTCCGATCCCAACCTGCTGCTCGACAGCATGCGCATCATGATGGGCGATCCCGCGGTGCATGTCGGCATCGTCTGGTTGCAGTTGATGGATGCCCATGTTGACCGTCTTGTTGAAATATTCAATAAAATCAATAAATTAATTGAAAAACCCTGGGTGGTCTGCTGGGTTGCTGCGCCGGATGAAGCTTTGGTCAAAATGCGTGAGCTGGGTATAGCCGTCTTGCGCGGTGCCGAGCCTGCGGTGGATGCTGTTGCGGGCTTGGTGCGTTACGCGGAAGCCCGGCGTAACTGGCTTGCCGATGCGCCGGCACGCGCTGCGCTGCAGATGCCGGCGCTCAAGCTGCCGGCGCAGGGCGGTGCCGTGTCCAGCCTGGAAGGACAGGCATTGCTGAGCAGCTGCGGCGTAAAAACGGCCGCGGCGAAGCTGGCGACGACCGCTGATGAGGCGGTCGCGGCTGCCGAAGTGCTGGGGTATCCGGTTGTGCTCAAAATTGAATCGCCCGACATCCTCCACAAGACCGAAGCCAGGGGTGTTGCGCTGAACTTGAAGGATGCAGCCTCCGTACGAACGGCATTCGCACAGCTGCTCGCCAACGCAAAACAATACAAATCCGATGCGCGGATTGCCGGCGTTTTGGTGCAGGCGATGGCGCAGGGCGACGTTGAGCTGGTGATCGGTCTCAAGCGTGATGCGACCTTCGGTCCGGTGGTGATGGTGGGTCTGGGCGGCGTGCTGATTGAAGTCTTCAAGGACGTGGTGTTTCGCGCGGCTCCGGTGACGGAAGGCGAGGCGCTGCGCATGCTGGATGAACTGAAAAGCAAGGTGGTGCTGGACGGCGTGCGCGGCAAACCACCGGTGGACAGGGCGGCAATCGCAAAGATGGTCAGTGCCGTATCGCGCCTTGGCGCTGCAGCAGGTCCGCGGCTCGCCGAACTCGACCTGAATCCGGTGCTCGCCGGCCCGCAAGGCGCGACGGCTGTGGATTGGCTGATGGTGTTTGATTAATCGTAAAGGGAAGCAATCATGGACTTTGAGTTACCGGAAGAACTGCGCATGCTGCGTGAAACCGTCGCCCGTTTTGTGCGGGAAGAACTGCTGCCGCTGGAGCGCGATGTCATCAAGCGCGAAGCCGAGCGCGGTCTGACCGATGCGCCGCTGATTGATCCCGAGGTCGAAAAACATCTCGCCGACAAGGCTCGTGAAATCGGCCTGTACGGTATCGACGTGCCAGAGGAATATGGCGGCCAGAACATGGGTATGCTGGCCAAGGCTGTCGTCATCGAAGAACTGAAAACCAGTATCGTGCCGTTCGTGCTGCCGCCGGACAGTCCAAACTTGTGGATGCTGCGCGAAACCTGCAAAGGCGATCAGATCCAGAAATACCTGCTGCCCTATGCCAGTGGTGACAAAAAAAGCGCGATCGCGATTTCCGAACCAGGTGCAGGTTCCGATCCGGCGGGTATGAAAACCCGCGCCGAATACAAAAACGGCAAATGGCTGCTCAACGGCCAGAAGATCTGGATCAGCGGTGCGCGCAAGGCGGACTTCATCATTGTCATGGCGGTGACCGATCCCGAAAAAGGTTCACGTGGCGGCATTACCGCGTTCCTGGTCGACAAAGGCACCAAGGGATTGTCGATCCCCTCGGTATTCAACACGATGGGCGAACACGCGCCGTATGCGGTGTTTTTCGACAACATTGAATTGTCGGATGATCAGGTGCTGGGCGAGGTGGGGAAAGGCTTCGCGCCGATGCAGAACCGGCTTGGCGTGCGCCGCATGGAAATCGCCTGCCGCTCGCTCGGCTATGCCCGGCGCTGCATGGATTACATGCTGAAGCAGGCCAATGAGCGCAAGACTTTCGGCGCGCTGCTGGCTGAACGGCAGCAGGTGCAGTGGTGGCTTGCGGACAGCTGGCAGGAAATGGAAATGGTGCGCTGGATTACCTGGCGGCTTGCCTGGAAAATTGACCAAGGCGGACACGATTGGCGGCGCGAAGCGGCCATGGTCAAGTTGCAGGGCAGCGAGATGATTGCGCGTGTTTCCGATCGCGCCATTCAGTTGCTGGGCGGCATGGGCGTGTCCAAGGATCTGCCTTTGGAATACATCGCCCGGGCCTGCCGCGTATTTCGTATTTTCGAAGGGCCAAGCGAAGTGCACCGCTGGGTCATCGCCCGCGACCTGCTGCGCAACGGCATGCCTGCGGATTGAGCGCCGCTACTCGCGTTCCTGCGCTGGCGCCGTTCCGGGTCCGCAGTTTCCGATTCCAGTGGCCCTCCGACCTCGCTGCCTCCTGGGCGTTCGAGATGGAGACGCTGATCCTTGGCTGGTACATCCTGGTCGAAACCGGTTCGGTGTTCCTGCTGACGGTGTTTGCGTCTCTGCAGTATGTCGGTACGCTGCTGTCGCCGTTGATTGGCGTAGCAGGCCATCGCCACGGCAACAAGCGGGTGTTCTGTGCGATGCGCGGGTTTTACCTGTTACTGGCCTTGCTGCTGACAACGCTGGCGTTGACCGAAACGCTGCAGCCGCTGCATGTGTTCGTGATTACCGCCCTGATGGGGTTGGTGCGGCCTTCCGATCTGGTGATCCGGCATTCGCTGATTGGTGAAACGCTTCCGGTTGGCCAGTTTGTCGGTGCTGCGAGCATATCGCGCACGACCCAGGATTCAGCGCGGATCATGGGGGCGCTGAGTGGAGCAGGCCTGGTTGCAACCCTCGGCGTCGGCATGGCCTATGTGGTTGTCACTGCGTTTTATATGGCCAGCCTGCTGCTGACCCTGGGTGTTTCAGCTTCCCGTCCGCACCAGACAACCGCAGGAATGCCGGTAAGGACTTCGGTATTGCATGACCTAAGGGAAGGGCTTGCCTATGTCTGGCAAACGCCACCCTTGCTCGCTGCCATCTGGCTCGCATTACTGGTCAACCTGACCGCATTTCCGCTGGTCAATGGCCTGTTGCCCTATGTGGCCAAGAAAATCTATTTAACCGACCAGACCGGACTCGGCTACATGGTTGCAGGTTTTGCCGGTGGCGCGCTGATCGGTTCGCTGTTTCTGACCCGCTTTGCCCATGCGGTACGGCCTGCACGGATGATGGTTGGCGGTTGCGCGGTTTGGTACGGGCTAACCCTGCTGTTCGTGCAGATGGACAGCCTTGGAGCAGGCATTGCGGCGCTGCTGCTTGCAGGATTGGCGCAAAGTCTGGGCATGGTGTCGATGGCGGCGATGCTGCTGCGCAGTTCCGAGGAGCGTTTCCGCAGTCGGGTGCTGGGTGTCCGCATGCTGGCTATCTACACGCTGCCTCTGGGGTTGCTCGCTTCGGGGCCGTTGATCGAGAATTTTGGCTTCCGCGCCATGGGCAGCGGCTATTGCCTGGCCGGACTTGCACTCACGCTGCTGATCGGCATGCGCTGGCATCGCCATATCTGGCATTCCGCGGCACCGGCCAACCGGATGTGAACCCGCGCCGCAACGGGTGGCATCGGGTAAAATAGCGGGCCATTCGAACGACTGGCTTTACACATTGTGAACACACGGGGATGACCATGAATGCACCGCAAACCATGACTGACCGCCTGCTGGCCGAAAAAAAAGACGGCATAGGCTGGATCACTTTTAATAACCCGGCACGCCATAATGCGGTCTCGTTCGAGATGTGGCAGGCGTTACCGATCGTGCTGGCCGATTTTGCAGCCGATCCTGAAGTGGGCGTTATCGTGCTGAAGGGCGCAGGCGAAAAAGCGTTTGTTGCTGGTGCTGACATTTCGCAATTCAAGGAAAAGCGCAGCAGCGAGGACGCCGTATTGGCCTATAACAAAGCTGCTGACGATGCCGGCAAGGCGCTGCAGGAGTGTCCGAAGCCGACCATCGCGATGGTGCGCGGCTATTGCATCGGCGGCGGCACTGCGATTGCCGTGAACTGCGACATGCGTATTGTTTCCGATGATGCCAAGTTCGGCGTGCCTGCCGGAAAACTGGGGCTGGGCTATCGCTTTGTCGGCATCAAGCGCCTGGCCGATATCGTCGGTCCGGCTTTTACCGCAGAAATCTTTTTCACTGCACGCCAGTTCAATGCACAGGAAGCACTGCAGATGAACCTGGTGAATCGCGTCGTTGCAGCCGCCGATCTGGAGCAATACACGATTGATTACGCCAAAACCATTGCCGGTAATGCGCCGTTGACGCTGGCGTCGGTGAAGGCTTCGCTGATTGAATACGGCAAGGAGCCGGCGAAACGTGACCTCGACAAGCTGCAGAAAATGGTCGACGTTTGCTACAGGAGTGAGGATTACAAGGAAGGCCAGGCTGCATTTGCCGAGAAACGCAAACCGGTATTCAAAGGCCGATAATTGTAAATAATTGTTTTAATTGACTTATTAGGAATAATCATTATGGCTATTGATGCCAACCGTGGCGATCTTTGCATCGGTGTGATCGGGACCGGCGCAATGGGGCGCGGCATTGTGCAGGTGGCTGCAGCTGGCGGCATGCACGTGTTGATGATGGATACGCGCGCTGGCGCTGCTGATGAAGCACGGGATTTCGTTGCCAAGATGCTGAGCAGGGCGGCAGAGAAGGGCAGCATGACGCCGGCAGATGCCGAAGCTGCAACTTCACGTATCAAGGTCGCGCAATCACTGTCTGAATTCAAGGCCTGCCATATGGTTGTGGAGGCGATTGTCGAAAACCTCGATGCCAAACGCGCGCTGTTCGGTGAACTGGAAGACATCGTTACCCCGGATTGCATTCTTGCAACCAACACCTCGTCGATGTCGGTGACGACCATCGCGGCCAAACTGAAAACGCCCCATCGTTTCGCCGGATTCCATTTCTTCAATCCAGTGCCGTTGATGAAGCTGGTCGAGGTCATTGACGGGCTGCAAACCGAGAACTGGGTTTCGGAAGCATTGATGATCATCGGCAAGCGCATGACGCGCGAACCGGTTCGCCTGACTGATGCGCCGGGCTTCCTGGTCAATCAGGTCGGTCGCGGCTTCACGCTGGAAGCTTCGCATCTGGTTTATGAGGGCGTTTCAAACTTTGTCGATGTCGATCGCGTGATGCGCGATGTCGGCGGGTTCCGAATGGGGCCGTTCGAGCTGATGGAATTGACCGGCCTTGATGTGACCCAACCGGCATCGGTACTGATCTACAACCAGTTTTTCCAGGAACAGCGTTACCGCCCGAGCCTGATCATGCAGTCGCGTTATGAAGCGGGTGTGCTGGGCCGCAAGAGCAAAAAAGGCTTCTACAACTACGACGCCGAAATGAAACCCATCGTCGCGCCGGAAGCGCCGGCGCCGACGGCTCGTCCTGACAGCGTCTGGGTCAGCAAGGCAGAGCCGCAAGGCTATGAGGTGCTGACCGCGCTGCTGACCAAGCTCGGCGCCAATATTGAAACCGGTGCCAAGCCTTCGGCCAAGGCGCTGATCCTCGTCACACCTGTCGGCAAAGATGCAACGAGCTGTGCGGTGGAAGAGGGCCTTGATCCGAAACGGACGGTGGCAGTCGATACGCTGTTCCCGATGGTCAAACGGCGCACGATCATGGGCACGCCGCTGACCGAGGCTTCTATGAAAGAAGCGGCACACGGCCTGCTGGCTTCCGACGGTGTACCGGTGACGGTGTGCCGCGACAGCCCAGGTTTCATCGCCCAGCGTATCGTTGCGATGATCGTCAACATCGGTTGCTCGATTGCGCAAAGCCGCACCGCGCAGCCGTCCGACATCGACAAGGCCGTCACGCTCGGTCTGAATTATCCGAACGGTCCACTGAAATTCGGCGATGTCGTCGGCGTGGAGAAAATCCATCGCGTGCTCGCCAACATGAACACGCTGTATGCCGATCCGCGTTACCGTCCGAACATCTGGATGACTCGCCGAGCCAAGCTGGGCGTTTCACTGCTGACCCCCGAACCCTGATCATTCAAGAGGAATAAATCATGCTCGACGCCTATATTTACGAAGGACTGCGCACCCCTTTTGGCCGCCATGGCGGCTCACTGGCCAAGGTTCGGCCCGATGATCTGCTCGCCGAAGTCATGAAAAGCGTGATGGCGAAATCAAAATTCAAGATTGAACAGGTCGAGGACATCATCGTCGGTTGCGCCAACCAGAGCGGTGAAGACAGCCGCTGCGTGGCACGCCATGCCGGTCTTTCCGCAGGTTTCCCCATCGAGATCCCGGGTACTGTGCTGCAGCGTAACTGCGCCAGCGGTCTCGGCGCATTGGCGCATGCAGCACATTCGATTACCGCCGGTGAAGGTGATGTGTTCATCGTAGCCGGTGTTGAAAGCATGAGCCGTTCTCCGATCGTAATGAGCCGCGCAGAAAGTGCTTTTGACCGCGGTATCAAGTTCTTTGACAGCACAATCGGTCCGCGCTTTTCGAATCCTAAGCTGACCAAGCAGTTCGGCGACCCGCAAATGCCGCAAACGGCCGACAATCTTGCCCGTGAATACAGCATCTCGCGGGAAGAAGCAGACACGTTCGCAGTTGCTTCGCAAACCAAATTTGCGACGGCGAAAGGTGAGGGATTTTTTGCCGGTGAAATCGCTCCGGTGGAAATGCCTGCCACCCGCAAAGGCCCCGTGCCGCCGGTCGCTGAAGACGAGCATCCGCGTCCCGGAACCGATATGGCGACACTGGCCAAAATGAAATCACTTTATGAAGGTGGCGTTACCACGGCTGGGAATGCATCTGGCGTGAACGACGGCGCGATTGCATTGATCGTCGGTTCACTGGCTGCCGGTGAAAAGGCAGGGGCCAAACCCATCGCGCGCGTGATCTCTACGGCTGCAATGGGCGTGCCCCCGCACATCATGGGCATCGGTCCGGTTGCTGCTTCCAAAAAGGCGCTGGCTCGCGTCGGGCTGACCGTCAAGGACATGGATGTCATCGAAATCAATGAGGCGTTTGCAACGCAGGTTCTGTCGTGCCTGAAAGGCCTCGGTGTAGCTCTGGATGACAAACGCGTCAATCCGAATGGTGGTGCCATTGCCGTCGGTCACCCGCTGGGCGCATCCGGTGCGAGGATTGCACTGACTGCTGCCCGTCAACTGCAGCGCACAGGTGGCAAATATGCCCTGGTTTCGTTATGTATCGGCGGCGGGCAGGGCATGGCGGCAGTTATTGAGCGCGTCTAAGACAATCATGTGGTATTTGGCACAATGGCGCTAAGTCATTGTGCCAAAATACCTATTCCTGTCACCGATTTTGGCGTCTAATGAGGCCGTGAGAGGAAAACCTTCCAAAATGTTAGATTTGAACGACCCGAGTCCCACCCCCATAATTTCCATCGTCTTCACTACAGGACGGTCAGGAGCTGACCGTGAGTGACATGGAAACCATCGCCGCATTGAAACAAGGTGCCCCACTGACACCGCAGAAGCTGGTGGAACTGCGTTCAAAAGGGATGCATACGGTTCGGTTCGAATTCATCGTCCGCCTGTTGCGCCTGAATACACAAATCATCACGCTTTCGATTTACTGGGAAGACGGTCGCGAGTTCGTCCAGATACCCGCGGTCCAGAATGTCCAGCGCAAGCTTGTCTACGCGAGTGAACCCCGGGTGTCGGGCTTTTTTGATGACATGTCTTTACTGAGTTATCCATTGGACCCGGAAGCCAAGGCCAAGGTCGATGCTGAACTCGACAGAATGGTTGCAGCAATCGCTGACTACGGTCGGCGCGTTTCCCGGGCCTAGGCAGTTAATTGGCTCCTCGGCAGGTCTCGACTCGGCTACTCGGACCG
>CAZHFZ010000015.1:0-68787 GCA_964531455.1 uncultured Bordetella sp.
CCGTACACTCTCAAAACCCGATGCAGAGCAGCGTCATCCGATGCAGGATTTCAGCCTGTTCCGCGTAAGCAAGCCGTAAGTGTAGCCACCTAAACTGCGCCAGCTTTTTTGCGTGTTGTGCAACGAAGTTCTGTGGCGTGCAATATCGCGAAAGCAGCGTGAAAAATGTATGGTGCGGCGCAGCATACAAGAGCTAAAAAAGCTTTGTTGGCTTCGAGCCTTCGTGTAGAGTTCGGTTCCGGCGTGTAAGCATAAAAATTTAGTTCCAAAATAAAGGAACTAATTTGCATTTGCCGCCTTGATTGGGTTGTGAATTGCAAGTCAAGCGTGATGTGCGGCACACCGAACCAGAAGTAATTATTGAGTTCCGGTGTCTGTCTTTGAAATCAGGAGGGTGTTCATTTTGAAAATCGAGAATCAGCAAGACTTTTGGGCGGGCATGATGTTCATCAGCTTTGGCGCTCTTGCCATCTGGCTGTCGACGGACTACCCGATGGGGACTGCCAGCCGGATGGGGCCGGGCTACTTTCCCACCTGGTTGGGTATTTGCATGACCGGTTTGGGCATGGCGATTACTCTTATCAGCTTCAGAACAGCTGGCGACAAGATCGGCAAATGGGCCTGGAAGCCAATGGTGATGTTGAGCACCGGTTTCTTTGTTTTCGGTTGGTCAGTGGACCATATCGGATTTATCCCGGGCACGGCCATGCTGGTATTTCTGGGAGCCCTTGCCGGGCGCGAGTTCCGCATCAAGGAAGTCATAGTCCTGATGATTGTCATGATCATCGGCTGCTGGGCCTTGTTCATCAAAGGCCTCGAATTGCCGTTCCCGCTGTTCTGGTGGAGATAAAAAAATGGAATCACTCTTTGCTAACCTGATTCTCGGTTTTGAGACGGCAGTAACACTGCAGAACCTGTTGTACTGTTTCATCGGTGTATTCGTCGGCACACTGGTCGGCGTGTTGCCCGGCATCGGTCCGCTGGCGGCCATCGCCATGCTGTTGCCGGCCACATTCAACCTGCCCCCGGTGGGCGCTTTGATCATGCTGTCCGGTATTTATTACGGCACCCAGTATGGCGGTTCCACGACTTCGATCCTGGTGAATCTGCCGGGCGAATCGGCATCGGTGGTGACTTGTATCGATGGCCATCAAATGGCCAAGAACGGTCGTGCAGGACCGGCCCTGGCCATTGCAGCGATTGCTTCGTTCTTCGCGGGCACTGTGGGAACGGTTCTGATTGCATTGGCAGGCCCGCCTTTGGCTGAAATGGCCTTGAAGTTCGGTGCACCCGAATACTTTTCGCTGATGACCATGGGTTTGATCGCCTCGGCGGTTCTCGCCAGCGGTTCGATGCTCAAGGCGATTGCGATGATTTTTCTCGGTTTGCTCATCGGTATTGTTGGCACCGACGTCAATTCGGGCATGTCGCGCTTCACCTTTGGCGCCTCCGGCCTGGCTGACGGGTTAAGTTTTGTGGTTGTGGCGATGGGCCTGTTCGGTTTTGGTGAAATTCTCGCCAATCTTGAAAAAGGTGAGGAAGCCGCAAGCCGTGACTTGCTCAAAACCAAGATCGATCACCTGTATCCGACCCTCAGGGACATGAAGCTTTCGGTCGGTCCAGTCATGCGCGGAACTGCAATCGGCGCTTTTTTCGGCACGTTGCCGGGTGCTGGCCCTACGATCAGTGCATTCTCCAGTTATGCCATGGAGAAAAAAGTGGCGGCACACCCCGAAGAGTTCGGTAAGGGCGCAATTCAAGGTGTGGCCGGACCGGAAGCGGCAAACAACGCTGCTGCACAATGTGCATTCATTCCCACGCTGACCCTTGGTATTCCCGGTAGCGGAACCATGGCCCTGATCCTGGGCGCACTCACCATCCAGGGGATTGCACCCGGACCTCAGGTCATGACCCAGCGCCCTGATTTGTTCTGGGGCCTGATCGCGAGCATGTGGATCGGCAATGCGATGCTGGTGATTCTGAATCTGCCGTTGATCGGCTTGTGGGTCAAGCTGCTGTCGGTTCCGTACCGCTGGCTTTTCCCGGCGATTCTGACCTTCATGGCCATCGGTGTTTACAGCGTCAACAACCTTGATCTGGATATTTACCTGACGGTGTTCTTCGGTCTGATGGGTTATGTCTTCCTCAAGCTCAAGTGCGAGCCTGCTCCGCTGATCCTCGCCTTTGTTCTGGGGCCGTTGATGGAGGAAAACCTGAGAAGGGCGCTGCTGATTTCACGTGGCGATCCGACAGTGTTCCTGACCCGGCCAATCAGCGCGACGTTCTTGATTCTGACTGCGCTGTTATTGATATTCATGATCCTGCCGGCTGTACGCAAGAAGCGGGATATGGCGTATGAAGAACCGCCTACAGCATAAATCTGTGGTGGTGTTTCAGTACAACCAACACGCGGCTTTCAGCCGCGTGTTTTTTTTGGGGAGATAAAATGAAAGCAAAACACAAGATGAAAACCCTGTTTGCAACAATGGCCGCACTTGCGGTGGCGGCTGTGCCAATGACTTCTGCTGCGCAGGCCTATCCGACCAAGCCGATCCGGCTGGTCGTGGCGTTTCCGGCGGGGGGTTCCACCGACATCATTGCGCGCCTGGTCGCGCAACGCCTCGGGGAGAGGCTCGGCCAGCAAGTTATCGTCGACAACCGCGGCGGCGCTGGCGGCACCATAGGCACGGAGATTGCGGCCCGCGCGGCCCCGGACGGCCATACGCTGACCATGGGGACGACCAGCACGCACGTGATCGCTCCTGCAGCCTATGCCAAGGTCAGCTATGACCCGGTCAAGGATTTTTCACCGATCACCCTGGTTGCTTCCACACCGTATCTTCTGGTGCTGCACCCGGGCGTGAAGGCCAACAATCTGAAGGAATTCGTTGCGCTGGCAAAGTCACAGCCGGGCAAGATGAACTTTGCTTCGGCCGGCACCGGTTCGACCACGCAGTTGGCCATGGAAATGCTCAAGATTGCGGCCGGCATCGACATCGTTCATGTGCCTTATGGCGGCAATGGCCCGGCAGGTACTGCGACCTTGGGCGGGCAGGTGCAGGCACTGTTTGGCAGCATGCCGGCGGTTCTTCCGCATGCGCAGGCTGGACGTCTGCGTCCGATTGCCGTCGGTACGGCGACCCGTTCGCCGGCGCTGCCGAATGTGCCCACGGTTGCCGAGTCGGGTTACCCCGGATTTGAAGTTTCGCTGTGGCTGGGCTTTTTCGCACCCAAAGGTACGCCGCAACCGGTGCTGAACCGCTTGCAAAAAGAGCTGACCGAAATTGCCAACAATGCGGAAATGAAAGCCCAGTTTGAAAAGAACGGCGCCAGCTCGGTGACCAATACACCGGCAGAGATGAACGCGTTGATGAAGACCGAACTTGAAAAGTACAGCAAGGTGGTCAAGGCTGCGGGCGTCTCGCTCAAATAAGCTTTTTGCCCGGCGGCGGCAGCCGCCTTGGAACGCCGCTTGCGGGCAACCGCACGCGGCGTTTTTATTTGTCCTGACGGTCGATGTGCGACAAGTAGCCGCTGGCCAGAAGGATGCCGGCACTGGTCCAGAACACCGGTGCAATGCCGAGCAGCGCACCGACCGAACCGGCCGCCAGCGGCACGGCGATGTGCGTGATGTTGTTGATGGTCAGGCGCAGTCCGGTGACCTCGCCTGAGCGGCCGGGAGGCGAACGGTTATAGGTCAGATTCAGTGTCAACGGCTGGCTGACGCCCAGAGTCAAACCGATGCCGAAGGAAAGCGCCATGAGTGCGGGCACGAATTCAATGAAGGTGAACGGCAGGAACAGCAGTGCGGCGATGCACATTGCGGCGGCCAGCACTGTTTCCACGCTGAAGCGCCGGGTCAGCACCGGCAAGCCGACGCGAACGATAAAACTTGCCGCTGCAAATGCGCCGAGGATGGTGCCAATGGTGGAAGCGGACAGGCCGATCGAATGACCATAAATCGGCACATAAAAAACATAGAGATCCCAGCCGGTAGTGACCAGGCCGCTGACGATGATCATTCGTCGCAGCGGCGGGACGCGCAGCAGATCAAAAGCGCTGTTTGTCGAGGACTCCTTGCGCGCGCCGTGCGCACCGAGCTGCCTCATCATGGCCATTGTCGCGATCGGCGCCAGTGCCAGCACGGCAAAGGCTATATAGGCCGGGCCAAAACCATAACGGTCAATCATCAGGCCGGCGATTACCGGGCCGATCATGTGTCCGCTGGAATAACCAAGGCTCAGTGTTGAAAAATTCTGTGTTCTTTCAGCTGCATTGCCCAGCGTGCCGGCAAGGTTTTGCACGGCGACATTGAAAAAAACGAAACCAATGCCGATCAACGGAGCCGACATGAATAGTCCCGGCAATGTCGGTGACAAGGCGGGGATGGTGAGTCCGGAGGCAAAAGCAATTGCGCCGCCGAGCATCGGCCAGCGTGATCCGTGACGATCTGAAATGCGCCCGACGACGAGTGCAAAAGCCAGCTGGAATATGGAATACGAAGCAATCAGCATTCCGATGAGCATCGGGCCGGCGCCCAGATTGAGCGCGAGCAGGGAGGCCACCACCCGGCTGCCCATATGTCCGCCTTGCATGGCGAGTGTGAGCAGAGTCAGAACGGTGATCGGTTTCAATGCGGCTTCCGGGAACAGGGCCGGGGCGCTGTCGCCATTGCCGGCAGCAGCGCCCCGGATGAATCAAGTGTGGTCAGGAGGCGTAGCCGGGCGATTCCCGGTCAAGCTTGCGCATCAGTGCTTCCCACATCAGCTTGCCGCCTGCACCGCGTCCGCCGGGACCATAAATGAACTGGCCTTGTTCCACGGTGTGTTTGACCACTTCGTCGGGGAGCCGGTTGAGTGCGGCGCCACCGGTCATTGCGGTGATCTGCATTTTGCAGGCCCGTTCCAGGCGATACATGCGTGCGAACATTTCGCTGATGCTGGTGCCCACGCTCAGTGTGCCGTGATTGCGCAGGATCAGCATGCCGCCGTCGCCAAGATCCTTGACCAGGCGCTCGCGTTCATTGAGATCTTCGGCGACGCCTTCGAAGTCGTGATAACGCACCTGGGAGAGTGCGGTCAGCGCCATCTGCGTGAGCGGCAGCAGCCCGTCTTTTTGTGAGGCCACGGCAACGCCATACTGGGTGTGGCAATGCATGACAGCGTCGGCGCCGGGGCAATTCATGTGTATGGCGCTGTGGATCGTGAAGCCCGCCGAGTTCACTTCATAAGGCGATTCCGACAATTTACCGCCTTCGATGTCGCATTTGATCAGATCCGATGCGGTCATTTCCTCGAACAGCAGGCCATAGGGGTTGATCAGGAACTGGTCGTGTGTGCCCGGTACGCGGCAGGAAATGTGGGTGCCCAGCATGTCGGTCCAGCCCATCAACGCCGTCAGGCGGTAGGCAGCCGCGAGTTCGACGCGGGCACGCCATTCTTCGGGGCTGATGCCGCGTGCGGCACGCGCCGCCGTGCGGGAGCCGGTGTTTCGATGTTTTGCTGGAGCCTTGGCTGCGCGTCGTGTCATATCGTGGATTCCTGTGCTGGTGGCTTAAAATTGCCCCGTCGGGATCACGCCGGAGGGCTGCCTTCTGTGAATGACAGTAGAATACCGCAGTCCGTGATAAAAATTTCATTGGCAAGGGCCGTTAATGCAACAGGTCAGTCTGATTAATCCGTATCGTGAACTTCATAACGGGTTGAGCCGCGCTTACAATATCGGTGATTTGAGCCAGCAGACACAATGTCGCCAGCCCCAACTGGCCAGGACCGATCTGGAGAGGCCTGACTCCGTGTAAATCAGGCAAGCAACATCAGGAGACCACCATGAAGCAACTCAAACTACCAGCTGTATTCATGCGCGGTGGCACCAGCAATGCCGTCGTATTCAATCAAAAAGACCTGCCGCAGGATCGTGCGCTGTGGGACGAGATTTTCCTGGCGGCGATCGGCAGCCCGGATCTCAATGGCCGGCAGCTGGACGGCATGGGTGGCGGCGTTTCATCGCTGTCCAAGGTTTGCGTGATCGGACCACCTACGCGACCGGATGCCGATATCGATTACACCTTTGCCCAGGTGCAGGTAAAGGAGGCCAAGGTCGACTACACCGCGAACTGCGGCAACATGTCGTCAGCGATGGGTCCGTTTGCGGTTGATGAAGGCATCGTCAAGGTTTCGGGGCGTGAGGCATTGGTGCGGATCCACAATACCAACACCAAAAAAATCATCCATGCCTTGTTCAGTATCGATGACGGCCTGGCTGCGGTGGATGGCGACCTTGCGATTCCCGGCGTGTCCGGCACCGGCTCGCCGGTGAAACTGGAATTCCGCGACCCCGGCGGTGCGACCACCGGCAAGCTGTTGCCGACCGGTAATGTGGTGGACACGCTGGACGTGCCGGGTGTGGGCAAGATTCGCGTTTCGATGGTCGATGCGGCGAACGCCACGGTGTGGGTGAACGCCAAGGACATCGGACTCAGCGGCATCGAATTGCCGGAACCCCTGGAAGCGAATGCGGCCGCCATGCAAAAGCTGTCGGCGATCCGGATCGCGGCTTCGGTGGCGATGGGCATTGCGCCCAACGTCGAAGAGGCGGCGAAGCGAAAATCCGTACCCTTCATCGGTTTTGTTTCGGCGCCTCAGGATGCAAAGCTGTTGTCGGGCGATACCATCAAGGCGGACGAGATTGATCTGACCGGGCGGGTGATTTCCAATGGCCAACCGCATCGTGCACTGCCGTTGACGGTGTCGTTGTGCATGGCCGTGGCTTCGCGCCTTGAAGGTTCGGTGGTCAGTGAAGTCCTGCGCAAGGGGCCCGACGCCGAAGCGCCGATTCGCATCGGCATGCCCTCGGGCATTCTGACCGTGGCTGCGACGGTTGCTCAAAAGAGCGGCGCCTGGCATGCCGAGCAGGGTGCGTTTTATCGCACCCAGCGCCGCATGTTCGAAGGCCAGGTGCTGGTGCGGGCTTCAGGCGTGCCGGGACTGATTGCAGCCGGCACGCGAAAAGTTGCTTGAGTGGAAATTATAAATTATTGAATAAAATCAATGATTTATGTTTTTTCTGACGGAGTGAATCAACCCCGCTGCACGAGGTTCAGCAGGCGCCCCGCATCCAGCGTGCGCGCCTGCGCCTGCATCTCCGGCAGGTAACGCGCCTGCAGGTTTTTCGCTTCGCCGAGCATGTCGCTGAAAGCATCGCGCAGCATCTGTGTACTCAGCGTGCGGCCGCCAGCGTAGTAGTGGCGCGCGACATGGCCCAGTGCATAGGTGCTTGCGAAGCTCATGCCCGAACTCACAGCCTGTTTGCCGATGCCCCCGAGCATTCCGCCGCCGATGCCGCGCAGCAATCCGCCGAGCAGCTTGCGTCCGGCCTGTTCGAGATACTGCGAAGTCAGTCCGACCCCTGCAGTAGCGATGAAATCCTTGATGTGGCCGCGGTCGAGTTCGTAGCCATACGACTTGCCGACCCGGTAGACCAGCTTCATCTGCAGCGGAATGATCGCCATCGTCGCCAGTGATTCGGGCAGCAGTTCGATGGCTCCATTGAGGATGGCTGCATCGAGGATGGCCTTGTCCATTTCTTCGCGCCCCATCGTCGATACAGCTGCAACCGGTGCGGCCACCGCGATCGGTGCGATCGGCGCTTCAGCCATTTTTTCGGCCTCTGCGGCAAAAACTTCCGCTGCGCCGGCGTCGGTACCCAGCGCGCTGCGCAGTGCGGCAAGGAACTCGCGCTCGGCCGGCGACTGTGCGCCATCGGCATCACAGACGCAGACCGCCATTTCATAGGCGAGCTGGCGCGATTGCGGGGTGGTCAATGCAGTGGCCAGCGCCGGCAGCGACGAACGTTTGAGCAATACATCCTGTACGAGCGCGCTGAGGTTGATCGAGGCCTCGCCAGCCAGCGTTTCAGCGATATTCCTGATCTCGTTGCGTTCGCGTTCGTGTTTGCTGCCGTCCGCGAAGGCGGCCATCAGGCACGCGGTCAGCACGGCTTTCTGTTCCTGCTCGATCATGACGTTCTCCTGTGTATGCCGCCGTTGGGCAATACGAACGGCTGCAAGTTCCGCGCTGCCGCAACCGGCACTCAGCCTGGCCGTGCCGCGGTCAGCCCGCCGTCGACAACAAGATGTGTCGCGGTGATGTAGCGCGCCTCATCGGATGCGAGGAACAGCACGGCATGCGCGGTATCCCAGGCGTCGCCCATGCGGCCAATCGGTACTGCGGCATGGCGTTTTGCGACGAGATTGGCGCCGGCTTCAGGGCCGAGTTGTTTGACCAGACGTTCTTCAACCAATGGTGTGTGCATGGTTCCGACGATCACCAGATTGCAGCGGATGCCTTTTTTGATATAGGCCATGGCTGTTGAGCGCGTGAATCCGACGAGGCCGGATTTTGCCGTGCTGTAGGCCACATGTACACGCCCATCGACCTGATGGGCAAATCCCGCGACCGATGAGATATTGACGATGGCGCCGCTGCCCTGTTTTTCCATCACCGGCAGCACATGTTTGCAGCCGAGGAAGGCAGTCTTCAGGTTGTGGTCGAGTTGCCGGTCCCAGACTTCCTCGCTCATGCTCACCGGGTCGCCGGGCGCGGAGCCGCCGACATTGTTGATCAGGATGTCGATGCGTCCGAAGCGTTCGAGGCAGGCATCAACGGATTGCTTGACCGAATCGGAGTCCGTCATGTCGCAACTTGCGGTGAAGCAGATGCCGCCCTCATTGGCGATGATGGCGCGGGTTTCTTCAACTGCAGCGGGATTGATGTCGGTGCCGAAGACTTTTGCGCCCTGACGTGCCAGCAGTACCGCGGTGGCCTTGCCGTTGCCCCAGCCCGCGCCGATGGCGCCGGCGCCGGTGACGAATGCAACCTTGCCTTTGAGATCCAGCATCACTGTTCCTTTTCAAATGTGGCGTGTAATGCCGGATTATCGCCTGCATTGGCATGACCCAGGAACCGGCAATGGGTAATGGCATTCGGCTAATTGATGGCTTGAATCAGTATGCTTTGAGCCAGGTTTTCCCAACCCAGCGTAGCGTCGACCAATGCCGATAACAGGCCGGCGAGGGTGATGCCGCTGAGGATCAGCGGGAAGCCGCTGTTGTTGCCGGAGTTGCGGGATTGGTTTTTGGCCATGGCGTTTCTCAATGGCAGGGAGCTTTGGGTGTTTGCGGCGACGCGGCGTGACGGGGCAACGCAGCAACCGCTCTGTTCAGGGTGTCGCGAAGGTCATGCAATGCCGAGAGCTGCAGACGCAGCGTCAGCGCGCCGATATTCAGGTGGACCAGACCGCAGCCTTCGCAGTGTTCGATGTCGGCGATGAGTCCGCTGGCCAGCGTGCGTGGATTGCGCGGTGTCTGCATGATCAATACTCAATGACGGATCGTTGCAGGGTTGCCGCTGGCGATGGCCTGCCAGCGCGGCAGCAGGGTGGTGGCCAGGGTTTGCATCAGGCGTGATGTGCCATCAACACATTGCCGGGAAAGAATGCCGAGCTGATCGGCAATTGCATGCGCGACCAGCGGGCAGGGCTGTTGCGCGTAATGCGACATCAGATACAGCGCGGCGGCGGCACAGCGTGTGGTGTCTGGTGTATCCGGGATTGTTGCGGGTCGTTGCATCGGGCTTTTGTTTTGCATCATTGGTCTCCGCTCGTGACGGTGGGGATGAGCTGGCGACCGGAACGCTGACAGCGCCCTTGGGCTGGCGGTTAAAAGGCGGTTCAGGACTTATTTGGTGAGGATCAGGCCACCCTTGCTGGTGGCGCGCAGCGTATAGATCGCGCCTTTGTGATCAATCTTCAAAGCACCTTGATTGCCGAGCAGTTCGCTACTGGTGACGGCGTGTTGCGGAATGTTAAAGGGTTTGTTGTGCAGGGCGGGTATTGCACCGGATTGGGTAATCGACATGGCTGGACTGTTTACATAAATGAGAATGATTATCAATATATAGAGGGATATACCCGAAGTCAATGCCGTCGATTGTCGTAATAAATATATTTATAAACAATAGGTTATGATTATTTCGAAGTTCGTCTGGCCAATCACCTGAACAGTAACGAACCCGCCCGGGCGAGACTCAGATTTTTATTGGATCGCTGCTGACCGTGGGCCGCAGCACTGCGCATAGCGGCAAGGTCAGGAAAATGGCCGCGCCCATCAGCGTGATGGCGGTGTCCACGCCGAATTGATCGCCGATGAGTCCGTAACCCAGCGGCGCAGCAATACCGCAGAGCGAACCCAGCGTATAGAACAGTCCGAATGCGCGTGGCAGGCGCTCGCGGTCGACCAGATCACCGATGGTGGCGTAGAGCACCGATGAGGTGCCCTGCAAAGCAACGCCGAGGAGGGGGAGCAGCAATGCGGCAGCAATCCCGGGCAGCGCAACCGCTGCGAATATGCCGATGCCGGTCACCACTTCGGTAATGATGATGGTGCGAATGACGCCGACTCGCTCTGCAAGTACACCGCAGGCCAGTTTGCCAACCATGCCGCCGACAAGGATCAAGGGCACCGCCAGAGTCGCCCATCCGGTAGTCAGGCCCTTGTCAATCAGCAGAAAGGCGATCAGTGTGAGGAAACCGACGCGTGTGCTGCTGTCGATGATCTCGATCAGGCAAAGCGCGACAAAGCCGCGACGGTTGCGGATGCCCCAGCCTTTGCCGGAAGCCGGCATTGCGGCCGCGTGTTTTGCTGTGCTTGCCGATTGAAAACCGGCGAGCCAGAAAAAGGCCAATATGGCGATTGCCAGTCCGATCAGTCCATAAGCCACCACCGGTCCCTGCCAGGGCAGTCCGGCCATCAGCAGCAGGCTCAGCAGTCCACCGAATGCGAACTTGCCAACATCGCCGAACAGGTTGTAGGTGCCCAGAGCCGTACGCCGACCGGCTTCCGGATAGGCATTCGAAATGATTGATGAACATAACGGATGCTGAACCGCTGATCCGACACCGGCAAAAAACAGGGCGATGAGGATCATCCAGAAACCCTGTGCGTAACCGAGGCCGATAAATGCTGCGCCAGCCGTGGCAGTACCGATGACCAGCAGATTGCGTTCGCCAAAGCGTTCAGCGACCAGCCCGGCAGGAATCTGGAACGCAGCCATTGCCGTGCGGTGAGCCGCGCGGATCATGCCGACCTGGACGAGCGTCAGGCCGAAAGTTTGCGCCAGCAACGGCAACAATACGTAAGTCAGATCCGAAAGCCCGTCATGCAAGGTGTGCGCGGTGCAGCAGGTGGTCAAAGCCTGTTTTGGATTTCCGGGTTTCAAGTGGCACCGCAGTCGGGGGATAATGCATTATAGGGCCGGCTGCGAAACATGGCTGAAACATGGCTTCGTGTCGGCTGTCTTCAAGATGACCTGCAAGGTTTGAAATGCAAATCGTGATTTATGTGATCGCTGCGGTTTTTGTCGCTCTTGCCATTGCGCTGGTTTTTACCTGGTGGCGTCAACGTCACATCGGCGCTTTGCTGCTTGCACTCACTTATCTGATCGCGGCCGGGTTGTCGGTGTATCTTGATGAATGGTTTCCGTTGGCCATTGGTTTTCTTTCGGCGTGGTCATTGCGCCTGATGGGGCTGGATCCGGGGGCTGCTGTGAAAAACAAGGATTCTTGAATGAATAACACGGGATCTGCATGGGACGCATAGCGGTTGTGGGGGCAGGTATTGGCGGTCTCGCCTGCGCGCGGGCACTGCGGGATGCCGGACACGAAGTGCGGTGCTTTGAGAAAAGCCGCGGCGTCGGCGGACGCATGGCAACCCGACGCACGGATCACGGCACGTTTGATCACGGCGCCCAGTATTTTACGGCGCGTGACACGGGATTCCGGCGGGTGGTCGAAGGCTGGCTCGGCGCGGGGATTGTTGCGCCCTATGCGGGACGTATTGTCAGGCTGCAGTCGGCTGCGGCAATACCGCTGTCGCATGACGAACTGCGCTATGTCGCAACGCCGGGAATGACGGCGCCGTGCCGCGCGCTTGCAACAGGGATTGACGTATTGTTTGAGTGCACGGTGACCGCGGTCACCCCGGGCGGGGACGGCTGGCGCGTTTCGTGGGAAGAAGGTGGTGAATCCGGATTCGATGCGGTCGTCCTGGCCATTCCTGCGGTGCAGGCCTTGCCACTGTGCACCGCTGTTCCGGTTCTGGGTGCTTGCGTGTCGAAGGGGATTCATGCGCCCTGTTGGGCAGTGATGGTTCGATACGACTCGCCGTTGCCGCTGTCTTTTGATGCGGCTTTTGTTGCAGACGCGACTGTCGGCTGGGTCATGCGCGACGCGTCACGGCCGGGGCGGGCCGCCGGTGAGCGCTGGGTGGTGCATGCCACAACCGAATGGTCAATTGCGCATCTCGAGGAAGATGCGGGCGCAGTAGCGCTGCAGGTCATCGAGGCTTTTCACGCGGCGGCGGGCATTGCTGCCACTGCGGTCGAGGTACGTGCGCATCGCTGGCGTTATGCACTGTCGCCGGGCCTCAATGCAGCTTGCCTGTGGGACGCAGACCATCGCATCGGCGTTTGCGGCGACTGGTGTGCCGACGGCCGTATCGAAGGGGCTTATCTCAGCGGTCTTGCGCTGGCTGCTGAATTGAAGACTGCAATTTGATCGTTGCGCCGGAACACGGCGCAACGAAAATTTCTTCCGCCTATTCCGGCTTCAGATTGGCTTTTCGCACCACTGCGGTCCATTTTGCGATTTCCGCTGTCAGGTAGCGGGAGAAGGCTGCGGGACTGGTGGTTTCCGGCTGCAGGCCCTGAAGGAGCAGCGCTTCACGTACCTGTGGAACGGCAATGGCTGCGGCGAATTCACGGTTGAGGCGTTCGACGATGGGCGTTGGCGTCCTCGCCGGCAAAAAGACTGCGAGCCATAACGTTACTTCAAAATTCTTGACGCCGGATTCCTGAACGGTCGGCACATCCGGCAGCGCCGGGGCGCGACTTGCGCTGGTAACGGCCAGCGCGCGCAGCTTGCCCGAGCGTACGTGGGGCAGCACCGGCGCCATCGTGCCGAACTGCAATTCGATCCGCCCTGCAACCGTGTCGACTACGGATTGTGCGGAACTCTTGTACGAGATCGGCGTGAGTTGTGCACCGGTGAGGTTGGACAGCAGTTCACCGCCCAGGCGCGCCATGCTGGCATTGCCTACGGTGGTGTAACGGATCTGTCCCGGTTTGGCTTTGGCGATGGCGATCAGTTCCTGCAGGTTCATAGCTGCCACGGAAGGATGAACGGCGAGGATATACGGCAGGTGGCCGATCATGGTGATCGGTATGAAGTCTTTTTCGGGGTCATAAGCGAGGTGCGGATTCAGCGCTTTTGACAGCGCGTGCGTACTGGTGGTGCCGCCGGCGATGGTGTATCCGTCAGGTGCCGCACGGGCGCCGAGTTCCGCGCCGATGGCGCCGGCAGCACCGGCACGGTTGTCGATGACAATCGTTTGGCCGAGCGCTTCGCTGATCCGCGGGGTGATCACTCGCGCTGCGGCATCCACTGAACTGCCCGCAGGAAACGGCGCGATCAGGCGGATCGGACGTGAGGGCCAGGCATCTGCAGCGTGAGCGCCAACAGTCAGCAGGAGTCCGGCGACGGCGAGAATGGTTAGTGGTTTGCCGTGAGTCATTGCATCATTTCCTCTAGTCCGATCATCAGGTCGGCGATGTCATTCAGCGCATTGAACCGCGGTTGTGCGGCGATGTGGGGTGTCAGCAGCACGTTTTCAAAACCCAGAAGTTCATCGTCTTCGCGGCCCGGTGCTTCGTGCAAAGGGTCGAGTGCATATCCGCCAAGGCGGCCGGAGCGCAATGCCGCGATGACGGCGCTGCGCTCGACGATTTCGGCGCGCGAAATGTTGATCAGCCTTGAGCCGGGTTTCATCTGTGCGAAACGAACGCTGTTGAACAGGTTGCGGGTGCTGTCATTTCCCGGCAGGCAGATCACGACCCAGTCGCTGGCTTCAAGCAGGGTGACCAGATCGGCGTAGTGAGCGTGATGTGCGGACTCAAGTGCAGTCGGCATTTGCGTACGCTGGTGGTAGAGCACGTTCATGCCGAACGCATTGGCGCGCAACGCGACTTCGCGGCCGATTTCACCCATGCCGACGATGCCTATGGTGGTGTTGTGCAGCAGCGTAATGCCGGGAATCCGCGCCCAGTTCGAGTTGGCGGTGTGCCGCCGGTCGTAGGTGCGGGGTGCAAAACCGGCAGACTGCAATGATGCGGTGCTGATGCGGTTGATGACGCGATGCAACTGTCGCGACAGACCCAGCATCAGCGCAAAGGCGTGTTCGGCGCAGGCGATATTGGCGCGGCGGCGCAGCGTCAGCAGCGGCAGTTGACGCGAGGCGCAGGCCGCAGCATCGATATTGTTGGGTATGGCGCCAAATTTTTGAACGGCACGCAGATGAGGGGCCAATGCGATTTCTTCCGCGCCGAAGCGCAATGATTCAAGCACCGCCAGATCCGCCTGCGGCAGCAGGCTGTGCAGTGTTCCGGAATCACTGACCAGATGGACGGTTGCCGGATAGAGGTGTTTCAGCCGGCCGCGCAACTGCTGCAACCAGTTGCCAAAGTCCGGCAGGTCGTGGGCAAAAAAATCGGCAAACGCGGCAGTCCGTTCGCTGGAAGTGGCTGGATCGAGAATGACGCCGAGCAATCTCAGGAACGGGTCGTCCTCGACCACCAGTATGGGACGGGCGCTGGTCATGATTTCTGTTCGGGTTCGATGCGCAGTGCGCGGGCGACCCGTGTATGCATGTTGTAGGCACCGGCAAGTACGGTGATCTCGGTGATGGCCTGATCGTTGAAATGCTGCTTCAGGTCATCATGCAGTGCATCCGGTACGTCAATCAGGCGGGTCATCGCGTCAGTCCATGCCAGTGCCGCACGTTGTGCCGGTGAGAACAATTTGCTGTCCTGCCATTGGCCGAGTGCGGCAATTTGATCGGCAGTGAGCCCGGCGTGCAGCGCATGGGAGGCACCGTGGATTTTTGCTTGATATTCCGCGCCGTTGAGCAGTGATACGCGCAGGATGATCATTTCGCGGAGCGCTGCATCGAGTGAGGTCTTGTAGCGCACCACGGTATTGAAATCGAGCCAGCCGGCGGCGATTGCCGGACTGTTCATCAACACCCGATACAGGTTGATCAGTTTGCCGCGCTCGGTTTTGACGCGGGCAATAAAAGGGGCGAGGTCGCTGCGTTCCTCGCCAATCAAGGGGACTCTGGCCATTAAATTTATAACTCTTTGAATTTATTGGATAATTATTGAGGGTGCAAGTTGTGTAAGCACACTGAGCAGTGGCTGGTGCCGGGGGTGGATGTTCGCCGGTTATTTTACCGGCCCGTATCCGCCGCCGCCCGGGGTTTCAATGATGAAAATATCGCCCGGGTTCATGTCCACGCGGGCACAGGCTGCAAGTTCCGTGACCGAACCATCGGTGCGTTCAACGGCATTGCGGCCGGTCGCCCCGGGTTTACCGCCGGCCATGCCGTAGGGTGGAACGCGGCGATGACCGGACAGAATGGCTGCGGTCATGGGTTCGAGAAAACGCAATCGTCGAATGGCACCGTCGCCGCCGTGCCAGCGACCCTTGCCACCGCTGCCGCGGCGGATGGAGAAACTTTCGAGGCGCACGGGGTAACGCCATTCCAGCACTTCCGGGTCGGTAAGCCTTGAGTTGGTCATGTGGGTTTGCACGCAGGCAGTGCCATCAAAACCATCGCCTGCGCCGGAACCGCCGGCAATGGTTTCGTAATACTGATGGCGGGCGTTGCCGAAAGTGAAGTTGTTCATCGTGCCTTGTGAGGCGCCCATGATGCCGAGCGCGCCGTAGAGTGCATCGGTGACGCATTGCGAAGTTTCAACATTGCCGGCGACCACGGCGGCCGGATGGCCGGGATTGAGCAGGGTATTCGGCGGCACGATCACCGTCAGCGGTCTCAGGCAGCCGGCGTTGAGCGGGATGTCGTCGTCAACGAGCGAACGAAAGACGTAAAGCACGGCGGCCATGGTGACCGCCAGCGGTGCGTTGAAGTTGTTGTCGCCTTGCGCTGAGGTGCCGGTGAAGTCGATTACGGCACTGCGCGTGGCGTTGTCAACGCGGATGGCGACGCGGATGACGGCACCGTGATCCATCTCATAGCTGAATGTGCCGTTGCGCAACCGGTCGATCACATGCCGCACGGCGGCTTCGGCGTTGTCCTGCACGTGCCCCATGTAAGCCTGGACGACTTCCAATCCAAACTGGCTGATCATCCGTTCGAGCTCGTTCGCACCTTTGCGGTTGGCTGCAATCATTGCACGCAGGTCGGCGATGTTCTGATCGATATTGCGTGCAGGATGTTTTGCCGATGCAAAAAGACTGCGGGTTTCGCTTTCGCGGAATTGTCCGTTCTTCACCAGCAAAAAGTTCGAGATCAGCACGCCTTCATCGTCTATGTGGCGGCTGTCCGGCGGCATGGAGCCGGGGGTAATGCCGCCGACGTCGGCGTGATGGCCGCGGGAGCCGGTGTAGAACAGAACGTTGCGGCCATCGGCGTCGAAGATCGGCGTGATGACCGTGATGTCCGGCAGATGGGTGCCGCCGGCATAGGGGTCATTGAGCATCCAGGCGTCGCCCGGGGCCATGTGCCCGCGGTTGGCGGTGATGATGGCCTGAACGCTGGCGCCCATCGAGCCCAGGTGGACGGGCATGTGCGGTGCATTGGCGATCAGATTGCCGGTGGCATCGAACAGGGCGCAGGAAAAGTCGAGCCGCTCCTTGATGTTGACCGAGTGTGCCGTGTTGGCCAGTGTTGCGCCCATTTGTTCGGCGATCGACATGTACAGGTTGTTGAATACTTCAAGCAGTACGGGGTCGGCCTGTGATGCCGCGTGTTCCTGTTTGCGCGGCGTCATGCGTGTCAGCAGCAAATGTCCGTGTTGAGCACCCTCGGCCTGCCATTCGGGTTCGATGACCGTGGTGGCGTGCGCGTCGGTAATGATGGCCGGCCCCTTGACGACGGTGCCTGCCTGCAGTGTGGCACGTGTATGTGCGGCAACTTGTTGCCACGCGCCGCCACAATACATCGTTGCCTGCGCCTGGCCCGGCGTCGTTCCGATGACAGGTTCGGCCATCGCTGTGGCGGAGTCATGATTGCCCGGCCCGATCGCCTCCACCGTGACTGATTCAACAATGAGCGGCCGATCTTGCATCAGGAAGCTGTAGCGTTGCAGGTAAATTTTTTCAAACTCCATCTGCATCGTTGCCAATGTATCGCGGTTAACGCCAATGGCAGTATCCGTTCCGGCGTATTTGAGCAGCAGTCGCGAATGCAGGCGCACTGCGGCGTCGGCCACGCCCTGCGCTGTGACCTGATTGCGCGCTGAAGCGCCCAGGTCTGTGATGACCGGTTGCAGTACCTGGAGTGTTGCAGCGTCAAAGGAGGCCTCAATCGACTGTTCGCGTATGGCGGTGATGTCGGCGAGGCCCATGCCGCAGGCGGACAGTACGCCTGCAAGGGGATGGATAAAGACGCGGGGCATGCCCAGCGCATCAGCGACCCGGCAGGCATGTTGCCCGCCGGCGCCGCCGAAACAGACGAGGGTGTAAGTTGTGACGTCATGCCCGCGTTGCACGGAAATTTTCTTGATGGCATTCGCCATGTTTTCGACGGCGATACGGAGGCCGCCTTCGGCAAGGGCTTCGATGCTTTCTAATGCATTGTTTTTATTGGATATTATTTGATGCAGCGCCTTAAATCGTGCCCGGGTTGCGTCGATGTCCAGCGCTTGCTTGCCATCCGGTCCGAACACCTTGGGGAAGTGGGCCGGCTGGATGCGCCCGAGCAAAACGTTGCAGTCAGTGATGGTGGGCGGGCCGCCCTTGCCGTAACACGCCGGTCCGGGGTTGGCGCCTGCAGATTCCGGGCCGACGCGCAGGCGTGCGCCGTCAAACTGGAGGATCGAACCGCCGCCGGCGGCAACCGTGTGTATGGCCAGCATGGGTGCACGGACACGCACGCCCGCGACAGTTCCGTCGAATGTGCGTTCAAGGGCTGAAAGGTCAGTTCCCGCAAAGTGGGCAACATCAGTCGATGTGCCGCCCATGTCGAATCCGATGATGCGATCAAAACTTGCGGACGCAGCCGTTCGCACGGCACCGACGATCCCGCCGGCTGGTCCGGAGAGGATGCTGTCCTTGCCCTGAAAATGATCGGCTGCGGCGAGTCCGCCGTTTGATTGCATGAACAGCAGTCTGGTATCCGGCAACTCCGTACGGATACGGTCTACATATCGCTGCAATACCGGCGTGAGGTAAGCGTCTACAACAGTGGTGTCGCCGCGTGCGACCAGTTTTACCAGCGGACTGACTTCATGCGATACCGAAACCTGAGTGAACCCGCAGTTGCCGGCCAGTTGTGCCGCGATTTGTTCGTGTCGCGGATAACGATAGCCATGCATGAAGACGATAGCGATGGCGTTGTAGCCTTGGGCTCGCGCATGAGCAAAATCGCGTTGCAGGGCGATTGTGTCCGGTTTGCTGATGACCCGGCCATGGGCGTCAATGCGCTCATCGACTTCATATACCGCGCCGTAGAGATGTTCCGGCAGAACAATGTGCCGGTCAAAAATGCGCGGTCGGTTCTGCCAGGCAATGCGTAGCGCATCGCCAAAGCCGCGGCTTATGAAAAGGGCAACCGGTTCCCCTTTGCGTTCCAGCAATGCGTTGGTGGCGACCGTGGTGCCCATCCGGACTTCGGCAATGTCGGCTGCAGGGATTGCGGCATTGCGATCGATGCCCAGAAGGTCGCGGATGCCGGCCAGCGCGGAATCACTGTAACGTGCGGGATCCTCTGACAGCAGTTTGTGCGTGACGATTGCGCCCCCCGGTTTGCGCGCAACGATATCGGTGAATGTGCCGCCGCGGTCGATCCAGAAGTGCCAGCGTGAATTGTCTTGAGCAGGAGCCGTCATGCCTGTGTTGTCGTGTGATGACGTCGCCATGTTAGCGCATTGGGTGGTTGACGCTCGGGGGGGCGCGGGGTCTAATCAGGCCTTACCCGTGGTGGTGTAGCGTGCCCGGTTGCGGCGCGTGGGTCGAATATTTTGAAGAGGCGCGGTTTCATGTCTGAATCGGTCGTCAACAGGATCGGCAAGTATGAAGTGCTCGGCAAGCTCGGGGATGGTGCGACCAGCATGGTTTATCTCGCCAAAGACGATTTCAATGACCGCCAGGTTGCGGTCAAGCTGGTTTCCCAGGCGGCATTGCGGGATGAAACGCGCGGCCAGTTGATGCATCGGCTGTTCCTGACGGAAGCCTCTCTTGCCGGGAAGCTGAATCATCCGCATATCGTCGAAATCTACGATGCAGTGGCGGACGAGGATAACGCCTATATCGTCATGGAGTATGTTTCTGGCGGAACGCTGCAGCGTTTTACCCGACCCGACAATCTGCTTGCCATCGGTGATGTCATCGAGGTGGTTTACAAGTGCGCCAAGGCGCTGGAGTTTGCCTCCCAGCTCGGCGTCATTCATCGTGACATCAAGCCGGCCAACATCCTGGTCAAGGACAATACCGACATCAAGGTGACGGATTTCGGGTCTGCAGCAATCATGCTGACCGAAAGAACTGTTGTCGACGGCATCGGTACTCCGGCTTACATGTCGCCCGAGCAGCATCTGAACCAGCCGTTGAACCTGCAGACGGACATTTATGCGCTGGGTGTGGTCATGTTCCAGTTGTTGACCGGGCGTTTGCCGTTCACTGCGGACAATATTGCAGGTCTGGCCAATCAAATTCTCAACGGCGAGACGCCTTTGCCGTCGGAAATCCGCCAGGACATTCCTTCCGAGATTGATGTTGTGGTTCGTCGTGCGATGGCGCGCGACCAGTCGGTGCGTTACATGGCATGGGAGCAGTTTGCCAACGATCTTGCAGCCATTGCGGCCGGGGTTCCGCTGCCTAAACACGGCATGCTCGATACCGAGAAATTCAATACCCTGCGGACCTTGTCGTTTTTCAAAACTTTCGGTGATGTGGAGTTGTGGGAAGTCCTGCGATTTTCAGAGTGGATGGATGTTGCGAAGGACGGGGTCATCATCAAGGAGGGGGATCCCGGGGATTTCTTCGGCATCATCGTCAGCGGCGAGGCGCGCGTACTGCGCAAACGGCGTCTGCTGAGCCTGCTCAAGGCGGGGGAGTGTGTCGGTGAAATGGCATATCTGGGTGGCGCAGATACGTTGCGGTCTGCCGACGTTGTAGCCGCGACTGATTTGCGCATGATCAAGATCGGCGTCAAAAAGCTGGAACACGCGTCTGAAATCTGCCGCCTGAACTTTGACCGGACTTACCTGCGCATACTGGTCGAACGTCTTACCGCGGCCAACTCCAAGTTGGCCGGGATTTGAAGCAGGGATCGTTCAGGGCCCTGAATCGGGATTACTGTCGATCAGCAAGTCCGGCAGCATGTTGAATCCGGTGGCCCGGCCGGCGTTGTCAAAACGTACGACGTAAACGCCATAGGCGGGTCCAATCTGTACTCGCCATTCCCATGCGGTTTCCTGGCCATAACGCGTGATGTCGCGTGGTGAACCCAACAGCGCGCGAATCTCTGCCTCCGTGGATTGTCCAGGTATTACTTGGTTTAGTCGTTCTTCGGTCAGCAATTGTGTGGAGGTGCGCACCATGCGACCAGAGTCGACGGCGAACAGCCACGTTTCGACGCCAGCCGGGCCATAGGCATATTCCCAGAATTCGCCGCCCGCAGGATTTGCCCGCTTATCGGTAGGCGATCCAAGCCGCTTCAGCAATTCGTCTGCCGTGGTCACGTTTGGAGCGATGGCGCCCGGATTGGCGCATCCGGCAATTAATCCGAGAAGAAGTATTGCAAAAAAGGTACGGAGGAATGCGGTCATGATGTCACCTCTTGTTGACGGTTGAGCGGGTTATATGCCTGCTGCAATGAGCATCATAACGCTACCACAGATAGGTGGCATACAAGCCGGGATGGCGCCCCAGAGACGAATCGAACGTCCGACCTGCCCCTTAGGAGGGGGCTGCTCTATCCACTGAGCTACTGGGGCAATCGGCGCATTTTACCAAAGCGGGTGGGGCGAATCGGACTTTTGATTCTTCTATGGGGCCTGCAAATTTGATTCATCACGGATTTGCACTGGGTTGATCAAATCGCTCCGACAGCCAATGTGGCAAACCGGTGGTTGTGCAGACTGCAACTGTTCCAAGGGGGGTGTCGCTCTTTGCAACATCAGGGTGTGGCGGAATTGTGGCGGAACACCGGGCGCGTTTTTTTTTACGCTGATTATTTGTTGCGCCGTATGGTCATCTCGCGGGATCTTGCTTCATCAATCTCAATTGCCGCCTTCTTGGTGCCTGCAATCCAGAATTTGACGGCCCTTCTGACCAACTCGGCCATCGTTGCACCGGTTTCCTCGTGGCGACGCTTCAGTTCCGCCAGTATTGCCGGATCAAGGGAGACCACCAGTTTTTCCACTTTGTTGCCAAAGCCCAAGGCAGGTTGTCCGGAGAGTTGTTTGATTTTCTTTTTTGCCATGTTCTGATTTCAATGCAAAGGAATGCGGGTGTTGTTGTGATCAGGGTTATCTGATCAGGACTGTGTTGCAATTGATTGCCTGGGTATTCGTGATGGCTGTGTGTTGTGCGTGAATCGGTTTCAAACCGGTTGCAAGGTGGAACTTGACGCGTACGGATTCTTTTTTAAATGAGAAGCCCCGCAGTGTGCAAGCGGGGCTTGGGGTTGTGTCACCGGAAGTGACATTTTTCTGGGGAATAAAGGTGACTGCACCATCCCGGGTCATTGCGGCACGCACATAGATAAGGCGCAACCGCGCCGGTGGAATGCCCAGCGCCAGAAGCGTGAAGTATTTGGCAATTGCGTAGTCTTCGCAGTCGCCGGCGCCCTTGAAGAGTGTTTCCAGCGGAGTGGCCCAATAATCCGGCTGCCCCCAGGCGACCACATCGTCGACAAAGCGGGTGCGTTGGTTGAAAAAATTGTTCACCACACTGATTTTTGTAATTTCCGGTTTGCTGCCGGCGGCGTTGTGCATCTTTTGCCAGGCAATCAGACCCTCAACCGCCGGGGTGCCGAGGGCGCGCGCGGTTTGCAGCATCCGTGTCTCATCCAGTGAAATTGCAACACTGGCAATGAGCATGAACATGGCGATCTGGATCACCGGCATATGCTTGCGAATAAGGCGGAGAATCGCCCAAACGCTTGATGCCTGACGGGTGCAGATCGTGGAAGGGCATGACTTTGTCGGGCCGCACAAGCCGCAACTATGGGGTAAAACGCGATCTGGCTCCGTAAAAGGGGCTTGTTTGTCGCATTGCTGACATAAAACCATGGCTAAAGTGTAGCCTGTAAACACTGCAAAAAGGTACAACCATGGAACTGGAACAACTGGCCGTAGATCTGGATTGGGACGACGACCTCGACGCCACCCTGCTTGACGACGATTTTGATGCGGAGGCGGAGTTCGAGATGGAATTCACGCTGGGCCGTGACAAGCTGGTCGCTCTGGGCTTCAGCCCCAACGTCGCGTACTAGGTCACCGAACAAGCAGAAGGGGGCGGGCATCAAGCCCGTGGCATAATGGACTCAGACTTCGAGACCGTCAGCCCCGGCCCCCATGGATTTCTGGCAGCACTGTGGTTATCACTTGCTTGAGCGGGCAACCGACGGGCAACTGATCGTCACCGACGATTACCTCCGTTATTACTTTTCGCGGCCCGAACTGGCGCCCGTCGCGGAGTCCTGCGCTGAAGAACGCAAACTCCACCAGTCATTGCTCGATGTGCCGCGCCGTCTGGTTGGGGAGGCCGAACTCGACGCACTCGCCGACCCCGATGCCCGGGAAAATTATCAGGTAATGCTGCGTTTCCGCGAGCAGTTGCTGGCCGCGGACACGCTGGAACAATTTTACGTCAATGTGTTCCGCGCCGATGTCGCTGTTCCGCCGGATTTTATCCACCACACCGTTGAAGCGATCCTGCGCGGTCTGCTTGACGGCGATGCACACGGTCTGCGTGCGCGTGCCGCAGAAGTCTTTTTCCGGACGCAGCGGGTGACCGTCAAGGATGGTGCCGTGATGCTGGCAGATGCCGAAACGGTCAATCTGCATGCTGAAGACGCCGGCCTCGGCAACCTTGGTCGCCTGCTGATGCAGGTCAATGCACCCTTGCGTTCAGCGGAACTTGATGTCCTGAACGAGGACTCTCAAGACGAATACTTCCGGCGCGACGGTCGGCGCGATACGGTTCTGCAGATCAACCCCGGCGTGCCGGGATCGCTGGCGCTGTGCGCCATGCTGACGCGCTGGGTGGCGCATTTCCACGGCCTGAAAGTACAGGTGCAACCGATCCGCGAGATTCCCGACGAGGAATGGTTATGGCATGTCGGGCTGGATGTCGAAGCCAGCGCGATGCTCAACGAAATCTATGCCGGTGCCGAAGTGGATGAAACGCGCATGCGCCGCATCATCGGACTCTTCCGCATGGATTTTGATGACCCCGGTGTATTGCGTCCGGAAATGAAGGGCGCTCCGGTATTTCTTGGTCTGGCGATGACTGCGGACGGTGTTTTGCGGATGAAGCCGCAGAACCTGCTGATGAACCTTCCGCTGTCGAGGCGTGCATGACCGCAGCAACAGGTGAAAATTATTCGCCGGAGGCGCGCGCTGCCCAGGAATGGCGGCGCATTGCGCGCATGCGCGACGAGGATGTTTCCCTTGCCGAAGGCGCGTTGTGGATTGCTGCCAGCGAATATCCCGGTCTTGCCATTGATGACTATCTGGCCCGGCTGCATGAAATGGCGGCAAAATTGCGTGGGCGCCTGCGCGCCGATGTTGCAACGGCTGAAAAGCTGCTGGCGCTTAACCACTACCTGTTCGACGAATTGGGTTTCAGCGGAAACGGCGACGATTTCTACGATCCGCGCAACAGCTTTCTCAATGAGGTGATAGAGCGCCGGGTAGGCATACCGATCACCCTGGGCGTGGTGTATATCGAAATCGGACGACGTATCGGCCTCGGTCTTCACGGCGTTTCTTTTCCCGGTCATTTTCTTGTCAAATGCGCATTACGGGACGGTGTGGTGGTGCTGGACCCCTACAGCGGCGGCGTTTCTCTTGGTGCCGATGAATTGCAGCAGCGGCTGCGTGCTGCCGGCAGCCCCGTCGATGTCGATGACGCCATACTCGGTCATTTGCTCAGCGCGGCAAGCAACAAGGAAATTCTTGGCCGTATGTTGCGCAACCTCAAGGGAATTTATGTTGATCGCAGCGACTGGTTGCGTGCGCTCTCGGCCAGTGAACGGGTCATTGCGCTGACTCCAGAGGACGCCGGTGAGGAATACCGGGATCGTGCCGGCATTTATCTAAAACTTGAATGTATTCGCGCTGCCCTGGGTGATTTCAACACCTATCTGCGGCAGCGGCCGGGGGCAGCCGATGCCGAAGCCGTCAGCGCCGAGATCGCCGAACTTGCGCCGCGCGTGGCGCGTCTGAACTGAGGAATACATGGCCGTTAATCCGCGATGCATCGTGCGCAAATCAACCAAAGGGCGAAGCCGGGCCCCGCTGTTGTTCGTGCATGGCGCCTTTATCGGCGCTTGGTGCTGGGATGAGCATTTCCTGCAATTTTTTGCCAACCGCGGCTACGATGCTTGGGCGATTGATCTGCGCGGCCATGCCGACCATGAGGAAACGGCTGACCTGGCTTCAATCGACGATTACGTGGCGGACATGCTGCTGGCGGTGGAGCAAATCGCGGCATCGCCGGTATTGATCGGTCATTCGATGGGCGCCATTGTCGTGCAGCGCGCCTTGCGCCGGGCGCAGGCACGGGCGGTTTCCCTGTTGGCGCCGGTGCCGCCGCACGGTCTGCTTGGCAGTAGTTTCATGCTTGCTGCAAAAAATCCTGAAATATTCAATGAAATCAATAGGATGCAATTATTTGACGGTATGGCGGGATCTCCCGACATGTTGCGGCGGGCAATTTTTTCGCAACAACTACCTGCTGCGGATGTGAAACGCTATCTGGGGCGCATGCGCCATGAATCGCAACGGGCGCTGTTTGATTTGTCCTGGCCACAGCATTTCTGGATTGAACGGACAACAATTCCGGTGCAGGTGATCGGCGGCGCCGACGATCTGTTTTTCCCGCCATCGCTGGTGGAGGAGACTGCAAACCTCCATGCTGTCGAAGCCGAGATCATTCCGGGGATGGCGCATGCTGTAATGCTGGACATGAACTGGGAGCAGGCTGCGCAGCGTCTGGCCGCATGGCTGGAGCGCTCGATAAGCTGATGCACGATGGACGCTGCAACGCGACGCGGCTAAGCTGTGCAAAATTGTGATTTTCAACGCAAGGAGACGGGATGGACACCTATCTGTTGTGGGCCATAGCCGGCATCGTGCTGATCATCGTGGAGATGCTTACAGGCACATTTTATCTGCTGGTGCTTGGTATCGCGGCGTTGGCGGCAGCAGGGGCGGCGTGGCTGGGGCAATCTTTCTGGGTGCAGGCCGTGGTCACCGCGGCAGTGACTGTAGCCGGCGTGATCCTTGTCAACCGTTTCCGCGGCAAGGGAACAATAGCGCAGAAACGGTCTCTTGATGTCGGCCAGAGTGTGAGCATCGAGTCATGGATCAGCGAAGCTGACGGCCTGGCGCGGGTCAATTACCGCAACGCACAGTGGGAGGCGCGTGTCACCGGTGAACGTGTTCCTGGTGGCAAGGTGTTCTACATCCACGCCGTCGAAGGCAATACTCTGGTGGTTTCACCGGCAAAACCCCAGTGATCAAATTCAAACCCAAAACACTGCATATTCTCGCGCAAAAAAAGGAGACCCCCTTGTTTCCAAAATTTATTGTAGTCATCTTCATCACCGGCCTGCTGGTCAGTTTTGATCAGAGTTCGCTCGCAGTGCCCTTTTTTGTGATTGCGCTTGGCGTGGTGATTGCGATTGAATCGATCCGTCAGGTACCGCAGCAGATGGCGTGGGTAGTCGAGCGGCTGGGTAAGTTTCACGCCGTTCTCGAGCCGGGCCTCAACGTCATTGTCCCTTTCCTTGATCGTGTGGCCTACCGCCATTCGTTGAAAGAGACGCCGCTGGATGTGCCGGAGCAGGTCTGCATTACGCGAGACAACACCCAGCTTGGCGTGGACGGGATCATTTATTACCAGGTCACCGATCCCGAACTCGCTTCATACGGTTCATCCGATTACATTTCCGCGGTGACGCAACTGGCGCAAACCACGCTGCGTTCGGAAATCGGCAAGATGGAGCTCGACAAGACCTTCGAGAGCCGTGACGTCATCAACCGGCAGGTGGTGGCGGTGCTGGACGAAGCGGGGCGCACCTGGGGAGTGAAGGTACTGCGTTACGAGATCAAGAATCTGACACCGCCGGATGCCATCCTGCGTGCAATGCAGGCGCAGATTACCGCTGAGCGTGAAAAGCGTGCCCTGATCGCCAAATCAGAAGGCCAGCGTCAGGAAGAGATCAATCTTGCGGACGGTGAAAAACAGGCTGCGGTACTGAAGTCCGAGGGCGACAAAACTGCGGCGATCAACCGCGCGCAGGGTGAGGCCGCGCGCATTCAGTTGATTGCCGAAGCGACTGCTGGCGCGATCAGTACTGTTGCGCAGGCGCTGAACGGTCCTGGCGGCAATCAGGCCGCCAACCTTGAGGTGGCGAAGCAGTATGTGAACGCATTCGCCCACCTTGCACGCACCAACAATACGTTGATCGTGCCGGCCAACGTGGCCGACGTGGCGACGTTGGTCAGCTCTGCCATGGCAGTAATGGATAACGTGAAGAAGGCGACCCCTGGAAGCGCCGCCAACGGTGTTAACGCTGCGGAGTAGACAGCCAGACCCGGACGGGCGGTGAAGCAGGAGGGATAACCGAGAGTGCGGGTTCAGGACGCAACTGGAGAATTTCTTCCTCTGCCGGCGTTGGCTGCCCACTGACCAGGACTGATGTGACCTGGGTGTCGGTAGCCAGGCGCAGATTGACCCCGCGTGCGGCAGGTTTGCCTGCGTCAGCGCCATCCTCTTTTTCCCGCGGCGGATTGCCGTCATAAATCAGATTGCGGCGACGCTGCAGATAGGCATCACGGAGAAACTCGTATTCGTCAATCGCCGCCACTTCGAGCACTTTGCTCGCATTCAAAAGTTCCGCGCGGCGGGTCACAAGACGAAAACCCTGAATGGCATTGCGATCGCGGTTCGGGTCGATGTAGCTGGTGGGGTCGGTTTCCCAGTCGACAATCCGGCCGGCAAAGTCGCGCACGGTGTTGGGGCCCAGAAACGGCAAAACGAGGTACGGACCGTCGCCGACACCCCAATAGCCCAGGGTCTGTCCGAAATCCTCATCGTTTTTCTCGATGCCCAGTTCCGTAGCGACATCCATGATGCCGAGCACACCGACCGTGGTATTCACCATCACGCGGCTGATGTCGGAAAAAGCGGCTCCGATCTTGCCCTGCAGAAGATTGTTCAGTGCAACAACGATGTCATTGATGTTGCTGAACACATTGCTGATGCCGGTGCGGACAATTGGCGGCAGCACGGCCTGATACACCTCTGCCAGCGGTTTCATGATTACGGTATCGACGCCGTCATTGAACTTGTAAATGGCGCGGTTCATCGGTTCAAGCGGATCCCGCGGATCGCCAGTGCCAGTGGTTGCGCAGCCGCCGAGCATGACCAGAGTGGCAATTGCGCACACGGTTACGAGGCGCAGGCGGCGGGCGAGGCGAAGCATGGTGCAATCCTTTTTTATTGGGTACGGCAGATTCCCTGATTCGCCATTATATACAACCATTTGCCTGCCGAACCTGAACGCGGCAATTTGCTCGATTATTGGTTCCTGATTGGTCGGATTGCCTTTGTTATACTCATTTCGTCTCGCGGGGATGCCTCTGGCGCCCCCGCTTTTTTTCCAGCTTGCGCAAGGAGTTGAGTCATGTTGCAGAAAGCCGATCCGGGAGTCGAACTGAAGGACAAGAGCCTGTTCCGCCAGCAGTGTTATGTGGACGGCGCCTGGGTTGACTCCGACGACAAGTCGACGATTACCGTGGTGAACCCGGCGACCGGCGTGCCCGTAGGCACCGTGCCAAAAATGGGCGTGGCCGAAACCCGGCGTGCGATTGAAGCCGCAAATGCGGCCTGGCCGGCCTGGCGCGCGAAGACCGCGAAGGAGCGTTCGGTCATTTTGCGCAAGTGGTTCGACCTGATGATGGCCAACCAGGAGGACCTGGCAAAGCTGATGACCGTGGAGCAGGGCAAGCCGATAGCCGAATCGCGCGGCGAGATCGCCTATGGCGCGTCGTTTATTGAGTGGTTTGCCGAAGAAGGCAAGCGCATCTATGGCGACACCATTCCCAGCCACGCGCCGGACAAGCGGATTGTGGTCATCAAACAGCCGATCGGCGTTTGTGCTGCGATTACGCCATGGAACTTTCCGAACGCGATGATTACGCGCAAGGCCGGTCCGGCGCTGGCTGCCGGCTGCACGATGGTGATCAAGCCCGCGTCGCAGACGCCGTTTTCGGCGCTGGCGCTGTGCGAGCTCGCCGAGCGCGCCGGCATTCCGAAAGGCGTGCTGTCGGTGGTGACCGGTTCGGCCGGTCCCATCGGCAAGGAGCTGACCACCAACTCGCTGGTGCGCAAATTCACCTTCACCGGCTCCACCGAAATCGGCAAGCTGCTGATGCAGCAATGTGCGACCACGGTGAAAAAGGTTTCGCTGGAGCTCGGCGGCAATGCGCCGTTCATCGTGTTTGACGATGCCGATCTGGCGTCGGCGGTTGAGGGCGCGATGGCCTCGAAGTTCCGCAACACCGGCCAGACCTGCGTCTGCGCCAACCGCATCTTTGTGCAGGACGGCGTTTACGACAAGTTCTCGAAAATGCTCTCCGAGCGCGTCAGCCAGATGAAAGTCGGCAACGGTCTTGAGGACGGCAATCTGCAGGGCCCGCTGATCGACATGAAGGCCGTCGAAAAAGTCGAAGAGCACATTGAAGATGCATTGGCCAAGGGGGCGAAAGTGCTCACCGGCGGCAAGCGTCACGAAAAGGGCGGTCAGTTTTTCCAGCCGACCGTGCTCGCCAATGTCACCACCGACATGAAAGTTACGCACGAAGAAACTTTTGGCCCGGTCGCGCCGCTGTACCGCTTCAAGACCGAGGAGGAATTGTTGAAGCTCGCGAACAACACCGAATACGGTCTCGCGTCCTATTTCTACAGCCGCGACATCGGCCGCATCTGGCGCATTGCCGAAGGTCTCGAGTCGGGGATTGTCGGCATCAACGTCGGCATCATCTCCAACGAGATTGCGCCCTTCGGCGGCATCAAGGAGTCGGGCATTGGCCGTGAAGGTTCAAAGTACGGCATCGAGGAATTTGTTGAAGTGAAGTATCTGTGCATGGGCGATGTCAATAAATAACCTTTTAATATCATATAGTTATAGTCTACCCATGAATCCCGCAATACCGGCCGCCGCAGCGTCATCTGCGGCGGCTTTTTTTCAGCCTTAGCGCATGTTCAGCATCCTCGGTCTTGATCATGTCGTACTCCGCGCGAGCAATGTGCCGCGCATGGTCCGCTTTTACTGCGAGGTGTTGGGCTGCACGTTGGAGAAAGAGCGCGAAGATCTCGGCCTGACGCAACTGCGCGCCGGCAATTCGCTGATCGATCTCGTTGCAGTAGACGGGGAAATCGGCCGCAAGGGCGGCGCCGCGCCGGGTGCTGAGGGGCGGAATATGGATCACCTGTGCCTGCGCATCGAGCCCTTTGATCCGGGTGCGCTGACCACGCATCTGATCCGACATGGCGTCGTGCCGGGTGAAATCAAACCGCGTTACGGCGCTGACGGAACGGGCCCGTCACTGTATCTCAGCGATCCGGAAGGCAATACGGTGGAGCTGAAGGGGCCGCCGGAATCGCGTCCGGCGGCTTAGTTCGTGCAGCTCAGATCGCCGCGACGAGTTTTGCGGTGAAGGCCTTGGTGCCCAGCTTGCCGCCAAGATCGACGGTGCGGGTTTCCGGCGACTGCAGCGCGGCATCGATCGCTGCTTCGATGGCCTTGGCGGCAGCATCGAATTCCGGGCGGCTGTGTTTAACCGCCAGCCATTCCAGCAACATCGCCGCCGACAGGATCAGTGAGACGGGATTGGCTTTGTCCTGACCGGCGATGTCCGGTGCAGAGCCGTGCTGGGCCTGCGCGCAGCAGGCGGTGTCACCCGTCATGGTCGATGCGGCGATTCCCAGGCCGCCCGAGAGTTCAGACGCTTCATCCGAAAGGATGTCGCCGAACATATTGCCGGTGACGATACAGTCGAATTTGTCGGGGTTGCGCACCAAAAGCGCGGCCATCGCATCGACGATTTTTTCATCGAGCTCGACATCCGGGTACTGCTTCGCCACGGCGCGGACTTCCTTCAGGAACAGGCCGTCCGACAAATGCAATACATTGGCCTTGTGCACGGCAGTGACTTTTTTGCGGCGGCGGCGCGCCCACTCAAACGCCACTTCGGCAATGCGCCGGCTTTGTTTGGCGGTGACCTTGCGGATGGCGATGGCAACGTCCGGGGTCGGCATGAATTCGCCGCGGCCCATGAACATATTGCGGTCGCCGTAAAAGCCTTCCGTGCACTCACGGAAAATCACCAGATCAATCGGCTTGCCGGTAAGACCCACGCCCATGCGCGACTTCGCGGGGCGGATATTGGCAAACAGATCCAATTGAACGCGCAGCCAGCCCGAGGGATTGATGCCGCCCTGTTCCTTGGGGGGATATTGCAGGTGGTCGACGGGACCGAGGATGATGCCCGGGGCCTGACGCGCGGCCTGCTGGATTACTTCCGGGAAAGTGGAGCCGTATTTTTTCAGCGCGCCAAAACCGATTTCTCGCTGGTCCCACTCGAGGCCAAGCTTGAATTTTTTGCAGGCCTGATCGAGGACGGCAAGCGTGGCCTCGGTGATTTCCGGGCCAATACCGTCGCCGGGGAGGACAAGCAGTTTCATCAGAATTCCTTGCTTAATTGAGGTAACGGGAAACAGGGGATAACGGGTAACAGGGGTGGCTCTTGAGGGGGTGGAGTTTAATACGCCGGCTATAGCTGCGAAACCCTCTAGTGTTCAGGCATCAGTCTGCTTTGATGTTCTGCAGCCGGATCTTGTTGCCACGTATAAACAAAGGAGTGGGGAAATCACCGCAAGGGCTGACAATCCTTGCAGTTGCTGTTACGGACTTGATTGGCCCTTGTTTGTCACGTGCTTGCATGGATTGTATTCATTGTATACATTCGGTCGCCTGGGTCTATCAAGGAGAACACCATGGAAGCTACGCAACGCCAGTCGACTGCCAGTCAGAACCTGCCCGAGCAGATCCAAGTAGTTCCAAGCGGCGCCGCACTCGGCGCTGAAATCCGCGGCATGGATCTGTCCCAACCGTTGCCGGAGGCCACTCGTGCATTGTTGTGCAAGGCCTGGGCTGACCACCTGGTGCTGTTTTGGCGGGGGCAGACCCTGCCCGATGAGTCGATGCTCGCGGCGGCGCGGATTTTCGGTGTGACCAAAGAACCTGCTGCGCGCAAATACCAGGTCGCCGGTGGCTACAAGATCGGCGGCAAGCTGGTGCCGCTGCATTCGCACCTCACCCTGATCAGCAACCTCGATGAAAACGGAGTGCCGGTTCTGGATAACGGAACGCTTGGCAGCTATGAGGTGGTGTGGCACAGCGACAATTCGTACGTGCAGGTTCCGCCCGCCGGCAGCATGCTTTATTCAGTGGTCATACCGACCAATGGCGGTGGTGACACCTGGTTCAACAATCAGTACATGGCCTATGACGAGTTGCCCGAGGACCTGAAGGCGGCAATCAAAGGCAAATCGCAGATTCATGACGCCAGTCGCAACAGCGCAGGCGTGCTCAGGCCCACGGTAAAGATGCCGACAACGCCTGAAGAGGTGCCGGGTCCGGCGCATCCGCTGGTGCGAGTGCATCCGGTTACCGGTAAACGCGCGCTTTATCTCGGACGTCGCCGCGACTGGCCTTCGAACTACATCGTCGGCATGCCGAATGCGGAAAGCGAAGTGCTGCTTGATAAACTTTGGGCGCATGCGACGCAACCGAAATATGCGTGGAAGCACAATTGGCAGGTGGGTGACCTGGTACTGTGGGACAACCGTTGCGCCATGCACTACCGTTCCGAAGTCGATCCGAAACAGCCTCGAGTCCTTCATCGAACCGTGATTAACGGCGAAGCTGTGGTCGCCGGCTGAGACCGGTTAATGGCACCACGAAGCCGTTCGAAACGGTCGGCCCGCAACGTGCCGGATGACGCTGCTTTGCAGCGCATCGCCGCACGTCGCGTTCCGGCCGGGGGCGATACGCGTTCCCTCGCTGAAGTTGCGTGCGACGAAATTCGCAGGGCCATCCGGGAGGGCAGGGTTGCGACCGGAGCGCACCTGACAGAGGTCGATCTGGCCTCGTGGCTGGGCATGAGCCGTACGCCGATCCGGGAGGCCATGAGGCGCCTGCAGAGCGAGGGATTGTTGCTCAATCAACCGTTTCGCGGGGCGCTGGTGATGCGTCTTGACGCCGACGACATGAGGCAAATGTTTGCGGTGCGCGAACTGCTGGAACCGGCGGCTGCGGCTGCCTGTGCCGCAAATGCGGGGACGGCGGAAATCGCAGCGCTTAGGGCGATCCTTGAGCAGGAAGCGGCACTGCTGAATGATCCCGCCGAACTGATCCCGTTGAACCGGCAGTTTCACGACATCATTCTCGAAAGCGCGCGCAACCAGTTCCTGAGCAAAGCCATCGCCGGGGTGTATTCGCTGATTCCTCTGCTGGGCGACTCGAACCTGCTGAACGGCCCACACGCCCGCGAAGCTCATGCCCAGCATCAGGCCATCGTTGACGCGATAGAGCGTCACGATGCTGCCCGTGCCGAAGCGGTGGCGCGCGAACATGTGCGGCATTCCCTGAAAACGAGATTGGCCCGGATTTCTGACGCTGAGCCAAATAATTCAAAACAAAAAACCACAAAAAAGAGGAAACGATAAATGCGTCAATATTTCAGCGCGATCATGATTTTTGGTGGCATTTGCCTGCCGCTGGCAGCGGTAGCGCAGACGCCGGCGAAGGTGCCGGGCGGATATCCGGAGAAGCCCGTGCGCATGCTGGTGCCGTTTGTAGCCGGTGGCGGCACTGACCTCGTGGCGCGTGGGGTTGCGCAGAAACTGACCGATCGGATCGGGCAGCCGGTTGTCGTCGACAACCGGCCCGGTGCCGGCGGCCGGATTGCCATGGAAACCACGAAATCCGCAGCAGCCGACGGCTATACCATCACGATGATTTCCGGAACCACCACCGCCAGCAGCAATCTGCACAAGAACCTGCCTTACGATTTTGCCAAGGATTTTGCACCGATCACGCAGGTGACGGAACAGCCCTACGTGGTACTGGTGCCCAGCGCCTTGCCGGTCAAATCCATTCCGGAACTGATAGCGCTGGCCAAATCCAAGCCGGGAGCGCTCAACTACGGTTCCTCTGGAACCGGCGGCATGCAGCATCTGTCGGGAACGTTGTTGTCGCAGAAAGCGGGCATTTCGATGGTGCATATTCCGTTCAAGGGCGGCGGACAGGTGATTGTTGACCTGGTTGCAGGTCAGATCCAGCTGGCATTCCTGAATCCGCTGGGGGCGCGGCCTCACATCACTGCCGGACGTGTACGAGGCATCGCGGTGACCACACGCAAACGCGCACAGGCTTTTCCCAATCTTCCGGCGATTGCCGAAACGCTGCCTGGATTCCATGTCAGTAACTGGTACGGCCTGGTGGCGCCGGCGCGCACACCGCAGCCGGTTATCCAGTTCCTCTACAAAAATGTCGTCAGTGTCCTGACCGATGCCGACTTGCGTGACCGGCTGGAAAAGGAAGGCTCTGAAGTGCTTGGCAGTACGCCGAAGGATTTCGGCGCGCACATCATCAACGAAGTGCAGATGTGGGGTAAGGTCATCCGCGAAGCCGGCATTCAGGCGAATTGAAGTCTCTGCTGAAACCAAGTATTTTCTGAATTGAATAAAGGAAGAGGTCTGGAATGACTGCAAAAATCAGCAAGGTCGAGGTATTCAGCATCGGCATGCCTCTGGTGGGCACGTTCACCAGTGGCGGTGTTTCGAAAAAGGTCACCAAATGCGTCGTGGTGCGGGTGACGGATTCGGACGGCGCGACCGGCATCAGCAGCATTGATCCGTCTTCCACCGCCAAGTCGCCGCATACCGGTCCGGAGCTTGCACTGGCCATCCGCGACCGCATCGGGCCGGCCCTGATCGGCAAAGATCCGGGACACATCAATCAGATCTGTGAGATGGCCTCCAAGCTGACGCCGTCGCAACCCGGCGCCGTCGTCGGCGTCGAACTGGCCTGCATTGAGCTCGTCTGCCGGCGCAGGGGCATTGCCCTGCATGATTATGTCGGCGGTGCCGTCCTCGACCGTTTGCAGTTCAACGGCTGGGTCGGTGAACTGCCGCCGGACGAAGCGGTGGCCGAAGCCTTGCGCTGGAAGAATGCCGGATTCAAGTCGATGAAGATCAAGGTCGGCAATGATGCCGGCAAGGACAGCGCGCGGGTGAAGGCGGTACGCGATGCCGTCGGCAAGGACATCAAACTGCGCATGGACGCCAACATGCAATGCAACGTGGATCAGGCGCTGGCCTTGTGCAAAGCGGTCAAGTCCTGTGACATGCAATTGTTCGAGCAACCGGTATACAAGGACGACCTCGCCGGGCTGGCGCGGATCCGGCGGGAGGGTGGCATTCCCATCATGGCCGACGAATCCATCAGTGATCACGAAAGCCTGATCCGGGTGATCAAGGCGGACTGTGCCGACTTCGTGAAGTTCGGCATCAAGCAGGCCGGCGGCCTGTTACAGACCGCGCGCATGCTGGCCACTGCCGAGGCTGCCGGTCTGCCGGTGGTGCTCGGACACGGCTTCGGGTTGGACCTCAGCACGACTGCCGAGATCATGCTCGCTGCCACCTCGCGTAACGTCGTGCAGGGACTGGAGTGCGTGGGGCCGCTGAAAGTGGTCGATACCGTGGCCAAGACCCGGCTGGACATCAGCAAAGGCAGCATTGCCCTGCCGTCCGGGCCCGGCTTGGGCATTGAACTGGATGAAGAGAAGCTCGCGCAATACGCCTTGCCGATGGATCACTGAAACGGCCGCGTTGAAACGAAAACGGCGCACTCAGTGAGTGCGCCGTTTGTGTTTTTACGAGGCAGTCTTACATATGCCCGTAAAGCACTTTGCCAGCTACCGGCATTTTCGCCATCAGGATGTCACCCGACAGTGATTCGGTGATGTAGATCGTTTTGCGATCCGCGCCGCCGAAGGCGAGGTTGGCGAGGTGATGGTGTTTGTGGTCGGTGGAATGCACCAGATGCGTGGGCAGCATGTTGGCATCAAAGCGCCAGATGCCGACGCCCAGCTGGCAGACCAGCAGGCCGTTCTCGGAATCCATCTCGATGCCGTCGGGGCCGCCGACGCCACCTGAGAGTTGAATGGCAACACCTGTCTTCGACACTGAACCGTCGGCCATCACCGGCAGGCGCCACACCGAGTTCGAGCGTGTCACGCCGACATAGACATGTTTCTCGACCGTGGTCATGGTGATGCCGTTGGGGCTGGGCGCGTTGTTGACCAGTTTGCGCAAGTCACCGTTGGCCTTGAGGCGGAACACCGCACCGGTCGGATCGGCGATGCCGGTCTGGCCTTGGTCGGTGAAGTAGAGGTCTCCGTCCTTGGTGAAGTGCAGGTCGTTCAGGCCCTTGAAGCTTTCGCTGTAGGCCGTGCGCAGTACGTTCTCCAGCTTGCCGGTTTTCGGATCGAGGGTCAGCAGGCCTTCCTTGTAATCACAGATGAACAGGCGGCCGTCCTTGTGGAACTTCATGCCGTTGGGCCAGCCGTCGTATTGCAGCACCAGGTCCCAATCACCTTTCGGCGTGATGCGGAATATGCGGCCGAAGGGGATGTCGCAAACCCACAGATTGCCCTCACGGTCGAAAGCCGGGCCTTCAAGGAAGCATTCGACTTCGGCGTTCTGCCGGTTTGGATCAGACCATGCGCTGCGGCTTTTTTTGCGGAACTTGGCGGGCAGCGTGGTGAAGACTTCGGTGGTGATGTGTTCGAGGGGTTTGAACGGGTTGTACATGGTGCGACGATCCTCTTTATTTAACTATATGATTTTATTGATAAATAATATGAAGCGGCAGCGGGGGCAAGGAATGTTGCGGTGTGTTCGCCGCCACGTCGAGCGCGAGGATGTTAGCACGCAAGACCCGCATCACTACAGATACGAGTCGTGTATCTCACTGACCTTGTCCATATCGCTTGTCCATATCGCGGCCTGCAGTGCGTGCCGGCAGTGATGGTGGGTTAGCATCCGCAGGCAAAACATTTTCAGGAGCAATGCCGTGTTCGAAGGTTTCAAGCAAATCCAGGTCCAGACCAGCGACCCCGAAGTCAAAATCAATCTGCGTTATGGCGGCAACGGCCCGCCCATTCTGCTGATCCACGGCAATCCGCTGACCCATGTGCACTGGCACCTGGTGGCGCCACGGCTGGCCAAGGATTTCACCGTGGTGTGCACGGACCTGCGCGGTTACGGCGACAGCGGCAAACCCCGTGGCCTCGCCGATCACAGCAATTATTCATTCCGGCGCATGGCACAGGACAATGTCGAGGTCATGCAGCACCTCGGCTTCAGCGAATTCTGCGTAGCCGGCCACGACCGCGGCGGCCGCGCGGCGGTGCGCATGGCGATCGACCATCCCGACAAGGTGAAGAAGCTCGCCACCTTCGACATTTTGCCCACGCATCACATACTGACGCATGCCAGCTGGCAGTGGGCCGTGAATTCCTACCACTGGTTTTTCATGGCGCAGCCCTATGACATTCCGGAGAAGCTGATCGAAGGCAAGGAGGACTATTACATTCTCCAGAAGCTCACCAAGATGGGCATAGGCAAGGGCGGCTTCTCGAAAGAAACACTGGCGGAATATGCGCGTTGCTGCACGCCGGAAAACATTCACGGCGTCTGCGAGGATTATCGCGCCGGGGTGACCGTGGACATGGCGACGGACACCGAAGACTTCGATGCCGGACGCATGATTGAGTGCCCGACGGCCATCTACTGGGGTGAGAAAAGCCACACCAACAAGTTCTTTGATCCGTACAAGGCCTGGCCGCAATACTGTGCGGCCATTGAACGGATGATGCCGCTGCCTTGCGGACATTACCCGGCAGAACAGGTGCCGGATCAGGTATACGAAGAATTGAAGTCGTTTTTCGGCAGTTGACTCTGCAGGCCGAGCGAAAAACGCGGGTGCGAATTTTCTGTCCATCTTATTGCAGGTCCACCGATTGCAATTCGCGTTTTAAGTTTCAATGAACCGCCAAACCTCCGACGACGAATCGCAGCGGTATCCCCACTGGCGTCGTAACCGCTACGTGATGCCGCTGGCCAACCTGATTTGCGGATTGGGCTTCAATCTGGTTTGGCCTTTCGTACCGCTCATGGTGCGCGGTCTCGGTGTGCGCGAGAACCTCGAGACCTGGGTCGGCAACATGCTGATGGTGTTCTACCTGGTCAGCTTCGCCGTAAGCCCGGTCTGGGGCGGCATTGCCGACCATTACGGTCGCAAGTTGATGGTGCTGCGCGCGATGTTGGGTATCGGCGTTGCGATGATGTTGATGCCGCTTGCCGAAACACCGCTGACTTTCGCGGCACTGTTGATGCTCATTGCGGTGTTCAACGGGTTTACCCCGGCCGGCGTTTCACTGCTGGTAGCGAATACCCCTCCCAAACGCATCGGCAGCGTGGTGGCTTTGGCACAGACCGGCGGTCTGGTGGGGCAGGCGCTGGGCCCGGCGCTGGGCGCGATGCTGATCGCGATGTTCGAGACCCAGAACCGGGTATTCTGGATCAGCGCCGCACTGATGCTCGGTGGCGGTACCTTGGTCGCTGTTTTCGCCGGAGAGGTCAAGCAGTTGGCTGGCGGACCGTGGCGCATACGCTGGATCGGCGGGTTGCGCGACCTGCTGCGGATACCGCGCATCGGCCTTCTTTACCTGCTGGGATTCCTGTTCATGATCATGTGGTACGGCGGTGTGACCGTGATCACGGTGTTCATGCTGCAGATCCTTGAGGCGCGCGGTGCAGATGCAGCGCAGGAGGCTTACTGGGTCGGTGCGGCAGCTATGGCGATGGCGGTCGGCACGGTGATCGCACTGCCCTTGTGGGGGCGTGCACTCGACCGCATCGGGCCGGGGCGGGTGCTGGTGTTTGCATCAATTGCAACGATTGTCACCCATCTGCCCTTGCTGGTGATTGATACGCCGCTGCAAGTGGTCATTACCCGCGCGGCCTTCGGTCTCGGCGCGGCGGCGATGCCGACAGCGATTGTGCAGCTTATCCGTATACATGCGCCTGCCGGCATGGATGCGCGGGCGATTTCCTATTCCACGGCGTTCCAGTTTTTTGCGATGGGTATTGCACCTTTCGCCGCCGGTCTGATCGGCCCGGTGCTGGGCCTGCGCGTCTATTTTGCGCTGACAATACTGGCTATGGCCGGTGGACTTTGGCTGTGGATGCGGCGAGCGGGCCGCTGAGCGCTCAGTTCGCTTTCAGATTGGCTGCGCGGATGACCTTGCTCCACTTCGCGGTCTCGGTGCGAATGTAGTTAGTGAATTCTTCCGGCGATGAAGGCGTCGATTCGATGCCTTGCGTAGCGAGTTGGTCGCGAATGCTGCTGTTGTTAAGCACGTTTGTCAGATCCTTCTGCAGCCGTTCAATCACCGGTTTCGGCGTGCCGGCCGGGGCCATCATGCCGTACCAGTTGCTGGCCTCGTAGCCTTTAAGTGTGGCAGTTTCTGCCACCGTCGGTACATCAGGCAGGGCGGCAGAGCGTTTTGCGCCGGTTACTGCCAGTGCGACTGCGCGTCCCGATTTGACCGGCGGCACTCCAGTCGAGATTACGGCTACAAACACCGGCAACTGGCCGCCGAGCAGGTCGCTCAGTGCCGGACCGCCGCCCTTGTAGGGAATGTGCGTCATCTCGACTTTGGCCATGGTCTTGAACAATTCACCAGCCAGATGGCCGGGGCTGCCGAGGCCGGATGAAGCGTAGTTCAGTGCGCCTGGTTTTTGTTTGGCCAGTGCAATCAGTTCGGTGATTGATTTTGCGGCGACGGTCGGATGCACGATGAACATGTTCTGCAGTTGCACCGCCATCGAGATGGTCGCGAAATCCTTCAGCGGGTCATATTGCACTTTGGTGATGGTCGGGCTGATCACCAGTGCGCCAAGGGTTCCGAGGTGCAGGCTGTATCCGTCGGGCGTTGCGTTGGCCGCCAGTTCTGCGCCGATGGTTCCGTTGGCTCCGGCGCGGTTGTCGACTATTACCTGTTGCTTCAGCGCTTCACCGAGTTTCGGCGCAATGATGCGTGCAACCAGGTCGGTGGCGCCGCCTGGAGGGAAGCCAACGATGATGCGCACCGGACGTGTCGGGTAATCCGTGGCTGCTGCGGTGCCGGCGGTCATGGCGAACAGCGCGACGCAGGCGGTTGCGCGCAGGATTGCTGGGTTTGGGGGCTGCATCATGATGCGTTCCTCAGGTGGTATTGTTCTAATCCTTGCCTGCTGGTTTCCGCTGCGGCATGTACGGGATTATACGAGCCCCCTGCGACCCCTGCACGGCGCTGCACAAAAGGGGGGGGCGCTGCTGGTTTGATGTTTAATGCACGAGGATGGAGTCGGATGGCAATAAAAGAGGGTAACCGGCTGCGCGTACGCGCCATGATGGGTGATTACCCCAACACGCGAGCCCTGAAATCGGGGGCTGTTGCTTCTGCGCGACTGGATTTTGACTTTGATGACGTCAAACTGCCGCAGACCGCTTTCAAGGCAGTGGTGCGGGGGGATTACGATGTCGCAGAACTGGCGATCGTTACCTACCTGCAGGCGCTCGCGCATGGCAAGCCGGTATTACTGCTGCCGACGGTGGTGATGGCCTTTCCGGCGCACCCCTGTCTGGCCTACAACAGTGCGCATGGCGTGCTGCGCCCCTCCGAACTTGCCGGCAAACGCATCGGTATTCGCGCGCATTCGGTGACCACGGTGACGTGGGTGCGCGGTATTTTGCAGAACGACTACGGCGTTGATCTCGACCGTATCCAATGGGTGGCGTTTGAAGATCCGCATGTCCCGGAGTGTGTGGAGCCGCCCAATGTCACCCGTGCACCGGCCGGAAAGACGCTTACCGGCATGTTGCGGGCCGGCGAACTCGATGCCGGCGTGGTGATGGTTTCGGACCAGCAGGACGGCTTGCTCAAGCCAGTGATACCCGAGCCCGGTATGGCTTTGCACCGCTGGCGTGTCGAGACACAGGCGCGTCCATTGAATCACATGGTAGTGGTGCATCGTGATCTTGCAAAGTCTGAACCCTGGGTGGGTGAGGAGGTTGTGCGTCTGCTGCAGCAGAGCGCTGCGGCTGTTCCGGACATGCCCGGCGCCGATTCCATACAGTCGGGCATCGACGAATTGCGGCCGAGCCTTGACCTCATCATCCACTATGCGTACCAGCAGCGACTGATTCCGCGGCGTTTTGCCGTGGACGAATTGTTCAATATATGAACGACCCCATGCGCAGGGCGTGAGGGATGGCTGTTGCGCGGGTATAATTCGTGCACGTTTTTGACAGTCGAAAGTCCTCACATGCTGGATACAAACAAAACCTGGGACCTGCTGGTGGTCGGCGGCGGCAACGCGGCGCTGTGCGCTGCGTTGATGGCGCGCGAAGCCGGTTGCAGCGTCATGCTGCTCGAAGGTGCTCCCAAGGATTTCCGCGGCGGCAACAGCCGTCACACCCGCAACCTGCGCTGCATGCATGAAGAGCCGCAGGACATTCTTACCGGCACTTATCCGGAAGAGGAATACTGGCAGGATCTGCTGAAAGTCACCGGTGGTCTGACCACCGAAAAACTCGCCCGCATCGTTTTTGACGACACATCCAAATGCCGTCCGTGGATGGTCAAACACGGCGTGCGGTTCCAGCCGCCGCTGGGCGGCACGCTGCACCTGTCGCGCACCAATGCATTCTTCCTGGGCGGCGGCAAGGCGCTCATGAATGCCTATTACCACTCTGCGGAACAGCTTGGCATCGACATCCATTACGAAGCCAAGGTCACCGATCTCGAAATTGAAGGTGACCAGTTCAAGTCGGCGACATTTACCTACAAAGGCTCCACACACCAGGTGCGTGCCAAGGCCGTGGTGATTGCCTGCGGGGGTTTCCAGGCGAACCTTGAGTGGCTGGAAGAGGCCTGGGGTGCGGCGGCGAAGAATTTCCTTGTGCGCGGCACGCCATACAACCGCGGCGATATCCTCAAAGTGCTGCTGGCCAAGGGCGCCAAGCAGATCAGCGATCCTCTGCAGGGCCACTGTGTGGCGATCGATGCGCGCTCGCCTAAATACGACGGCGGCATCATCACCCGCGTTGACGCGGTATCGCTGGGTATTGTGGTCAACAAGAATGCGCAGCGCTTTTATGACGAGGGCGAAGATTTCTGGCCCAAGCGTTACGCAATCTGGGGTCGTCTCGTTGCAGGACAGCCTGATCAGATCGGGTATTCGATTGTCGATGCCAAGGCCATGGGCAAATTCATGCCCCCGGTGTATCCGCCGATTCGGGCCAATTCTTTGCGTGAACTGGCGATCAAGCTTGAAATCAATCCGGACGCGCTGGAAAAAACGGTGGCTGATTTCAATGCGGCTGTGCGCCCCGGAACTTTTGATCACACCATCCAGGACGATTGCGTCACCGAAGGCCTGACACCGCCAAAGACGCACTGGGCACTTAAACTCGATACCGCACCGTATTTCGGTTATCCGTTGCGGCCGGGCATTACCTTCACTTATCTGGGCGTCACCGTCGATGAAAAGTCGCGGATGATCCTGCAGGACGACAAGCCCTGCAAAAACGTATTCGCAGCAGGGGAAATCATGGCGGGCAATGTATTGGGCAAGGGGTACCTGGCGGGCATCGGCATGTCCATCGGCACCACGTTCGGACGCATCGCGGGCGAGGAGGCGGCAAAATATGTTCGCGGCTGAAGACAAACCGATGAGCCTCGATGAACTGATCGAGGATGCGCAACGCGTTCTGCGCGTCTGCAACGCCTGCCGTTACTGCGAAGGTTATTGCGCGGTATTCCCTGCGCTTGCGCGCCGTCTTGAGTTCACCGAGAACGACGTGCTTTATCTGGGCAATCTGTGCCACAACTGCGGCTCCTGTCTCTATGCCTGCCAGTTCGCGCCGCCGCATGAATTCCAGGTCAACTTCCCGCGCCTGATGGCGAAGGCGCGTGGCGAGACTTATCGCCGTTACGCCTGGCCGGGTTTCCTCGGCAAGCTTTATGACAACAACGCCGTGGCGGTCAGCCTGATCACCGCATTCAGCATCGCGTTGCTGTTCTGGCTGGCCGGTGCGATTTCCGATCCGGAGCGTTTTTTCTCTGCCCACAGCGATGCGCAAGGCTCGTTCTACGCACTGATGCCGCATAACCTGATGGCAGGCGTATTTGGCGGCGTTTCAATTTTCGTGGCGTTTGCGCTGTTGATGGGTTTCATCCGCTTCTGGCCGTACATGGGTGAGGAACTGGCTGACTTCTTCAAGGCCGGGCCGCTGGCTGAAGGCGTGCACGACGCGATGACGCTGAAAAACCTCGGCGGCGGTGTCGAGAACGAAGGCTGTACCTATCCGACGGAGCAGAAATCACTGGCGCGCCGTACTTACCATCACTTCACTTTCTACGGTTTCATGCTGTGTTTCGCAGCCACCAGCGTGGCCACGGTCTATCACTACGTGCTGAACCAGCCGGCACCGTATCCGGTGACCAGCCTGCCGGTGCTGCTGGGCATCGTCGGCGGCATCGGCCTGCTGATTGGACCGGCGGGACTGCTGTATCTGAAGACGCAGCGTGATCCGGAACTGGTTGCCAAAGACCAGACCGGGATGGATGCGGGCTTGTTGGTGTTGTTGTTCATGACCAGCCTGACCGGCCTCGGCCTGCTGGCTTTCCGCGAACACGCATCGATGGGTACCTGGCTGGCTGTTCACCTGGGCTTTGTGCTGGCGCTGTTCCTGACCATGCCTTACGGCAAGTTCGTGCACGGCCTGTACCGACTGACCGCGCTGGTGCGTTACCACCTCGAGCGTCGGCGCCCGGTTCCGGGTATTGCGTCTGAATAAAATTTTGCATGACAATTGGATGCAAGCATTCATCAGGGCCGCCGTCGCGGCCCTGATTTTTTAACGGCAGCGTTTCAATCCGTATCACGCTCAAGGAGCCCCCTTGAAAGTCACCATCCTCGATGATTATTTCGACACCGTTCGCACGCTGAACTGCTTTGCGAAACTGAAGGACCACGACGTCAAGATCTGGAATGATCACGCGCAGGATACCGATATGCTGGCCGAGCGCCTGCGTGATACCGAAGCGCTGGTGCTGATCCGCGAACGCACCAAGATCCGCACGCCACTGCTGGAGCGTCTGCCGAAGCTCAAGCTGATCAGCCAGCGCAGCGTATTTCCGCATATCGATTCTGATACCTGCACCAGACTCGGCGTGATCATTTCATCGAGCCAGCATCCGGAACTGCCATCCTATGCGACCGCGGAGCTGACCTGGGCTCTGGTGCTGGCTGCGATGCGCAAGATTCCGCAGCAGATGGCGTCGCTGAAAGCGGGTCAGTGGCAGTGCGGCGTCGGCCGTACGGTGCGTGGCAAAACTTTGGGCATTTACGGCTATGGTCGCATCGGCGCCGTGGTCGCCGGCTACGGCAAGGCCTTCGGCATGAACGTGCTGGTGTGGGGACGCGAGAAGACCCTGGAGCGTGCGCGTCTCGACGGCCATGAAGTGGCGTCGAGCAAGAATGAATTTTTCGAACGTTGCGATGTGCTGTCGCTGCATATGCGACTGGTCGATGCCACACGCGGCATTGTCACCGCGGCCGACCTCGCAAGAATGAAGCCGACTTCGGTGCTGGTGAATACCAGCCGCGCGCAACTGGTAGAAACCGGCGCGCTGGTGCCGGCGCTGAAGGCCGGCCGTCCCGGGATGGCGGGGCTCGATGTATTCGAAGACGAACCGATGCGCGACACGGCAAATCCGCTGCTGTCGCTCGACAACGTCGTGCTGACGCCGCATATCGGCTACGTGACCATCGAGGGTCTGGAAACCCAGTTCGTCGACATCTTCGATCAGATCAATGCCTATGCGGCGGGCAATCCGATCAATGTGGTCAATCCCGACGTGCTGGGATCCGCTCAACTGCGGCGTTAACGCACCAGCAGATCGACCAGGCCGGCAACGCTTGTTTGCGTTTCGAGCGTGCGCAGGGCTGCAATGGCGCTGTCGGTATTCCCGGCACTGGTGCCGGCCTGCGCCGCACAGTCGCGGAACTTGTGTTCCAGATCCTCCCAGGACAGCTCGCGCGAAGGATGGCCGGGCGGACGCAGGATGCGGATGGCGTCGCGAATGCCGTTGCGCAGTTCGATATCGACTTCGACAAAACCGCGACTGCCCGAGCTGCGGGTGTCGAACAGCGGGTCATCGCCGCGGCAGGCCGGATCTTCGAAGGCGCGCACGCGTTTCATCATGTCCTGAATTGCCGGGCGGTTGACCGCTTCGTCGGTAAAACTGAACAGCGAGTACTCCCCGTCAACAATGCCGGCAGCGATGGAATACTGCAGGCTGAACTTGGCCTCAAGGCCGGTTTTCGGCTGGTCATAAGTCAGCACCTGCATGCCGCCTTGCGGCATCCGGCAATCCGCGCGAACAACATCGGCGGCAGTGAAGCCGTGTTTTCCACGCAGCGTCAGGATGCCGTCCATACCGCGGTGCGAGGCGTAACAGCAGGGAAATTTTTTCAGTGCGATGCCCGGATCGGTGATGACCCAGGGTTTGCCGAGCCCGGCGAGGGTGTTGGCGATACTGGATTCGCTGACGCCATACGCAGCGAAAAAGCCGGACTTGGCTTCGAGGATGTCGGGCGCTGCGGTAAAGCCGCTCATCGCCAGACGTACGGCGGCGATGGCGCTGCGCGCCGCCCAGCCGGTATGCAGCGGTTTGGTCATCGTGCCGAAATTGCGCCGCAGACCACTGGCCATTGATCCGGCAATGCCGAATGCGGTCTGGATGACCTCGGGTTGCAGACGCCAGGCCTTGGCCAGCGCCGCCACGCCGCAGAAAATGCCCAGCGTGCCGGTGCCGTGAAATCCGCGGTGATAGTGACCGGTGGTGATGCCGAGGCCGATTTTCCCGCCGACCTCGACGCCGATCACATGGGCTTCGATCAGCGCCTTGCCGCTCAATGGCTGGCGTTTGAGGTCGGCCAACAGCACGGCGACGATCACCGCGCTGGGGTGGGCCGGCATCATCGACAGCACATCATCGAAATCCAGCGCATGACCGAAAGTGCCGTTGATCAGTGCTGCCATTTCGGCGCTGCTGCGTTCTGCCTTGCCGATGATGGGGCTGTCGCCGGATTCGCCGCTCAGCTTGAGGTAGGCGAGCAGGTGTTCGGTGACTTCGCTGTTGGCGCCGGAGAGGATCGACGCAACGGTGTCGGCAATGACTTTTTTCGATTTTTCAATCGCCTGATCGGGGAAATCTGCGGCCGAACTGCAATGAATGAATTCAGCAATGGCTTTTGTGGCTTGGGTCATGAGTATTTTTCAATGATGCGTTGATCAATCAGCTGCGGGAATGTGCGGCAACGTAGACGGTGCCGTCCATGATGCGTCTTGCAGTTCGGGTATAGGCGGCTTCGGTGATTTCACCATCGGCATTGATGCGGGTGATGACCGGAAATACCCCGGTCGGGTGACCGATGCGCACTACATGGTCATCAAAGCGGCGAGCCACCTGATGCACAACCGTACCGGGCATATTGGCGGCGACTGCCGTACACACGGCGCCGGTTGCGGCAAAAGCTTTGTGCAGACGTGGCGGGGGACCACCAACACGGCGGGCGACGAAACTGACTTCATCAGCGCGTACTGTGGATTTGGTCATGTAGTTAATGTAGTCCGCAGGCGCAATGACCGACACCGGGTGCGGCAGACGGGATTCCGGCGGCAGACCGATATGTTTGGCACCGGCGTTGCGAATCGCCCAGAAGCGGTTGAGGATCTCCGGGGTGAACTCGTCCGGCGTTTCAGTGCCGCGGATGCCGATGTCGCGGGCGTGAAAAAACAGAGTGACCTTGGCGACATCAACAATCGATACAGCAATCGACTTGCCGAGTTCCGGCACGAAAATCTCGTCGATGACATTGCCGCTGGGCAGCAGCGATCCGGTGGTGGCACCTTTGGTTCGTGCGAAGTCGAGCTGGATCTCCGCGCCGGTGCCTGGCACGCCGGCGATCGCGCATTCGCCGTTTACCCTCGGTTGGCCGCCGGATACCGGAATCCGGGAAACCAGCACCTGCCGGGTGTTGGTGTTGAAGATATGCACCGTCGTCACCGGCTCTACAGCTTTGATCAGGCCTTCCTGGATGGCAAAGGTGCCGACCGCAGCCGACAGATTGCCGCAGTTCGCTGAATACGACACATAAGGCAGGTCGATGCCGACCTGGCCGAAGGTGTAGTTAAGATCAATGCCCGGAGCAGTGCTCTTGCTGACGATGACAATCTTGCTGGTCAGCGTGTCGGCGCCGCCGAGGCCGTCGATCTGCCGCGGATCTGGGCTGCCCATTGCTTCCAGCAGTATGCGTTCACGCAACTGCGGATCAGCGGGCAGATCGCTTTCCAGAAAAAACAGGCCTTTGCTGGTGCCGCCGCGCATGACGGTGCAGGGCACCGCGAATTGGTCCACGCTGTGTGAAGCGGTTTTCATCAAGTGGCCTCGTCTGCGGTAATCAGCGATTTGAAGTTGCTACCGCTTTTAAAATTCAATCATACTTGGGAACTGTCATCAGGAGTCGTCATGAAATCATCAAAGCGCATTTCGGCGCTCGTAAAACTTGCACTCGGCATCGCGATCGCGTGTTCTGCAGTCATGCCCGCGCAGGCTCAGAAATTTCCGGAGCGCCCGGTGCGCATACTGGTGCCGCTCGCAGCGGGCGGCAGTGTTGATACCGTTGCACGCAGCCTTTCCCAAGGATTGGCCGAAAGTTTTGGCCAGTCGGTCATTGTCGACAACCGCCCAGGTGCGGGCAGTCAGGTGGCGCTGGAAATTCTGGCCGGTGCTGATCCCAGCGGCCACACGCTGGTGATGATCAGCGCAACTTCGGTTGTTCACCCGCTGTTGTACAAATCGCGCTTTGATGTCGTGCGCGATTTCAGCCCGGTGCTGCAGGTTACCCAGCAGGGTTACAACATGGTGGTGAACCCGGCTGTACCGGCGAAGACTGCCCTGGAACTGGTCGCACACCTGAAGGCGAATCCGGGCAAGCTCAACTACAGTTCGTCCGGCATCGGCAGCCTGATTCACATGAGCGGTGAATTGTTCAAGATCGCCACCGGCACGCAGATGACGCATATCCCCTACAAGGGCATGGGCGCGGCCTATGCAGATCTGATCGGCGGCCAGGTGCAGGTGGGATTCCCGACCATCATTTCATCGGTTCCGCATGTCAGGGCCGGGCGTCTGCGTTCGCTTGCAGTTACGCCTGGCAAGCGCGTGCCCGCGCTGCCCAATGTGCCGACCTTCGCGGAGGCCGGCATCAAGGGTGTTGTAGTGACCAACTGGTATGGAATCATCGCGCCGAAAAAAACCCCGAAGCCCGTGATTGACCGAATCGCGCTTGATGCCGGCAAGGCGATGCAGGATCCGGACATGATGAAACGGCTGCTCGCAGACGGTTCGGAGGCGATGGTTGGCACACCACAGCAATTCGGTGCGCTGATCCAGTCTGAAACAAAACTCTGGAGTGATGTGATCAGGAAGGCGGGCATCCAGGGCGAGGGTGGCTGAGGCAATTCCGCAAAGCAAAAAAAGTTTTTAAAAACAAATATATAACTGCAATAATTTGATGCACCCTGCACTCGCCGGGCACCATCTGGAAAGAACATTTCATTCATGACATCCCTCAGCAAACCGGGGCTGCATCACGCCTGGATCATTCTCGCGGCTGCGTGCGTACTGGGTGTCATCAGTCGCGCCGATTCAGCTTCGTTCGCCGTGCTCGTTGATCCATTGGTGGAAAAATTCGACTGGAAACGCGGCGACATCGGTCTTGCGTATTCGCTCGCATTCCTTTGCAGCATGCCCGCGATGCTGATATTCGGATGGCTCGGTGACCGCTACAGCGCACGCTCGCTGATGCTGGGCGCATCGCTGATGATTTCTGCGGGCACGGTGCTGCTCGGGATGATTCAGGAGTTGTGGCATCTCTACGTGATTTACGGTGTGTTTGTGGGTGCTCTTGGCAATGCGGCCTTCGTAGTGCTGCTCCCGGTCATCATTACCCGCTGGTTCAACCAGAAAATGGGCCTCGCGCTCGGCATTTACTGGGCTGGTCTGGGGTTGGGCCCTGTTGTTTTTGCGCTGTTGTTCCGCTGGATGATCGAGAACCGCGGCTGGGAATCGGCTTTCCTGGTGATCGGCATTGCCTTCGGCGTGATTCTTCTGGTCTTTTCCTGGTTCATCCGCACCAGTCCGGCCGAAATGGGTTTGACTGCCTATGGTGCAGAGGACGCAGCCAAGGACAAGCAGGCTTCCGGTGTGGCCGTCAACATGCGTTCAATACTTTCACGCAAGCCTGTTTGGCTGCTTATGGGTTGTCACCATCTTGGTTGTGCCGGGCATGCGGTGATTCTTGCACATGGTGTTTCGATGGCCACCCACCACGGAATTCCTGGCCTGCAGGCGGCGGGTGTGCTGAGCACGATCGCCGGCGTGTCGATTTTCAGTCGCTTCAGCTTCTCGTTGCTCACCGAGCGATTTGGCGGGAGGACTATCCTGTCCGGGGCAATTTTCGGTCAGAGCCTGTCCATTCTGCTGCTGCTGTTTGCCACCGAGGTCTGGCATTTCTATGCCTTCGCAGTTTTTTTCGGCATATGTTATGGCGGCGAAATGGTTGGTTTTCCGATCATCAACCGGCAGATGTTCGGTGCCAAGGCGCCCCTGAGCTCAATTTTTTCGTTCCAGATGATCGGCGGCAGCACCGGCATGGCTCTCGGCGGCTGGATCGGCGGAGCACTGTTCGACCACTCGGGCAACTACACCTCAGCGATTCTCGTTGCGTCCGGAATCGGCTTCCTCGCCATTCCGCTGGCACTGTGGCTGCCGCGGCATCAGCGACCGCTCTCTCCGCAAACAGCCGGGTAAGCCGGAGACGCAGGGCTTAATCCAATGGGATTTAGAGTCTGTCGGCGGGGGGGGGGCATGCTGAGCAAGATTGCTGGCATTTCCATTTTTAGTTGCTTCAGTCTTCAATACTCCTGGATGATTTTGGCAGAAGACCGTAACGGCAATCAGCGTAGCTTGCGATCAGGCTGTCCTTCCAAGGCAAGCTGCGGTATTTTCAACTGCTTGTCGCATCGCTTATTGACTGAGGGAGCTTCTTTTATTCTGCTGTGGAAGTAACCGGGTTCATTGCGTGCTTCTCATCATGCGAACTTGTATCGTGATGTAGATACAACGTGGCGGTGCCCGGATAATGCTGCTATCTTTCGTATCAGATTGATTTCTGCATTGGGTATAACGCAAGCTCCTGCTGCGGAATATCGCTTCTTTCAAGGCTCCATTCAAGGTTCATATCATGGCCGGCAAACGCATGACCATCATGGGCACCCGCCATGTTGTTGCAGCGGGGCATTATCTGGCAGCACATGCCGCGTTCGAAATTCTTGAGGCTGGCGGCAATGCGATTGACGCCGGTGTCGCTGCAGGATTGGCGATTGGCGTGCTGCAGACCGACAAGGTCAATATCGGTGGTGTCGCGCCGCAGATCATCTACACCGCGAAAGATCGCAAGGTGCACTCGATTGACGGTCTCGGTGTTTGGCCGGCTGCGGTGACGCCGGATTATTTCCAGAAACACCATGGCAGCAAAATTCCGCAGGGCGTATTGCGCTGTGTGGTGCCGGCCGCGCCGGATGCCTGGATCACCGCACTTTCGCGTTTTGGCACCATGAGCTTTGGCGACGTGGCGCAGGCTGCAATCCGCTTCGCACGTGAAGGCTTTCCGATGCACCCGATGATGTCGAAATTCATCAGTGAGCGCGTCGATATGTACTCCCGGTGGCCCTCGAGTAAAAAAGTATTCCTGCCCGGCGGCAAACCACCGCAGGTGGGACAGGTATTCGTGCAGGCTGACCTTGCGCGCACCCTTCAGTACATGGTTGACGAGGAACGCCGCGGCAAGCGCAAGGGACGTCAGGCCGGGCTACAGGCTGCACGTGATGCCTTCTACAAGGGTGACATTGCGAAGACGGTGACGAAATGGGTCGCCGGGCAGGGTGGGCTGATGCGTTACGAGGATTTCGCCGGCTTCAAGGTGAATTTCGAGCCGACGGTGAAATCACGCTTCGGTGATATCGAACTGCACGCCTGCGGGCCGTGGTCGCAGGGCCCTGTCCTGCCGATGACGCTGAACATGCTCAAGGGTTTCGACCTGAAAGCGATGGGGCACAACACACCGCAGTACATTCATACCCTGGTCGAGGCGCTGAAGCTGGCCTATGCCGACCGCCACCAGTATTTTGGTGATCCGAAATTTGTCAAAGTGCCGATGGCCGGGCTGATGGCGAAGCGTTATGCCGACTGGCGGCGTTCGCTGATTCGCGGCGACCGGGCTTTTCCCGGCATGCCTCCCGCAGGTGATCCGAAAACACTGCATGAAGTCGACAACATCTGCGTGCCTCCGCCAACACTGCATGAAGGGCCGAAGCCCGGGGATACATCTTATCTGTGCGTGATGGATCGCCATGGCAACGCCTTTTCGGCCACGCCTTCTGACGGATCAGACAAGACGCCGATTATTCCCGGCGTCGGCATTCTCTGTTCTGGCCGCGGCACCCAGTCCTGGTCCGATCCTACACATCCCTCCTCGGTGGCGCCGGGCAAACGGCCGCGGCTGACGCCGAATCCGGCAATGGCACTGAAGGGGGGCAAGGCCTACATGCCTTTTGGCACACCCGGCGGTGATGTGCAGGTGCAGGCAATGGTGCAGGTCTTTCTCAACATCAATGTCTTCGGCATGTCTGTGCAAGACGCAGTCGAAGCGCCGCGCTTTGCCAGCTACAGTTTCCCCGGATCCTTCGAGCCACATGATTACTATCCGGCGCGGCTGAATCTCGAGCCGGCTATGGGGGAAGACACTGGCAAGGCGCTGGCGGCGATGGGGCACCAGGTCTTCTGGTGGGATGACATGACTTCGACCGCTGGCTCTGTCTGCACAATCGTCAAGGATTTCCGCAACGGTGTCCTGCATGGCGGCGCCGATCCGCGGCGCCCGGCCTATGTGCTGGGGTGGTAGCTGAGTTGACCGCGCATTGATTTCAATCAGGGAGAAGACGCCGATGATCACCATGAACCAGTTGTCGATCCGATATGCTGCCGGCACGTTTTGTGCGCTGGCCATGTTCACCGCACTGCCTGCAGCCGCGCAGTCTTTCCCCAACAAGCCAATCAAACTCTACGTCGGTTTCCCGCCGGGCGGAGGTTCCGATACGCTGGCACGTTTGGTCGGCGGCGCAATGAGTGGTCGTCTGGGCCAGCAGGTTGTGGTCGACAACAAGCCCGGCGCAAATACCATCGTCGCTACTGAATATGTCAAAAGCCAGCCCGCTGACGGTTACACGCTGTTGTTTGTCTCGGCTTCGTTCTCGATCAATCCCAGCCTGTACAAGCTCAGTTACGACATCGAAAAAGATTTCACCCCGGTCGGCTTGGTGGCAATAGTGCCGCTGCTGATGGTGACGCATCCCGGTTCGGGCATCACCAGTGTCGGTGAGTTGCTGGCGATGGCGAAAAAGCAGCCCGGAAAGATGACTTATGCCTCCTTCGGCATCGGCAGCGCGGCGCACCTTGCCGGCGAGATGCTCAACAGCGCGACCGGCACAGACATGTTGCACGTGCCGTTCAAAGGCAGCGCCCCGGCACTGGCTGATGTGATGGGGGGGCGCATTACGATGATGATGCCGGGTATCGGTTCGGCGATCGGTCTTGCGCGCGAAGGCAAACTGCGGGCTATCGCGGTATCCACCACGAAGCGCGCCTCCGGTGCACCGGAGATTCCGACCATCGCCGAATCAGGCGTGCCCGGCTTCGATGTCGGTACGTGGGAGTCGATCCAGGCGCCGGCAGGTACGCCGCCGGAAGTGGTGACACGGCTCAACACCGCGCTGCGCGAGGTCACTGCGACCAATGATATCCGCGCCAAGATGGTGGCGCTGGGCTTCGAGTCCGAGGGCGCCCGGTCGCCGGCGGAAACTGCGCAGTTCATCCGCAACGAACGCAACAAGTTCGCCAAGCTGGTGAAGGAACGCAATATCAAGGCTGAGTAAGTGGGGGCCGAGAACGCACCAGCTGTTACCGTCGTCGGAGCCGGCATCGTCGGCGTCTGTTCGGCGCTTTGGTTGCAGCGCGCCGGCTTCGCGGTGACACTGATCGACAGCGGGGGCGTTGGCGAGGGTGCTTCATTCGGCAATGCCGGCAATATCAGTCCTGGCGCGGTGGTGCCTTACCTGATTCCTGGAATCTGGAAGGAAGCGCCGGGCTGGTTGCTCGATCCCGAAGGGCCACTTGCAGTGCGCCCGGGTTATTTCCTCAAAGCGCTGCCCTGGCTCATGGCGGCGGTGCGCTCGGCGGGTGAGCAAGCCGCGGTGCGTACCTCACGCGCCATGCACGCCCTGCACAGCGGTACGCTCGAAGCCTATGGTGAACTCACACGTGGGACCGCTGCGGCGGACCTGATCGAGTTGTCCGGTCAGCTTTACGTTTCGGAAAAACCGGATTCAGCCCAGGGCTCGGCGATGACGCAGCGCATGCGCAGCGAATTCGGTGTTGAGGCTGTGGCGCTCGACTGGATGGAAATACGGGAACTGGAACCCTGCCTTGCGCCCATTTTCAAGAGCGGCCTGCTGCTGCCGAAAAACGGTCGCACCAAAAACCCGCACCATCTGGTTACCGCGCTTGCCGATATTGCGCAACGTAACGGCGCGCGCGTATTGCGGGGCAAGGTTGAGGGTTTTCAGTTTGAGGGGGCTGCGGTCAAGGCGGTGATCGTTGACGGTAAGGCGCAGGCTGCACAGCGAGTCGTGATCGCCGCCGGTGCTGCTTCGCGCGATCTGGCAGCCCAGTTGGGCAGCCGCCTTCCGCTGGAAGCCGAGCGCGGCTATCACATCACCATTGCCGACCCCGGTGTGATGCCGCGGATGCCGGTGACCAACACCGACGCCAAATTCGCCTGTGCGCCGATGAACGTCGGGCTGCGGCTGGCCGGCACTGCCGAGTTTGGCGGACTCAATGCCGAGCCGAACTGGCAGCGTACCGAAGTGCTGAAACGTCAGGCGCAGCGCATGTTTCCGGGTGTGCGTCTCGATTCGGTTTCAACCTGGAGCGGAAACCGTCCCAGTCTGCCTGACGGCTTGCCCGTGCTTGGACGCTCGCCGTTGTTCGACAATGCCTGGTTTGCGTTCGGCAATTCGCACTTCGGCATGTCGGCGGGGCCAGTGATGGGGAAACTTGCAGCGGAACTGGTGGCCGGGCAACCCAGCAGTGTCGACATCACACCCTTCCGTCCCACGCGGTTTCAGGAGTAAAACGTGCTCGCGCAACAACTCGCCGAACGCATTGTCGCTTTGCGCGACGCAGAACATCCGGCTGCCGCTCTTGAAGCTTCGCGCGTCGCCATCGAGGACACGCTGGGATGCATGCTCGCTGGCGCCGCCGAAGCCACGACAACCATCGTTGCCGCTACGGTCGCGGGAAGCGAAGGCCCGTGTACGCTGCTCGGCACGGGGCGCCGCGTTGCACCGCTCGATGCCGCGTTGGTCAACGGTACTGCGGCGCATGCTCTCGATTACGACAACGGCAGCAACAGCATGGGCGGCCATGCTTCGGCGACCATCGTGCCGGCGCTGCTCGCGGCGGCTGAAGCCTTTGGCGGCAGCGGGCGCGATTTGCTGGTTGCGCATACCGTCGGTTTCGAAGTCGGTACACGCATCGGGCTGGGCGTGAATTTCCATCATTACGAGAAGGGCTGGCATCCGACATCAACGCTGGGTACCTTCGCGGTGATCGGGGCCTGCGCATCGCTATTGCGGCTGGATGTGCAACAAACCGCAACAGCATTGGCTATTGGCGCTTCGCTGGCCTCAGGGATCAAAGCCAATTTCGGCACCATGACCAAACCCATGCATGTCGGACACTGCGCGCGCAACGGCCTGTTCGCGGTGCTGCTCGCGCGCGGCGGCTTTACTGCCAGTGCTGAGGCCTTTGAACACAAACAGGGTTTTTTTGAGGTCTACAACGGCGCCGGAAATTACGACGCGACGCGCATCCTCGAAAACTGGGCCGCCCCTTTGCAGATCCTGCAGCCGGGTGCCGGTTACAAGCAGTATCCCTGCTGTGCCGCGACACATTCGGCGCTGGATGCCACACTCGCCATCGTGCGCAGCGAAGGTGGGCACATCGATCCGCAGCGAGTGGTGAAAATGGAAACATGGACTCCGGCGCGCCGCCTTGTACATACCAACCGTCCCGATCCGCAGGGTAATCTCGACGCCAAATTCAGCGTGCAGTACTGTGTCAGTCGAGCGGTAATTGACGGTCGCATCGGCATTGAACATTTCGAGGGCGAGGCCTGGTGTGATCCGGAGGTTCGAAAACTGATGGCGCGAGTGGAATCGTCAGTGCACCGTCCGGGGCAATTTTCTGCAGACAATCACTTTGGCGCCGAAGTGCGGATTACGCTGGACGATGGCCGCGTATTGAGTGACCGCGTAGACATCCAGCTTGGCCGCACGGCTGACAATCCGATTCCATCGGCGCAACTGCGCAGTAAATTTCTCGATTGCGCCGGTCGTGCGCTGCCGCCTGCGCTGACCACGAAACTCGCTCTGCAGCTCGATGCATTGCTGGAACTGCAGGCCACTTCCCGGCTGATGGCCTTAACTGTGCCGGATCACAGTATTCAATCAAAACAAGGGGTTAACTGATGACAAACGTCATTCTGCGCTGTTGCCTATTTGCACTGCCGCTTTCCGCGATGGCAGCACAGACTCCCAAAGCCGGTGACGCGGGCTATCCTGGACGACCGATAAGGATGATTGTTGCCCAGGCCGCAGGCGGCCCCACCGATGTTGCGGCCCGTGTCTATGCGACCCGGCTCTCGGAAATCATGGGCCAACAGGCTGTGGTTGATAACCGCCACGGCGCCGGTGGCAGCGTCGCCGGCGAGATTACCTCCCGCGCGCCCGCTGATGGCTACACGCTGATGGTTGCCGCCAACGGCACGCTGGCCATTGCGCCGCATTTGATCAAGCTTTCGTACAATGCGCGCACTGACTTCGTGCCGGTGGCTCTGATCGGCAACAGCCCGCTGGGCGTGATGGTGGCGCCAAACCTGCCTGCAAATTCGGTGAAAGAACTGCTGGCGCTCGCCAAGGCGCGACCCGGCAAGCTCAATTTCGGATCCTCGGGCGCCGGTGCAACATCCCATCTTGCCGGTGAGCAATTGAAAATGTTGACCGGCGCGCAGATCGTGCATGTGCCGTACAAGGGGGCGAGTCCGGCACTGATCGGCCTGGCCAGCGGCGAGATTGATATCCTGATCTCCGGTCTGTCCAGCGCACTTCCTTTCGTCAAGCAGAAGCAGGTCAAGTTGCTTGCAGTGAGCAGCGCCAAGCGTGTGCCGCTGCTGCCGGATCTGCCATCGATGGCGGAAAGCGTGCCGGGTTATGACGTCAGTTCCTGGTATGCGGTGCTGACTCCTGCAGGCACGCCGCGGCCGGTCATCGAGAAGCTGCATGAATTGTCCAACCGTGCGCTGACAACGCCCGACGTGCAGGCCAGGCTGATCTCTCTGGGCATGGACCCCGAGACGCCGACGCTGAAACAGCTTTCAGACAAGCTTGTTAACGAATTCGACCGTTGGGGCAGGGTGGTTAAAGCCGCTGGAATGAAGTCGAACTGATGGGTGCAACTGATGCAGATGTCTTGGTGCTCGGCGGTGGACTGGTAGGCACCGCCGTTGCCTACGGGCTGGCGCGACTGGGCCAGCGCACCCTGATACTCGATGAAGGGGACATCGCGCATCGTGCCTCACGTGGCAATTTCGGTCTGGTCTGGGTTCAGAGCAAGGGGTTCGGCGTGCCCGAGTATCAGCGCTGGACCCGGCGCTCGGCGGATGAGTGGGCGGATTTTTCCCGTGAGCTGCTCAGTGAGACCGGGGTGGCCAGCGGCCATGAACGGCCCGGCGGAGTAACCATCTGCCTCGACGAAGATGAGCTGGAGCGGCGCAGTAAGCGCATGGAGCAGTTGCATCTTGAGGCCGGAGAAACACAGTTCGAATATGAAATGCTCAATCCGGCGGCGCTGAAAAAGCTGATTCCGGCGATCGGTCCCGAGGTGGCAGGTGCTTCGTACACGCCGTACGATGGCCATGCCAACCCGCTGTACACCCTGCGCGGCCTGCATGCGGCTTTTATCAAGCACGGTGGGCGCTATATCCCTAACTCGAGGGTCGAGGCCATTGCTGCGGCGCCCGGTGATTTCAAGGTGCGTGCAGGCGGCAAAGTGTATGGCGCACCGAAAGTGGTGCTTGCCGCAGGCCTCGGCAATCAGGCGCTGGGCGCCATGGTCGGGCTCAATGTGCCAGTACGCCCGGTGCGCGGCCAGATCATTGTCACCGAACGCATGCAGCCGGTGCTCAATATGCCGACGTTGATGATCCGCCAGACCGTCGAAGGCACGATCATGATCGGGGAATCGCGCGAGGAGAGTGGCTTCGATGACACTACCTCGCCGGAAGTTGTTCACACACTGGCTCAGCGCGCGGTAAAAACCTTTCCCTTTTTGCGCCACGCGCGCATCGTGCGCAGTTGGGGTGCGCTGCGCGTGATGTCGCCTGACGGACTGCCGGTGTACGAGCAGTCGGCACAGTTTCCCGGTGCATTCGTTTGCACTTGCCATAGCGGCGTCACGCTCGCAGCAGCGCATGCGCGGCACTACGCACGTTTCGTGGTTGAAGGCGCGCTGCCGCTGGAACTTACACGATTTTCAACCAGGCGATTCGATGTTCAAGCTGCTGCCTGACAGCGCGGGGCCGATCGTTACGGTTGTGATCAACGGCCGTAAAGTGGCAGTGCCGCAGGGCTGCACTGCGGCTGCGGCGATGCTGCTGGATGGCACCGGCATTTCGCGAACCACGCCTATCAGCGGCGAAGCCCGCGCACCGTATTGCATGATGGGGGTGTGTTACGAGTGCCTGATGGAAATCGACGGTGAACCCAACCAGCAGGGCTGCCTGGTGATCGTGCGCGAAGGCATGTGCATCAATCCCCAGCTCGGCAAACCGGAGGCGCGCCTGTAATGCAAACCGATCTCGCCATCGTTGGGGCCGGACCGGCGGGGCTCTCTGCGGCCATTCAGGCAGTGGCTAGCGGGCTCAAAGTCGTATTGCTCGATGAGCAGCCGGTGCCCGGCGGGCAGATTTACCGCAACATCGAGGCGCTCGCTGCAACCCGGCCCGCGCATCTGCGTTTGCTGGGTCCGGATTATGCCGCAGGCCTGACGTTGCTGCGCCGTTTCCGCGACTGCGGGGCTGACTATCTACCGCTGGCACAGGTGTGGCAGGTTGGCGAGGACGGGCGGGTCTATTACCGTCGTGAAGGTGCGGTGGGCATTGTCCATGCGCAGAAGGTGCTGATCGCCACCGGTGCGATGGAGCGTCCGCTGCCGGTGCCGGGCTGGACATTGCCCGGTGTGATGAGTTGCGGCGCAGGGCAGACCCTGCTCAAGGCGAGTGGACTCGCGCCCGAAGGTCGCTTTGTATTGGCCGGCTGCGGGCCTTTGTTGCTGCTGCTTGCAGCCCAACTGATTCGCGCCGGGCGACCGCCGGCGGCGCTGCTGGAGACTTCGTACGATCTTTGGGGCGCCTTGCCGCATCTGCCGGGTATGCTGGGCTTGCCTGCCTATCTGCTGAAGGGCTTGACGCTGCTGCGCGAAATCCGTGCTGCTTGCGTGCCTTTTCATCGTGGCGTGACGAGCTTGAAAATAAAAGGGCCGGACCGCGCCCGCGAAATTGAATTCGAATCCGGTGGCCGCAGTTTCAAGGAAGCGGTGGATCTTGTTTTCCTGCATCAGGGCGTGGTGCCCAACGGCAATCTGGCCTTGTCCACCGACATCCGGCATCAGTGGAATGATTTGCAGAAATGTTTTTGCCCGGAGCTTGATGCCTGGGGCCGCAGTTCCAGCAATACCGTACGCGTGGCCGGTGATGCCGGTGGCATTGTCGGCGCGGTGGGTGCTGCGGCGATGGGTGAGGTGGCAGGGCTTGCCGCCGCGGCAGACCTTGGCCGAATCCAGTCCGCGGAACTCGAACACCGCAGTGCCGCAGCGCGACGCGTGCTCGCGCGGCATCGTGCGGCTCGACCCTTTCTCGACCGCCTGTACCGTCCGCAGCAACAGTGGCTGGCGCCGACTGATCCTGATACCGTCATCTGCCGCTGTGAAGAAATCCGCGCCGGTGATGTACGCAGCCTGGTCGCGGCCCAGAACTGCCCTGGCCCGAATCAGTTGAAGTCGTTCATGCGCTGTGGCATGGGTCCCTGCCAGGGACGCTTGTGCGGACTGACCGCTGTCGAGCTGATTGCGGAAACCCGCGGGCAGACGCCGGCGGAGATCGGCTATTACCGGATCCGCGCACCGATAAAACCGATTACTCTGGGTGATATGGCGGCACTCGATGTGCCGAGCCGCCATGACGCGATTAATACCTGAAAGCGGAGTTCAACAGCATGCCAACCTACCGTCCTACCATTACCGGCGAACGCCACATGATTTCCGCCGGACACTATTCAGCGACCCATGCCGGGTTCAAGATCCTCGAGGCTGGCGGCAATGCCATCGACGCGGGTGTTGCTGCGGGCATCGCGCTGGGCATCCTGCAGACTGACCGTGTCAATTTTGCCGGTGTGGCGCCGATCATGATCTGGCTCGCCGACAAGCAGCAGGTGGTCAATATCGACGGACTTGGCACCTGGCCGAAAGCGGCTTCACTGGAATATTTTCACAAACACCACGAAGGCAAGATGCCGCCGGGCCTGCTGCGCACGGTGATGCCGGCGGCACCGGCGTCCTGGCTGGCTGCGCTCGAACGTTACGGCACCATGAGTTTCGGCGAGGTCGCGGCTGAAGCCATGCGGCTGGCGCGGGACGGCTTCGCGATGCACGAATTCATGGCCGATTACATCAAGGACAACGAGGCCGGTTATCGCCGCTGGCCGTCAAGCACGGCGGTATTTCTGCCCAAAGGCCGGCCACCTGCAGTCGGCGAGCGTTTTATCCAGTCCGAACTCGCGGCTTCGCTGCAGTACATGATCGACCAGGAGACTGCGCACAAAGGGAAAGGTCGTGTAGCCGGCTTGCGCGCGGCGCGCGATGCCTTTTACAAAGGTGACATCGCGCAAAAAATCGCCAAATACCATCGCGAGAACGCGGGTTGGGTCACCGCTGAAGATCTTGCGGCCTACGAAGTCAGTTTCGAAGAGCCGGTGCGCACGCGGTTTCACGGCGTCGACCTTTACGCCTGCGGCCCGTGGTCGCAGGGGCCTGTGCTGCCGCAGACGCTGAACCTACTGTCCGGTTTTGACCTCAAGGCGATGGGTCACAACTCTCCGCAATACGTGCATACCATTGTCGAGTCACTGAAACTGTCTTTCGCCGATCGCCATCGCTATTACGGCGATCCGAAATTCGTTCAGGTGCCGCTGGATATCCTGCTTTCGCCGGCCTATGCCGATGAGCGGCGCAAGCTGATCCGCGCTGACACGGCGGCACCGGGAATGCCGGAGGCGGGCGATGTGGTCGGCTTTGCGAAAATACATAACCTGCCGCCGCCAACACCCGGTGAGCCGAATCCTCCGCCGGACACGTCCTATGTCTGTGTTGTCGACAGCCAAGGCAATGCCTTTTCGGCGACGCCCAGTGATGGATCAAGCGCGATGCCGGTGATTCCCGGCACGGGGCTGTGCCCGTCTTCGCGCGGTTCACAGTCGTGGACCGATCCGAAGATGCCTGCAGTGATGGCGCCGGGCAAACGGCCGCGCCTGACGCCCAATCCGGCGCTTGCGCTGAAGGACGGCAAACTGCTGATGCCTTTTGGTTCCCCCGGCAATGATACCCAGCCACAGGCGATGACCCAGGTCCTTCTCAATATCGTGGTGTTCGGCATGGAGCCGCAGGCTGCGGTCGAAGCGCCGCGCTTCGCCACCTACAGCTTCCCGAGTTCGTCAGAGCCCCACGCTTACCACCCGGGGCGCATCAATCTCGAAACGCGTTTCGACAGCAAGACTGTCGAACAGCTCGGCAAACTCGGGCACACCGTCGCCTCGTGGCGGGAGATTGATTGGCGTGCCGGCGCAGTGTGTGCAGTCCGCGTCAATTACGACAACGGCCTTCTTGAAGGTGCAGCCGATCCACGGCGGCCTTGTTATGCGATGGGTGTTTGAGGGCTGAGTTGCATTAACTGGACGGAGTTTTTGTATTCCGTCATCGCAGTGCGCAACATTCGCAGCACGCCGGCTGCGGGTAATCCCGCAGCCGGCGCCGCGACGGTCTGAGAGGAATTAGCGGCCTTTGTAAACCGGCTTGCGTTTCTCGACGAAGGCCAGTGCACTTTCGCGGAAGTCTTCCGACAGGTGCAGCGTACGCGGGCGGATCGAATAAGCCTTGGCTTCGATGTGTTCCAGGTCCGAACGACGCGCTTCAACCATTGCGCGTACGGCGAGCGGGGGATTATTCAATACCTGTTCCGCAAGTTCCTTCGCCACCTTCATGTGTTCGCCATTCTCCGCGAGGCGGGTCAGCAGGTTCACACGGTGCGCTTCTTCGGCGTTCCAGACGCGTCCGGTGAAACACACGTCATCAGCAAATACGCCGGCGCCGCGCTGCGTCAGCATCATCCAGAACGGTGTGGCGTCGATGCCGCGGGCGATTTCAGTGACCTGGAATTTGGCATCCTTGCTCGCCACGGTCATGTCGCAGTAGAGCGCGATGCGCAGGCCGACGCCGTAGCAGTAGCTGTGCATCGCGGCGATGATGGGTTTGGCGTGCGGCGGCTTGAAAAAGGGATGGCGGATATTGCCTTCGCGTGCGGACGGGCCGCCGAGTTTTTTCAGTTCTTCCTTCGGACGTAGCTGGCGCTGCTTGACGTCGGCGCCGCTGCAGAAGGCGCGGCCGTTGCCGGAGAGGATGGCGATCATCGCTTCTTCGTCGTCATAAAAGGCATACAGCGCATCACACAGCGCGAGGCTCATTTCATCAGAAATGGCATTCAGTTTTTCGGGGCGGTTGAGCGTGATGTAGCCGATCTGGCCTTCACGTTTGTATTCGACGGTGGACATCCTGAATCTCCTGATGGGGTGCGATCAATCAAACCGCGGGTCAATCAAGCATTACGTTTTCTAAAGGGAAACTTGCAGTGATACGGCCCCGCATTGTCCATAAATTGCGCTGACTAGGGAATGAATCAACCACATTGTGATAATGCACCGTCGTGGGGCGGCCTCTGGGTATATATTCGCGTTTCTTGAAAATCTGAATGCTGCAGCACTTTTTATCGTAATGACTCAACCCACAAACTGGACCCGTTTCTACTCCCCGAAATCCGTCGCTGTAGTCGGCGCAACTGACGACACCCGCCGTTTCGGCGGCCGCCTGATGAGGCAGATTTCCAAGTTCGGCTATGGCGGACGCATCCTGCCGGTGAATCCACGGCTCACCGAATTGAACGGACTGAAGTGTTATCCGGGGGTCAGCGCATTGCCGGAAACCCCGGATCATGTCGGCGTGGTGATTGCGCCGGACCGCGTCATCGACGTGTTACGCGACTGCCATGCCATTGGTGTGCAGTGCGCCACCGTGTTTACGGCTGGTTACGCCGAGACGGGAACCGAGCAGGGCCGCAAGCTGCAGGAAGAGCTTGTCCGTTTTTGCCGGGACACGGGTCTGCGCGTGATGGGGCCCAACTGCAACGGGCCGGTGAATTTCATTGATCGTTTTTCGTTTTCCGCCGGTTACGCGGTATCAAGCCTGACTGAACCTCCGGGCAACGTCGGCCTGGTCAGTCAAAGCGGCGGTCTGGGTCAGAGCAATGTCATGTGGCGCGCGATCAAGGCCGGCGTACACATGAGTTACCAGGCCAGTTGTGGCAACGAAGCTGATCTCACTGCAGTCGATTTCGCACGCTTCATGCTTGAAGGCGATCAAACGGACGTGGTGATGATGGCGCTGGAAGCCATCCGCGACGGCAAGGCCTTCATGGACCTCGCGCAATATGCGGCCGAACGCGAAAAGCCGTTGATCGTGCTCAAGTTCGGCATTACCGATGCCGGCAAACAGGCTGCAGCTTCGCATACCGGCGCCATTACCGGATCGGACGAGGTGTTCAGTGCCGTGTGCAAGCAATACGGCGTGATCCGTGTCAATGACTGCAACGAGCTGTATGAGCAGGCCATTGTCCTGCGTAACAAAAAACTGCCGAAAGGGCGCCGTGCGGCGTCAATGTCGCTTTCAGGCGGCAACGTGGTGCAGATGGCTGACGTCGGCACGCACCTCGGCTTGAGCTGGCACAACTACACGTCCCAAACCGACGGCCGTCTCGGCGAACTGATTCCCGGTTATGGCAAAGTCAGCAATCCCACGGACATGACGTCGCTGGCCACCGGACAGCCGGAGATTTTCCGCAAGGCGATGGAAATCATCAGTGAAGACGACAACGTTGATGTGATGATTCCCGTATTCACGTTTGCACCGCGCGCTGACCTTGAGTATGCGGCGCGACTGTCGCGCGACGCGACCAAACCGCTGGTGATGCTGGTCACCGGCGGTTGTCATGATGATCAATCATTGACCGTCGACAGCCTGGTGGCAATGGGCGCTGCCGTTTATCGCAATACCGTGGATGCGCTGCGTTATGTGCGCACGGCCATCGGTTATCGCGAATTTCTCGAAGTACGCCGCGCGCAGTCCGCACTGGTGCGGCCGCAGGGGATAGAGCAGGCCGCGGTGGGTAAGGCATTAAGTGCCGCCGGTGATCGCACGCTGACCGAGCGCGAAGCTAAAAGCCTGCTGGCGCAATACGGTCTTCCGGTGCCGAAAGAACTGCTGGCGACCAGCGCGGATGAGGCAGTCTCACATTTTCGAGGCATCAACGGCCCGGTGGCCCTGAAGATTGAATCCGAAGACATTGCCCACAAAACCGAAGCCGGCGCGATCCGTCTCGGTGTCAGCGGTGAAGCAGAAGTGCGACAGGCTTATGAAGATGTGCTTGCCGCTGCCTTGAAGTACAAACCCGATGCGAAGATCGCCGGCGTGCTGGTGCAGGAGATGGTGCCGCGCGGCGCGGAGATGATGCTGGGCATCGTCCGCGACCCGGTGTTCGGGCCGCTGATCGCTGTCGGTTTTGGCGGTATCTACGTCGAGGTGCTGCGCGACATTACTTTCCGCATTCCGCCGGTGGATGTACCGACCGCGCGCGAGATGCTGGGCGAATTGCGTAGTTACAAGATTCTCGAGGGCGTGCGCGGCATGCCGGCGGCCGATATTGACGCGCTGGTGGACTGCATCGTGCGGTTGTCATGGCTGGCCCATGATCATGGCGCTACCATACGCGAGCTGGACGTTAATCCGCTGACCGTGCTGGCCAAGGGTAAGGGCGCCAAGGTAGTCGACGCATTGCTTGTTGTTGGTCGCGACGCCTGACTCACAGGGTCGGCGGCAATAAAATCAATCGAAGGAGGAATTAAATCATGTTCACATTCAATCATTTGACGACTGCTGCCGCGGCAGTGGCCCTGTCCTGCGCTGTGATCGGCACGGATGCAATGGCCCAGGCCTATCCCTCCAAACCGATTCGCATGATCCTGCCGTTTCCGGCGGGTGCTCCCAGCGATCTGGTGGGCCGCTTTATCGGCCAGAAAATGGGCGAGCAGATGGGTCACAACATGCTTCCTGACAACCGTGTCGGCGCCGGCGGTACCCTGGCCCTGTCATTGGCGGCCACTTCACCGGCCGACGGCTATACCGTGCTGGTGACATCGCCGACGATCGCCATCAGCCCGGCGCTGTACAAAAAACTCAGTTACGACGCGGTCAGGGATTTCGCACCGGTGGCGCGTCTCGCCGCTATCGAAAATGTGATGGTGGTGCACCCGTCCGTGCCGGCCAAGACGCTGAAGCAGTTCATCGACCTGGCGAAGTCGAAACCGGGCGTTCTCAATTACGGCTCGGGCGGCGCCGGGACGACCAATCACCTGGCCAATGAACTGCTGAAATACCTGCAGAAGATCAACGTGGTCCACGTCCCCTACAAAGGCGCAACGCTGGCGACCGTCGCGGCGATCAGCGGTGAAGTGGATCAGACCATTGTCTCGGTGGCCTCGATCCTGCCGCTGATCAAGCAGAACAAGGTGCGGCCGATTGTGGTGTTGTCGGAAAAACGGGTGAACAACCTGCCGGACGTGCCGACCTCGACCGAGGCCGGTTATCCGGAGTTCAAGATGTCGATCTGGTATGCGATGTTTGCACCGGCCAATACGCCGCGCGACATCATCAACAAGCTCACTTCGGAAGCGCAGAAGGCGCTGGATTCGAAAGACCTGCGCGCGACGCTGGATTCGCAGAGCATCAACCCCTGGTACGGCACGCCGGACCAGCTCGGCGCTTTGCTGAAAGCCGAGATTCCGCGTTACGCGACCATCGTCAAAAGCGCCGGCATCCAGCAGCAGTAAAAACCCGTCTCCAAAATGCCTGCGCTTGCCCCGACTGCGTCGCGCGCTGCGTTCCTCCTCGCCTTACCGACCAGTAATGTCTCGTCGGAGCCTCGCGCGCTCCTTGTCATGGCTGCGCTCGGCTGATTTTTGAGACGAGTTTGCCGATAGCTAAACCACTTAAGATTAATTAATTAGAGAGATTGATCATGCAGAAAACGGCCTTGCTCGACGCCGATCACCCTGATTTCCTGCGCATCACCGCGGAAGAGGCTACCGAACTGGGTCAGCGCGCGCTGGAGGCGGTGGGCTACAGCGGTGAAGACGCCCGCATCACCATTGACCAGCTCGTCGACAATTCGCTGTGCGGTTACCGTTTCGCCGGTCTGCCGCGTGTTCTTGCGATTGCCACCGACGTCAAGACCAAACAGCCGCGCAAGCCGGTGTCGATCGTCCGCGAGACCCCGGTATCGGCGCTGATCGACGGCGGCAACAACATCGGTTACGTCGCGGCTTATCGCGGCGCCGAAGTGGCGATCAAAAAAGCCAAGACCTCCGGCATGGCCACCGTCGGCGTGTTCAACAGTTACTACAGCGGCCGCAACGCCTACTTTGTTGAAAAAATCGTCAAGGAAGGCCTCGTTGCATTTCATACCTCGGCGGCATCGCCGCGCGTATTGCCGCCGGGTTCGACCAAGCCGATGCTCGGTACCAACCCGATCTGCTTCGGTTTCCCGTCGGACAACGGCCCGGTCGTCGTCGACATGGGTACGGCGTCATTCATGTGGGGCGAGGTCATGCTGCATGCCCATCTCGGCGAGCCGTTGCCCGAAGGCGTCGGTTTTGACGAGCAGGGCCGTCCGTCGACCGACGGCAAGGCGGTGTTGAAGGGTGGTGTCGCGCCTTTCGGCGGCCACAAGGGTTACGGCCTGTCGTTTGCGATCCAGGCGCTGGGCATCCTCGCCGGTTCGCATCTCGCACACGGCAATGTCCGTGACTATGCCTTCCACTTCTGGGTGGTTGATCCGGAAATCATGCTGCCCGGCGGCGAGTTTCCGAAGCGCATGTCCGAGTATGTGCAGCAGATCAAGGACACGCCCAAGCAGCCGGGCGTCGATGAAATCCGCATCCCGTCCGAGCGCGCCTATCGTGAGCGCGTGCGCCGACGCAAGGAAGGCATCCTCGTCGACAAGAAGGTGGTGGAGTCGCTGAAGACCATCGCCGCCGGCGGCATGATTGAATATCAGTAATAAAATCAGGTACTTAAAAAAAAACACCAAGGACCGTGCAAGCGGCCCTTGGTGTTTGTGCTTAAGCAGTGGTCACCGAGCGTATGACCGCGCAGTCAATTTGGAAAATCGGCATCGGTAACTTTTGCAAATCAATCGCAGTTGGTGGTGCAAAAGCGGATACTGCGCAGGAGACAGCCCGCTGCCGACCTGAAGCGGTTTTTTTGGTGGCTCCCAAAAACCATCGCGACCGTGCTGCGAATGGAGTGGCCCCATGCTTGATCCACAGATTTCCGCATTACTCATTCAATTCGGCTACGACCCGAAAACGATCGAAGCGCTGGTCACCGGTGCGCTGTATCTCACGATCATCGCTGTGGTTGCGGCAATCCCCACGGGCGTGATTGCCAAGCGCAAGGGAAGATCGGTGAGCGGGTGGGTTCTTTTTGCGCTAAGCGTTCCGCTGTTGCCTTTGATCATTGTGTCGCTGCTGTCGAGCCTAAAGACAAAGCAGTAAGCCGGGGCAACGGGCACTTTTATTCTGCCGACCGCAGATATTGAAGGGCTTGATGCGCTGCATGTATTGCGCGCCGCGCTGGCGGAAGCGGGTAGCTTCTGATGAGTCATGAATTACCGGTAAAACCGGTCAGTTAAGTCTTATTGTTCAATACCCCTGCAATTGCATTAACCAGTGGGCATGGGCGCACAGAGTGCCGTCTTTGCCCGATGCGCCGATCAATTGCATTCCAACGGGAAGCCCGTCGACCTGCATCAGGGGCAAACTGAAGGCGGGAAGTCCAAGGAACGTCGCATAAACCAGGAAAGTCCGGCTGCCGGTGTGTTGATGTCCCAATGGGGCCGGTCCGGAGGCGGCCAGTGTCGCAATCGCATCCACGCCCCGCAGCATCGATTTCACTTCTTTGCGCATGCGTGCGCTGTTCGCGAGACAGGCGGTATAGTCGGCGGGCTTCATTGCCGCAGCTTGCTGCATACGATCGTGAATCCGCTGCTCGACCAGGGAAGGATGACGTTCAACATACTGTCGGTATGGCCACTGCATTTCATACGCAGTGATATTGAGGCAGCTGTTGATATAGTCCTCGTTGATGGCCGCTTCTAGTGCGGCGGCACCGGGATGGTTGTCGCGGCTGACGATTTCGACGCCGGCCTCGCGCATGGCCGTCAGTACGCGTTCGAATTCCGCCCGCGTGGCATCGCTCGTTTCGGCGAGCCAGCCCGGTGTCTGCAGATGCAGTATGCGGCGGGGCTTTAATGCGCGCGGCGGTCGTTCTCCCGCACGGTGCAGAAACGGGTGGCCTGGATGGCCTTGGGCCAGCGAGAGGTGAGAGGCGATCCGCCACGTGTCATCCAGGGTGCTGCCGAGTATGCCCATGTGGTCGTGGGTGTGTGAAATCGGATGTACCCCCTGCATGCTCAGTACGCCATGCGTGGGTTTGAAACCGACGATTCCGCAGAATGATGCCGGTCTCAGGGTCGAACCCTGGGTTTGGGTGCCGAGCGCAACAGGGACCATGCCGGCGCCTACTGAAGCCCCCGAGCCGCTGGAGGAACCGCCGGGCGTGCGCTGTGTGTCATGCGGATTGCGGGACTTGTTGGTGGCGCCACAGGCGAATGCCGTGGTTACGGTTTTGCCGAGAATCACGGCGCCTCCCATGCGGAGTGCCTGCACGCATGCCGCGTCGTATGCCGGCTGCCAGCCCTTGAACACCGGGCTGCCCATTTGGGTGGGCATGTCGCAGGTATCCATGATGTCCTTGATACCGACCGGACATCCGTCAACCATGGACAGCGGTTGTCGAGCGCGATAGCGCGCTGTCGCCGCTTTTGCCGCAGCACGGGCACCTTCAAGGTTGAGTGTCTCAAATGCCTGCACTTCGGATTCGCGTGATCCGATCACCGAAATGCAGCGTTCCAGAAAGTCCGATGGTGTGTCTTTGCCGGAGCGGAATGCGGTGACTGCGCGGGAAAAGCTGATGATGTTCGGGTTGTATGCAGACATGAAAATTCGTTAGTTGGCGACGATGTTCGCGGCCTTGACGACTTTGGCCCATTTTGCAATTTCCGATTTCACGTATGCATTGGTCTGCTCCAGAGGCGCCGCCAGCGGCTCAAGTCCAAGCGACATCATCTTTTCGCTGATGGACTGAACTTGCATCATCTTGATCAACTCGCCGTTTAGCTTTGACAATACTTCACGTGGCGTTGCGCTGGGGGCGAACATTCCGTACCAGACATCCACCGAATAACCGGGTACTCCAGCCTCGGCGACCGTGGGTGTTTTTGGCAGAACGGGGGAACGTTTGCTGCTGGCGATAGCGAGCAGGCGGAGCTTTCCGCTTTCGACATGGGAACGTACGGAAATAATGCTGGCGAAGGTCAGCGAGACCCGCCCTGCAAGCAGATCAGTCATTCCCGGACCTGTGCCCTTGTACGGGATATGCATCATGTCGATTTGAGCCAGCAGCTTCAACATTTCCATTGCCATGTGAG
>CAZHFZ010000016.1:0-68627 GCA_964531455.1 uncultured Bordetella sp.
GAGTGGTGGGCGGTACTGGGATCGAACCAGTGGCTTCCACCGTGTGAAGGTGGCACTCTACCGCTGAGTTAACCGCCCAAGCCGGCGCGAATTCTACCATTGGTGGCCGCCGGCCGCCAAACCGCTGGCGATATAATCAGACGATCATGCAACCCCAGAACATTACTGTTATCGGCGCCGGCATTGTCGGCATGGCGACCGCCAGCTACCTGCAACGTGATGGCCATGCTGTGACGGTGGTCGATCAGCGGCCTCCCGGTGAGTATTGCTCATTCGGTAACGCCGGCATCCTCAGCCCCGGATCCTGCGTACCCATCGCCATGCCGGGCATCCTGTCGCAGGTGCCCGGCTATTTGCTGGATCCGTTGGGGCCGCTGTCGCTGCGACTGTCCTATTTCCCGCAGGCGCTGCCGTGGCTTCTGCGTTTTGTCGCATCAGCTGATCGGCAGAAGGTGGAGCGTATCGCCGACGGCCTGCGTGCGCTGTTGTCGCAAACCTTTGATGCCTACGCCCCTCTGGTCAAAAGCGCCGGCGTGGAAGATTTGATCCACAGGAGCGGTTATGTGGTGGTGTATTCCGATCGCAAAGCCTACGAGGCCGATGCGCTGGGATGGAAGCTGCGCCGGGATCGCGGTGTGGTCATTGATGAACTGGACGTAGACGGCATTCGTGCGCGACTGCCGCAACTGCACGGCGACTTCCGCATGGGCCTGTTTCTGCATGACCACGGCTGGTGCGCGAATCCCGAACGGTTGACCAAATCGCTGGCTGCCGAGTTTGAACGCAAAGGCGTCAAACTGCTGCAATGCCAGGTGCTGGGCATTGATGTCGGGCCGGACGGTCCGCGCGCTTTGAACACCGATGCCGGATCGTTGCCCGTTGAAAAACTGGTGATCTGTGCCGGCGCGCATTCGAATGAATTCAGTGCGGCGCTGGGTGATGCGGTGCCGCTGGAGGCGGAGCGTGGTTATCACCTGACCTACTCCGACCCGCGGTTCTCGTTGCCGATGCCGGTGATGGTGCCGGAGCAGAAATGTTTTGTGACGCCGATGGAAATGGGCTTGCGTATTGCCGGCCAGAGCGAATTTGCCGGCATCAACGCTGAGCCGGATTACCGGCGCTCGGAAATTCTCGGCAAGCTGATGCAGCGCATGTTTCCGGGCATCAGCCGGGTGGATTCAACGGAATGGATGGGGCGGCGGCCCTCGATGCCGGATTCAACCCCGGTGATCGGCCGCGCAACACAGTTTGAAAACGTTTACTACGCCTTCGGCCATGGTCATGTCGGCCTTTGTGGCGGTGCGCCGACCGGACGGCTGATTGCAGACCTGATTGCCGGGCGCCCGTCACGCATTGATCTCAATCCCTATCGTCCCGACCGGTTCTAGTCCTGAATTCGGTGCGTCCGCCATGGTGGCGTGACGTAAAATAGCGTCTTTTTTCCGGCCTCATCATGGTTAGAACCCGATTTGCCCCCAGTCCGACCGGTTATCTGCACATCGGCGGCGCGCGTACTGCGCTGTTCTGCTGGGCTTATGCCAAACAGCATGGCGGGACATTCGTCCTGCGCGTTGAAGACACCGACCGCGAGCGTTCGACGGATGCGTCGGTGCAGGCGATTCTTGACGGCATGAACTGGCTGGGTCTTGATTATGAAGGCCCGTATTTCCAGATGCAGCGCCTGGATCGTTACAAGGTAGCGGTGGAGCAGTTGCTGCGCGACGGTCATGCCTATCACTGTTATGCGACTCGCGAAGAGATTGATGCCCTGCGCGAAGCGCAGCGTGCGCGTGGCGACAAGCCGCGTTACGACGGCCGCTGGCGGCCGGAGAACGCCAAACGCCTGGGCCTGACGCCGCCGGCGGGTGCGCAACCGGTGGTGCGTTTCCGCACGCCGGATACCGGTGAAGTGACGTTCAATGATCTGGTCAAGGGGCCGATTACGGTTGCCAACGCAGAGCTTGATGATCTGGTGATCATGCGCGCCGACGGCATCCCGACCTACAACTTCGGCGTGGTGATTGACGACATCGACATGAACATCACCCATGTGGTGCGCGGCGATGATCATGTCAACAACACGCCGCGGCAGATCAACATCTATCGCGCACTGGGTGCGGAACTGCCGCTGTTCGCGCATCTGCCGATGATTCTCGGTGCCGATGGCGAGCGCCTGTCGAAGCGCCATGGCGCGGTCAGCGTGATGCAGTATCACGAAGACGGCTATCTGCCGGAGGCTCTGAACAACTATCTGGCGCGTCTCGGCTGGTCGCATGGCGACGAAGAAAAGTTCTCGATGCAGCAACTGGTCGAATGGTTTGACCTGAAGCACATCAGTCGTTCCCCGGCGCGTTTTGATCCGGAAAAGCTGGGCTGGCTGAATCAGCAGTACATGAAAGAGGCGGATGATTCCCGCCTGGCGCAGTTGATGATTCCGTTCCTCAAGCGTGATGGCTGTGATGTTGCGTCAGGCCCGGCGCCTGAACGGGTGGTGGCGTTGCTGAAGGAGCGGGTCAGCACTATCGAGGAACTGGCGGATGCCGCAGTGTTTTTTTATCGCGTGCTGACGCCGGCTGCGGAATTGCGGACACAGCATTACACAGCAGATGTGCGTCCTGCCGTTGATGACCTGCATCGCCGATTTGCCGACATTCCCTGGGATCGCGCCAGTATCAGCGCCGCGATGAAAACGGTCGTGGCCGATCACAAGTTGAAGTTTCCCAAGCTGGCGATGCCCTTGCGGGTCATGGTGACGGGAGAGCCGCAGACGCCTTCAGTGGATGCAACACTGGAACTGATCGGGCGCGAACAGGTGCTGGCCCGAATGACTTTGGAATTAAAGGTGTTTCCTGATTGAATTCCGGGTTTACAGCCCGGATGTGCATCGGTATAATTCGCCGCTCTCGTGGGGGTATAGCTCAGCTGGGAGAGCGCTTGCATGGCATGCAAGAGGTCAGCGGTTCGATCCCGCTTACCTCCACCAGCAGAACACCTCGCTGTAATCAGACGTAGTCCCTATCGTCTAGAGGCCTAGGACATCGCCCTTTCACGGCGGTAACCGGGGTTCGAATCCCCGTGGGGACGCCAGTAAAATCAATGGGTTAGGAATAAATTCCTAACCCATTTTTCTTTCATGTCGCGGCTATGTCGCGATAGCGTCATAGTAATGTGCGATTGATAACAGGCATGGTGGGGCGCCCATTTGTTCCTTAGCATGATCCCTCTGCAACATCCCTGCGAAATCTGCCGCAAGTACGTTGATCCAGCCTCAGATGGCGTTGGCGAAAATCTTGGCACGCTCGACTTGCTGCCATTCTGCGCGGCCGGCTCAATCTGGTTCATGGATACGCGGCCCGATTGGCATTGCCATAGCTTTGAGCGTGAGCCTGGGGATCAGTGACTTCTGACAAGGGGCGCGTTCGCCAAAAAAAACCCGCCGCAGCGGGTTCTATGTGAGGGCCAATGCAGGTTACGCGGCTTGCAGTTTCTTCCTACGTCCTACCCAACCCAACAGGCCAAGCCCAAGCCCCATCATTGCGTAGATTTCGGGTTCGGGGACGGGAGTTACAGAGGAAATCGTGAATACTTCAATTCCTCCAAATGTCACGTTATAGCCGTCAAAGTACGATCCATCAATGATGGACTTATTGAAAAGGCTTGCGCCACCGTATGAAAACCCAAGCGAAAAACCATAGTTAAGTCCGTACTCAACATGGAGGTCATGGCCACCACCAAACGTCGGGCCATAAGATGGATAATTGAATGTCTGGAATTGCCCACACGAAGAACATCCATCGGGGTACTTCAGTTGGTTAGAGGACAGGTTTTGACGGTAAATATTGGTAGATGAAAGATTGAAGAGGAACGCGGTACGGTCGGCATCATTATTGGAGTAATTATATACACCACCACTGTTCCAACTCTGCGGGTTATAACCGCCGATGGTGAAGTAATCCGTACCATTTTCAGAGGCTGACATCACGACAAAGGTGCGGCCTTTGCCATCAACGGCATTATGAAAGTCAGTTGCAGTATTACCCGGCGTTTTGGTGAAAATATTGGTGAGCGTGATTGATCCCTCTCCCAGCCAACTCTCTAACTGATTCGCGTAGTTAGAGTCCAGCAGAGTAGAACCGCCGGTAATCGTTGCGGCTTGGCCATGACCTGCCGCCATAAGGACCAAAATTGTTACCGCGAGAAATCGTTTTGCTACGTTTCTGATTTGCATGATCTGCCCCTGTTTACTAAAACAAGTTTGAGTTCAATTGCCAGCATTCAAAGCAATTTACGAATGGCGGCAATCAGTCACACTGCTTTGGACTTTAGAAAAGCCTACGTGAAGACCTTCTCCGAGGAGTAGTAGAAACCTCCTGATTTCGATAGTAGAAAATTATCGAATTGAATAAAGTTTGAGCACCTACGGCAATATTCCAATATGTGAAATTCACGTCAGCAGAAATCCAGCCGCAGCGTGGAATGGGGGCCAGCCGCGAGTCATGGAAAACTCAGACATGACTCGAATGAAGCGCAATAAAAAACCCCGCCGAAGCGGGGTCTGTGTGAGTGCTGCTGAATTAAGCGGCTTGCTGTTTCCTGCGCCGTCCAACCCAACCCAACAGTCCTAAACCTAGACCCATCATCGCGTAGATTTCGGGTTCGGGGATGGGGGTGACAGTGGGTGCATCGAACGAGATCACATAGACGTTGGCGGAACTGGCTGTTCCGCCATTCTGAACGACCCATCCCTGCTCATTGGCTCCGAACGTGTAATGCGGCCAAGATGAACCCCCATCCGCAAACTGGGAAGAACCCGCAGACGCACCCGTGTTCGAAAACGCGAAGCCACCACCGCTCACGACATCGCCAGACGGCGCAGACCATCCACCCCACCCTGTACCAGAGTAATTCAAGGTAGACGACTGGGTGATCGTGTAGCCGGCCAGAGGGTCGGCGAAGTAAAGCTCGATCTGAACGCCGGAGTTGCCAACACCGTCTACACGATCTCTAAAGAGGAAGCCGTACTCATTCGCCCCATACGTGTAGTTGAAGGGAGTCACCGTTCCCGGCCCGACCGGCTTGAAAACCGAGAAGTCCGAGATGGAATCACCACCAGAGATGATGCTCGCACCCAGCACTTGCTTACCAGTCACAGACCATCCAGCCCAGCCGCCATCACTGAAGTTCAAGGCAGACGTCGTCACCACCTGATATCCCGGCAAAGTCGTGATATCTACAGGTGCCGCCTGCACGATACCTGAACATGCCAAACCGAAAACAGCTGGTGTCACTACACGCAACAAGAATTTAGCGTTCATTTTTCATTACTCCTAAATTAAGAATTAAGTTTGCGTTCGACCAGCTGACTTTGTTTCGCCCTACGAACCAAAAATCCATCCACGGCCCAGGCTATGCAAAATGAACTTTGGTTTTCATATTGCTCAAATTGATTACAAGCAGCCATAGGTGGAACCTCACATTTTCCATAGGAGGGGGCGTCCAAGACAGGGGTTTCCTTGCGTTAGGTCAAGGTTTTCCCGGCAAGAAGGCAAAAAAACCACGCCGAAGCGGGGGCTGGATAGTGACTAAGTCGATCTGTTGCTGACCGTCCGGAATTGGCCGATAGCAGAATTTGGTGGCCGGCCCCTTGGCGAAGGTAGCGGCCTTAGGTGCGCGTATTGGCAGCCGACCTTTGGAACTGACGGAAAGCGCTGCGCCGGAGTAACCCTTATATCCCCGTGGGGACGCCACAAATAGAGAAGCCACCCTTGCGGTGGCTTTTTTATTTGCTGTAACGGGACCTCAGAAGCTGATTCCATGAAGCGTCGCATTGCCCCGACCAAAAGCATGGGTTAGATTCACTAATGGCCGCGTCACACAGGCGTGGTTTTTTACCCAGCATTCAGGAGTTCATATGGTTCAGAAAATCCGTTTGGTGATTCCGGAAGCGCCGTCGCCGCAGGCGGTGGCTGTGACCGAGACACGTGCTGTCGCCAAGGGCGGCATCCGCCTCGGCATACTCGACAACAGCAAAGGCAATGCCGATCATCTGCTGCGTTACATTGTTGACGGAATTAAGGCCTTGTTGCCGGTCGCTTCCGTCATCGCCTTGCGCAAGGACAGCGTGAGTTTGCCCGCGCCCGCAGACATTCTGGATCGCCTCGCTGCCGAATCGGACTATGTCCTTTCGGCAATGGGTGATTGAGGGTCGTGCACGTCGTGGAGTGTCCACGACATGGCGACCCTGCGTAAACGCGGTTTGACCACAGCGGTCATTGTTTCAGGTCCCTTCCTGAAACTGGGGCAATCCCAGGCGCGCGTGTTCGGCGTACCTGATCTGCCGCTGATCGAGATCCCTCATCCGCTCGGCGGCCTGGCCATTGATCAGGTCAAGGCGCGTGCGGATCACGCGATTCCGCAATTTGCGAAACTGTTGAAGGAGAAGTCGCAATGAGCAACCTTGCGCAACTGCTGCAGGCACCGGGCATGAGCATCGAGGCCGACGGCGACTTTGATGCGGTCAATGCGCTGGTCATGGAGAAGGGCTGGGGCGACGGTCTGCCGGTGGTCCCTCCGACTGAAGAACGTGTGGCGGCAATGCTCGAATACTGCGACCGTCCCTGGGATCAGCCGATTGCCAAGATCGCGCCACGCTGGGGCGAGGCGACGCCGCTGCGGCTTGCTGCCAATGCGGTGATGGCGGGTTGTCAGCCGCGTTATTTCCCGCTGTACATGCTGGCCATCGAGGCGATGTGCGAGGAGCCGCTGAACCTCTACGGCGTACAGGCCACCACGCATCTGTGTGCGCCGCTGGTTATTGTCAATGGACCGGTTGCACGCGAACTGAATCTCAACGGTGGTCACAATGCCTTCGGGCCCGGCAATCAGGCCAATGCCACCATCGGTCGCGCCATTCGTTTGGCCTTGCTGAACATCGGTGGCGCGATTCCTGCGCTGGGCGATATGTCGACATTCGGTTCGCCGGCGAAATACAGCTATCTCGTCGCCGAAAACGAGGCTGACAGCCCGTGGGAGCCGCTGCACGTTGAACGTGGCCTGTCGGCCGAAACCAGTGCCGTGACCGTGATCGGCGCAGAGTGCCTGCACAACGTGAACGATCATGAAAGCCTCGATGGTGAGGGTGTATTGATGACCATTGCCGGCACGATGTGCACGACCGGTTCAAACGATACTTATTACAAGGCGCAACCGCTGGTGATCATGGGGCCGGAGCATGCCAAAGCCGTTGCTGCGCAGTTTTCCAAGGCGGAAGCCAAGCGTTTTCTGCAACAGCATGCGACGCTGCCGGTCAGCAAATTCTCCAAGGACAACATCGAACGGCGGATCAAGGTGACCTTCAAAGACCGGTTGGCCAATCCCAAGCCGGACGACCTGATGTATGCCGTGCAAAAGGCCGAGGATATTCTGCTGGCTGTTATTGGCGGCGCCGGCAAACACTCGGCGTTTGTGCCGACCTTTGGTGCGACCTTGCCGGTCACGCGTGCGTTAAAAACGGCGGACGGGCGACTCGCGAAATCGGTTGAGGATTTCCGTAGACGGTAGGGTGTTCGCGGTTTTTGCGGCTGATTAACATGCCGCACCGGACTTTCCGGTGCGGCATGTTTTTTTTAAAAAATCAATAAAAACATATAGTTAAATTCTTCTGAATGTGATTCACTGGGTGCCGGCTGCTTAATGCCTTGACACTGTCCGGTCTCCGGCGGTCTCATAGACGCAATCCCGAGTCTCTGCCCGTCCAAGGGCCCACTTTCCATGTTGATTCTGCAGCGCTTCACGCGAGCGGCATTCGTCACCCTGCTGTTTACGGCGGGGTCGGTGCATGCGGCTGAGCCGTTGACGCTGTTTTTGCTGAAAATGCTGCGCGACCAGATGGCGACCGCAGCCATTGAGTCTGCAGTAAAAAGCATACCGCCATCGGCGGCAAAACCTTCAGCGTCCAGTGCGCTGGCGGGTGTGCATGGCGTCACCGAGGAGCAGCTGCGTGCGCTGATCGATGAGGGATTCGTGCATCTCACATCAGCACAGCGCGCCGATGTCTATGCCAGCCTGACCCGCATGCTTTCAGATCCGCGCAACGCGCTGGCGCGGCCGCTGATTATTCAGGAACTGGCCCAGCATGCTTCTGCGGTGCGCGGCGCGCATGAGCGCCTGGCTGCATTGACGACCGCCGAGAAGCGCGCGATCGCCGTTGATGCGCGCAGTGAATACGAACGCCTGCAGCCGCAGGAGCGTGACCAGCTGATGCAGTTGCTGAAAGCCCGCGTGGCGCCGATCCCGCGCGATCTGAACGATCTTATCCTCGCCGAGTTTGCTGCTGCGGGCGCATTGCCTGCGCCCGCAACGCCCTGATCCGTTCGCAGGCCTGTCAGTCGGTGGATGCCGATTTAAGCAGCGCCTGTGCCGCACGTACGGGTTTTGTGTCAGCCTTGGCCATGTCGCCGCAGATTTCCCCGCCTTCTTCGATCTGGATTTTGCCGTAACGGATTTTTCCCGATACGCGACCCGTGGCGTGCACGATCAGTTGCTCGCGTGCGGTCAGTTCACCCTCGAAGCGGCCGTGGATTTCGGCGATGTCGATGCTGACGGTGCCCTTGAAGACACCATGCTCGGCAATCTGGATGACCCGGCTGTCCATTGATGCCTCAACCGTACCTTCGACGACGAGGGTGTCGCAGTCTGTAATTTCGGCGCCTTTGAGCTTGATGTCGGGTCCCACAATCAGCTTGCTGCCGGTATGGCGTTCGTTTTTTGAACGGTCTGCTGATGAAATCAAATCGGACCGTGCTGCCGTGGTAACAGTTGGGCGTTGCGCGTTGTCCTGGGGGCTAGCCGGGGTGGCGAGGGCGGGGGTGACATTTACGCCGCGTTTGGCGGTGTCGTCCTGTTTTTTGAAAAAAGTGTCTCGATTCAGCATGAAGCCTCCGGGTGATGATGGTGTTGGTGACGACGTCCGCTTGAGCAGCATCGCGACACGCGTCATCTGAACGTATGCAATATCGAGGCCAGAAAAAAATCCTTTAAAAACAAGTGATTAAAGTGCCGCCTTGGGGAATGAGGCATTTCTGCGCTGAAATACGTCGCATCAAGGAGACGAATGACCGCTCCGATGTCGTAGTGCTTTGATTCAAAATGGAAATCTTGGTCGCTGACGGGCGACGAAAAAAGACGCGACGGCATAAGCCGTCGCGCCTACCTAGCGGGCTCCCGAGAGAGCCGCGTCGGCCGGGAGGAGGAGGAGGGGCCTCCCGGCTGGAGTTCAGTTAAATCAAGAACGCTTAGTGCTTGGCAATGGGATTCAAGAACAGCGCTGCGCCCAATTGCTCGACCTTGCGTGCGATCCACGCAAAAGCATCAACGATCGTGTCTGCGTTGTGCATCGCGTTGATCGCGACCTGACGCTCCTGCTCGCTCATGCGAACGGTGTTGATCTTCTCGGAGATGATTGAGCCAAATTTGATATTCATATCGGTATTCATGTTAGTTTTCCTTACGTTTCCAGTAGTTCGCCGTCCCGGCGTTGAGGTCTCACTGTGTTTAACTTCAATGAGTTCGGACTGAAGTATAGACTCAGTCTCGCCCTGAATGTTGCATCGCAACAGCTGATTTATTGTCACTATTCGGGATACTTATGGTAAGTTGAATGCCAACTATGTCACAACGTTTGCCACCACTGAATGCTCTAAAGGCCTTTGAGGCAGCGGCGCGCCATTTAAGTGTGAAAAAAGCCGCAGTCGAGCTTAATGTGACGCCGGCAGCGGTCAGCCACCAAATCCGGACGCTGGAGGAATATCTCGACGTCCAGTTGTTTCATCGTTACAACCGCGCCCTGGAATTGACCGATGCGGCCCGCGCCTGTCTGCCCAAGTTGCGGGAAGGTTTCGACTGTCTGGCGCAAGCGGTAGAGCGGCTGCGAACCCATACCAGTGGCGGGATGCTTACGGTCAGTGCTGCGCCGTCGTTTGCGGCGAGGTGGCTGATGCCGCGTTTGCACCGTTTCATCGCGGCCCATCAGGAAATCGATGTCCGGGTATCGGCGCGCATGCGCCGGGTCAGTGTTGATGGCAAGGTCGATGTCGCTGAAAGGGCAACGATCGAAACCTGGCTGGATGATTCGGATGTCGCCATTCTCTATGGCCACGGACACTATCCCGATCTTGATGTTCATCGGCTGTTGTCGCTGACGATCTCCCCGATCTGCAGCCCAAAACTGTTGACGGGTGAACATCCTCTGCGAACGCCTGAAGATCTGAAGCACCACATGCTGCTTCATGACGATACCGGTGACATGTATGACGGCGAGTCGTTCTGGGAGGTTTGGCTGGCGGCTGCAGGCATAACCGGCATTGATGCCAAACGCGGCGCCCGTTTCAGTCATGCGGTGCTGGCGTTCGAGGCTGCGATTGATGCCGTGGGTGTAGTGGCATCAATGCCTTCGCTGGCGGCGGAAGAACTGGCCTCCGGCAAGCTGGTGATGCCCTTTGATCTAAAAGTGCCGCTGGATTCCGCGTATTACCTGGTGTGCGAGCCGCATGCCAAAACGCGACCGGCTGTTGCTGCTTTCCGTGACTGGCTGATCGCCGAGGCGGCCAAAGACAGCGGCACACAGCCCGTCTGAACCTTACGCCGGCTTGGGCACCGTTCGTTCGATTTGTCTGTCGTCAATCGGCAGATTGAGCAGTGCGGCCACGACGCCCATGCCTATCGTCAGCAGCCACATGATGGTGTAGGAGCCCGTGGTGTCAAATACATAGCCGCCGATCCACACCCCGGCAAAGCTGCCGACCTGGTGAAAAAAGAAGGCGATGCCGGTCAGCGTTGACAGATATTTCACGCCGAAAACATGGGCAATCAATCCGCCGGTCAGCGGTACCGTCCCCAGCCACAGGAATCCGATCACTGCGGCAAACAGGTATACCGTCATCGGTGTTACCGGCAGTGATATGAATACCGCAATGGCGACGGAGCGTGTCAGGTAAAGCACTGACAGCAGGTATTTCTTGGTGTGTTTTCCGCCCAGCCAGCCCCAGGCGTAGCTGCCGATCATGTTGAAAAAGCCGATCAGCGCGAGTCCGATCATTCCGGTTTCCGGCGTCATTTTCTGGTCGACCAGATAGGCCGGGAAATGCACCGCAATGAACAGCAATTGAAATCCGCAGACGGTGTATGCGAGGCACAGCAGCATGTAGCCGCGATGACTGGCGGCTTCGCGCAGGGCTTCACTGACGGACTGCTTGTGCAGTGATGCGGCCTGCGCTTTTTTGTCCTCGACCAGCGCGCTCGACAACGGAATGATGATCAAAACAGTGATGCCGAGGATAATCAGCGCCTGATGCCAACCGACCTGATTGATCAGCCATTGGCCGTAAGGCAGCATTGCAAACTGGCCAAACGAACCTGCGGCGCCGGCGATGCCCAGTGCGACGCTGCGTTTTTCCGGAGGGAAAGAGCGGCCGATCACGCCAAATATGATTGAAAAACCGCTGCAGCCCAGCGAGGCGCCAATCAGCAGGCCTGCGCTCAAAGTTAATTCAAGTCCGGTGGAGGATACCGACATCAGACTGAGGCCGACTGCATAGAGGATGGCGCCGCCTATCAGCACCCGGGCCGTGCCAAAGCGATCGGCGATCAGTCCGGTGATCGGCTGGGAGATCCCGTAGAGCAGGTTCTGGATCGCGATGGCGAAGGCAAAGGTTTCGCGGCCGATTCCCAGATCGGCCGTCATCGGTTGCATGTAGAGCCCGAAGTTGTGGCGCACGCCAAGCGCAATCGTCAGGATCATGCCGCCGCAGAACAACACGACTGCGGGGGTTCGCCAGGCGGATGTGCTCATCTTGATCCGGTGCCCAAAGTGCGGATTTTAACGGAAACGCTGCAGGCCCCCTGTCCGGAAGCTGGTGCAAGTGCTTTTCCGGTAGAATGCGCCACTTGCGAAATCAAGGGGTATCAAACGCTGATGGTGCGCCTGGGTTCGAAGCGGAAATTTCTGGTTTTTGCAGTGTAATGCCGGTATTTCCAGGTTGGAGTTAAAGCTTCTTGAAGTTAGATCCACCCGGGGTGTGGCGCAGTCCGGTAGCGCAGGGCGTTTGGGACGCCAAGGTCGCAGGTTCGAATCCTGCCACCCCGACCATCAAAACCTTCTTTTTTAATTTTTGGTTTTTCGTTACTGATAATGTCGTTTGTAATCGCGCTTGGCGCGTTTCTCGGTTTTATCGGGCTGGATCCGGTGCGGGCCCTGCTTGCAATCGCAGTCGTGCTGGTTGCCAAGGGCTTTTTTGACGTGCAGTACTGCCATCTGGAACTGTTCAAGCGGCCTTCACCGTTCCTGCACTATTGCAAGAACCTGATGGACCGTAACGAAGATGTTTCCGGTGCGGCGCTCACTTACTTGCTCCAGTGGGTGCTTTTCGGAATGCTCGTCGGCGGCGGCATGTATGCGCTGGTGAGTTACCTGAGCTGAGCCCGGCCTATTTCAGCGCAAACGGATTGAAGTCGGTGCCACGGTCGTAATAATCCTCTTTCTCCGCCCGCTTCAGGAAATTCACGATTTTGTAGGTCAGGGGCGTGAATGCGATTTCGACGCCGACCTTGGCCAGGAACTGTGCGGCCATCACCATCGGCAATTTGTCGTCCGGAATGATGCCGGCGCCGTAAAACGCCAGCGGGTAAAAAAGCGCTGAATCCACGGCCTCGCCGGCAATCGTTGAGCCAATGGTGCGTGTCCACAACCAGCGGCCCTGCGTGGCCAGTTTCATCCGCGCCAGCACATAGGAATTGACGAACTCGCCACAGAAATACGCGAACATCGATGCGGCAACGATGCGCGGCGTATTGCCGAAGGCGATTTCATACGCACCCTGATGTGTCCAGAATGGCGCCGGTGGCAGTGCCACCACGATGGTTGTCATCAGCGACGCGAATCCCAGTCCGGCGAAGCCGGCCCAGATCACCCGCCGTGCGCGCGCATATCCATAAACTTCGGTGAGGATGTCGCCGAACACGTACGAGATCGGGAAAAACAGCACGCCGGCGCCGAAAGTCACAGCGCCGAGCAGTGGCAGGTCGAATTGTGCGATTTTTGCGGGGCCGATCAGATTGGAGCAGATCAGCACCGTGACGAAAGCCGCCATCACGAATTCGTAGTAGCGGTAATTGCGTGTGCCGGTGCTTGCGGACATGCCTGGTCTTGGGGGTTTGTGCTGGTTCAGGTGAGCGGCGCTGCGCAATGCAGCTTGAATCCGGGGCGCCCGGAAACAAGCCAGAACCAGCGCTCGAAGTGCGGCAGTTGCGGGCGTTCGATCGGCACGTTGAACCAGCGGTGGGCCAATACGGCCAGCGGGATGTCGGCCATCGTGAAGCCGGCTGCGGTGAGGTATTCGTTTTTTGCGAGATGCGCGTCCGCCATGCCCAGGTAAGCCGCGAGTTTCTGCCGGTTGTCTTCGACCTCAGTCATGTTGCGTTTTTCCGGCGGAGTGCGAATCAGGTTCCAGAACACCGGCTTCATGTGATTCCACAGTGTTGTGCTGTACCACTCCATCCAGCGGTCGGCATCGGCTGCTGCCTTTGTATCTTTCGGACACAGCGTACCGAGACCATGACTGCGGGCCAGATAGCGAACAATCGCGTGCGATTCCCAAAGCAGGAAACCGTCGTCGTTGATCAGCGGCACCAGACCGTTCGGGTTCATCGCCCGGAACTCGGGTGTGTTGTTGACGCCGAATTGCATGCCGGCGTCAACGCGCTCGTAGGGCAGGCCCAATTCGGCGCAGGTCCACAGAACCTTCTGTACGTTGATCGAATTTGTGCGCCCCCAGATCTTCAGCATGACCGGGTTCCTTTCTTGGCAGTTCGGATGGCTGACGAGTCTACAGTAAGGACGGCAAACCCGGTGCAGCCTCAGGCTATAATCGTGCGCAGTTTACCTACACCCCCAGAGGAGAGATGACATGGGCAGCATGATTGAACTGACGGCCGCTGATGGCCATAAATTCGGCGCCTACAAGGCGGAGCCCGCCGGCAAGCCGCGCGGCGCTGTTGTCGTGGTGATGGAGATTTTCGGTGTCAACAGCCATATCCGTTCGGTGGCGGATGGTTACGCCGCCGACGGTTATCTGGCGATTGCGCCGGCGATGTTCGACCGTGTCCAGCGCAATTACGAATGCGGATATACGCCGCCGGAAATCGAAGTCAGCCGCGGGTTGATGCAGAAGGCGAGCCTCGATGACGCCATCAAGGATGTCACGGCGGCAATCAAGGCGGTGGAATCCGCCGGCAAGGTCGGCATCGTCGGTTATTGCTGGGGCGGCACGGTCGCCTGGAAGGCTGCTGCGGAAGTTGCTGGTCTGGCCTGCTCATCGCCGCATTACGGTGGCGGAATCCCGAACCATGCATCGCTGCAGGCGAAGTGTCCGGTGATGTTCCACTGGGCCGAGAAGGACCATTCGATTACGTTGGAAGCGGCGCAGAAGGTCAAGGCGGCACAGCCGCAGTGGGAGCATCATTTCTATCCCGCAGGCCACGGTTTCAACTGTGACCAGCGCGGATCATTTGATGCGGCGAGCGCCAAGCTGGCGCGTGAACGTACTCTGGCTTTCCTGCGCAAGCACGTGGGGTGATCCCGGGGGTGCAGGGCTAAGGCAACAACGCCGGCGCAAAGCCGGCGTTGTTCATTCAGGCCCTGTTCAGCTTCAGGCAGTACCGCTGGCGCGCTTGTTGAATGCGGTGAAAAACTGTTCTGCCATTTTTTTGGCGACACCGTCAATCCGCCTTGCCCCGACCTGTGCGAGTTTGCCCCCGATGCTGGCCTTGACGCTGTAGGCCAGCTTGGTTGATTCACCCTCGGGCGACAGCCGTACAATGGCCTCGCCCTTGGCGAAACCGGCAACGCCGCCCTGGCCTTCAAAGTGCAGCGTGTAGGAGTCCGGCGGATTGATTTCACTCAGAGTCATCTTGCCCTTGAACTTGGCACTGACCGGGCCGACCTTGGCGGTCATGGTCAGCAGGTATTCATTGTCCGACTGTTTTTCGATTGAGTCGCAGCCGGGAATGCAGTCCATCAGGACTGCGGTGTTGTTCAAGGCATCCCAGGTTGCATTCTGGGGCAGGGCGATGAGTTGTTCGCCTGTCATTTCCATTGCATTAATACTCCATTGTTGCCGATGCCCGATGTTACCCCATGCGGCACGTTACAATATTGCTTTGCCTACAGTTGCTTAAGGAATGGCTTATGGACAGCGTCGATTTGCAGGTCATCCGTACAGCGCGTGAATGGGTTCTCAGTGGCCATCGCGTGGTGCTTGCCACGGTGATCCGGACTTGGGGTTCCGCGCCGCGCCCGATCGGTGCGTTGTCGGCGATACGCGGCGACGGCTTGGTGGTCGGGTCGGTTTCCGGTGGATGTGTCGAAGACGACATGATTCTCCGCGTCAAAGCCGGGACGCTTGCGGAGAGCTCGCCAACCACAATGAAGTATGGCATTTCAGCAGAAGAGGCGCAGCGATTCGGCCTGCCCTGCGGCGGGACGCTCGAATTGGTGCTGGAGCCGCTGTCGGCGGCAAGCGGACTCGATGAACTGCTGGCACGCATTGAGCGCCATGAACTGGTGCTGCGGCGGCTCGACATGAAAACCGGGCGTGCGACTACGGCTGCGGCAAAATGGCAGGATCAGTTGGCTTTCGATGGCGATACGCTGAACAATGTTTACGGGCCGCGCTGGCGGCTGTTGATCATTGGTGCCGGCCAGCTTTCGACTTATCTGGCGCAGATGGCGCAGGCGCTCGATTACTCGGTCACGATCTGTGATCCGCGCGAGGAATACACCACGACATTCGATGTGCCTGGCGTGGAATTGAAGCGCGGCATGCCGGATGATGTGGTAACCGAACTCAATCTTGACGGACACAGTGCCGTGGTGACGCTGACGCATGATCCGAAGCTGGATGACATGGCGCTGCTCGAGGCGCTGAAATCGCCGGCGTTCTACATCGGTGCCATCGGTTCACGGAAAAACAACGATGCAAGGCGCAAGCGCCTCGCCGAGTTTGATCTTTCGCAGGAGGAAATCGCCCGCCTGCATGGCCCGGTCGGATTGAAGATCGGCAGCAAGACGCCGCCTGAAATAGCAGTTGCGATACTTGCCGAGATGACCGCCATCCGCAATGGGGTTGATATCAAGACCTTTGCCGAGCCGCCAAAGGCGACGACTCAGGGTTGCGCAATCGGCTGACGCGGTTTGAAGGTGAGGTTGGCGCAGGGATCCTCCCGCGCCATGCGTTCGGTGAAGACGATGTAGTCGTATTCCGGGTTCCCCGGATCGTAATACGCAGTCGGGGAAAACTGCTTGTCCTGGACCTCGATGAATCCGACCGCCACGATATTGCCGGCATCGGTGTTTGCCTGCAGGTAATGCGGCACACCGAAATCACGCCGTACATGCCCATTGCCTGCCACCAGCACTGCGCCGGCATCGGCATTCCGCGTGAGTATCTGCGCCATCACTGCATCGCGCGCGCGTTGCGCGGCCACCATGCCGGGCAGGAATTTCGCCGGCGCCTTGCCGCAGTGCCCGTCGTCGATTGCGCGCTCAAGCTTGCGTCGGGCGGCTTCCGGCAACTGTTGATTCAGTCCCAGCGCAGCAACGGACTCATCGCCGAGTACGGCTGCGGCGCTTGAAGTCGCGATACGGAAGGCCTGGTCGCGTGACAGATTGGCAGCAACCAGCGGCAAACCGGCTTCGAGGGCGAGGCTGATGAAGGGGGCGTAGTCCGCCCACTTCCATCCTCGCGCATCAAAACCGCTTGCAGAACGTACCCGTTCAGCATCACGTCGGGATTCTGCAACGGCGTTGTTCAGCGCCGGCTGTTGTTCACGATCAAACTGTTCCATTGCCAGGGCGGGGCGGCGGCCGGCGCGGACCAGAACTGCGACCAAGTCCCGGCGCAGGCGGTGATGGATGCTGTTGTCGTGGACTTCGCCAAGCAGTACATAGCGGGTCTTTAGCAGGCGGTTTTCAAGTTCGGTTTGTGACGCACTGCGTCCGGGTTTTGTATTCCAGATCTGACCGATTAGCGGATTCGGCGCGTTTTCCGGCGCAGGTTGCGCCCATGCCAGCGGCGTGATCATTGCGATGATTGCCAGCCATTTGGGCAGGCGGTGTTGCGACCGGCATGTCATGGAAGGATCCGTGTCGGGTGTAATGGGCGTAGTGGGGATTATCCACCGATGTTAATTCCAAAACGGGCGCGATGAAGCGATCAGTTGGGTCTGTCCCGGATTGCCGATATATTCGGGGTTGTTGATTATTGGTTCTGCGTTCACAACATTTTCTTTAAGCAGGAATTCTTCTGATGAAACTCGCATTTATTGGCACCGGGGTCATGGGTGGACCGATGGCCGGGCATCTGGCCAAGGCCGGACATGCGGTGACCGTCTACAACCGCAGCCCGCAAAAAGCCCGTGCCTGGGCTGCCAGGCATGGCGGCGCTGTTGCGGATACCCCGGCGGCAGCGTCGCGCGATGCGGCCCTGGTTTTCAGCTGCGTCGGCAATGATGACGATTTGCGTGAAGTCACGATTGGCGCCAACGGTGCGTTTCAGGCCATGGGTGCGGACGCGATTTACGTCGATCACACCACGACATCCGCCGGCGTTGCCGAGGCCTTGCATGCCGAGGCGCGAAAGCGCGGAATACATTTCCTTGACGCGCCGGTGTCCGGCGGCCAGTCCGGTGCCGAGCAGGGCGTACTGACGGTCATGGTGGGGGGGGATGCAGCGGCGTTTTCCCGGGTCGAGCCGGTGATTGCGCATTACGCGCGCGCGGTGACGCTGATGGGCCCGGCCGGCGCCGGCCAGAAAACCAAGATGGTCAATCAAATCTGTGTCGCTGGCGTGGTGCAAGGGCTTGCCGAGGGGCTGGCGTTTGCACTGCATGCAGGGCTCGACGGCAAACGCGTGGTTGATGTGATCTCCAAGGGAGCGGCAAGCTCTTGGCAGATGGAAAACCGCGGCAAGACCATGGTCGACGGGAAATTTGATTTCGGTTTTGCGGTGGACCTGATGCGCAAGGATCTGCGCATTGCGATGGAGGCTGCTCGCAGCAATGGCGCAGAGTTGCCGGCTACCGCGCTGATTGACCAGTTTTACGCCGGGGTGCAGAAACAGGGCGGTGGTAAGCTCGACACATCCAGCCTGATCAAATTGCTGGTGAAACAATAAAGATGAATATGTTCGTGAAAGTGAAAGGCAAGGCGTGAACAGCAAAAGCGAAAAACCGGCTGCAGGCCAGGAGCGCGCGCCGGTTCCGGCGATGCCGGCAGCCACCGTCACCATCGTGCGTGATGCCGCTGAAGGCATCGAAGTATTGATGATGCGCCGCAACCTCAAGTCGGGATTTGTACCCGGCATGTATGTGTTTCCGGGTGGCGGCCTGGATGAGGCCGATTTATCATTTAAAAACAATGGGTTATGTAACTGCCTCAATGATGCTGCGGCAAGCGGCATGCTCGGCATGGCAGCGGACGGACTGGCATATTGGGCAGCCGCAATCCGTGAAGCGTTCGAAGAGTCGGGTTTGCTGCTGGCGCGCAACAGTGCAGGCAGCCTGATCACATTGACCGACGCGCAAATCGCTGCGCGCTTCGATGTGCATCGCCGGCAGTTAAATGCGGGTGAACTTGATTTTGCCGCATTGATTGCCACTGAAGGATTGCAGCTTGCCGCCGATCAACTGACTTATTTCGCGCACTGGATCACGCCGGTCACCGCGCCGCGGCGTTACGACACGCGTTTTTTCATGGCCGAAGCGCCACCTGAGCAGGAGCCTTTCCATGATGATCACGAAACCATTGCGGCAACCTGGATCAGCCCTGCTGGCGCGTTGACGCTGCACAAGCGCGGCGAGTTCGAGATGCGCACGCCGACGGTGCGTACACTGGAAACATTTGCCGACTGCAAAGATGTGGCCAGCCTGCGCCGCAGCCTTGATTCCATACAGGGCAATGTGCGTCCACTGATGCCGAGAATCGGCAAAGACGGGCAAAGGTATCTGCCGGGTGAACCGGGTTACGAAGAAGCGGGTACAAAGGAGGGGGCAGGGCAGTGGCAGAACTGATCCCCATCGTTCCCGGTGAAGTGGTCGAGATCGCGCCCGGCGTGCGCCGGCTGACCGCGCCCAATCCCGGTGTGATGACCGGCCCCGGCACCAATGCCTATCTGCTTGGCCATGATGACCTTGCCCTGATTGATCCCGGACCTGAAATCGACTCGCACCGCGAGGCGTTGCTGGCGGCAGCCGGAGGACGGTTGCGCTGGATTTTCTGCACCCATACCCATCGTGACCACTCGCCGCTGGCGCTGCCGCTGAAAGCGGCGACCGGCGCGCAGGTGTTCGGCTTTGGCCGGACGCCGACGGATGGTCGTCAGGACGAAACCTTCGCGCCGGACCGCGCGCTGGTTGATGGCGATGTCGTGGCCTGCGACGGGTTCAGCCTGCGGGCGGTGCATACGCCGGGTCATGCTTCCAATCATCTGTGTTACCTGCTGGAGGATCGCGGCGTGCTATTTACCGGTGATCACGTCATGCAGGGCTCGACAGTGGTGATATCACCGCCCGACGGCGACATGCAGGCCTATCTGGATTCGCTGGAGCGCCTGCTGCAGTTGCCGATCGGGGCGCTGGCGCCGGGGCACGGTCATGTCATTGAAACGCCGCACGACGAAGTGCGACGCCTGGTGGCCCACCGGCTGAAACGCGAGGACAAGGTGCGTGCTGCACTGGCACGCGTAGGGCCGGCAACTCTGGAAATACTCGTGGCACACGCTTACGACGACGTGCCGGCACGCATTCATAACGTCGCGATGCGCTCCCTGCATGCCTCATTGATCCGCCTTGAACGCAACGGCCATGCCGCTTGCGATGGTGCATTGTGGCGGGTGCTCTAGGGACATGCAGGCGCCGCAGACTCCGCAAACGCTGATTGCCCGCCTGAGGGCCGGGGTCGTCGGTCGCGGCGGCGGCGTGACGGTCGGGATTCTGGTCTTCGCGCTGATACTGATAGGCGGCTTGTGGGCCATGATCCTCACCGAAGAGCAGGAGGAGCGCGATGAAATCATCGCTTCTGCGGTTAACCAGAATTCCAATCTGGCGGTGGCTTACGAAGAGCATGTAGCGCGTACTCTTAAAGGTCTGGATGGCGTGTTGTTGTTCCTGCGTCATGAATACCGGCGTGTCGGCACCAGAATGGACATTGAGCAGTACGTCAGGGACGGCATCATCGACGAACGCCTGTTCAGCATCGTCAGTCTCACCGACGAGCGCGGCAACGTCGTGGTCAGCAGTAAACCGGTGGCGCAGGTCAACTACTCCGATCGCGAGTATTTCCGGGCGCATCAATTGCGCCGTGGCCGGGATGACCTGCATATCAGCACGCCGTTGCTGGGGCGGGTATCCGACACCTGGCAGGTTCCGATCAGCCGGCCGCTGATCAAGACCGATGGTTCTTTTGGCGGCGTCGTCGTGCTCTCGGTCAATCCCGACTATTTCACGCGCTTTTACCAGAAGGCCGAAATCGGAAAACAGGGACTGGTGATGCTGGTCGGTCTCGATGGCATCTCCCGTGCGCACCGCGTCGGCAACAAGCTCAGTTTCGGTGATGACATGGCGGATACCGCCCTGTTGCAGGAGCAGGCGCGCAGCGATACTGGCGACATACTCAGCCAGAAAGGCGTCGACAACGTCACCCGCTATGTCAGCTATCGCACACTGCCGGGTTATCCGCTGATTGTGGCGGTCGGCTCTTCCCGTGACGAGGTGCTGGCCGAATTTCTGCGCAATCGCAACCGTGATTACTTTCTGGCCACGCTGATTACCGCATCCATATTGGGTTTTGCTGCAATGCTCGTGGTGGCGGTCCACCGGCAGGAACGTTCGGCGATTGCGCTGGCTACCAGCGAGGCGCGCTTCCGTGCAACCTTCGAGCAGGCCGCCATCGGTATTGCGCATACATCTCTTGATGGACGTTACCTCGCGGTCAACCGCAAATTCTGCGACATGCTGGGGTATACGCGTGAAGAACTGGTTGGTACGCCATCGACCAGTGTTACCCATCCGGAAGATCAGGACAATGAAGGGCTGTTCCGGGAGCGGTTGATGAGCGGAATCCCCAGCCTGACCGCGGAAAAACGCTATGTGTGCAAGGATGGTCGCGTGATCTGGGGCAATCGCACGGTGTCACTGGTCACGGATCATGCAGGTGAGCCGCTGTATTTCCTGCGGGTGGTCGAAGACATTACCGAACGCAAGCGGCTTCAGGCTGAACTGCTGGAGATGGCGACCACTGATGCCCTGACCGGATTGCCCAACAGACGCACCTTCATGAGCCGCCTTGAGGAAGAGTTCGCCAGGGTGAAGCGTTTCGGTACGCACCAGGTGGCTGTGCTGATGCTTGACCTCGATTATTTCAAGAGCATCAATGATACCCATGGCCACGCGGCCGGCGATGAGGTTTTGCGGCAGGTCGCGATGCTGATCCGCAATGAAACGCGCCGGGTTGACCTGTGCAGTCGCCTTGGCGGGGAAGAGTTCGCCATCCTGCTGGTGGGTGCCACGCTTGTCGCTGCAAGTGAATTTGCCGAACGCCTGCGCGGCAAGATTGCCGCTGCTGCGATCATCCACGACGGCAAGGCGATTTCTGTCACTGCCAGTATCGGTATTGCCGCAATGAAGGCTTCTGATGATGCGGCCGACGAGCCGCTGCTGCGTGCCGATGGCGCCCTGTATCACGCCAAGGATTTCGGGCGTAATCGGGTCAAGGTCGTCGACGAAGGTCAGGGCGTCGCGGCGGGGATCAGCGCCGCCTAGCGCGGCGCGTTGGCGACTTTCACGACTTTTCCCGCAGCGAAGGCCACTGCATTGGCGAAGGCCTCGCCGAAGTAGGCCTCGTAGGTGCCCTTCTCCAGCCATGCACTGTGGTTGGTGCACAGCGCATTGTCCAGCTTGAGCAGCGGATGGTCGCCGTGCTGCACCGGTTCGTTTTCGTAGACGTCGGTTGCTGCCATGCCGGGGCGACCGGCTTTCAGTGCCGCCACCAGTGCGCCCGGCTCAATCAGTTCGGCACGCGCGGTGTTGATCAACAGCGCAGACGGTTTCATTCTCGCGAGATCAGACGCTTTCACCAGGCCGCGCGTGTCCTTCGACAGCCGTGCCATCACCACCAGCACGTCGGCCTGCGCGAACAGGTCGTCCTGGCTTGCGGCGACTTCGTAGCCGGCAGCTTTTGCGGCATTCAGTGAATTTTCGCGACCCCATACCAGCACACGCATGCCGAAGCTGGCGCCGGTTTTGGCGATCAGCCCGCCGATGGTGCCGAGGCCGAGGATTGCCAGCGTCTTGCCGTGCAGGCCGGTGTTGAAGCGCGGGCGCCAGACGCCCTGGCGCATGCCGTCACATTCGCGCGCCACGTCGCGCCAGCTTCCCATGATCAGGGCCCAGGTGTGTTCAGCCACCGTGTACGGCGAGGGATGGCCGCCTGACAGGATTGTTATGCCACGCTCGTTGCAGGCCTCGACATCGATATGGTGGAAGCTGCGGCCGGTCTGGCTGAACAGCTTCAGCTTCGGAAACTGCTCGATGATGCCGCGCGTGAATCGCGTGCGCTCGCGAATCGGCACGATGATGTCGGCGTCGCGCAGGTTCTCCACCAGTTTGCCCTCGGGCGGTGCGACGTCGGTGAAGATGCGCACCTCGTGGCCTTCAAGGGTTTTCAGGCAGTCCAGCGTGCGGACCAGATTATGGTAGTCGTCGGGGATGGCGATGATCATGGTTTTTGGCAGTGAAAGACAGCGTTGGAAAAGGCAATCAGGTTACAATATTTCGCTCGTTGCAGGCCATCCCAGTCCAATACGCGTACTTCATTGCATTCACCGGAAACACCATGGAACACCTCAAACGCGTTGAAGAAGAATTCACCCGTCAGGCCAAAACTTTTGATGCATATGCGCCGAAGGCGGATGACCGGGTGGAGGATCGATTCCGTGAGGCGCTGGGTGATGCCGCACATGGCGTGATTCTGGATCTCGCTTGCGGCCCGGGCGTGGTGACCGCGGCGATTGCCAAAAGCGCGCAGAAGGCGGTCGGGTTTGATGTCACACCGGCGATGCTGGAAAAAGCGCGCAAGCGCTGTGCGGAAGCCGGGCTAAGCAATGTCGAATTCAAACACGGCAATGCTGAAGCCTTGCCGTTTGATGACGGATCTTTCGACGGCGTGGTTACCCGTCTGGCCATTCATCATTTTGCCGATCCCGGTCACGTACTGCGGGAAGTGGCGCGGGTGTTGCGTCCCGGCGGGCGGCTGGTGGTCGTGGATGTGGTGGTTTCGGAGGACGTGGAGGAAGCGGCATTACAGAATGCCATCGAAAACCTGCGCGACCCCTCGCACCTGCGCATGCTGCCGGCGACCGAACTCGATGCGCTGGTTGCGGCTTCGGGATTCAGCATCGTGACTCAATCGACATGGGACAAATCCCGTGAGTTCGAGGAGTGGATGGGCATTGCCAACGATGGGCTGCGCACACAGTCGCTGCGTGTGGTGGCGCGGACGCTGGCTGAAGAAGGCCGCAGCGCCGGCATGGGTCTCGCCATCAAGGACGGCAAGACGGTCTTTTTTCATCGCTGGCGGTTGATTGCTGCTGCACGCAGCTGACCTGTCACGACGGATCAATTCAGGAAGTTCGATTAACAGCAGGCAGGTCATTCAGGAGGATTGGGCATCATGGAACTCGGATTGCGTGGAAAAGTGGCAGCGGTTACCGGCGGTACTGAAGGCATCGGCGAGGCAACCGTGCGGCGACTGGTTGCTGAGGGTGTGAAGGTTGCGTTTTGCGCCCGCCGCAAGGAACTGATCGACAGCTTTGCCGCCGAGCTGAAAAAGCAGGGCGGCGACGTGCTGGGTATCGTTGCCGATGCGTCGAAGGAAGGCGACATGGAGCGCTTCATCGAGGAAACAGCGAAACATTTCGGACGTCTCGATATCGTTGTCAACAACGCCGGCGGCTCCGGACAGATCGCCTTCGACAAGGTCGAAGACAGCTTCTGGGACCTGGACATCGAAATCAAGGTCATGGCGCAGGTGCGTACCGCCCGTGCGGCGATCCCGCACATGAAAAAAGTCGGCGGCGGACGCATCATCAGCCTGAACATGGTCGGCGCCAAGCAGCCCGGCGCCGCAATGTTCCCGACCACGGTCAGCCGCGCTGCGGGACTGGCATTGTCCAAGGGCCTGTCGAAAGAACTCGCAGCGGACAATATCCTGGTCAACGTCGTTGCCGTCGGCAAGATCAAGTCCAAGCAGCAGGAGCGCGGTGCTGCGCGCAACAACAAGACGGTCGAGCAGCATTACGCCGACACCGGCAAGACCGTGCCGATGAAGCGTATGGGCGAGTCGGAAGAAGTGGCCAACGTGATTGCATTTCTGGCCTCTGATGCCGCCAGCTATGTCACCGGCTGCTGCATCAACGTCGATGGCGGTTTGTCGGGCGTGCTCTAGGCGTAACCTGCCGGCGGGTTCACCCGCCGGCTTCCTGAAGGTCATCGTTGAACAATCCGGTTACGCCGCGCAACGCGCTTGCGGCCTGGCTTTATTTCGCAGTGGTCGTCCTGGTCGTGGCGGCCGTGTGGTTGCCCGGCTATCCGGCATGGGTGACCGGCGTCATCGCGTGGTCAGCTTGCCTGCTGCTGTTGCCGCGCCTGCCCTCCCATCAGCTTTACATGGTGCTCGCCCTTGCCGGCATCGGCGTGGCCGGCATCGCGTGGAGCATGGCGCGCGGCGCCAGCGGTTTGATCGAAGTGGCGCTGACGCAAAATGTGCCCTTGTCCGGCATGCTGATTGCCGTGTCATTCCTGCAGCTCATCGCGGTCAGCAGTGAGGCGACCGCAGAACCCCTGCAGCGCGGCCGTGGCGCGCTGTTCAAAACCATGATTGGCGTTCATCTCTTCGGCGCGGTGATCAATTTTTCCGCGGTGGCGATTTTTGCCGACCGCCTCAGCGCACGCAGCAAACTGACGATGGAGCAGGCGATGGGGTTGTCGCAGGCCTTCATCGTGGGTGCGGCGTGGTCGCCGTTTTACGGTGCAATGGCGGCGGCGTTGACTGCAGCGCCTGAAGCCAGCCTGACGCAACTGATTTTCTGGGGCATGCCTGTTGCGGTTGCTGGTATGACGGTCACCTGGTTCACGCTGACTTCGGAGCGACACGGCGGTGCCCGCGATTTTGTAGGTTATCCGCTGCACCTCGAGGCCTTGTGGGTGCCGGCAGTCCTCGCAGTCAGCGTGCTGGCGATCCATGAATGGCAGCCGGCATGGTCGGTGCTGGCCATCATCGCCGCGATGGCTTCACTGGTGACGGTGTTGACGTTGCTTGCGCGCAGCGGCCGCAAAACAGGGCCCACGCTGATCCGCCATATCCACAATCGCCTGCCGGGGATGAATGGCGAGCTGACGCTGTTTCTGGCGGCCGGCATACTTTCGGCGGGCATGACCGGCGCGATTGATGTGCTGGATCTGGCGTTGCCGTTCTCTCAATTCGGTGCGTTCGAAGCCAGCATCGTGCTGATCGTGATGAATATATGCGCCTGGCTGGGACTGCATCCGATCATCCTGGTGTCGGTGCTCGGGCCGTGGCTGATGCCCTTGAAACCGGACCAGACGCTGCTGGCGATGACCTTCCTGATGAGCTGGGGTGTCGGCCTGACGGCCTGCCCGATGTCCAACACCATGCTGGCGATGGCGGGGCGTTATGGTCTGCCGTTCAGGGCGTTGCTGGGGATGAATCGTCGATTCAGCATCAAGGTGACCGTAATCTGTATTGCAGTGCTTTACCTCTATGTCGCGTTGACCGGCGGTTCTTTGACGCCTAGAGCCGGCTGAGAATCTCCGCGCCCTTCGCCAGCGTCGCCTCCGACTTGGCAAAACAGAAACGCAGCACGCGGTGCGCCGGCGCTTGCCGGTAGAACACCGACACCGGTATCGACGCGACGCCATGCTCCTTGGTCAGCCGCACTGCGAGATCGGTATCCTTCTCATCACTGATCGCGTCGTAGGCGAGGTTCTGGAAAAAGGTGCCGCGTGAGGGCAGCGGCTTGAAGCGCGAGCCCTTCAGGCCGTCCAGAAAGAAATTGCGCTTTTTCTGGTAAAACGCCGCGAGTTGCAGATAGGCGTCGGGGTTTTTCATGAACTCGGCAAAGGCGTACTGGAATGGGCCGTTGGCAACAAAGGCGTTGAACTGGTGCACTTTGCGGAATTCCGCCATCAGTTCGCGTGGCGCTGCGACATAACCCATTTTCCAGCCGGTGACGCTGTAGGTCTTGCCGAAGGATGACACCAGGAAGCTGCGTTCAGCCAATCCGGGAAAACGCGTCACGCTCTGGTGCTGGTGGCCATCAAAAATGATGTGTTCGTAGACTTCGTCGCTGATCACGGCAATATCGGTGCCGCGCAGCAGGCCTTCCAGCATGCGCATGTCTTCCGAGGACATTACGGTCGCGGTCGGGTTGTTCGGGGTATTGATGATCAGCAGTTTGGTGCGCGGCGTGATGGCATTCTGCACCGCCTGCCAGTCGATACTGTAGTCGGGGTAACGCAGTTGCACATAGACCGGCACGCCGCCATGCACTTCGACGGCGGGGGCGTAGCTGTCGTAGGTGGGTTCGAACAGGATGACTTCGTCGCCGGGGCGGATCATTGCGGCGACCGCGGTGTAAATGCCGTAGGTGGCGCCGGGCACCACGGTGATTTCCTGTTCGACGTCGTAGCGGATGCCGTAAAGCGCTTCGTTCTTCGCGGCAATCGCTTCACGCAGTGGTGCGACGCCGGCCATGGGCGGATATTGATTCAGTCCGGCATTGATGTATTTGGTGACCAGTGCGCGCAGTTCCGGCGCGCAATCAAAATCCGGAAAACCCTGTGACAGGTTGATCGCCTTGTGTTCAGCCGCGAGGCGCGACATCACCGTGAAAATGGTGGTGCCGACGCGGGGAAGTTTGGATTCAATACGGCCGGAGTAATTGGGCATCGTTGTGTATCAGTCGTTCGGAGCGCTGATTTTAGCTCAGTCCTTTTGCGCGACCGCAGTCTTCTGGGCGGCAAGGTGGCGGAAATCGTCGATGTAATCCTGCAGGCGCTGCGCGAGATGGCTGCGCTGTTCGACGGTGAGCATTTTGTCGACGGCGGCAAAGAACTCGGCGCGTTTTTTCCAGGATTCTTCAAAACTGCGCGCCAGTTCCGGCGGGCGGTTGCGTTCCCAGTTCACCATCCAGTCGCGCAGGCGCTGGGTGAAGGCTGCACGGTCGGTGTTGCGGGTCTCGAGCAGCGCAAGGAATTCGCGCTGGCGGCGCAGGCGGTCTTCGTGGCGCAGTGCGTCGGTCAGCGGAACCTGTTGCAGCATTGAAAAGACACGGGCTTCCTGGGCTTCCGACAGCGAGCCGGTCCATTGGCGGATTTGCTTCAGGCTGCTGCGCTGCTGATGCTGCCGGCGTGCGGCGACGGATTCGAGAGTGCGGTTTTCCTTGAGGAATTTCTGGTTCATGCGGTCGAATTCGCCGCGCAGATGGTCGATCTGGGCGGGCGAAAGCCCCGCAAGCAGTTCCGCGGCATCGGGTGCGGCGCGCGCCGCGATCACCCCATAACGCGATTTCATGCCGTCAATCAGCCACAGCACGTCCGCTGCGGTAAGACCACGCTGCGCCCGTGTCTTGGTTTCGTTCAGGAATTGCACGTATTCCGGCAACTGTTCGCGGCGGTGCCAGCCATGCAGTTGTTCAAAACGCCGCGAGAAAGTCTCGCGTTGCGCGGGTTCCAGGTCAAAGTAGTCATGTGCCATCCATGACGCAAGGGTATCCAGCTGCCCGTAGCCCACGCGCACCATGCTGCAGCCGGCGATCAGCAGCAGCGCGAGCATGCAGCAAAGCAGGCGAAGGCCTTTAAGGCCGGAGAAGGCGGGAGGTGAAGTGATCAGTGGCTTGCAGGGCATGGCGGGTGATGGCTTGAGACTGCGCTCAGGCTGCCGGGAACAGGCGGTGCAGAGCAGGTTTCACGATATTCGCAAAAAACAATTTCACAACGAAGAGAAATACGCGGTCATGCGTTTGCGCATTGCGGCGTCCGGCACGCGTCCCCTGCAGGCCGCCATGTTGTCTTCAATGTGCGCCACGCGTCCGGTGCCGGGAATCGCGCAGGTCACGGCGGGATGGCTGATGATCCACTTCAGGAAGAACTGAGCCCAACTGCTGCAGTCGATGTCGGCGCACCAGGCTGGCAGCGGTTTGCCGCGGACGCGGCCGAACAATCCGGCCTGGGAGAACGGGCGGTTGATCAGTGTTGCGGTGCCGGAATCGTCGCAGGCCGGCAGCAGGCGGTTTTCCGCCTCCTGTTCGTCGAGGGAGTAGTTGAACTGTACGAAATCGAAGTCGCCGGTTTTGACCAGCCGTTCAAGTTCGGCGTGAGAACTCGCGGTGTAGTGGGTGATGCCGAGGTAACGGATGCGTCCGGCCTTTTTCCACTCGCGCAGCACCGGCAGGTGGGTTTTCAGATCCAGCAGGTTGTGCACCTGCATCAGGTCCACGGTTTTGGTTTGCATCAGCCGGAATGAATCTTCCATCTGGCGGATGCCGGCATCGCGACCGCTGGTCCACACCTTGGTGGCGAAGAACAGCGACTTGCGCACATTCAATGCGCTGCTGAGTATGCCGGTGGTGGCTTCGGCATGGCCGTACATCGGCGAGGAGTCAACTACTGCACCACCCAGATCAACAAAACGTTTCAATACGGCCTGCAGCTCGGTGCCGGCCAGTTGCGACTGCGCCACGTCAAATACCTGATAGGTGCCGAGGCCGATGGCCGGCAACCGTTCGCCGCTGCGCGGAATTGGACGGGTGATCAGTCCGGCGGGTGCGGCAATGGAATCAGTCATGGTGGCGACCAGGGCGGCGGCGCCGGCCGCCTGCAGCAGGGTGCGGCGATTGGGCGAGTGTTTGTTCATGGGTGGTAATACTCATGGGTTTGCAGTGAGGGGGTACAGTGCGGGGTTTAACAATACGAAGGTTATCAGTGCGGGTTTTGTTTCAGTTCGTAACCACGGTCATGCATGCACTTGCGTATCAGATCCTGTTCCAGCGCAAAACGTTCCGTGTCTGCGGCGGGCGGTTTCACCGAGACGATGCGTCCCTGCGGATCGACCACCACCTGCGGTGGTCCGCGCAGCGGCGCGCGTTGCCGCATCGCTGCGCTGCGCGCCTCGGCAGTGCAGATTGTCTGGTCGCGGTTGATTTCTTCTTCAGTGGTTCCGGACTTTTGCCAATGCAGCGGGGCGCAGCCGGACAATGTCAATGACGCCAATACCAGCGTCGCCGGTGCGGCAATAAACCTGCGCTTTCGATCAGGGTTGAGCATGATGGCTTAGCGTAGCAGAATGAGGCCGGTTTCCCCATCGGCTGCAATCCCGGAGGTGCATGTTGTTTGACTCATTGATTCGCGACGGCCTGGTCGTATTCGCCAAGCGCGCCTGCGAGACCTGCGTACTGATCGAGAACGAAATGCGGCGCAGCGCCAGAGAACGGCGCGATTTTCAGGTGGTGTCACAGGACGACCCGCAGTTTCCCGCCGGTGTTGCGGACGTTGTTGATGACCGTGAACTCGACTGGTCATGGAAAAACAATATCGAATCCATGCCGACGCTGATTCATTACCGCGACGGCCTCGAGATTGAACGGGTGGTCGGCTGGGATCGCGCCGGCTGGCAGCGCCTGACCGGCATTGCCGACCTGGGCGCGCACCTGCCGGTGATGCGACCGGGATGAGGGTCGCGTTCACTCGAGCCCGGGGTGGCCGAGAAACTCGAAGCGAAACACAGCGGCGCGACCTGGCTCGCTGCACGCAAGGTGGAATACGGCGAAAACATGGATCCGGCCGAAGTCTGTTTCGAGCGCGGCTGGACCGACGGACTGCCGGTGACGCCGCCGACCGACGAGCGGATCATCGCGATGCTCAAGGGCGCGACGCGCAAGCCCGATGAGATTGTCGGCCGCATTCCGCCCAATCTCGCGGAATGCACCATCGAAAAAGTCGCGATCAATGCGGTGATGGCCGGTTGCAAACCGGAATACATGCCGGTGCTGCTGGCGGCGATTGAGGCGGCGCTGGAACCGCTGTTCACGCTGCACGGTGTACTGGCGACCACGTATTTCTCGGCACCGGTGATCATCGTCAATGGCCCCGTCGTCAAACGCATCGGCATGAACAGCGGCATCAACGCGCTGGGGCAGGGCAACCGTGCCAATGCCACCATCGGCCGCGCGCTGAATCTGATCGTGCGCAATGTCGGTGGCGGTCGTCCCGGTGAAGTTGATCGGTCCACGCTGGGTGCGCCGAGCAAATTCACGCTGTGTTTCGCGGAAGACGAGTCGGATCCGTTCTGGCAACCGCTGGCGCAGGCGCGCGGCATCGCGCGGGGAAAATCCGCCGTCACGCTGTTCCAGGGCCACGGTCCTGAAGCTTTTGTCGACCAGAAGTCACGCACGCCTGAAGCACTGACCAAATCGTTTGCAATGTCGCTGGTGAAAATCGGCCATCCGAAACTGGTGCAGTCAGCGCGAGCGATTGTGGTGCTGTCGCCGGAGCATTACGGCATTTATCGTGATGCCGGCTGGGACCGTGCCCGTATCGAACGTGCATTATATGAAGCGACGATAAGACCCGGCGCTGAACTGGTGGCGGGCGCGGACGGCGTCGGCGAGGGCATACCCGCCAGCCGTGCTGCTGAGCAGGTGCCGAAGTTTCATGATGATGCATTGATGGTGGTTCGCGCCGGCGGCGCTGCAGGGCTGTTCTCGGCGATCCTGCCGGGCTGGCTGGCCGGCCGTGCGCGTGCGGAACTGCAGCCGGTAACGCGTGAAGTGTTGGAATGACGGGAGGCAAATCTTTAACCGCCAAGGCGCCAAGAGCGCCAAGAAGTGCAAGGGCAAAAGCATTAACAGGATTTGCAGGATGGTTGGCGCTGGATTTCAGCGGTTTTAATGATTTTGATTTTCCTTGGCGCTCTTGGCGTCTTGGCGGTAAAACGACTTTGAATTTTTTGCGTCTTGGCGGTAAAACGCTTTTATAAAGGAGTTCTCATGAACTGGATGCGTGATCCAACAGCGGAAACCGAATCGGTAATGCGCGCACGGCGTGCGCCGCCGCCTTCGCTGGAGGGCCTGACCGTGGGCCTGTTTGATATCGGCAAGACGCGCAGCGATGAATTTCTCAACCGGATCGAAAAGCGCATGGGTGAGCGCGGCATCAAGACCAAACGTTTCGGCAAGCCGACCAATGCCAAGGTGGCATCGAAGGACATTGTCGACAAGGTAGTCGGTGAAGCCGATGTGGTGCTGATCGGTCTGTCGGATTGAGGGTCATGCACGTCGTGCAGTCTGCACGACCTTATGACCTTTGATCAGCGCGGCTTACCCGGGGTGTCGATAGTGACCACCGAGTTTCGCGATGCGATAGCAGTGCAGAGCCGGGCGCTGGGTTTCGAGCCGGCGGTGGTGTATGTTCCCCATCCGGTGCAGAACCGCACGGCGGAGGAGTTGGCTGCCGTGGCGGATGCGGTGATGGATCAGGCGCTGGCTTGCCTGACACAGAAGATTTAAAAAAGATTTAAAATATTAATATAATCAAATACTTATAATAATCCGCCTGCGGAGCAATTCCTGTCGGCGATCGTGTAACCAACCTTGGAACAACAATGAAGATTCTGGTTTATGGCGCGGGCGCCATTGGTGGTTTTTTTGGCGGGCGGCTGACGGTCGCCGGTGAAGACGTCACGCTGGTGGCACGGGGTGCGCAATACGACGCGCTGGCCAATCGCGGCCTGATTCTTGAGGGTCCGAAAAGCGGCATGCCCGATCCGATCAAGGTGCGCGTGTGCAAGCCGGGTGAGGAGAAAGGTCCTTACGATGTGGTGTTCGTGACGCTGAAGTCACAGCAGATCGCGCCGGTGGCGCAGCATCTGCGCGGGCTGGTGAAAAAAGACGGTGTACTGGTGTTCCCGCAGAACGGCATCCCGTGGTGGTATTTCCAGGGTGTGCCGTCAAAGTTCAAGGATGCGCAACTGAAAACTTTGGACCCCGATGGCGTGCTCGCGCGGACGTTTGAACCGCAGATGATCATCGGCGGCACCGCACTGAAACCTTCCGATCTGGTTGCGCCGGGACATATCCGTGTGCCGGACGGGGATACCGATGCGCTGGTCATCGGCGAGATCGATAACAGCGTGACGCCGCGCGTTCAGGCGATTGCCGATGTCGCGACCCGTGCTGGCTGGACCGGCAAGGTGTCGAATGACGTGCGCCTGGTGAAATGGACCAAGCTGCTGTCGAATGCGGTTTGGAATCCGCTGGGGGCGATCACGCAGTCGACCGCGCGCGAAGTGGCCGAGTTTGCCGGCTCCAAACCGCTGGCGGTGGCGATGATGCGTGAGGTGATGGCGGTGGCCAATGCCGTGGGCACCAAGCTTGATGTCGATGCGGAAGCGCGGGTGGCCGATGCGGCCAAACGCGCATCGCTGCCGACCTCAACGCTGCAGGATGTCCGTGCCGGTCGTCCGCTGGAAATGGATGCCATCGTCAATGCAGTGATCGAACTCGGTCATATGACCGGCGTGCCGACGCCGTCGCTGCAGGTAGTCGCAGCCTGCGTCAACCTGCTCAACCGCCGCATCACCGATGACGGCGTGGCGATCCGTCCGGTGAAACGCACTTAACGCATTACCCGGCGCATCGGTTCAGAGCAGCATATCGATATGCGCGGCCATGCGTTTACGCATCGCCGCATCCGGCAGCAGGCCGCGGCCGGCGTCGAGATTGTCGAGCATGTATTCGACCTTGTCCGTGCCGGGAATTACTGCATTGACGGCACTGTGGCCCAGCAGATACTTCAGGAAAAACTGGCCCCAGGTCACGGCGCCGAATTCCTTGGCAAAGTCAGGCAGGGTCTTGCCGCGTACGGCGCCGAACAGGCGGTTGCGCGCGAAGGGCAGGTTGCACAGCACTGCGGTGCCGGTGTCGGCTGCAGCAGCGAGCAGGCGGTCTTCGACGCTGCGTTCGGCCATTGAATAATTGACCTGGATGAAATCGATTTTTTCCTGTTGCATGATTTCGATCAGGCGATCATTGGCGCGGGGCTGATCCTGCGAGTGGGTGACGCCGATGTAACGGAACTGGCCCTGCTGCTTCCATTCGCGCACGATGGCCAGTTGCGAGGCGACCATGGCGCGATCCAGGAAGCCGACGTTATGCATCTGCATCAAATCAAACTTTGGTGTACGCAGCCGCTGCTGCGATTCCTTCATCTGCGCGACGAAGGCGCCGTTGTCGTTGGAGCGTACTTTGGTGGCGAGGAATACCCTGTCGCGCACTTTCATTTCGGTGAGCAGGTCGCCGACCACCGCCTCGGCGGAACCGTAGGAGGGGGCGGTATCGATCAATCGCGCGCCGCCGGCGAGCAGGGTATTGATGACCTTGACGCGCTCGGCGCGTTGCGCGGCATCGTTGTGAATATCAAAAATGATTGCGGTGCCGAGGCCGATGACCGGCAGCGCTTCTTTGGTTTTCGGGATCGGGCGGGTGAGCAGCGCTTGGGCTGTGTTTTGTGCCAGCGATATGCCGGGCAGTGTGCTGGCGGCCACCCCGGCGGCCAGTGCCAGCATCTCGCGGCGTGTATATAAATTATTGATTTTATTCATTAATTTATCTCTTATGGTTTGGGTTGTTGAATTTCAGCCGTGCGTTTTTCATGGGATCGGCCGAGTGTCAGTGCCAGCGCCAGCCAGCCGAGGGCGACGGGAACTGTGGCCAACGAGATGGCGTTGAGTTCCATGCCGAGGCTGCGTAGCGCGTGGAACAGCCAGCCGCTGGCGGCATCGCCGCCGCGGAACACCACGTTGTCGATTACGTACTTCGCTTTGTATTTTTCTTCGCGGCTGACCACGGTGAACAGCACTTCGCGCGCCGGGTTGGAGATGGCGAAATTCGCCGCGCGTTGCAAGGCCTGGAAGGCGATCACCACCCATAGCATCGGCGTCAGCGCCAGCATCAGGAATCCACCGGCAAACACCAGCGGCAGGAATGCCGCTGCAGGGCCGGCGCCGAAGCGGCGGATCAGTTTGCCGGTGGCGAGAAACTGCACGGTGATGGTCAGCAGGCTGACGGCCAGATCAATCTGCGCGAAGATCGCCGTGCGTTTATTGGGGTCGTCGGTCAGTGCCGACACGATGCTGGCCTGCTGAAAATAGAGGAAAGTTCCGGCGAGCGACAGCAGCGCAACCCACAAGGCAATGCCGGCGAGATAGGGCGAGCGCGCAACCATCATCAGTCCGGCAATCCAGCTGCCGCCGAGTGCGGCTTCGCGGGGCACTGCGGCCTCCGATGAAGGTGTTTCCGCCTTCAAGGTCTGTGCCGCGGATTCGAGTCGCATCGCGCACAACACCGCGAACTCCAGCAGCAGTGCGGCAATCAGCAGCAGATTGGCGCGGCCGATGGGTTCGGCCAGCCAGACCGCGATGGTGGGGCCGAGCAGCGCGCCGGCAGAGCCGCCTGCGGCAATGAAGCCGAACAGGCGTTTGCCCTGTTCCGATGCGAACAGGTCGGACATGAAGGACCAGAACACCGATACCGCAAACAGGTTGAACACGCTGATCCAGACAAAGAACACCTTGGCGGTGTCGGTCATCGCGATTTTGAACGTGAGCAGCAGCCAGAAGATCAGGATGTTGGCGACAAAAAAGTGGTAGACCAGCGGAATGAAGCGGCGGCGCGGGATGCGCGCGACCATGGCGCCGAATACCGGAACCACGGCGAGCATGACAACAAAGGTTGCCGTGAACAGCCAGGGCAGGTTGCGCACACCGCCGGCAATGCCCATCTCGTCGCGCACCGGGCGCAGCACGTAATAGGCTACCAGCAGGAAAAAGAAATAGGCGAACGACCACAGCAGGGCGCGCACCTCGGTTGGCCGTACGGCGACGACTCGCGTCAACCAATGTGGTTGGATTGTTGTGTTCACGAGGCGGATACGGTTGCCGACAGGGCGCAAAGCGCGCAACGGCTATCGATTGAATTCATTGCGGAAACTCCTCGGTGATCGTCCGCTTTCGAGTCTAGCAGAAGCACAATTGCGGGCGTCCATTACGCCGCACTGATGGGTGGTTTGCCCCGCCGCACAGGAGGCGGCGCGTGGGGCGGTGGGTTACAATCACGGGATAAAACGTGCACCGCCGGCCTGTGCCGCAGCTTATGCATTTCGAGCCCTGTTTGCCCCCCAGAGGAGATGACGATGCGTGTCCTGCATTTCGCATTGCATGGTGTTGCATTGGCCGTTTTGGCCGCTGCGGGCGTGGTATCCGCACAGGGCTATCCGGTCAAGCCGGTGCGCATCATTGTGCCCTTTGGCGCCGGTGGTCCCGCCGACGTCTACGCGCGATTCCTGGCGCAGCAGTTGAATCAGCCTCTGGGGCAGAATGTCGTCGTCGAGAACCGTCCCGGCGCAGGCTCGATCATCGGCACGGAAGTGGTGGCCAAGTCGCCCCCCGATGGTTATACGCTGTTGCTGATGTCGAATACGCATACCGTCAACGAGTCGCTGATTCTGAAAAAGCCGTTCACGTTGATGAAGGATTTTGCCGCGGTGGCGCCGATCAATTACTCGGACCTGATCCTGGTCGTACATCCGTCGTTGCCGGTGCGCAGCGTCGGTGAACTGGTCAGGCTCGCCAAAGCCAGGGACCATGGTCTCAACTACGCGTCGTCAGGAAACGGCACGCCTTACCATATGGCCGGTGAGTATTTCAAATCGCTGATCAAGGCCGACATCGTGCATGTTCCGCACAAGGGCAGCGGCGAGGCGCGAACCAGCGTGCTCAGCGGCCAGGTCGAGATGATGTTTGATGCGGTGACGACGATGACCACGCATGTGCGCGCCGGCAAGGTGCGCGCGCTGGCGACGACCGGCCTGAAACGCTCCAGGGTGACCCCGGAACTGCCGACGGTTTCCGAGGCCGGCGTCAAAGATTATGAGGCGACGATCTGGCTGGGCGTGATGGCGCCTGCACAGACGCCGCGGCCGGTGCTGGATCGCCTGAATGGCGAAATCACCAAGGTCACCACGCGAACGGATACTGCCGCAAACTGGGAAAAGCAGGGCGCCGAGGCGATGGTGATGTCGGTTTCCGAGTTTGAAAAATACCTGAACCAGGACATTGCCAAGTGGGCGCATGTGGTCAAGGTATCCGGCGCCAAGCCGGATTGATTGTGCATTGATGCGCCGTCTTGCGACGGCGGTTTTGATTGTTAACGAGGAGTGAATTGAATGCGTCTGGTGACTTTTTCCGATGCCCGGGGTGCACGTATCGGTGTGCATGACCAGGAGTCCAACACGATTGTCGACCTGTCGGCGTCAACCCGTTTACCGAAGGAGATGACCGCGTTTGTGGCGCTGGGCAAAAAAGGCCTGTCGCGCGCGCGCAAGGCCGTGAAAAGCGGCGAGGGTCGTATTCCGGTCACCGCCGTCAAGCTGCTGGCGCCGTTTCCCCGCCCGGCCAAGAATATCCTCTGCGTCGGCAAGAACTATCACGACCACGCCAAGGAGTTCCACAACAGCGGCTTTGATGCCAGTGCCGGCAAGGATGCCATTCCCGAAGTGCCGATCATGTTCACGAAGTGGCCGAATTCGGTGATCGGCCCCGGCGTGGCCATCCCCAGCGCCAACGATTACACCAATTCCGTTGACTATGAAGGCGAACTGACGGTGGTGATCGGCGAGGGCGGGCGCAACATTACGCAGAAAAATGCCTACAAGCATGTTTATGGCTACACCATCATCAACGATGTGACGGCACGCACACTGCAGAACCGCCACAAGCAATGGTTTCTCGGCAAGAGCCTCGACGGCTTCTGCCCGATGGGACCATGCATCGTCACTTCCGATGACATCAAGGATGTGACGCAGCTGAAACTGATCACCAAGGTCAATGGCGAAGTGCGGCAGAACGCCTATGTCAGCCAGCTGATATTCGACATTCCGCGCCTGATCGAGGATCTGTCGAAAGTGATGACGCTTGAACCGGGCGACCTGATTGCAACGGGCACCTGCGCCGGTGTCGGCATCGGTTTCAATCCGCCGAAATACCTCAAGCCCGGTGACCATGTCGCCATCACCATCGAGCCGATCGGTACTCTGGAAAATCCGGTGGCCTGATGCAATTCGTCCGTTACGAACGCAATGGCGCGCTGCGGCTGGGTGCGCTTGATGGCAACGATGTTGTTGATCTGCTGGATGCCGCGCCCAACGGCACGGCACCGGCCATGCTCGCTGCTTTTTCCGACATGACGCTGCTGGTTGGGGCGGGCGATGCCGGGCTTGAAGCCGCCGGTGCTGCGCTGAAGGCCGCTTCCGCAGCAACGCGCACACCGCTGGCCAGAACGCGGCTGCGTGCGCCGATCGCCCCTTCGCTGATCCTGTGCAGCGGCGAGAACTACTGGGACCACCGCGAAGAAAAGCCCGAAGTGACGCGCAAGGACCCGGAGTTTTTCCTGAAAACCGGCCTCGGCGTGATCGGCACCGGCGACAATATCGTGCGCGATGAACGTGTGACCAAAAAGCTGGACTATGAAACCGAGATGCTGATCATCATCGGCAAACCCGGGCGGCATATTCCGGCGGCGAGGGCGCATGAACACATCTACGGGTATTCGGTGATGAATGATGTCACTGCGCGCGACCGGCAGGTCACGCTGCGTCCCGATGGATCATCGGTTTACAACCTTGGCCCGGGCAAGAATTTTGATACCTGCGCGCCCATCGGTCCGGCCATCGTGACTGCCGACGAAGTGCCTGATCCGCAACAGTTGCAGCTGCGCACCTACGTCAACGGCGAGCTGCGTCAGAGCAATACCACGGGCAAGATGATCTGGACCTGTGCGCAGTTGGTGGAATTTTTTTCGACCTTCGTGACGCTGCAGCCCGGCGTGATCATTTCGACCGGCACGCCCGGCGGCACCGCCTGGGGCAGCGATGCCGAACTCGGCGGCAAGAAGCCGATGCGCAAGGATGTGGTGACGGCGACGGGTTATCTGCAGCCGGGCGACGAAGTGGTGTGCGAGATTGAAGGTGTGGGACGGCTGGTCAACCGGGTCGTTGCTGCCTGACCCGGCACAAATCCAATGACGAGGAGGATTTCATGATTAAACGCATTGTTTGTTCGGCATTCGCGGCGCTTGCTGCAGTCAGCGCGCAGGCGCAGGAGGTTTTTCCGGGGCGCGCGATATCGATGGTGGTGCCGTTTCCGCCGGGCGGCGTGGCTGATGTCACTGGCCGCCCGACTGCAATTGCGCTGGAAAAGGTATTCAAGCAGCCGGTGTCGATTTCCAATCGCCCGGGCGCGGGCGGTGCTGTCGGCAATGCGGTGGTAGCCAATGCCAAGCCTGACGGGTACACGCTGCTGATGGCGCTGTCGAGCATTACGGTAATTCCTGAAGCTGACAAGCTGTTCAACCGCAAGCCTGCCTACACGCTGGACCAGCTGGCGCCGATTGCGCTGGTTTCCGCTGATCCGGTGATTCTGGTTGTCCATCCCTCATTGCCGGTGAAAACGGTCAAGGAGATCATTGCGCTGGCGCGCAAACAGCCGGGTGAACTTTCCTATTCGTCTTCAGGCGTCTATGGCGCGTTGCACATGCCGATGGAAATGTTCCTGCATGCCGCTCAGCTGAAAATGCGCCATGTGCCGACGACCGGCGGTGGACCCGCGCTGACGCAACTGCTCGGCGGTCATGTCACCATGAGTGCCGGCGGCCCGGCTGCGATCACTTCGCATGTCAATGCAGGGAAATTGCGTCCTATCGTGACCTGGGGCGCCGAGCGGCACCCGAATTACAAGGATGTGCCGACATTCAAGGAGCAGGGCCACGACATCGTTTATTACATCTGGGCCGGGCTTTTCGCGCCGGCGGCCACACCCGAACCGGTGATCAAGACTTTGCGTGACGGCGTACGCCAGGCCGTGAATGATGCGGATTTCAAGAGCCAGATGGCCAAGGTGAACTCGCCGATCAACTACCTCGACGCGCCGGACTTCGCCAAATATGTTGAAGCCGATTCAAAACGTCTGGCTGCGGTGGTCAGGATCGTCGGAAAGGTAGGCCAGTAAATCATGGCGGGTACAAAAGAGGCCGGACTGTTTGACGGCGGCGGTTTGCGCAGCGATCAGGTTTCCGGCGTCGTTCTGTTTCTGCTGGCGCTGGTGATCATCTGGTTCAACCGGGAATTTCCGGTCGGAACCCTGGCCGACCCCGGTCCGGGTTATGTGCCGTTGCTGCTGGCTTGCGCCATGGGCGGCATTGGTCTGCTGGTGGCTTTCCTGGGTTCACGAGCCGAGGCGATGTCCGCGATACGCTGGCCTGAAGGGATGCGGGCGCTGATCATTCTGGCGGCCTGTGTTGCGGCGACCTTTGCGCTGGAGCGTATCGGTTATCGTCTGACCACGGCGGCATTCCTGGTGTTCTTTCTGGGGGTGATCGAGCGCAAGAAACCGCTCGCGGTGGTGCTGGTTTCAGCCGGCTTCAGCCTCGGGTCATTTCATGTTGTCGGTGTATTGCTGAAAGTGCCGCTGCCCCGCGGACCCTGGGGTTTCTGATGCAGGAAACCTTCAACAGTCTGATGATGGGTTTCTCGGTGGCATTCCAGCCGGAAGTGCTGATGTATGCCTTTTTCGGCTGCATTATCGGTACGCTGGTCGGAATGATGCCGGGACTGGGCCCGCTTGCGGGAATCAGCCTGCTGCTGCCGGCCACGTTCGGACTCAATCCGATCATTGCCATCGTGCTGCTGGCCGGTGTCTATTACGGTGCGATGTACGGCGGTTCGACGACATCGATCCTGATGCGCATTCCCGGCGAAGCGGCGTCGGTTATGACCTGCGTCGACGGTTATGCGATGACGCAACAGGGGCGGGCCGGCCCGGCACTGGCGATTGCTGCGATCGGTTCATTTTTTGCCGGCACCTTCGGTGTGATCGGATTGATGTTGATGGCGCCGACGCTGGCGTCGTTTGCGCTGCGTTTCGGTCCGCCGGAATACACGGCGCTGTTGCTGATGGGGCTTTTTGTGCTGGCCTATATGAGCGGCGGCTCCATGCTGAAGACGCTGGCGATGGCCGTGTTCGGCCTGTTGCTGGGCATGATCGGCATCGATGTGATGAGCGGTTACACCCGGTTCAGTTTTGACATTGTTGAACTGGGGGACGGCGTCGGCATCGTGCCGGTGGCGGTCGGCCTGTTCGGCATTTCCGAGATCCTGCTGACGGCCGGTCAGGCGGATCCGCCGAAAGTGCAGCAGCCGACGCTGCGCCAACTGGTGCCGTCGAGAGAGGACCTCAGGCTGTCGGTCGGCCCGATTGCGCGCGGCAGCCTGCTCGGGTTCATGATCGGGATCATTCCGGGTTCGGCGCACATCATTTCGTCGTTTGTCTCTTATGGCATCGAGCGCCGCCTGTCGAAACACCCGGAGCGTTTCGGCAATGGCGCCATCGAAGGCGTGGCGGGGCCGGAGTCGGCGAACAATGCCGCGGCCACCGGCGCTTTTGTGCCGATGCTGGCGCTGGGCATACCGACCGGGCCGGTGACTGCGGTGATGCTGGCCGCCATCATGGTGCACGGCATATTGCCGGGACCGATGCTGATCCAGCAGCAGCCGGATTTGTTCTGGGGTTTTGTTGCGAGCATGTACGTCGGCAATGTCGTGCTGCTGGTGCTGAACCTGCCGATGGTCGGCCTGTTCGTGAACCTGCTGCGCATTCCCTACGCCTATCTGTATCCGTGCATCCTTGCGTTTTGCATTCTCGGCTGCTATTCAGTGAGCAACAGCACGATGGATGTGTGGATCATGCTGTTGATGGGCGGCATCGGTTATGCGTTGCGTAAATTCGGTTACGACCTTGCGCCGGTGGCGCTGGGGCTGGTGCTCGGGCCGATGCTGGAATTGTCACTGCGGCAGTCGCTGGCAATGAGCGGCGGCAGTTACGGCATTTTCCTGGAGCGGCCGATTGCGGTGACGATGCTGGTATTGGGCTTGGTGCTGCTCGGATTGGCGTTGAAACCGCTGATATTCAAGAGCAAGGACTGGCGTTCCAAGGTGGGCCTTGATGAGCCGGTTGATTGATGACCGAAGAGTTAACTTAAGTTTTTGATTATATTAACATAAAAATGTTTTTACGGTATTTGTTTGCGGCGCTGCTGATGAGCGCTTCGCTTGCGCAGTCAGCAGATATGCCGCTGACTGGCGGGCCTTATGTGCCAACGCCCCAGAATGTTGTCGATGAGATGCTGCGCATCGCCGGCGTCACCCGTAATGATTTCGTGATTGATCTCGGCTCCGGTGATGGCCGCATTGTCATTACGGCGGCGCGAAAGTACGGCGCACGCGGCCGTGGCTACGACATTGATCCCGAACTGGTGAACCGCAGCCGTGCGACCGCGCGCAAACTCGGGCTAGAGCCGCAGGTGGGCTTTGTCGAAGAAGACGTGCTCAAGGCCGACATTCGCGAGGCAACCGTGGTGACCTTGTACCTGCTGCCGGCAATGATGCATGAGTTGCGGGCCAAGCTGCTGCGCGAACTGAAGCCGGGTACGCGTATTGTTTCACACGACTTTGATTTCGGCGACTGGAAACCGGATCGGTCGGTGACCATTGAAATGGACGAGAAGTACGGTATCACCGGGTCGTGGACTTCGACCATCCTTCTGTGGACGGTTCCGCAACCGGATGTGCGGTGAGCGCTGACCCGGCTGCCGGCGATAAACGGCAGCCATCGTTTACCTTCTTGATGATCGTCCTGCTGGCGGGCCAGAGTATCGGCACGATGGGTACGACGATGATCCCTGCGGTGGCCCCCAAGGTTGCGCAGACCTACGGCATCTCGTCGGCGCTGGTTGGTTACCAGATCAGCTTGCTCGCCTGTGCAATGATTGTTTCCCTGGCCTTCGGCAGCAAATTCAACAGTCGCTGGGGTTCGACCCGCATGCAGCAGATCGGCCTGTCGCTGGTTGCCATCGGCGGCCTGATTGCGATCCTGCCGCATGTCGTGTTTTTCTTTCTGGCATCGATTGCGCTGGGCCTTGGTTATGGGTCGTTGACGCCATCGGCATCAAATCTGTTGCTGCGCTTTACGCCGGCGGACAAGCGCAACCTGATTTTTTCGATCAAGCAGACCGGTGTGCCGCTGGGCGGTATCGGTGCAGCGCTGATCACGCCCGCGGTTGCAGTGCACTTCGGCTGGCAGTGGGCGATTGCCGGCAACTCGCTGGCGCTGTTCATCCTGGTGTGGGTGATGGGACGCGCAAGGCCGCATTGGGATACGGACCGCAATCCGCAGGCGCCGATCGGCGGCAACCCGTTCAGTGGCGTCATCGCGGTCTGGCGGCATCCGGCGTTGCGCGGCTTGTCGATCTGCGGCGGCTGTTTTGTGGTCGTGCAGTTCGGCATCTCCACGTTTACCGTGATCCTGTTCAACGAAGAACTGGGCTGGGACCTGATTGCGGCGGGATTCGTGCTGACGGCTGCACAGGTCGGCGGCGTCGCCGGTCGCATCTTCTGGGGCTGGATGGCAGACCGTCTGGGCAATGCCTTTGCGGCGATGGTGATCCTCGGTGTGGTGATGGTGGTTTCATCGTTGCTGTGCATCGCGCTGACAGCGCAATGGCCGATGGCCGCGGCATGCGCATTGTTTTTTGTGATGGGTTCCACTGCCAGCGGCTGGAACGGCGCCTTCTTGGCTGAAATTGCACGCATCGTGCCGCGCGAACAGATCAGCCCGCTGACCGGGGGTGCGCTGGTCTACGTCAACACCGGCAAAGCCATCGGGCCCATTGCCTGCGCCAATGTCTTCCTCCTCAGCGGCGATTACACGCTGACGTTTGCATTGCTTTCCGTGCCTGCTGCGCTCGGGCTTTGGTTCGTGTGGTCGGCGCATCGCAATCTCGAATTGCAGGGCTGAATCCGCTGTCCTGAACAACTTGTACTGATTGCCCGCACCCCCTTGGGGCAGCGCTTCGGATTCATGCACGATGTGAATGCGCTTTTGACTGTTCAACGCTGCCACGGTGCATGTACCATGGGTACGATGCTTGCTTTTGCAGTGATGAGGATTTTAATCAGGGGTATTGAATGAAAACGTTTGCATCTTCGTTGTGTGTGGGTATTTCAGTTCTGGTGCTGGCTTCAGGCAGTCTGGCACAGGCTCAACAATTTCCGGCCAAGCCGTTGAGGCTGATCGTGCCGTTTGCACCCGGCGGGCCCAATGACATTCTCGGAAGGCTGGTAGCGCAGAAGCTGACCGAGCAATGGGGGCAGCAGGTCCTTGTGGAAAATCGCGGTGGCGCCGGCGGCACCATTGGTCTTGAAGCGGCGGCGCGCCTGCCCAAGGACGGTTACGGCATTGCCATGGGCGGCACCAGCAATCTCGCTGTTGCACCGAGCTTGTACGAAAAACTGACGTATGACCCGATCAAGGATTTCACACCAATCATCAACGTCGCGCTGGTGCCGTACGCGCTGGCGGTCAATCCCACGGTGCCGGCAAAATCGGTAAAGGAATTGGTGCCGATTGCGGCCAAGAAGGCGGGTTTTCTGAGTTACGGGTCATCCGGTACTGGCAGCATGTCCAGCCTGGCCGCTGAATTGTTCAACGCCCTGGCCAAAACCAGCATCCTGCATGTGCCTTACAAAGGCACAGCACCGGCGTTGACGGATGTGGTCAGCGGGCAGATTGACATGATGTTTGCCGATCTGGCCCTGATCAAGCCGCATGCCACGGCCGGAAAATTGCGCGCCGTCGCTGTGACCAGTGCAAAGCGGGTGGTGTCATCGCCGGAAATTCCAACCATCGCGGAATCCGGTTTGCCCGGTTACGATATTTCACCTTGGTTTGGCGTGGTAGCGCCGGAAGGCATACCGAGGCCCGTGGTCACTCGCCTTAATACTGCGATTGGCGCCAGCCTGAAGTCGCCCGATGTGATTCAGCGGCTGGGAACACTCGGATATGAACCGATCGGCGGCAGCCCGGAGCAGTTCGCTGCGACGATCAAGTCGGATATCGGCAAATACGCAAAAATCGTCAAGACCGCAGGGATCAAGGCGGATCTGTAATCGTATTTGCGGGGCGCAGCTGTGCTTAGCCCGCAGCTGCGAGTCGCCCCGCAATTCTTCCGGTGACCACGCATTCCGCGATATTGCCGCCCGACAGATAAAGGTGGCCGAAGGAACTGCCGCATTCACCGGCAGCGTAAAGCCGCGGGATCGGTTTGCCGTAAACATCAATGATGCGCGACTGCGCATCATGCACCGGGCCGCCTTGGGTGTTGGAGATCACTGCCCACATGGTTGAACCGTAGAACGGCGGTTTGACGATGGGCACCATGCTGCCGGCAGGCCTTTCGAAATCGGTGTCATTACCGGCGGCGCACAGCGCATTCCAGCGCGCGACGGCGGTTTTAACGGCGCTCGCATCGAGCCCGAGTTTTTTTGCCAGTTCGCCCAGCGTGTCGGCGCGCTGGATGATGCCGTTTTCCACTTCCTTCAGATTATTGTCGCTCCAGTCGTAGCGCAGGCCTTCGTCGTTGGAGGTGGCTTTGCCCAGCGGATACATCTGGCGGCCAATGTCATCGCAGATCAGGTAGGCCGGGTTGCGCGAGGCCTTTTGCGTGATCGGATCAAAGTGTGACAACGGGCGTACGCCGGTGTCCTGGGTATAGGGTTGGTACTCGGACATGAAACGCTGGCCGCTGTGATCGAGCAGGATCCACGCCATCTTCAGGTTGACCTTGTCGGCATCGCCGGGAAACCAGTCGGGAAAGCGTTTGGCGCGTATGCCGTAGGGATAAGCCGGATCGGTGTGGCGGAACCCGTAAGCGCCATGGATATGCCACATATGCCATAAGGCCGCACCGAGATCCTGCGCCATGCGGATGCCGTCGCCGCTGTTGTGTCGCGCAGCGGCATTAAAAACCGGGTACGTTTCGAGGAACTGCGCTTTCATTTCGGCATTGCCTTCGAAGCCGCCGGTGGCGATGATCACGCCGCGGCGCGCCGCGATGTGGCGCTCCTCGCCGTCCTGCAGCACGGTGACGCCGATGACTTCGCGGGTTGCCGGATCGGTGATCAGGCGCTGCGCGCCGACACCGAGGCGGATATCGACGCCGGCGGCGATCACGTTGTCGTGAACCACCTTGAACAGTTTGGGACCGTTCGGCGCGCCGTTGGCCCAGGGGTAGTCCTTGCGCGCATCAAAGCCGGGCACGTCAACGACCGACGTATGATAGAAGGTGTCGGTGCCAGGCAGCGGGTAGTTGCCGCGAATCTGCCGGCGGTAGGGATCGCCGGCCTTGGCGCGCTCTTCGTTTTCTTCGACGGAGGTGATGACGCGGGCATCGTTGATCTGCGCCAGTTCGCGCACATAGGCTTCGAGCTCACACATGCCATTGGCCAGCGTGCGGATGACATCGTCCGGCGTGCGACCGCCATTGCTGGTCTGCAGGTAGGCGAATGCCTGTTCCGGATCATGTGCGCTGCGCACTGCGCCATACGAGCAGATCGACAGGCCACCGGGTACCGTGGATTTTTCCAGCAACAGTGTTTTGGCACCGGCCTGTGCAGCATTCAGCGCAGCGATGCCGCCCCCCAGACCAAAACCCAACACGATGACATCGACTGTTTCCGAAAATTTCATGGCATTCCCATAAAAAACAGAGGGTTGATTTTATTTCAGTGAAGGCAGCGGTGCGCCGGTCGACTGGAATATCACGATACCACCCAATGCGCCGGGCCATTGCAGCAGCAGGTGAGTGGCGTCGAGATCGCGCGTGTCGCACTGTCCGGCCTTCAGCCGGTTGCGCGTCAGGGTAATGTCATCCGTGGTCAGCACGTAGCCGGCAATCCACGGCAGCGCCGGGGCGGTGATATGCAATGATCCCTGCAGTTGCTCCGGGGTCACGAACAGCAGTGCCCCGCGCTGGGTGTCAATGCGCCATTGCTCGTGGCTGACCTGGGCCAGCAGTCCGGTAAAGCGCGCATAACGCTGCGCGGCTTCCTGCGGATCGGCTGCACAGATGATGACTGCAGCGAGGCCGCGTGTGCCGTTGGCGTGTGCGGTCCAGCGATCCTGCCACAGCCACTGCGGCGTGTGCTGCTGGCAGTACTGGATACGACCCTCGGCCATGGTGCCCGGGGGCACGCGCACGACCGAGAAGCGTGCGGTTTCTTCGCCCTGTTCCGTGCCGATCTGGCGCTGCAATGCCACCGTCGGCAGCGGCGTGAAACCGTTTTTCTCAAGGCGCGCATGGTCGACCTCTGCGCCGGCGCTGCCGAAAGCGATCAGGTGCAGCCCGGTATAACGCTGGATGGCCGTGCGCAGCTGGTTGGCGATGGGGGTGTCGGCGGTCGGCGTGAGGAATTCGAGATAACCCTCACGCAGCATGATGCAGCGGTTGCCGCTGCCGGCTGGTACCAACGGTCCGCCCGGTTCCAGGCGATGCGACTGCGCGGAGAATGGCGTCAGTGTGAAGCCGGCCTGTTCCAGCGCGGCGCTCGCGGCATCGATATGCGGCACAAAATGCGCCACGTGATCGATATTGATTTTGTGCGGTGGCGGAACCTGGCCGGCGGCGGTCATGGCTCAGTAACCCAGCTTCGGGTCAATGCGTCGCTTCAGTGTTTTGCCGGCAAGGAAACGTTCGAGATTCTCGAACCAGAGGTCGAGTGAAATGTCGATGTAGTGTTCGCCATCGTCGCAGGAGATATGCGGCGTGATGATCAGGTTGGGCGTGGTCCACAACGAGGCATCAGCGGGCAGCGGTTCGGGATCGACGACGTCGAGGATGGCGCCGCCGAGTTTGCCGCGGCGCAGCCGGGTTTCCAGTGCGCGATAGTCGGCCACCGGGCCGCGGGCGATATTGATCACGCCGGCCGTGGGTTTCATCAGATCCATGCGTTTGCCGTTGAGCAGGCTGCGGGTTTCCGCGGTCAGCGGCACGGCGAGTACGACGAAATCGGCCAGCGGCAGCATCTTGTCGAGTTGTTTGTAGCTCACCACCTTGTCGGCGTAACGGTTCTTCTGTGCGCTGCGCCGTACACCGATCACCTTGAGGCCGACTTTTTTCGCGGCACGTGCAGCCGCTTCACCGAGATCACCGAGTCCGATGATGACCGCGGTTTTTCCGGTGATGCTGGGCGAGAACAGCGCTTCCCAGCGGTGTCGGTGCTGGTTGGCCATGATCGCCGGCATGCGCGAGTTGAGCAGGTTGTAGGCCATGACCATGTATTGCTCGGTCTTGTGGCCGTGCGCACCGCTGTTGTTGGTGAACAGCATGCCGCGCGGCAGCCAGTCCAGCGGCAACACGCCGTCAATGCCTGCCGAGGTGGCGTGTATCCATTTGAGCCGGGGTGCACGGGTTGCGAGCTTGTCGCGGTTCGCCGGTACGCCGATCAGCAGGTCGGCATTGGACAGCGCGGTTTCCAGCACATCGCCATCCCAGCCGAAGCTGACATCAATGCGCCGTGCGAGTGCACGGTGGCGGGTGCAGGCCGCTGCCCAGTGTTCGGGCAGCGTATGGAAAATACTCGCCTTCTTGCGCGTGTTCTCGATATGCAGATGCAGTCTTTTTGTGCTCATCAAGGCCGGCGCCTTTTATTTGATCTGCTTGGAGCGCTGGTAAGGTGCGGTGAGGAAGGCAGCTTCCGGCGGATCATTCTTTGCGCTTCCGGCAGCTTTGACGATTTCCTGCATGCGTTTCAGTGAGGCCACGTCCGAGGCTTCGAAACTCGCCATGTAGGCGCCGTCCCACTGTGCAGCGTATGCCTTGGCATCGACGGCATTCATGTTGGCGGCCTTTTGCAGGATCTCCGCGACCCTGTCCTTGTTCTTGCTGCCGTATTCCAGCGTCTTGCGCATCGCGACGATGAATTTGGCCACAGCCTCGGCGTTTTTGGCGACATAGTCGCTGTGCACGATGGTGACTGCGAGAATGGGTGCGGCAGTGCCCTTGGTCAGTTTTTTCCAGTCTTCCACTATGCTGCCGAGATTGGTCAGTTTGATGTCGTCGCTCATCTGGGCGATGGTTACCGAGCGGATCACGGCGGCATCGACTTCCTTTTGCAGCAGGAACTGGGCAAGCCGGCCTTCGTTGCCCGGCACTACGCTGTAGTCAGTGGGCTTGAGGTTGTAGACCCCCGACAATACGGAGCTGGCAATCGCGTGAGTGGCGCTGCCCGGCGGCGACATGCCGATCTTTTTGCCTTTGAGGTCGGCAACGCTCTTGATCGGCGAGCCGGCGGGTACGACGATCTGTGCTTCCGCAATTTGTGAGGCCAGCACGATTTTGATCGGGACGCCGTCGGCGGCGATGGTCATCGATGCGGTGGACGGTGCGCCGAAGGCGAGGTCGATGGTCTGCGGTACGATGGCGCGGGTGGGGCCGTTGACTTCGGCGAACTTCACCCATTCCACTTCAAGACCTTCCTTTTCGGCGATTTTCATCTGTTCCATCACAGCGCCGAAGCCGAGGCTGAAGCCGCTGGTCCAGTAACCGACCTTGATTTTCTGCGCCTGCGCCGGTGTGACGGCGAGTAGCAGGGCGAGGGCAAAGACCTTGAACAGGTGCATCGGTTTCATCGCGGCTCCTTTAATTAATTCAATTAAATCAATGACTTAAGATGATGTGCCAATTGCGCGGTGGCGGCTTCGGTGGCATCGCGCGGCCGTGCCAGCGTAATCGGCACCTGATCGCGGATGCGCCCGGGGCGCGGCGCCATCACTACCACGGTGTCGGCGAGTACGACGGATTCTTCAACGTCGTGGGTCACGAATACGATGGTCATGTGTTTCAACTGCTGGATGCGCAACAATTCTTCGTGCATCTGTGCCCGCGTCATGGCATCCAGTCGCGAGAAGGGCTCGTCCATCAGCAGGATGCAGGGTTCCAGCACGAGGCTGCGGGCGAGGGCGACACGGCTGCGCATGCCGCCGGACAATTGATACGGAAATGAATCCGTAAACGCTTCGAGTCCGACCAGTCGCAGCGCTTCACGTGCGCGAGACTGGCGTTCCGAGTGCAGCATGCTCCCGGCTTCCAATGCGAATTCGACGTTGTGCAGGGCGGTGCGCCACGGCAGCAGCCGGTCTTCCTGGAACATATAGCTGACGCTGCGCCAGTCGTTGAACTGGCGTGACGGCGTACCGTTGATCAGCACTTCGCCCTGTTCAGGCGTGACCAGTCCGGAGATGATGTTGAGCAGCGTCGATTTGCCGCAGCCGGATGCGCCGAGGATCGCCACGATCGAACGTGCGGGTATGGTCAGGCTGATGTCGGACAGTACCTGCAGCGGCGTGCCATCGGCGGTCTTGAACCATTTGCTGACGCCACGTACCGCGATGGCGCCGGTTTCCGTCGGAACAGCCTGGGGCGCGACCGCGGTGTTCATGTCAGGGGCCTTTGACCGGCGGTTTGGCGGCGAAAGCGGAATTGCGCAGGCACATGCGTCCGCGCGGATCCTGCCATAAGGTGCCGTCTTCATGCAGCTTGCCCAGCGTGCGTGCGACAGTCTGGAAATCATATTCGGCGAACTGTTCGGCCAGCTCCGAATAATACTTCGGCGTTTTTTCGATGACGGCGACGATTTTCGCTGCGAGTTCCGTGACGGCGGCATCACCGGATGCGGCCTGTTGCACGGTGTCTGCCTTGCCGGCGTAATAATCATTGATTTTTGCGCGGTCGGTATAGGCGTAGGCGATGCGTTCAAAACGCTCGCGCGGAATCCATTCGGAGATCGTCGCGTCGATGCCGACCTTGGCGCCGGTGGGCACCACGCCGGGCGGCATGACCGCGAGGCTGGGGTCCAGCGGTTTGGCGCGGCTGCCGGGGATGATCATGATGTCCTTGTCGCCCTGCACGCGGGTGGCGATCGCCCATTCGACGTCCATTGCATTGAACACGTCGATATCATCATCAACAACCACCACATGTTTCAGGTCCATCACCGACAGTGCGGCGAGCAGCGCATTCTTGCCTTCACCGGCCTGCTTCTTGATGGAAATCACGGCGTGCCACATGCCGCAGCCGCCGAGCGTGACATTGATGTCCTTGACCTGCACACCGGCTGTTTTCAGTGCGCGGCGGATTTGCGTGTAACGCGTCGGCGCCATCAGCCAGGTGTTTTCCCAGGGCATGTGCAGCGCGTAATAGATCGCATCCTTGCGCATGGTGATGGCATTGATGCGCACCACCGGGTTCCAGTGCAGGCCACCCATCAGACGCGTAAATTCGCCGAAGCGGCCTTCGGGCTGGGTCCAGCCGGTCGGCAGGATCTCGCCTTCAAGAACGATTTCGGAATCGGCGATGCAGGGCAGGTCGATGGTTTCGCACTGCGCGAGTTCGATGGCTGAGCCGCGGATGCCGCCGGCGATACCCATTTCATCGGTGCCCAGCGGGGCGCGGAAACCGGAGCCGAGGTTTTCAAACGGATGGTTGCCGATGGAAATCGAGATCGGCAGCGGTTTGCCGGCTTCAAAGGCGCGCTGTGCAAAAAGGCGCATGTTGTTCGGCGTGACGATGTCGATGCCGGTCAGGTTCTTTTCCTTGACCATGAAGCGGTAAATGCCGGAATTCAGGCCGAATTCCGGATCACGCGCAATGGTGATGCCGGCGGTGATCATCGGGCCGCCGTCGTAAATCGAGAACATCGGGATCGGCAGGCTGAACAGGTCGACGTCCTTGCCGGTCTTGATGACCTGCTTGGCGGCGCAGGATTCGACGTAGCGCGGCGGGATCGGTTTCTCGATGCCGCGCTCCAGCCGGAATTCGATTTCCGGATAGGTCTCGCAACCCATCGACATGATGGCGCGTTTCTGCGAGCGGATGATCCCGGATACCACGGGCATTTTGTAGCCGATAACGTTATGGAACAGCAGGGCCTTGTCGGCCTGATCGACGAGTGTGGCGATGTGCCGGCTGTCCACCGGTTGCTTGATGTCGACAAGTTCCTTCTCGCTGCGCAGGCGATCGAGAAAACCGCGGAAGGTTTCGTTGGCGTAAGGCAGGGGCTTCATCGCATCTTTCATTATTTTTTCTTGTCCTTGAGTTCGGCAGGGCCAGTGACGCCGGCCCAGCGTGGAATGGAGTTGTGTTCGACGTCGAACAGGTCAAGCACGCGGCCCACCGAATGATTGACCAGGTCATCAACGGTTTTCCCGCCGCTGTAGAACGCGGGAACGGGCGGGAAAATCACGCCGCCCATCAGCGTCACCATTTCCATGTTGCGGATGTGGGCGAGGTTAAGCGGCGTCTCCCGGGTGATCAGCACCAGCCGGCGTCTTTCCTTCAGGATCACATCGGCGGCGCGGGTGATCAGGTTGTCGGCGAAGGCGTGGGCCACGCCGGCGAGGGTTTTCATCGAACAGGGTGCGATGACCATGCCCGCGGTGATGAAGGAGCCGCTGGCGATGGTGGCGCCGATGTCGCGCACGTTATGCGTGACGTCAGCCAGCTTGTGCAGCGCCTTGCGGTCCATGCCGTATTCCTGGAAGGCGTTGAGCACGCCTGCTTCTGAAACGACAAGATGGGTTTCCCAACCGCCGAGTTGCCGCAGACGTTCAAGGATGCGGATGCCATAGACCGAGCCCGATGCGCCGGTCATGGCGACGATGAGGCGGCGGGGCGGCGCGGCGCTGCGTGGGGTGCTCATTGGTTTTCAGCTTCCTTTTTCCAGCGAAACAGGTGGTCTTCCAGCGGGCGCAACACGCCCATTTCGAGCGCGGCCATCATTACCACCAGGGTCAGGGTCCAGGCGAATACCTGATCAGTCTGGATCAGATCGGCAGCCTGGCGCAGGCGATATCCTACACCGCTGGAGGAGCCGAGCGTTTCAGCGACCAGCGATACCCGCCAGCCGAATCCGAAGGCCAGCCGCGCACCGGAGAAGAAATAAGGCAGGATGGTCGGAAGGTAGATCTTGACCATCACTTTCCACGACGGCATGCGCAGCACGTGGGCCAGTTCGATGAAATCGGCGTTGACCGTGCGCGTACCCTGCCAGACATTGGTGATGATCAGCGGCATCGCGGTCATGAACACCACAAAGATTGTTGTGGCATTCGATACGCCGAACCAGATAATCGCAAAAATGGCCCAGATTGCCGATGACACGGTGTTCATTACCGGAATGACCGGTTCGAAGAACTCGCCGAGGCGACGGTTGGCGCCGAACAGAATGCCCAGCGGCAGACCGATCACCGTGGCAAGGATGAAGCCGGTGCCAACGCGTCCCAGCGTAATGCCCAGGTTGCTCCACAGATCGCCGTTGGCCGAAATCTGCATCAGGGAATTCCATACCCGGACCGGGCCGGGCAGGATGTAGTGCGGCACGCCCAATGCGAGCAACCACCAAACACCGAGAATGGCGCCGACCAGCGCCAGCCGCTGCATCAACAGGTCGAGACGCAGAATGCGGGCGGTGCTGCGCGCATGAATCCTGTTTTCAAGAACCTCGGGCATTGCGCGATTTATTTCGGCGGCGCGGTGAAGTAGGTGCCGCGACCGCTGGCAACCAGTGCGCCGTCCTTGTCATAGACATAGGCTTCGGCTGTCGAATACTGGCTGCCGCTGCGCACGACGCGACCCTTGGCGGTCAGGTCGCCGGGCATTGCAGCCTTGTGATAATCGACGCGAATGTCGATGGTCGGCACCGGACGGCCCAGTTGCGCGGCGATGGCGTAGTCGGCGACGACGTCAACAATCGCGGCGAGGATGCCGCCGTGGGTATATTTGCGCTCGGGGTTGACCACCCACTCTTCACGCCATGTTGCCGTGACCTCGATGCCGGAATCGTCGGCTTTGAGGAATGTGAAGTTGAGCCATTGGTTGAACGGACCGCGGCTGATCAGCTTTTGAAGTTGTTCGAGTGAAGGTTTGGTATCGGTCATTACGGGCTCCGGTTCGATTCAGGATTGAAGACTACTGGGTGACTGGATGCAACCTATAAATAATCAGGCTGCTGATGAATTCTTCTCAGCACTGTCGCCAGCGCTGGCGACGATGCTGCGCAGCCGGTCGCGGTCGATTTTATTGGTGCCGGCAAGCGGCAGTTGTTCGAGGAAAAACACCCGGCGCGGGTGCTGGTAAACCGGGCCGTTCTTGAGTGCGAACTGGCGGATTTCGTCCTCGGTCGCTTTCTGGCCGGCGCGCTGCACGATAAACGCATAGGGGACCTGGCCTTTCAGTTCATGGCTGAAGGGCATGACGCAGGCCTGATGCACGGCCGGGTGGCGTTCGAGCAGGCGTTCCACTTCGATCGGGAATATGTTTTCACCGCCGCAGACGAACATGTCATCGGTGCGACCGACAAAAAAGTAGAAGCCCCCGGCGTCGCGGCGGCAGACGTCACCGGTGTGGTACCAGCCGCCTTGCAGGCGCTTCGCCGATTCGTCGGGAAGGTTGTGATAGCCCAGCAGGATGCCCGGGTTTTTCAGCAGCAGTTCACCTTCGTCGGCATTCGGGCCATTGATCAGTTTCGCTTCGGTGCCGGGGTAGGGCACGCCGATCGAGCCCATCGGACGCGGTTTGTTGTCGGAGTGCGGGCCCAAGGGCACGGGGCCGCCCTCGGTCACGCCATAAACCACCAGTGGTTCGGCGTTGGGGAAGTGTATGCGGATGTCGGCCAGCAATTGTGGTGACGACGGTGCGGACCCCATCATTACGGTGCGCACCGAGGTGGTGTCGGTGTTGGTCAGCAATTCCTTGCGGGCCAACAGCATCGAAATCATTGTCGGCACACCGGATATGACCGTGCAGTGAAAGCGTTCGATCGCCGCAATGTAGTGTTCCACATTGAACTGCGGCATCAGCACCAGCGTGGCGCCGGCAGTCAATCCCTGCTTGATCGCGTTCAGTGCATTCTTGTGATATAGCGGCGCGGCGACAAGGATGACGTCGTTTTCGCTGGTGCCGCGGGTGTGCGCGAGGATCCGGCGGCTCCAGTTCTGGCCGTAGTGACTGAGCAGCACGCCTTTGGGTTTGCCGGTCGAGCCGGAGGTATAAGGCTGTATGGCGACGGTGTCGGGACCGGGTTCGACCGCAGTAAAGGGACCGGGGTCGAGAAATTCACTGAAGATGCAGCTGTCGTCGAAAGCGATTGCTTGAAGATCCGTCGGCAGCAGATGACGGTAAGCCGATTCACAAAACGCCAGCTTTGCACCGGCGTCGTTTGCGATGTAACGCACCGTTTCGGCAGCAAGCTTGATGTTGACCGGTACCGGAATCACGCCTGCGCGCATTGCGCCGAGCAGCGTGGTGACAAACTCTGCCCGGTTCAACGACAGGATGCAGATGCGGTCGCCGGCCTTCAGGCCGCGGCGGACCAGTCCGCGCGCAACGGCATTGGCCTGGGCATCGAGAGCGGCATAACTGTGCTCCCGTTCAGAACCGGGGTCACGCAGGTCGATCAGCGCATTTCGCGTACTGCCGGAATGCGCGATGAACGGGGTTCCCAGGTTGCCCGGGTAACCCCGCGGTTCAGGACGGGGGACAGCCATGACTTTTCGTTCAGGGGGTGATGATGACTTTGCCGAAGACTTCGCGGTCTTCGATCAGCTTCAGGCCCTGTGCGGCTTTTTCCAGTGGCAGTACTTCGTCGATCACCGGCTTCATCTTGCCTTCCTGAATCAGCTCCATCAGCGCTTTCAGGTTGTCGTCATAGAAGCTGTTCGAGCCGACGACCTGGAGTTCGAAGCTCCAGATGTAGCGCAGGTCTTCCTTCGGGTCGTAGCCGGCGGTGGCGCCGCAGACCAGAATCTTGCCGCCGCGCTTGACGCATTTCAGTGAAGGCGCCCAGGTATCGCCACCGGTGAAGTTGATCACCACGTCGACGCCGCCTTCATAGTTACGGCGCTGCGGCTTGCCGAATTTCTCGACGGCCCACTTCGAGAAGTCGGTTTCCTTGTAGTTGATCACGTGATCGGCGCCGAGGTCCTTGAGGCGCTGGATCTTGTCCGCGCTGGAGGCGCAGGCAATGACTTCCGCGCCGAGCATCTTGGCCAGCAGTACGCAACCGGTGCCGACGCCGCCGCTGGCGCCGAGCACCAGAACCTTGTCGCCCTTCTTGATGGTGTTGTGGGTGATGATCATGCGGTGAGCGGTGCCGTAGGCAACCGGCAGCGAGGCAGCCTGCTCAAAGCTCACGTTGTCCGGCATCTTGATGAGTTGGTCAGCTGAAACCAGGCATTTCTCGGCGAGACCGCCATGCATCATTTCGCCCATCAGGCCTTTTTTCTTGTTCAGCGGATTGACCAGAACGCGGTCGCCGGCCTTCCAGCCGGTGACGCCGGCGCCGACATCAAGGATTTCACCGGCCAAATCGAGGCCGATGATCATCGGGAACGGCACCTTGATGCCGGGCATGCCACGCACGGTGAAGACGTCGTGATAGTTGAACGAGGTGGCTTTGACCCGGATGACGACATGGCCTTCACATACCGTGGGGTCCGGGAAATCGGCCACGTATTCCAGTTTGTCGAGGCCGCCGTGTTCCCGCAGTACTACTGCTTTCATTGCATTTCTCCGTTGGGTGATGTTGGTCAAGCTGTGCCTGAAGCAAGCGCGCAAGGCGCATAGGCGATAGTGTAATTATGAATCCTGATTCGCGATTCGCCTAACCCAAAACGCGGTTGACGTCGGTTGTGATGCGTGCTCCGCCGACGCCGTAAACGTGAATCGAAACAGCCACGTCCTGCGTAGCATTGGCGATGCGGTGTATGCCCTTGAGGTCGCCATCAAAACTCAGCGTACCGGATTCCCTCACCATGCTGCGCAGGGCGAGGGGCGGGGCGTTGTTGCCGGCGATTTCGTAGAACGTTTCGACCACGGTTCCGCAGTAAACCGCCACCCCGCACCAGGTATGGTGTGCGTGGATGGGACTTTGCTGGCCGCTGCCCCATGCAATGGAAACGATGGTGTAGCGGTCTTCGGGGTCGGCGTAAATCACGTGCCGGGTGTAATGATCCTGACCGGCGCGCTGTTGTTCGGGCAACAGCCACTTGCCGCCCGCCACGGCATTGCCCAGCGCGGCGGTTACTGCGCCGGGCAGTTCCTGCGCAGGCGCTGCAACGGCGGCATCGAGATGGCGGATCAGTTGCTGTAGCTGTGATTGCATGATCAGGCGTCTGCGGTAATCGCGAAGTTCATCACTGAGCTGCTGTTCATGATTGCTTTAAGTACCATTTCGCGGGCGGTTTCAATCTGTTCGCGGCAAATCTGTTCAGCGGTTGCGCCATCGCCGCGAACCAGGGCGCGCAGCAGCGTTCGATGTTCATGCTGCATTTCCTGGGAGCGGTTGCGCACGCCAAGGCCCAGATGCAGCAGCCGGGTCATTTCGTCGAGTAATTGATCGATTGAATGCACCAGCCGGGCGTTGCCGGCGGCCTGCGCAATCGCCACGTGGAATTCTTTGTTGGCTTCCAGAAACCGCGCAATGCTTTTCGGTTCGCCGGATTGGTAGCCCGAGCGGCAGATTTCGTCCAGCACGCGGAGGCGCTTGGCATCGACGCGACCGGCAGCGAGTCTCGCTGCCGGAGGTTCAAGCAGCAGACGCAGTTCGAATACGTCCTGTATGTCCTTCAGTGTGACCGGGGTCACCATGTAACCGCGGCGGGGAATGGCGCGCACCAGGCCGTCATGCGCCAGTCGCGAGAGCGCCATTCGTACCGGGGCTTTGCCGAGCTTGTATTGAAGGCAGAGCTGGGCTTCGGATATTTCGGTGCCCGGTGCGTATAGGCAGCAGATGATGTCGTGCTTCACGCGCTCGTAAGCGCGGTCGCTGAGAAGGGGCATGGTCTTTATGGTGGCCATTCTTCTGAAATATTAGGACCACTTCTCTGACATGTCAACGGGGATATTCCGTGCCGCGATCATGAGTTTTCGTGATGTGCTTCAGATAACCCGGCGAAAGGTCGGTTTAAGATAAGACCGCATCGTGAAAACCTGCCTTGCACCTTGCGTCCGCACTCACCACAATGCAGGTATTCCTCCGAATTAATGATTTCCTCGAAAGACCGGTCGTGATGAAAGCCGTTTCCATGCCCGGCCCGTGGATGGTCGTTGCAGTTGCGACCACTGCACAGATGATCGTGGCGATGTCGAACATCCTGTTGCCCACGATTGCACCCAAACTGGCCGAAGCGCTGGCAGTAAGCCCGGTGCTGATTGGTTATCAGGTCAGCCTGACCTTCGGGGTCGCGACGCTGGCTACCATGGTCGGCGGCAACATAGTCCTGCGTTTCGGCGCGGCGCGTGCAACGCAACTGGCGATCCTTTGTTGCGGTCTGGGCATGATGCTGTTTGCGGTGCCTGACGTTTCCGCGATTGCGCTCGGTTCGGCGGCGGTTGGTGTGGGGATGGGCATGATCAATCCTGCCGCAGCCCACATGCTGGTCACCTATACGCCGCCTGAACGGCGCAACATCATGTTTTCGATCAAGCAGACTGGCGTGCCCGTCGGTGGCGTCATAACCGCCCTGACTGCGCCGGGCATTGCCGTTCATTTCGGATATCGCTGGTCGCTGGTTGTCATTGCCGCACTGATCATTGCGTTGCTGGTTTTCATCCAGCGCTATCGGGCGCAATGGGATAGCGATCAGCGTGGCGACGGTGGTGGTGACAAAGCTGCATTTGGAGGTGTGCCGCTGGTGTGGCATCGCCCCAGCCTGCGCTGGATTTCCCTGGTGGCAATGATTTTCTCCGGCATCCAGCGCTGTGTCCTGAGTTTTACGGTGATTTACCTGGTGGCTGAGGGCGGACTGGGTCTGGTAGAGGCGGGGGTCTTGCTGTCGGTAGTTCAGGTCGGCGGTTCGGCGTCGCGCATTTGCTGGGGCTGGATGGCAGACCGGCTGGGCAGCAGCCTCACGGTGTTGATGATCATTTGTGTGGTGACCTTTCTGTCTACGCTGGTCCTGGTGTATTTCGATCCGTCCTGGAACAAGGGGCTGATGTACCTGTTGTTTTTCATCATCGGAACCACGGCCGTGGGCTGGAATGGCGTGTTTCATGCCGAAGCCGCAAGACTCAGCCCTCATGGAATGGCGAGCGTGGTCGCCGCAGGAACGACTTTTTTCGTTTTTGCCGGTGTGCTGATCGGTCCCGCAGCGTTTGCTGCGGCTTACGGCGGCATTGGCAGCTACAGCCAGACGTTTTTGCTGGTGCCCGCCGCGGCCATAGTCGCGCTGTTTCTGCTGTGGCTGGCACAACGGGCTGCGGGCTCAGGTCGGAGCGCCTGATGGGTTCTGCCGGTTTATCGCAGGATACTGCCGGGTTGCAACCTGCCGTCGCCGTAGTGGTCATGGCTACGACAGCGGCGCAAATGGCGTCAGCCATGGGCATCGCTATTTTTCCGGTGATGGCGCCGCAGTTGGCGGTGATGCTTGGCGTTGATGCCTCCTATGTGGGTTATCAGATCAGCCTGCTGTTCGGTGCGGCAATGCTGGCATCCGGTGCTGTCGGCAACATCGTGCTGCGTTGGGGCGCCTGCCGCGCCATGCAGGTGGCGCTTTGGCTCTCCGCGATCGGCATGATTGCCACGCTTGCAGGAGAATTGTGGGTGATGCCGATTGCGGCGTTATGCATAGGCGCCAGCAATGCGCTGGCTGCAGCCGGGGCTGCACACCTGTTGTTCCGCTTTGGTCCTCCCCGGCACCGCAACCTGATTTTTTCGATCAAGCAGACGGGCGTGCCGCTGGGTTGGGCGACCATTGCACTGGTTGCGCCGACATTAACGCTGTCGTTTGGCTGGCAGGTGCCGCTGCTTGCGATACTGGTTTACTCGGTTTCCACAGCGCTGCTGCTCGGGCGGTGGCGCCGGTTCTGGGACGATGATCGTGATCCACATGCGGCGGGCCGTACCAATCTGCTGACTGGCGTGATTGTGCTGTGGCAATACCCGACGCTGCGTTATCTGGGTTTTGCGGCCTTCTTTTTTTCTCTGGTCCAGCTTTGCGTGGGTACGTTTACCGTCAATCTGCTGGTGCATGATGTGGGCTACAGCCTTGTTGCAGCCGGCGTGATGCTGTCCCTGATACAAACGGCCGGTATGGCCGGGCGCCTGTCTTTCGGCTGGCTTGCTGACCGCAGTGGCCACGCGATTGCCGTGCTGATCCTGACCAGCCTGGCGGCAGCAGTAGGCTGTATCGTCAGTGTGTACATTTCGGCGTCCTGGCCGACATTCGTTCTGGGTTTCTTCTATGTATTGTTCGGGGTTGTGGCCTATGGCTGGAACGGGGTCATGCACGCACAGATTGCGCGGCTCAGTCCTCCCGGCATGGTCAGCGTGGCGACGGGTGGGGTCATGGTCTGGATTTTTGCGGGTATTCTGGTCGGCCCGGCCCTGTTTGCTGCGGCTTACCTTGTTATCGGCAGTTACACGGAGATGTTCGGCTATCTGGCGATCGGTGCGTTGATCAGCGCAACAATGGCGGCATTTGCGGTTCGAGCGGACCGTTCGTCATGAGCCGGGATGGGCTCTATCCGTCGAGCACTGTCACCGCCGTGGTTGCTGCAACTACTGCAGCACAGGTTGCTGGTGCTATGGGGGCGGCGGTATTTCCGGTGATTGCCCCCGAACTCGCACGCAATCTTGGCGTGGAGACATCGCTGATCGGTTATCAGATGAGTGTGATCTACGGTGCGGCGATGCTGGGTTCCATGCTGTTTACGTGGATGGTCTCGCGTTACGGTGGTTGTCGCACAACCCAGGTGGGTATGGCCTGCTGTGCCATTGGCATGGCTGTCGCCCTGCACGGCAGTGTGACGTCTCTTGCTGTGGCCTCGGTAATCATCGGCTTGGCGATGAGCATCAATTTGCCGGCTGCGGCGCATCTGCTGTTCCGTTTCAGTCCGCCGCAGCATCGCAATTTCATTTTTTCCCTGAAGCAGACCGGTGTTCCGCTGGCATGGGCCTTGATGGCATTGATCGCGCCAGTGGTCACGCTGTCCTGGGGGTGGCGCTGGGCGCTGGTTCTGGTTCTGGCGTCAGCACTGCTTACCATGCTCGCGATGCAGTGGCCCCGCAGCGACTGGGATGATGACCGCCGCCCGGATCTTCCGGTTCAGGCGCGTGTTTTTGACGGCGTGTTGCTGGTATGGCGCATGCCTGCATTGCGCTGGCTGGGCGTTGCGGCTTTTTGTCTGGCGTTTATTCAGCTTTGCGTCAGTACCTTTACGGTGGTGATGCTGGTCGGAGAGAATGGTTACACGCTTGTCGAAGCCGGATTGATGCTTTCGGTGGCACAGATTGCCGGTGTGCTGGGGCGAATAGCCTGGGGCTGGATTGCCGATCGCAGCGGGGATTGCATGGCGGCGTTGCAGTATCTGACTCTGGGATCAGTGGTTTGTTGCGCAGCGATTTTTTTTCTGACACCGGGCTGGCCGGTCTGGCTGACGGCGCTGTTGTATGCGGTATTCGGTGCTACAGCTATCGGCTGGAACGGCCTGTATACCGCTGAGGTCGCCAGACGCAGCCCTGCAGGACAAGTCAGTCTGGTGACCGGTGGCGCAATGGTCTGGAATTTCGCAGGCATCCTTACCGGTCCCACCGTGTTTACGCTGGTCTACAAAACCATCGGCAGCTATACCGCAACATTTGGTGCGGTCATCGTGATTGCGGTGCTGACACTGTTCGCACTGCATGCGGGTAAACGCGCCATGCGTGCCGGGGATTAAGATGGAATCCCTTTCAGTCTGGCAACTGGTTTTTTGCGGGGCAGTGGTGACCGTCGCATTTGCGGTTCGCGGAGGCACGGGTTTCGGTGGCGGCGCGATTGCTGTGCCGTTGCTCGCGCTGGTATTTCCGGTCCCGGTGACCGTGCCGGTGGTCACCGTGCTCAACATGCTCTCGTCGATAGGTCATGGTATCGCTGATTGGCGCCATATCGTTTGGTCGGCGATCTGGCGTGTAATGCCGGGCAGCCTGATCGGCGTTCTCGCCGGGCTTTACGTGTTGAGGGTATTTGACCCGCAACCGCTCGGTCGGGCTTTGGGTGTTTTTGTCGTGCTGTATGCGTTATATGTTCTCGTTTTTTCCGGTCGAGAATTCAATGTTCCAAAGCAGTGGCTGTCGGCCGTGGCTGTTATCACCAGTACGTCGGCAGGACTGATCGGTGCGCTGTTTGGCGGCGCCGCCGGGCCGATGTATGTGATCTATCTGAACACCCTGCGTCTGGGGCGAGACGCATTCCGCGTCACCATTACCTCCATCATGCTTTTCCAGGGTGTAACGCGTCTGGCGGGTTACGCAGCGCTGGGCCTTTACGACCGGCATGTCATGCTGTTGTTGGCTGCAGCTTTGCCGATGATGCTGGCCGGTTCATGGCTGGGCGCACGGTTGATCCGGCGCTTCAATCCGGCCTCTTTCAATCGCGCCATAGGCGCCGTGCTTCTGGCAAGCGGTTTTGCGCTGCTGATCAAATGACATGATGAGTGGACTGAGTTACGCGCAATTCGCCTGGGTAGCTGCAGTCGTGTTCGGTGCGTTTGTTGTCCGTGGCATGTCGGGGTTTGGTGCCGGCATGATTGCCGTACCGCTTCTGGCATTCGTGATTCCGCTGCAACTGGCTGTTCCACTGTGCAGCCTGCTCGTTTTCGTGCTTTTTGTGGTCATGCTGATCCGCGATCGCGAGCAGGTGGTGTGGCCGGAGTTATGGCTGCTGGTGCCGCCGACCATCGTGGGTGCCGTTCTTGGCCTCTGGTTGTTTGCCGTGCTCGATAACCGGATGCTGGTGGCCATGCTGGGCGGATTTCTGGTTCTATATTCGCTGTACATGATTGCCGTCAGCGTGCTCGGGCTGCCGCAGTTGCGCTGCTCGCAGCGCTGGGCCATGCCCGCCGGGTTTTTCGGCAGTTTTTTCGACACCTTGTTCGGCGGCGGCGGCGGGACGCTGGTGGTGATCTATGTCAATGCCCGTGGGGTCACCCGCGCGGGTTTCAGGGCAACGGTTGCAGCTTTGTGGTTCTTTGAAATGATTGCCCGGATCGGCGGGTATGCGTGGGCAGGCTTTTACGACAGTCAGGCGCTGCTGCTGTTCGTTGTCCTTCTGCCTCTGGTCTGGGCAGGCACTGTAGTGGGCGAACGTGTCGGCAACAAAGTCGACAGCGACACGTTTGGAAGGGTATTGGCGGTGATGCTGTTCGCCAGCGGGGTCAGCCTGCTGGCAAAGTAGGGCAGTGCTAGAAGGTCAGCGCAGGAAAATGACTACGGGGAATACCGATACCGCAAGCGCCAGGATCAGCCACTCCAGATTATTGCGCTTCAGCCACCCCGTGAAGTGAAGAATCAGCACAATGATCGCGATGACGTAAAACGCATAAAACACCATTTTTATTTCCCCTTTTGATTTTGCGAAGGATATACGAATTTGACTTAAGTCGCCATTGGAACAGCACGTTACAGCGTTCCATAAGCTCAAATTGCATGCTTGTTTGTTGAAAATTCGTAAATACTGATTTGCCGTAATTGTTGTTTTGCGTCAGCGTTTTTATACGTAATGGCCGGTGATCAATAGCGGGCCGTTGAGCTGCATGCGCTGTGATTTGTGCAGAAAATTGCATATCCTGCTTTTTTCCATATTCACCCGATGTCCGAATTGCCGGTGTTTCGATCAGGCGATTTTTGCCCATCAGTGGCAGAATTTATAACATATTGTTTTTTAATGACAAAATAGTGACGTTTGGCATCTTTGCATTTTTCCGGGCATAAACTACAAGCAGTTGCCAAGTAATCCTCACGAGCGGCTGCAAGTCATGTTGCCAACAGACTGATTTTCAGCGCAAAATCCCGATTCTCCCTTGCGTTATTCACACGATGCAGGGTCGCTCATGACAGTTGGGGGTCGCGTGGCGCGTATCGCGGTGTTCAATCAGAAAGGCGGCGTCGGCAAGACAACGACGACGCTGAACCTTGCCGGGTTGCTGATGCGCCGTGGCGACGATCCGCTCGTCATTGACCTTGATCCGCAAGCCCATCTCACTGCCGTTTGCGGCGTGGGAGTGCCGCGCGCGGATGCCAGTCTTTACGGCTTGTATGCGCACGGTGCGCCGCTGTCCGCGCTGACCTGTTCCACGCGCAATGGCTGGCGGCTGGTGCCTTCACACATCGAACTGTCCAAAGTCGATACGCAGTTCGGCAAAGGTCCGGCGGCACTGAACCGGTTGGCATTGGCACTGGAGCGTGAGCCGGCTGGACACCCGGTGCTGATGGATTCCTGCCCGATGCTCGGTGTGTTGTCGTTGAGCAGCGTTTTTGCCGCAGACGGCGTGTTGATCCCGATTTCTGCGGATTATCTGGCGATGAAGGGGGCGTTACAGATGGAGCGTACCCTGAAGGCGCTTGAGCAAGTACTCAAGCGTCGTGTGCCGCGCCGTTACCTGATCACCCGTTACGATGCGCGACGCCGCATGGCGGTGGACATCGAGGCGCAGTTGCGGCAACGCTACGGCGAAGAAGTCTGCGCCACACGGATTGCGGAAAATGTGAGTCTTGCGGAAAGTCCTGCCAGCAACCAGGATGTTTTTGAGCACGCGCCGGCAAGTCGTGGCGCCCGTAATTATTCCGAACTGCTGGACGAACTGGTTTCGGTCGGATTCGTGAATACCGGTGTCGCCAAGCCGCGTACTGCGGTGAGAACCGTGCCGCCCGGCGCACGCACGGCGCTGTCGGCCGAGCAGGAGGCGGCGGCAAGGCGGCCTTTGGTTGCAGGCCTGCATCTGGTGCATACCCGCCGCAGCTGAAGTTGATCGGCGGGGCGATCAGCGCGGATCGTTCTGTTTGCTGATCAGTGAAATCATCCCTTCAAGATCAACGCCTTCGCCGCGGTTAGCCGCTGCAATTTCACTGCACTCCAGAATTTCACAATGCTGGTAAATCTGGCGTATCCGCGCTTCAGCATCTTCCCTTGATCGCGCCTGCACGACCAGGTTCTCGACGGTCATGCCGCCGCGCGTTTTGATCCTGAATCCGTATTTTGCCATCTCGGACATCGCGGCTCTCGCGGTTGGTTCAGGAGAGGTCTTCTTTGAGTTCGCTGCGGAATCGCTTGAAGTTTTGCACGTAGTGATCGGCGATGCGGTTGATGCGCGCTATTTCCTCGGGCGAGAGCTGACGCACCACCTTGCCGGGCATGCCCAGGACCATGGAACCGTCGGGGATTTCCTTGCCCTCACCGATGAAGGCGCGTGCGCCGATCAGGCAGTTCTTGCCGATTTTTGCGCCATTGAGGATCACCGCACCGATGCCGACGAGGCTGCCTTCGCCAATGGTGCAGCCGTGCAGCATCGCCATGTGGCCGACGCTGACGTTTTTCTCCAGCGTCAGCGGAAAGCCGGGATCCGCATGAAGCACCGAGCCGTCCTGCACCTGCGAGTTTTCGCCAATGGTGATGTTCTCGTTGTCGCTGCGCAACACGCAGTTCCACCAGATGCTGGCATTGTTTTCCAGCACCACGCTGCCAATGACCGTGGCAGAGGGGGCGATCCAGTAATCGCCCTTGCATACGACCTTGCGATCACCGAGGGAATATTTCATGGGGGCAGGCTCCGGGTTCAGCGTGCGCGCTTGGGCAGCAGCGGCTGTGTGACGCCGTCCAGGCCGGTGAGCGCTACTGTCAGCAGGAAGATGTTTTGCGCGCCGACGTGGTTGTTGACCGGCGAATACCACTCGCCGGGTGAATGGCTGCCGCCGCCGGTGCCGCTGGAACTCAGCGTAATTGCCGGAATGCCCAGTGACATCGGGGTGTTGGAGTCGGTGCTTGATGCAGTGATCGAGCGCAACTGGGCGCCTACGCGCGGGAATGCAGCGCGGGCTGCGGTGACGATAGGCGAATCAACCGGAGTCATGCCCGCAGGGCGGTTTCCGACCTGTTTGATTTCCACGTTGATCTGGTTGGCGGCAGCAGCCTTCCAGCGGGCGTTTTCTTCGTTTGCCGCTTCTTGCAGCGCGGTCAGCACCTTTTTCTCGAACTCGAGCAGTGCGGCATTGCTGTTGGAGCGGATATCGATACCGATGGTTGAGGTCGCAGCGATGGCGTTGACCGAGGTGCCGCCGTTGACGGTGCCGACGGTGAATGTGGTTTTCGGTTCATCAGGGGGAACCAGATCGCCGATCTTGCTCACCGCACGGCCCATCGCGTGGATCGCGCTGGGCAGACCGAAGGCGGAGAAACTGTGTCCGCCCGGGCCCTTGAAGGTCGCCAGATAGCGGTGGCTGCCAGTGGCCTGGGCAACAATGCGACCGAGGCCGACGCCGTCTAGAGAGATGAAGCCGTCAATGTCCTTCATGTCGCGAAACAGCGCCTTTACGCCGCGCAGGTCGCCGAGTTCCTCTTCGCCGACGGTGCCGACCAGAATAATGTCGCCCACGGTGCGGATGTTGTGCTTGTTCAGCGTTTCCAGCATGGTCAGCAGGTTGGTCAGGCCCAGTGCGTCATCGCCGATACCCGGCGCGTAAAAGCGGCCGTCTTTCTCGCGGACTTTGACGTCAGTACCTTCAGGAAACACGGTGTCGAGGTGGGCGGAGACCACCAGTTTCGGTCCGCCGCCGCTGCCGGCGCGGATGCCGATGACGTTGCCTTCCTTGTCGATGTAAGCCTTGGGCAGGCCCAACTCGCGCATGCGCTTGAGGTAGTACTCGGCACGCACCTGTTCCTTGAACGGCGGTGCCGGTATCTCGTTGATGCGGATCTGTTCTTCGAACATGCGTACGCCGGCCTCGCGGATTGTTGCCATCGCGGCGCTGACTTCGCCGCGTGCAGTGATCCTGGCGTAGGCCTCGTCGACCGCAGGAGGAACCGGCGGCAGATTGCTTTGTGCCGAAACCGCATTCATCAGCAGCGTGGTTGAAACCAAGGTGGCCGCAAGCAGTTTGCTGATGTATCGGCGCATTATTGTTTTCCCTGAAGTGATGCGATCAGAAGCCTACGGCCTGGCCGTCAGTCCGTCGCTCGGAAGCCGCGAAATAACCGTCTTCCATCTTGTAAATCAGCTGGGCACGGCCGAAATCGGTCGACCAGCGGTCAGCCTGGGGCATGTCATGGCCGCGGCCGCGAAGTTCGGCGATGGTTTCTGCGGAAACGCCGTACTCAATGCCGACTTTCAGGCCGGTGTCGATGCGCCAGCGCGGCGCGTCAGCGGCAGCTTGCGGGTTCTGCGCGTAATCGACCATGCGCGATACGACCTGCATGTGGCCCTGCGCCTGCATCGAGCCGCCCATGACGCCGAAGCTCATCAGCGGTTTGCCGTTTTTGGTCAGGAAGCCGGGGATGATGGTGTGGAAAGGACGTTTGCGCGGGGCGACGACGTTGGCGTGTTCCGGTTTCAGGCTGAATCCGAAGCCGCGGTTCTGCAGGCTGATACCGGTGCCGGGTACCACAACGCCGGAACCGAAGCCGGCAAAGTTTGACTGGATATACGAGACCATCATGCCGGACTCGTCGGCCGCGGTCAGGTAAACCGTGCCGCCCTTGGACGGGTTGCCGAAAGTCGGTGCCTGCGCTTTTTTCATGTCGATCAGCTGTGCGCGTTTTTTCAGGTAAGCCTTGTCGAGCATTTCAGCCGGGCTGATGCGCATGGTCGACGGATCGGATACGTATTCGTTGATGTCGGCGAAAGCCAGTTTCATTGCTTCGATCTGCAGGTGCATGCTGTCCGGTGAATCAACCGGCAGTTTTGCAACATCGAAGTTTTCCAGGATACCCAGCGCAATCAGCGCGGCAATGCCCTGGCCGTTGGGCGGAATCTCGTGCAGCGTGTAGCCGCGGTAGTCAATGCCGACGGGCTCAACCCAGTCCAGCGTGTGGCTTGCCAGATCGTCCATGGTCATTGCGCCGCCGTGCTGCTTGGACCAGGCGACAATTTTTTCCGCGAGATCGCCTTTGTAGAATGCTTCGCCTTTGGTCTCGGCGATGCGGGCGAGGGTTTTGGCCTGAGCCGGGAACGAAAACTTCTCTCCGGGCAGCGGCGCACGACCGCGCGGCATGAAGGCTTCTGCGAAGCCGGGCTGGTTTTTCAGTTCCGGCACCTGATTGGCCCACAGGCGCGCGATGGTCGGTGAGACCATATAGCCATCGCTGGCGTATTTGATTGCCGGTTCAAAAAGATCGGCGAAGGGCAGTTTGCCGAACTTCTGTGACATTTCCGCCCAAGCCGACACGCAACCCGGCACTGTGACCGAATCCCAGCCGCGTTGCGGCATCGCCTGCGCGCCTTTGAAACGATCCGGAGTCCAGCCGGCAGGCGAGCGGCCGGAAGCATTCAGGCCGTGCAGTTTTTTGCCATCCCACAGAATGCAGAAGGCATCGCTGCCGATGCCGTTGCTGGTGGGTTCCAGCACAGTCAGTGAAATCGCTGTGGCGAGGATCGCGTCAACAGCATTGCCGCCCTTGAGCAGCATGCGCAGGCCGGCCTGTGCGGCGAGCGGCTGGGAAGTGGCGACGGCATTGCGTGCCAGAACCGGCATGCGTTGCGAGGTATAGGGGAACTGGAAGTCGAGTGTGGTCATGGTCGATTCTGTAAAAAAGAAAACGGGGCGTTAAGCCCCGAATTCTAACCCACGTGCTGTGTCGCGGCAGCGTTACTGCATTTCAATCCGGGCGTCGCGTACGACCTTGATCCATTTCTGGATTTCGGCGCGGTTGAATTTGTCGTGCGATTCAGGCGTGGTGCCGGTGGGTTCAGCGCCCTGCTCAAGCAGTGTCTTGTTGACTCTGGGATCTTTCAGCGCCTGCGCCATTGCCGCATTGATACGGTCGGCGATCGGCTTCGGCAGGTTGGCCGGGCCAAACATCGCAAAGCCGCTGGAGACGATGAAATCCTTGTAGCCCTGTTCCACCATGGTCGGAACAGTGGGTGCCGCCGGTGAACGTTTCTCGCCGGTCTGCGCGATCATGCGCATGCGGTTGGAGGCAACATAGGGAACGGCGGCAGGCATGCTCGGGAACTGCATCTGAATGTGGCCGCCGACCAGGTCGACCATCGACGGGCCGGTGCCTTTGTAGTGGACAGCGGTCAACTTGATGCCGGCGGTCGAGATCAGCAGTTCCGCAGCAAGGTGGCCTACAGTGCCGATGCCCGAGGTCGAGTAGAAGATGTCGTTGGGCCGCGCTTTGGCGAGAGCGACGAATTCCTTGACGTTTCTCGGCGGCAGCGAGGGGTGGAGCACAAATGCAGTGGGTACGTCGGCGACTACGCCCAGCGGCGTGAAGTCCTTGATCGAATCGTAGGGCAGCTTTTTGACCATCGACGGATTGATGGTATGCGCAGCCGAAGCCAGCAGCAGTGTGTAACCGTCAGGCGCCGCGCGCATGACCGCCTCGGTGCCGATGATGCTCCCTGCGCCGCCGCGGTTGTCGATGATGATTTGCTGGCCGATGATTTCCGCCATTTTCGGGATGAAGATCCGCCCGATGATGTCGGTGTTGCCGCCGGCAGCAAACGGAATCACCATCCTGATGGTTTTGG
>CAZHFZ010000017.1:0-22606 GCA_964531455.1 uncultured Bordetella sp.
GTCGCCCCAGATGATCAGGATATTGGGTGGTTTCTTCTGCTGGGCCACGGCCGAAAACGAAAAACCGAGTACCAGGACGGAGAACAGCACGCCAAACCATCTAATTATTTGATTCATATAGAGTTTTACAATCTCAAAAGTTGCAACGTTATACGCGACAACAACCCTGCCCGTTGCCCGCGCAAACTACAGATTCAGGTTAACCGACACTCAAAGGACCGGTAAAGCATATCAAAACTGATTTTATACAATTAATACAAATTTAATACAAATCAATTGCTCAGACGTCACCGCCCTGAGGCCTCAAGCTCCGCCAGGAGTTTGGTCACACCGGGGTCACGCGGCAGCGCCTCGGCCAGTTTGCGCGCGTACGGCAACGCCGCCCGAGCGTTTCCTGCATCGCGGTTGATCGACACCAGGGCCCCAAGGATATCGAGGTCATACGGCTGGCGCACGTCGGCTGCACTCAGTACCGCTAATGCAGCGTCACGTTTGCCTGCTGAATTCAGTCCGATCGCATAAACGTAGGCGTAGCGGGTACTCTCCGGCGCGAGTTTTACCGCAGCCGCAAGTTCCGTCAGCGCCGCCTGTGATGCGCCTTTGCGCACCAACAGCAAACCGAGCGCGTGATGCAGTTCTGCCGATCGCGGCAACTGCGCCAATCCGCGGCGCAATGTTTTTTCAGCGTCACTTTCGCGTGCTGACTGGCGATAGGTGTCGGCCAGATTCACATAGGCGCCGGCAAAACGCGGATCCAGCGCCAACGCGCGTTCAAATAGCGCGATGGCTTCGTCAGGCCGCCCTTGGCGCAATCGCAGATTTCCCAGGTTCACATTGGCTGCCGGCCAATCGGCATCCTGCTGCAACGAGGCGACATATTCGTTGGTTACCTGCTCGCGCTGACGGCGCTGATCGGATGACAACTGATCATCAGCGACATCGGCCAGCACACGCGCCGCCTCGATGCGCACGCCGCGCACCGCATCCGCCAGCAGCGGCGCAACGATTTGAACGCGCACCGTCGGCTCGAAGCGTTCCGCCATGCCCAGCGCCGCGATACGCATGTCGGGATCAAAATTTCCGGCCAGCTTGCGAACGGCAGGCAGATGGTCCGGACGGATGTTGGGCTGAGCCAGGCTTGCCGCAGTCGCTTTCACGATCGATGGCGTCGTCGGATCATCTGCCAGCGCCAACAGTGTTGGCAACGCCTTCGCACCCTGTGTCGCTGCCGCATGCAGGGTCACCCCGTACTGCGGCCGGTCGCGCCAGGCCTTGCCATACCAGCCATCCATCGCGGCTGCCGCCCATTCCGGTTTACGGTCTGCATGGCATTGCGTGCAGGCATTAGGGCTGCCAAGCTTGGCGGATAAATCCGGGCGTGGAATACGCAGACTGTGGTCGCGGCGCGGGTCCACCACCATGTAGTTCTGTGCCGGCATGTGGCATTCCACACACTGCGCGCCCTTGGTGCCGGCTTTGTGAAACGAGTGTTTTTCCGTATCAAACACCGCTGCATTGTGGCAACGCGAACACAATGCATTGTCCTCCGCGCGCAGCTTCAGCGCATGCGGCTCATGGCAATCCATACAGGTCACGCCGCGTTGATACATCCTGCTTTGCAGGAATGACCCCCAGGTGAACACTTCGTCACGCTGCTGCCCGTCCGCGTGGTAATTCGGCGCGGTCAGCAAGGCGAGCCGGTGTGTATCGGCCAGCGGCGCGCCGGTCGCGGCAGACTCGGTAATGGTCGAACGGCGGGCATGGCATGACGCGCAGACATTCATCAATGCATCGCCCGCAGGTTGATCACGCTGCGCGATCCGCGCATCGGAACCGGAAAATTTCCACGCCTCGCTCCAGCGGCTCTTTAACACAACCAGCCCCTTGTCGGCGCCGTAAGGTGCTCTCGCCTTCTGTGCCCACTCTACGTGGCGTGAGCCCGGCCCGTGACAAGCCTCGCAGGAAACGTTGATCTCACTATAGGTCGTCTTATACGTATTGCTGGCCGCGTCGTAACCTTTTTTCAGGTTGGACGAGTGGCAAGCCGCGCATTGCAGATTCCAGTTCTGGTACTGGCTCGTCCAGTGCAACTGGTCTTTATGATCGATTTTCTCGTCCGGATACAGATGAAACCAGCGTTGTCCGCCTTTTTCTTTGGGCCGCGTATCCCAGCTTATGCCCAGCACCTGATAACGCCCGCCGGGAAACTCGAGCAGGTATTGCTGCAACGGTGTGACGCCGAAAGTGTATTTGACGGCATAGTCGGCGAGCTTCCCATCCGGCCCGTCGGTGCGGACCATGAACCTGCCGTCACGCTTGAAGAACGTCGATTCGACACCGAAGTATTTGAACTTCGCGTTGTCGAAATTGCCAAGGACGGTGGTTTCGGTCGCCTCCTGCATCGCCAACTGGTGATGCGAGCCCTGCCAGGCTTTGTCCTGCTCGGTATGACAGGCAACGCAGGCTTCCCGACCGACATGTTTTGCATTATTTGCGGTAATCGCCGGAGCGGCGGATCCGCCGCCTGTTGATTGCTGCACCGACATCGGATTCAAAATCCAATAACCGACGCCCGCGACTGCAGCGACAACGACCACGATCACAAGCACAAAACGCCAAGTCAGCCGGCTGCTGACCGCCGCATTCGGAACACCAGCGATTCCTTCCGGCGCGATTGGCTTTTTTGGGTTTGCACCTTGCCGGGATTTACGACGTTGCGCCATTAATCAATTTCTCGTGGATTGACCGTGGATGGTAGACGAAATACCCGGGGCGGGAACGGAACGCAGGACGAAAATCGTCAACTCCTGCGGGGTTGCTCAATAAGCGCGATTAAGCCGATTCAGCCGCGTATGGCATACATGATCGCCACCACCACCGGCCCCCAAACCGTCAGCAAAATATTGCCTATGGCATACGGTACCGTATAAGCCAGTGAACCGATATTGCTGCCGCTGGCGTCGCGCAGGGCATTAAGTCCCGGCGTGCAGGTCTGCGCCCCGGCGATCGCACCGAGCACCATCAGCGGATTCATGTTGAATACCTTGCGCGCGAAAATCGCACCCACAGCAATCGGCATCATCGTCACCACCATGCCGGCAAAGAAAATGCTGGCGAAGTAAGCGCCGCCGCTTTTTTCATAGGCTTCAACTGCGTGCGGCCCTGCATGCAGGCCGATAATCGCGATGAACACGATCAATCCGATATCCGCGAGCAGCCGTTGCGCCGGTTCCGGGATCGAACCGAACACCGGGTATCGACTGCGCGCCCAACCCGCCAGCAAGCCGATGACCAGAATCGAACCGGCCGTGCCCAGACCAAGCGGAATGTCTCCGACGTTGAACTTCAGCAAGCCGAAGACAATGCCCAGCGAGATGCCACCGGCCAGAAATGCCAGATCAGTCCTCGCCAGGTCTTTTTCGACAAAGCCGATATGCGCACCCGCACGCTCCACATCCTCTGGCGCGCCGACGATGTGCAGGATGTCGCCGCGCTCAACCACCGTCCACGGCCGGGCCGGCAGCATGACTTCGCCGCGCTGTATTGATTCCAGATAAACGCCACGCGCCAGATTTCGATCGGCGGCCAGCACCGCCAGCGTTTTGCCGTGGGCGTTTTTGTTGGTGACCACCACCACGGCTGTCTTCAGCGGTATTGCCAGCAGTTCCGGATCGTCCAGTTCCGGTCCGGCATCACGCTCGAATGCCGACAGCACGCCGCGCCGGCCGGACACCACAATCTCGTCGCCCTGCACCAGCGCCAGTCCTGCGCTGATGTCCAGCACCTCCCCGCCGCGCCGCACGCGCTGCACCGCGAGGCGCCCTGTCGCGTAACGCTCTTCGAGTTCGCCGACAGTGATGCCAGCCAAACGCTCGACGTGGTAGGCACGGAAAGCAAAAAGCACGTCTGAAAATACTGCTGTTTTTGCCTCGCCCCCGGACATCTTCTGCTCCAGCGCACGGGCTTCCTTCTTGAGATCGGCTTTCATCAGCCACGGACCTATTGCCGTCAGGAACAGGATCAACCCCAGGTCGCCAAATCCATAGGTAATCGCATCCGCCAGCGGTGCATTCGCTGAAAGTGTGGTTTTGAGTTCAGCCGAAATCGGAAGCTCTGAAATCGCACTCAGTCCGGTGCCGAGCGCAGCGGACTGCGTCATGCCGCCGGAAAGCAGCCCGACAGCAATGCCTTCGTCAAAATCGAACAGCACCGACATGCCGATAACTGTCGCAAGACCAGTCACCGAAATAATCACCGCCAGCGCGACCTGTGGCAGCGTTTCCCGGCGCAGGCTTCCGAAAAACTGCGGGCCGATTGAGTAGCCGATTGAGAACAGGAACAGATAAAAAAACGCCCAGCGCAGCAGGTCGGGCAGTTCCGGTTTGGCCAAAATGCCAACCAGGATGCCGGCGATCAATGTGCCGACGACGGTCCCGAAACCAACGCCCTTGAAATGAAAGCGGCCGATGATGTGGCCGAGCAGGATGCTCAGGAACAGCGATAACTCAGGCAGCTTGTGCAGTGTTGCGGCAATCTGGTCCACGATCTATCCCCTTGGCCAATTCGAACGGCGTTGCAAACGACTACAGCAGGCTTGATGCGAAACCACTCCGCCTTCACATCAGAAATATGCCCCCGGCGACAGCGGGTGATTTATTTTGCAGGCGGATTCAAACGGGCCACATCCTCCTTGAGGGCCGCCATCCAGGAATCCAGTTGCGGCTGCGCCACCTTCAACGTCAGTGGTGCATCCCCCTTGACCTCGACCCCTTTCCCAACACGGACGGCGCGCATCAGCACTTCACCGCTGACGCTGTCCACCCATTCACCTTCAACCATCAACTTGATGTCATAGGTGGCATGGCCGGTTCCCCGCTTTGCGGCGGTAACCACCAGCGCCAGGGGAACCAGTTGATAAGCCTTCAGGCTTTTGTCCACACTGGCAGCAGTAATCGCCCAACGAAAACGTATCACCCCCGGCCCTGCTGTTGAGACCACCGGGATGTTTGCCTCGACGGCCTTGCGAACGCCGCTATCAATGTAAGCGCGGATTTCATCCAGTGCGGCCATCGAAACCTGCTCCGTCGGCTGCGGGGCAGGGAAAAAAGTGATCGGCTCAATAATCATCTTCTGGTAATTCTTCGGCCTCAGCTTGGGACTGATCCAGATCCTGCGCTCCACGCCTTTGGCATCCTTTTTCATCTCCAGCTGCGAGTAGTCCTTCAGGAAACCTGCATCCTGCGCCATTACCGGCGCAAAGGTTGCGAGGCAGAACATTGCCCCCAGCAACAGGGATGTCGTTTTGATTTTTTTATCGGTGCTCATGCTTAACCTTTCAATCATGAATTTTGCTCATATACCCGGCATCACGATTTTATCGTTGATACCAACAAACACGATTCTGGACGGCCGGCTTTACTCAGCCTTGATTCCGGATTTGCGTAACGCGCCGCCCAATTTCTAAAGATCATGGGCCAGAAAGGCCGCAAAGGCTGCCGGTTGCGCCAGTGCGGCCTGCGCAGCAAATCCGGTAACGAAAACTGCCATCGTCTTCACGATCCTGTTGTCCATCGCACTGCCTAATTCAGCTGATTTTGCCCAGCGTCCTCCCGGGTCGCCACACCTTGGGTGCCGCGCGTTCGTACTGCGGCGCATAAGAAATTTCCACACCAAGGCTCACAGCCGCATGCTGCGGCCAGCGCGGATTGAACAGCATCGCCCGCGCCAGTGAAATGAAATCCGCCTGGCCGCCGGCGATGATGGCCTCGGCCTGCTGCGGATCGGTGATCAGACCGACGGCGCCGGTGGTAATGCCGGTTTCCTTTTTGACACGCTCGGCGAACGGCACCTGATAACCGGGACCGACTGGAATTTTCGCGTCGAGCACCACGCCGCCGCCGGACACGGTCACATAGGCGCAGCCTTCGGCTTTGAGGGCGCGCGCATAGGCCACCGCCTCATCCGGCGAGAAGCCGCCATCAACAAAATCGCTGCCGGATATTTTTGCGCCGACAAAACGGTCTGCAGGAAATGCCTTACGAATCGCACGGAACACTTCCAGCGGAAAACGCATGCGGTTTTCCAGGCTGCCGCCGTATTTGTCCGGGCGTTTGTTCGACAACGGCGACAGGAATTCCGACAACAGATAGCCGTGCGTCGAATGCAGCTCGATAAAATCCAGTCCGATGCGCGCCGCACGTTGCGCGGCCTGCACAAAAGCCTGGGTCAGTTGTTGCATGTCCGCTTCAGTCATCGCATGCGGTGCCGGCCAGCCGTCCGCGAGCGGAACAGCTGACGGCGCCAGCGTCTCCCATGCACCTTCGTTGGCCTGCAACGGCCCATGACCCTGCCACGGCCGGTGACTGGAGGCCTTACGGCCTGCATGCGCGAGTTGCACACCGAGCGCGATGGGCGAAATGCTGCGCACGTAATCCGCAACACGCTTCATCGCCGCTTCGTTGGTGTCGGAATAAAGACCCGGGCAATACGGCGTGATGCGGCCCGCCGGCGTCACACCGGTGGCCTCCATCACCAGCATCGATGCGCCTGAAATCGCCAGGGAACCGAGGTGCATCAGATGCCAGTCGCTCATGGATCCATCCACAGAACTGTACTGGCACATCGGCGCAACCGTGATGCGATTGTTTAACGTGCAGTTGCCGATCTGCACCGGTGTGAACAATTGCGATGTCATAACCTTGTCATCCCCTTATCATCCGCTGGCCATCCCCATTCCGCGTTTCAGTGCCCTGCTCAGTTTCCAAAATAGCCGATCACGCGCCACCACAGATAATGCAGGGGAATCAGCGCGAAGATGCTGATCAGCGCCAATGGCACGCTCAACCGCAGCGCATCACGCACCTTGAGGTGCGCAAGCTGCATGCCTACCACTACCGGCGGTGCCTGGTAAGGCAGCAATAACGTGGAGAAGCCCACCGCCGAAGTCATCAGTGCCGCCTGGATCGGCCAGCCGGTAGCCTCGGCAAAATGGCCGGCCAGCGGTGACAGCAGCGCCGGTTGCGCCGGATTGGTGACAATCATCGAGGCCAGTGTCGACATCACGCTCAGCGTAATGAAATTCTCCGCATCGGCGCCGGGCTCCAGCCGGATCACCGACAGCAATACATCACCGAAGGCTTTGCTGAATCCTGAATCCAGCATCACCGCGCCAAGCCCGAGCACTGCGCCGATGTAAAAAAAACTGCCGAATTTGATGCGCTCCTGGAACAGCGTGACCGGCACCGCACCAACGCGTGGCAACATCGACACCACGGCAGCCGTCAGCGCAATCCAGCCCGGACGGATGCCATGCAGGAAATCCGTAGCCCACAGGGCCAGCGAGATCAGCACAATGGCTGCGAGCCGCTTTTCATTGCCGCTCATCGGGCGCAATTCATCCGCCTCACCGTCACCGCAGGTACGGGCCGGGAACATCCAGCAGACAATGGCAATGATCAGCGCACCCTTGACGATGCCCATCACCGGAAACTGCGCCCACAGGTATTCGGCATAAATCAGGTTCACGCCGTAGAGCGTTTCTGCGGCGCCAGCCAGCACCAGATTCGGCGCATTGGCGGGCAGAATTGCAGTACCGCACTGGAATGAAGCGACAATAGTGGCAAACAACACGCCGTTGTGCCCCGGCGAACCGGCCGGCAGTCCGTGACGTTCGGCAACCGCCGCCAGAATCGGCACCAGCAGCAGGATGCGTCCCACCGTTGCCGGCATCAAAAACGCCAGCACCACGGCAACCAGCACGGAAGCTGTAATCAATTGCGGATAAGACCAGATGCGTGTGCCGAGAGCGGCGCGGGCAATGCGTTCGCCCAGCCCGGTCATGCGTACGGCTTCGGCAATCACCAGACCGCCGAGCACCAGCCAAAGCGTTCCCGAAGTAAAGCCGGAAAAAATGACTTCCGGTTTGGCAACACTCAACAACACAGCCAGCGCGAAAAAAATCAGCGCGGTCAGCGACTCAGGCAGTGCACCGGTCGCCCACAACCCCATCACCAGTACCAGCAAGCCACCGGTATGCATTACGTTGACGGATACACCCACTGGCGGCGGCGTAAAAAAAATCGCTGCAGCCACACCCACAATCAGTGCAGTCAGCAGCGCGACAGGTCTCGACATCTTGATCCGATTCCGGCGATTACGCCGGGATATTTATATAAGTTATTGTTTTTATTACTTTTTCTTGAACTTTGCTGCCAGTGCCTCACTGCCGCGCGCCAGCATCACCAGATCAGAACCGACCGCGACAAACTTGTAACCCATATCGAGGCAGCGCTGCCCATCGGCTTCGCCGACGAGGATGCCCGGCGCCTTGCCGGCCTTGGTGATGCGTTTCGCCGCATCTTCCATCACCTTCCACACTTCCGGGTGCTGCCAGTTGCCGAGATGGCCCATGTCGGCGGCCAGATCATTGGGGCCGATAAAGACGCCGTCAACGCCTTCGACTTCGGCAATCTGTTCGATCTGTTTCATCGCGGTCAGCGTTTCCACCTGCACCAGCACGCACATCTCCTCATGTACCCGCTTGAAATAGTCTTTCACGCGGCCATAACGGTTGGCGCGCGTGCAGCCCGAAACACCGCGCACGCCCTGCGGCGGATAACGCGTCGCCGCCACTGCGCGTTTGGCTTCTTCAACGTTTTGCACATACGGGATCAGCAACGTACGCGCTCCGACATCGAGAAAACGCTTGATCATCACCGTATCGTTCCATGCCGGACGCACGATCGGTTCGGTATTGCCGGCCAACATCGCGTCGAGCTGGTTCTGCACAATGGGCAGTTCATTCGGCGAGTGCTCGGAATCGAGCAGCACCCAGTCGAAGCCGGCATCGGCCAGCACTTCGGCGGAAATCGCGCTGCACAGGCTCGACCAGATGCCGATCTGCGGCTGGCCGGCCTTGATGGCCTTCTTGAACTGATTGACGGGCAAATCCATGGTCTCGCTCCCTCTGCGTAATGAGATTTGAAAATAAATTAATGAACGACTTCAGGGTCCGGTGTCGGATCACCATGATGCAGCACATCGAGATCACAGCCTTTGTTGGCCTGGGTGATGTGCTTCGAGTAAATTGCACCGTAGCCGCGGGTGTAATGCGGCGGCGGTTGTTTCCACGCCGCTTTGCGTTTGGCCAGTTCTTCAGCGCTGACTTTCAACTCCAGCTTGCGCGCGGCAACGTCCAGTTCGATCAGATCGCCGTCGCGGACCAGCGCCAGCGGGCCGCCGACATAGGACTCCGGCGCGACGTGCAGAACGCATGCGCCGTAGGAAGTGCCGCTCATCCGCGCATCCGAAATGCGCACCATGTCGCGCACCCCTTTCTGCAGCAGCTTTTTCGGGATCGGCAACTGGCCCCACTCCGGCATGCCGGGTCCGCCCTGAGGACCGGCGTTCTGCAGCACCAGAACCGAGTTTTCATCAACAACCAGATTCTCGTCGTCGACGCGCGCGTAGAGATCATCATAATTCTTGAAAACCACCGCAGGCCCCGTGTGTTTCATTAAATGGGGTTCGGCTGCAGTGGGTTTGATCACCGCGCCGTCAGGTGCAAGATTACCGTGCAGCACCGCCAGACCGCCGCTCGCCGCCAGAGGATTATTACGGCGGCGGATCACGTCGTCGTTATAAATCTTCGCGTCTTCCAGATTCTCGCCCAGCGTGCGGCCGTTGACGGTGAGGCAGTCGAGGTTCAGCAAGTCCTTCAACTCGGACATCATCGCGCGCAAACCGCCGGCATAATAAAAATCTTCCATCAGGTATTTCTGGCCTGCGGGCCGGATGTTCGCCAGTACCGGCGTTTTTTCCGAAAGCTCGTCGAAACGTTCAAGTTTGAGGTCAATTCCCGCGCGCCCGGCCATTGCCACCAGATGAATCAGCGCATTGGTCGAACCGGACAGCGCATGAATGACGGTGATCGCGTTGTCGACTGCGGCGGGCGTGATGATTTCCGAAGGCTTGAGGTCATCCCACACCATCTCGACAATGCGACGGCCGCTGGCCGTCGCCATGCGGGCATGGTTGGCATCCGGCGCCGGTATCGACGCGGCTGCGGGCAGTGTCAGGCCCAGCGTTTCCGCGACAGAGGTCATCGTCGACGCCGTGCCCATGGTCATGCAGTGCCCGTAAGAACGCGCGATGCCTTCTTCGACTTCACCCCATTCACGTTCGCCGATGGTGCCGGCGCGCAGTTCGGCCCAGTACTTCCATGAATCACTTCCCGAACCCAGCGGCTCGCCGTGCCAGTTGCCGCGCAGCATCGGCCCTGCAGGCACATAGATGAACGGCAGCCCCATTGAGGTCGCGCCCATGATCAGCGCCGGCGTCGTTTTGTCGCAGCCGCCCATCAGCACGGCGCCGTCCACCGGATAACCGCGCAGCAGCTCTTCGGTTTCCATCGCCAGCAGGTTGCGATAGAGCATGGTCGATGGTTTCTGGAAGGGTTCGGCCAGCGCAATCGCCGGCATTTCCAGCGGGAAGCCGCCGGCCTGCCATACACCGCGCTTCACTTCCTCGGCGCGGGTGCGGAAATGGGCATGGCAGGGATTGATGTCGCTCCAGGTGTTGATGATCGCAATGACCGGCTTGCCCGCAAAATCTTCGCGCGCATAACCCATCTGCAGCGTGCGTGAACGGTGGGCAAACGAACGCAGGCCTTTGACGCCAAACCAGCGGTGACTGCGCAATTCTTCCGGGCGTTTTTTTGTTCTCGCCATCGGGACTCCTCCGGGATTTGTGTGCCGTGCGGCACTGCGGGACGGACCTGCAAACTGCGGTTATTCTAACCGAGCCGCCGCAGCGGTCATCGGGTAGACTTTCCGCCTCACCGCATCGGACACCACATCATGGACGGAACGCATCTTGGACACCATCAATAAAGCGGGCACGCTGGCCCACAACGTCAAACGCCTGTCACACCTCGATCTGCCAGGCGCCGGTCAGGTCTATGTTGAAGGCAACTACGCCTTTATTGGCCATATTCCCAACAAGCAACAGCTCGGCACCAGCATATTGGATGTGTCGGATCCGCAGAATCCGCGCGTTGTTTCGCAGATCAATGTCGCTGACCCCGATTCGCACAGCCACAAGGCACGCGTCATCGGCGACCTGATGATCATCAACAGCGAACGCAATATGACCGCCATCGGTCGCAAGGCTGATGAACTGCCAAAGCTGCGCACACGCTTAAAAGCCGAACTCGGCCGCGATGCCACCCATGCCGAACTCGCCGCAAAACTCGGCGTTGCCGTGGCCGACATTCCCGCAGTGGAAGAAGCCGAACGTAATCCATATGAACGCGGCGGCTTCAGCCTGTACGACGTATCGGACAAATCCAAACCGAAGCTGATTCATTTCCACAAAACCCATGGCCGCGGCGTGCACCGCTTCGACATGGACAAGGATTACGCCTACTTCTCGACCGAGATGCCCGGCTTCATTGGCAACATCCTTGTCACCTATGACATCCGCAACCCGGCAAAACCGGAGGAAGTGTCGAAGTGGTGGATGCCCGGCCAGCACATCGCCGGCGGCGAAAAACCGACCTGGCCCGGCCGCCAGCACCGCCTGCATCACACGCTGCGCTTCGGCAATGAACTGTGGGCCGGCTGCTGGCATGGTGGCGTGCGCGTAATTGACGTCACCGATATCCGCAACCCGAAAACCACCGGCGCCTACAACTATCATCCGCCCTATCCGGAGCCCTCGCACACCTTCATGCCGGTATTGAAACAGCTCGACGGCAAACGCATCGCGGTGGCCATCGACGAAGAGGATCATGCGCATGACGCCGAGGAAATGGCGCGCCGCCGCGGCCGGCCGCACGGCTGCCTGTGGGTACTCGACGTCACCGACCTGTCCAACATCAAACCACTGTCGCTGTTCGAAGTCAGCGAACTCGACAGTCCGTGGAGCCGCACCACACCCGGCCGTTTCGGCGCGCACCAGTTCCAGGAAAACTGGAAAGGCGGCGACACGCTGCTGTATTGCGCATGGTTTGCCGGTGGACTGCGCATTGTTGATGTGGCTGACCCGTCAGCGCCGCAGGAAGTGGGTTGGTACATCCCCGAACCCTGCGGCGGCAAACCCTGCCCACAGACCAACGACACGGATGTCGATGACCGCGGGCTGATTTACATCGTTGATCGTTACTGCGGTTTCGATGTGCTGGAGTTTTCAAAACACCAATAATTATTTCCAGGAGGAAACATCATGCAGCCGATTACCCGGAATTTGTGCCGAACCTTGATGGCCCTGTCGACCACTGCATTCATGGCTGGCATCGCCGGCGCGCAAGCCCCCGCCTATCCGACCAAGCCGGTGCGCATGATTATTGCGCTCGCCCCTGGCGGCGGCGTTGATACCACCGGTCGTTACCTTGCGCAGAAAATGAGTGAGGCCTGGGGACAGAACGTAGTCACCGACAACAGGCCAGGCGCCGGCGGCTCAATCGCCTCGGAACTTGTTGCCAAAGCCGTACCCGACGGCCACACCATGCTGATGAACTCCTCGGGCATCACCATCACACCGAGCATCATGAAACTCGGCTACGACCCGCGAAAAGATCTGCTGCCGGTGAGCCTGGCTGTGGTTTCCCCGGGCGTACTGGTAGTTCATCCCTCGCTGCCGGTGAAAAATGTGCAGGAACTGATTGCCTTCGCCAAATCCAAACCCGGCGAACTGCTGTTCTCATCATCGGGGCAAGGCTCGGGCCAGCACCTGGCGATGGAAATGCTGGCGCAGATGGCAGGTCTGAAACTCACTCACGTTCCTTACAAGGGCACCGCGCCGAGCATCACCGACGTTGTTGCCGGCCGCATTTCCATGACTATCGCCAGCGTGATTTCGACCCGGCCCTTTTTCACCAGCGGCAAACTGCGTGCACTGGCCGTGGTTGGTCCGAAACGCACACCGGCACTGCCGGATTACCCGACAGTCGCCGAATCCGGCGTGCCAGGTTTCGGCTACAACAACTGGTATGCGATATTCCTGCCCGGTACCACACCGAAGCCGATCGCCCAACGCGTGCAGCAGGTAATTGCCAATGCTGTGAACACCCCTGAAGCACAGAAGCTGCTGATCGGCCAGGGCCTTGACCCCGTCGGCAACACGGTCGATGAATTCAGCAAGATGTACAACGAGGAAATCACGCGCTGGGCCAAGGTCGTCAAGACTGTCGGCATGCAGGCCAACTAGCAAAGTCCGCGCCGGACAAACACGTCCGGCGACCTTTAGAACCACGTATCTCCGAACGTCCATTCATGGAGCCTGACATGACCCGATTCATTTACGCGTTCATTGCAGTCGCAATTCTTTCGCCACCAACTGCAAGTGCTGCCGACGTGCGGGATACTGCCTGCAAAACCACCAAGGAATGTCAGGAAGAGTCCAATCGCATCCGCGGCGTGATCGTCCGTGACGAAACCAGCGCGACGGCGAAGGCGCAGGACCAGTTCTACTGGCTGGGCCGGATCAACATGGCTTCGACAGTGATGTTGCTGGAAGAAGGCATCATCCCCGCCCGGCTGGCCAAGCCGATCGCCGAAGGCGTCCAGTATTCAATTACCCAGGCGCAGCAGCCCGGCGGCAAGCGGCCCACCGACGTACTGCAGGTCGAGCGCATCATTTCAGACAAGGCCGGTCCCGATGCCACGTTGATCCATAGCGGCCGCAGCCGGCAGGACATCGGCGCGTCCATCCGCGGGATGCGCCTGCGCCGCGCGGTGCTCGACACCGCAGACGCGCTGATGACGACTCGCCAGCTGGTGCTCGACATCGCGAGCAGGAGTACCGAAACCTTTATCCCTGCATACACCAATGGGGTCCAGGCTCAGCCGGTCAGTTACGGGCATTACCTGATGGCTTTTGCCGACTCGTTTGCCCGCGATGCGCAACGCCTGCGCGACATCTATCCGCGTCTGAATCTGAGCCCGATGGGCACCGCCGTTCTGGCCAACTCGAGCTGGCCCTTGAACCGGCCGCGCCTCGCGGAGTTGCTCGGCTTTGACGGCGTAGTCGTGAATTCCTACGACTCGGGTCAGATACACAGCATGGACCTGCCGCTGGAAGCAGCTGCCATCATGAGCTCGGTTGCAATCCGCGTCGGTGCCATGCTGCAGGATATCCATACCCAATATCATCAGAGCCACCCGTGGATGCTATTGGACAACTCGCAGACCTACACCAGCAGCGCCATGCCGCAAAAACTGAACCCGGGGTCCATCATGACCGCGCGGGCCAAAGCCTCCGACGTCGTCGCGAGCACGCAATTGATGCTGATGCGGGTGCATAACATCACACCGGGGATGACCGATTACAAAGGCACTTTTGACAACTCGAAGACCTTTATCTGGACGGTCGAAATGCTCAACCAGTTCAGCGGCGTGCTGAAAGCCATCCGCGTCGACCCCAAGCGCTCCCTTGATGAATTGAACGGCGACTGGACCACTTCCATGGAGCTCGCCGAAACACTGCAGCGGCTGCACCAGGTACCGTTCCGGGTCGGGCACCATTTCGCGACACTGGTGGTCAACGATGCCAAGGCAAAGAATCTGCTGCCGACGCAGTATCCATACGATGCGGCGGTAAAACTCTACGCCGAGGCCGCAGAAAAGTATCAGCAACCCTTGGGCAGATTCCCGCTGGATGAAAAAACATTCAGGGCGACACTGTCGGCTGAAACGATGGTACGAACCCGGGTCGGTATCGGTGGACCACAGCCCGCTGAGGTGCAGCGAATGGTCAAATTGGGACGCGATGCGCTGGCACGGGATCAGGCATGGCTCGCCGAACGCAACAACAAGTTGCTGGAAGCAGAAGCAAAACTCAATACCGCGTTCGCAAAATATGTAGGCAACTGAAACAAGCACAAGCCGGACAACGGCCAATCAGCACGCAAAATTCCAGCGCAACCTTTTCATCAATCCAGCCATTCAAAATGACAACCCAAAACCACGAATTCCGAGTCATGACCTCCGGCGCGTTTACCGCCGCCTACAAATCCCTGATCCCGCAGCTGGAACAGCTGACCGGAAAGGCCATCGTCACCGTCACCACATCCATCGGTACCGGCGACATCTCGATCCCTAACCGGCTGAAGCGCGGCGAAGTGGCCGATATCGTCATCGTCGCTGACGGCGTGCTGCGCCAGTTCATTGCCGATGGTTACGTACTGGCCGAACACGCAACGATCATCGCCCGCTCGATGATGGGATTCGGGGTGCGCGAAGGCGCCCCCGACCCGAAGATCCGCACCGCAGATGATCTGCGCAAAGCGCTGCTCGCGGCAAAAGGCATCGGCTACTCCGCCAGTGAAAGCGGCAAGTACTACACCACCGAACTCGTGCAACGCCTTGGCATCGCCGATCAGGTCCTTCCCAAAAGCCGACTGGTCGGCGGCGGTGAGCGCGTCGGTACGGTGATTGCCCGCGGCGAACTGGACTTCGGCTTCCAGCAAATGAGCGAACTGCTGCCGGTCCCCGGCATCGCCCATGTCACGCCGCTGCCGCCGGAACTGCAGAAGGCTTCGAATTTTACCGTGGGCATCGGCGCGAATTCGCCGGACCCCGCGTGCGCGCGCAAGGTCATCGCTTTCCTGGCTTCGGCAGAAGCATATCCTGCCATTGCCGGCAGCGGCCTGGAGCCGGTTGGCCGCTGAACATAAAACAGTCTCTTAAAACAAATTCAGCAGCACAGGTCAGGGCAGGTGTAACTCAGGGTTGCGGCGTTGCAGGCGGCGGCTTTTCGCCACGGGCGAGGTAAGGCGCCTGCCGCGCCTTTTCCAGGGCCTCATTAATCATCTTCTGGTTTTTCAGGCGTATGCCTTCGGCGAGCATATGCGACGCTTCGCTGCGCAATTGCGCGTAGCGTTTCAGCATGGCCACGGTCTCCGCCGAAGGCGCTGCAGCATCGAGATTCAATGCCGAGAGTTGCTCGAAACTCTGCTGGTATTCCATGGTGATATCGGATTCGATGCGGCCAGCCAATTCCTCGAAGCTCGCCCCGCCTCTCCTGCTCGCACTCATCAATTCCTGCCAGCGCTGCGCAATCATCTGGTCTGTGGCAAGAAAATCCAGCACCTCTGAACGCGCCTGCAGTTCATCCTTCCAGCGGTACAGCGGATCGGGAATCCGCATGATCAGAACCGCCACCATGACCGCGTACGCTGCAGCGGCGACCCACTGCCCGCGACCTTTGATCACGAACCGTCCGGTCAAGGGACGCGCCGCTGCCGCACCAAGCAACGCCCCCGAGACAAGCCCGCCGATATGCGCGGCATTGTCGATGCCGGGGATCAGCAGGCCGAGACCGATGGTCGCCGCCGAAAACAGCGCTGCACCGCCAAACAACCAGCGGAATTCCGTCGGATGCACCGTCCGCCGTTCCCGCCACAACCAGACCAGCAGCGCACCGTATATGCCGAAGATTGCACCGGAAGCGCCGCCGGAGACCGCGCGGTCTGCGGCAATGATCAGTGACAGCAGGTTGCCGGTCAGTCCGCTGGCCAGAAAAATTCCGGCAAAGCGCAGCGATCCGTACAGCCGCTCGACCAGCCTGCCGCCATCCCAAAGCGCCCACATGTTCATGCCCAGATGCACCAGACCGAAGTGCAGGAACATCGCCGTACCCAGCCGCCACCACTGGCCGTCCTTGGTCGCAGGTCCGAAACCGGCGCCCCAGGCGAGCTGCACATGATTGGGTGAATGCCACAGGCCCGCGCCATTGGCGAGCATTGCGGCAAACACCAGCACATTGGCTGCGACCAGCGCGACGGTAGCTGGCGTCAAGGCAAGACGGCCGCGCATCAGATCGGTGATGCGCGACAGTGGCTGGGTTTCGGCGGAAGGGCGGATTTCGCTCATGTTGGCAAGGTCGACGCCGCGTGCTTCGGTTCCCGGTTTCCCCGGCAACAGGCCGGAGCAACGGCGTCGTTCACCGGCACGCAGCCAGTGAAGCGAGTATCGCCCAAAACCCGCGTGCTTACGCCGCGGATTGCGGCGAGGAGCCGCTTATTCGATGCCTGATGCGACGAACAGCGGTTTGCCCACGGGGCCGCCGAGGAACTTGACCAGTTCCTGAGCCACATTCTTCTGCGTACCGGCGCTCATCGGTACCGCGATATACGAGGTGTAGTTCTGGATTTCTGCCGGAAACGGACCCACCAGAATCAGACCATGCTCCTTCTCCAGCAGAATTTCGGTGATCGGGCCGAAGGCAACTTCGCGGCCTTTGCCTTTAAGCGCATGTTTCATCACTTCAGCGCCTGTGGTGTAACGCACCGTTTTACCCTGCACCTGTTCATAAATGCCCCACTTCTTCAGCAGGTTCTCGAAGTAAATTCCGGTGGAAGCGGTATTAAAAACAATGGATTCCGCTTCCAGCACGGTCTTTTTGATGTCCTCGCCAGTGGCAATCGCCGGCACCGGCGCACCCGGCCTGATCGCCACCCCGCTGCCGACGCGGCCGACATCGACACCACCTGCATCAACCCTGCCAGCAGCAGCGAACTGTTTAACTGCAGCCGGTGGCGCGATGATGACATCAAAGGTATCGCCGGCCGCAACACGCTTGGTCATCTGCGGCGTGGTATTGAAGGTAATATTGACCTTGTGGCCCGTCTGCTTTTCGAAAGCGGCAGCAGCCGCTTTCAAGCCGGGCTCAATCGCACCGCCGCTGATCACGGTGATTTCAGCAGCTTGCGCTGCAGTAACCAGCATCAGTCCGGTGAGGACTGCAATCATTCGTTTCATCGTGTCGCTCCGTCAGTAATTTTCAAAAAATGCCTGTTTCAGCAAATATTTTTTTTGCATCGGCGGATGCCAGGCGCTGCGCCAACTCCGCCGCCGCCGCGGGCGCTCCGGGCGTCGCAGCAGCATCATAATGCGTCATGTTCTGGATCTCGTCGGGCAGTGGCGCCGCCAGCTTGACCTTGCAACCCTTGTCCATCATCACCATCAGTTCCGAAATCTGCGCCAGCCCCACGGCCCCGGGATGCCCGGCAACCGCCAGCATGATTTCGGAGCCGGTCTTGGTGACGATGAGTTTCGTACTCAGCGCCTCCACCAGTCCGAGTTTGCTCAACAGCTTTTCGGTATAGATGCCGCTGGAAGCCTCGTTGCGGACAAAATGGCTCGCGTCCAGCAGCAGCTTCTTGAAGGATTCAACATCGCTGACAACCGGCATGGGCGCATCGGCATGAATGACGATGCCCATGCGGGAACGACCGAGAAAACCGCGGCTGGCGGTATCGATTTTATTCAGCGCGGCCAACTCGTCCAGCACCGCCGGCGTGGCAACCACCACATCGGCAGCTTCACCTGCACTGATGCGTTTGCGTACCTCCGGAACCGGCGTGAACTCGATGGTGACTTTGGTGCCGGATTCCTGCTCAAAAGCGGCGGCCACACGGGCGACGCCGCGCTTGACGGCACCGGCGCTGAGTAATTTCAGAGTGGTCATGCAGTATTCCCGGTTATGGTTCAGTCGATGCCGGTCGCAGCCATTACTTTGCGCGCCGCGCCAGTCGACAAAAATGCAGTGAACGCCTTTGCAGCTTGTGCATTGCCGCTGGCAACGGTCACCGCAGCGTCGTAGCCCGTGATGCTCTGCAGTTCATCCGGCAACGGACCCGCCAGCACAATCGCAACGCCTTTATCCACCAGTTCGCGGATTTCCGGCAACTGGCCGGCGCCGAGCAGGTTTTGCGGTGAAGCCGCAACGTGATCCATGACCTTGACAGTATCGGCCTGCGTCACCGTCTTGCCGGGTGTCGCCAGCCCGTGCTTCTCGAGCAGCTTGACGATGTAGTTGCCGCTGGAAGCAACGTTGACGACCACACCATCCGCTGATGCCACGGCAGCCTTGAATGCAGCCACTGAACCCAGCGCCGGTTTGGCCGCGTCCTTGCGCACCGCCAAACCCATGCGCGAACGGCCCACAGTCATGCGCGTCGCCGTGACCACCTTGTCCTGCGCAACGAAATCATCCATCGCCGATTGCGGCACGACGGCAACATCGACCGCTTCACCCGCAAGAACACGGTCGCGCACCGAAGGCGCACCAGCGAATTCGACAGCAATCTGATGACCGGAAGATTGTTCAAACTGCGCTGCGAGCTGCGTAATACCGCGTTTGACCGGTCCTGCACCCAACACTTTCAACTGCGCCATGCGCAACTCCCGTTAGTCCTGCAATCAATCGGCCGCTTCTAGTCAGCTCTGGCGCCGGAATCCTTGATGACCTTTGCCCATTTCGGGATTTCGGCCTTGATATGCGCCGCAAATTTCTCGGCGCTACCGCCCTCGATGATCGCACCCTGGCTTTCCAGAAACTTCGCCACCTGCGGATCCTTGAGCACGGCATTCACTTCCACGTTGAGCTTCTGCTGCACGGCGCGAGGCGTCCCATTGACAGCAACCATGCCATGCCAGGTCGAAGCTTCGAACCCGGGTACCCCGGACTCGGCGATTGTCGGCAGATTAGGCATGGTGTCCATGCGCTTGAGCGTGGTCACGCCCAGCGGCCGCAGCCGGTTGGCATCGATATAGGCCTTCACCGAAAGCGCTGTGGCAAAAATCATCTGGCTTCGGCCGGCCAGCACATCTGTAATCGCGGGGCCTGCGCCCTTGAACGGAATATGAACCATGTCGGTCTTGGTCATGCTCTTGAACAACTCACCGGCAAGATGGGCTGCCGCACCGCTTCCAGATGACGCGTAGTTCAGTTTGCCGGGTTGCGACTTCAGATAATCAATCAGTTCCTGCACTGACTTGGCGGGAATCGAAGGATGCACGACCAGGATGTTCGGCTGCGACGCCACCCAGGTAACCGGCACCAGATCCTTCGCCGGGTTATAGGTCATTTTTTTATAAAGCGACGAATTGGCGGCAAGAATGCTGTTGTTGGCAATCATCAGCGTATAACCATCGGCCGGACTCGTCGCAACAATCTCACCCGCGACATTGCCGCCTGCGCCCGGCCGGTTATCAAATACAAAGGCCTGGCCCATGCGCTCGGAGAGCTTGCTGCCGATCAGCCTTGACAGGATGTCGCTCGGCCCGCCGGGCGAGAAGGCGATCACCATGCGAATCGTCTTGGTCGGGTAATCCGCAGCCTGGGCCGCCGGCAGGGCCGCGAGCAGGGCCGCGGCAAACACAGCGAACGTTGAACGTTTCATGACTGTCCCCTCCTGTTGCGGACGCATCTTCTGCGCGACCGGGCTGCCAGCTTAACAACAGCCCCCGGTGCTGACAATGCGGATTGCCCTGTGTTTGGGCGACGACCTAGGCGATGCTATTCTATGGGCCCTGTCGGCGCGCCGCGCCGCTGTTTGCGATACAGCCTCCGAGGAACCCATTCATGAGCAAAACCCAACAACGCATCAAGGGCGTGCTGTCCCCCGTCGTCACCCCATTCGACAAGGATCTGAATCCGGATACCGCTCGCTTCATCACCCATTGCAAATGGCTGATCTCGCAGGGTTGCGGCCTCGCCGCATTCGGCACCAACAGCGAAGCCAATTCGCTGTCGGTCAATGAACGCATGGCGCTTCTGGACGCGGCACTCGCCGCCGGCATAGACCCCGCGCGCATGATGCCGGGCACCGGCTGCTGTTCGATTTCCGATTCAGTGCGTCTGACCGAACACGCCGTTAAAGCCGGCTGTGCCGGCGCGCTGATGCTGCCGCCGTTTTACTACAAGGGCGTCAGCGACGAAGGCCTTTACCGCAACTACTCCGAGATCATCGAGCGCGTCGGCGACAACCGCCTGCGTATTTACCTGTACCACATCCCGCCCGTCGCGGTAGTTGGCATCACCCCGAACCTCGTTGAACGCCTGCTGAAGAAATACCCGACAGCCATCGCCGGCATGAAAGACAGCTCAGGCGACTGGAAAAACACCAAGACTTTCCTTGATGCGTTTGCCAAGAGCGGCTTCGACGTGTTTGCCGGCAGCGAATCCTTCCTGCTCGCCAATATGCAAAACGGTGGTGCGGGCTGCATCTCGGCCACGGCCAACGTCAATCCGGGGCCGATCGACAAACTGTTCCGAGAATGGAAAAACGCGGATGCTGAAGCGCAACAGAAAGCGCTCGATGTCGTGCGCAGCACCTTCGGCAACAGCAAGTACCTGATGATCGCGGCACTGAAGGCCGGCATCGCGCAATACAGCGGTGACGATCAATGGTGCACCGTGCGTCCGCCGCTGGTGGAACTGAACAAAGAGCAGCGCGCTTCACTGGCAGCCGAACTGAAAGCCATCGGCTTCCAGATGCCCGGTCTCAAAGCTGCATAAATATATTAATAAAATCAATAACTTATAATATGTCCGTCAATACGCCGACCGAAACTGCGCCGCTGTGCGCAGCACCGGATTTCCAGCCGCATGCACCGAAAATAAAAATGCCGGCGCTGGCCTGCGACACCCACGCGCATGTGCTCGGTCCCGCCGCGCAATACGACTATTCATCCGCGCGGGTCTACACACCGCCCGACTGCGTGGCGAAAGACTACCGGCACATGCTCGACACGCTGGGCGTCACCCGCGCGGTGCTGATTCAGCCCAGCGTCTACGGCACGGACAACACGGCAATGCTCGATGCGATGAAAGCCGATCCGCAGCGGTTGCGCGGCGTTGCGGTGGTCGACCCTTCGATCAGTGATGCCGAATTAAAAATGATGCATGCCCTCGGCGTACGCGGCGTGCGCGTCAACATCGTTGACGTGAAGGATCGCAAGCCGGGTTCACTGCCAATGGACACGCTGCGGCCGCTGGCCACGCGCATCGCACCGATGGGCTGGCATATGGAATTCCTGATGCATGCCGATGAATTCCCGGACCTCGACCACAGCTTCGCCGATTTTCCGGTACCCATTGTGCTGGGCCATCTCGGCTATATGAAAACGTCGCTGGGTATTGATGCGCCGGGGTTTCAGGCGCTGCTGCGCCTGATGCAAGCCGGCAAGGCCTGGGTCAAACTCACCGGACCGTACCGCATTTCCGCGCAACCGATGCCGCATACCGACACCGTACCGTTTGCACATGTCTTGCTGAAAGCCAATGCCGAACGCGTGATCTGGGGCACCGACTGGCCGCACGTCATGATGAAAGGCGCGATGCCCAATGACGGCGACCTCTGCGACCTGCTGCAGCAGTGGGTGCCGGATGAAAAGCAGCGCGAGCAGGTGCTGGTCAGCAATCCCGCCCGGCTGTACGGTTTCTAGAGCAGGTACCGCTTCACAGCCCACGCATCACAGTCCTAACTCTTTCATGTACTTCAGCACCCCGGCATGAATCAGATCCCGGGTCGGCGCCCCAGCCAAAGTATTGGCCAGCGTCGATTCCGCCGCCTGATCGAGCTTTGCGGTCAGTGCGGCCTGCCCCTGATGCAGGGCCTTCGCGAGCCGGTAAGCCACATCATCCGGCAATGACGCACGCGCCAGCACAAAAGGCCATGACCCCACCGAATTGACCGGGCCCTGTTGCCCGGGATCTCGATGGCCGACCTCCAGCCGGGAGGGAGCGGCATGCGGGCCAACTCGTACCCGCCCGACCAGACGTTCGGAGACTTCATCATCCGGAGGGATACACGCAACCC
>CAZHFZ010000017.1:22616-51989 GCA_964531455.1 uncultured Bordetella sp.
GATTTCATCAGCACTCGGCGAGATGAAACGCATGCCCTTGGGATTCTTGGCGATGTTCATGAACGGCGGCCAGCCCACGCCGCCGCCCCACATCGCCGCCGCTTCACCGCTGTTAACCAGGGGCGGACCGTCGCCGGCTTTCTCCAGCAGCCGTGCGTCAAAATCCTTTTTGATGTCGAGGCCAAGTCCGTCGAAGACATAACGCGCCAGAACGACAAATCCGGAGCTGGACGCGCCCCACACCACGGTCTTGCCGACGAGGTCGCTGATGCTCTGATAAGGACTGTCGGCGCGCACCATGAACATGCCCGCCTGCGAATAAGTGGCGTTGATGATGCGGATGTTTTTGCAGGGCGCGCGGCCGATGCCGTTGATCGCTTCGTAGGTCACTTCGCCGGTAGCCAGCGCAATGTCGAGCGACCCGTCTTCGATACGGCCGACGTTTTCGCCGCTGCCTTTGGTGTTGATCGGCTCGATGTCCAGCGTCGGATCGGTGGCGTTGAGCACCTCGGCATAAGGCCAGCCATAGGCAGGAAATCCGCCGCCGGGTGTGGCAGTGCCCAGCACGACTTTTGTTTTTTGCGTTGTCATTCCCCAATCTCCTCCAAGGATCGAAAGCCGGAGTGTAATCGTTAACCGTGACTGCCGGTCAAACAGGAAAAGGCTGTTATACGATATGGCCATGTCACTGCCTGCCCTCCCGCATCCCGGACGCGTCGCCACGCTGCTGCTGCTCGTGTTGGGACCGCTCGCGTGGCTGATGTTCGGGCACGGCGAACCGGTCCTGCAGGATCGTGGTTATCACATATTCGCCGACAGCCGCAGCTGCCTCGGCATTGCCAATTTCGGCAACATTGTCTCGAACCTGCTGTTCCTGCTGACGGGTCTTGGCGGCCTGGCATGGTGCTGGCGCGACCGCTGCGGCGCATGGCGCTCATGGCTGGTGTTCTTTGCCGGCGTGACGCTGGTATTTTTCGGCTCTGCTTATTACCACAGCAATCCCAATGACTACACCCTGGTGTGGGATCGATTGCCGATGACAGTTGCGTTCATGGGACTGTTTACCGCGCTGATCTGCGAACACATTGAATCACGGCTGGAAATACCTTTGCTCACGGGCGCACTGGCGGTCGGCCTGTTCAGCGTATTGTGGTGGCGGCTGAGCGGCGACCTGCGCCTGTATATCTGGGTGCAGGGAGCACCACTGCTGGCCATACCTTATGTGGTGGCTGCGTTTCCGTGTTGTTTCAGCTTGCGTCACTACCTTCTTTACGGGGTCGGCCTCTACGCAATGGCCAAGATTGCGGAACTGAAGGACTTTGAAATGTTTGTGGCAACCGCCGGAGTGATCAGCGGGCACAGCGCCAAGCATCTGCTTGCCGCGCTGGCAGTGTATTGCGTACTGCGGATGCTGCAACAACGTCAGAGTTTGACGCCGGTGGCCTCTTCCCAGTAACGCACGATCTCGGTCTGATCAACCTTCGCACCGACCTTGGCCACCGCATCATCCCAAAGTTCGGACACCTTTTCACCCAACGGTACTGCGGCACCGATGGCATGCGCCGTATCCACCGCGATTTTGACGTCCTTTGCAATGAAACTGAGCGCCATGCCTGTGGCGTATTTGTGCGTGAGGATCTGCGGGATGACTTTTTTCTCGATCGGGTGATTGCGGCCGGCGCACATCGGTACCAGCGCATCGGCCATCATCTTCGGATCGAGTCCGAATTTCTTGCCGATGGTCAGCGCCTCGATGGCATTGATCAGCGCACAGGCATTGACGTAATTGGCCAGCGCCTTCATTGCATGCGCCGACCCCACAGGGCCGCAATGGGTCACGCCGCGCCCCATCGCCTTCAGCACCGGGGTGCAGCGCGCAACCAGTTCATCGCTGCCGCCGGCCATGATGTCCAGTGAACCGTCTTTTGCAAACATCACGCCGCCCATCACCGGCGCATCGACCATGTGCAGTCCGAGTTTTTCCAGCGCCTCGGCCGTAGTCCGCGTTCCCGTCGGATCACAAGTGCCCATGTCAATCAGCACCGTATCCTTGGCCATCGCAGCGGCAGCGCCACCTTCCAGCATGACTTTGCGCACGATCTTGTCGTCGGGAAGCATCGTCACAACGGCATCAGCACCCCGCGCGAGTTCCGCCAGCGACGCGGCAGCCTTGCCGCCATGCTGTGCCACAAACGCCGCCGCGGTTTCCGCGCGTGCATCAAACACCGTGACCTCAAATCCGCCTTTGAGCAGATTTGCCGCCATCGGATTGCCCATATTGCCAACGCCGATAAAACCGATTTTTTTGATGATGTTCATCAGGAAACCCCTATATCAAAGGCAGCCACAGAGGGCACAGAGACGTTCAAAACCGGAAGCCTGTGGCGAGTCGGCTCAGATTTTCTCTTTGAACTCTGTGCCCTCTGTGGCTAAGGTTTTAAATCCTTACCAAACTGCGCCGCGCGCCGCGATCGGCCACAAGGCCTCGACCTTGCCCCCGCGCACGCAAACAAAATAGTCATACAAGTTCACCGTCGGATCGCAGTGCCCGGGAATCAGCTTGAGTTTGTCGCCCAGCGCAAACCCTGCGGACCCGTTCATCTGGATAACACCGTGTTCATCCGAAGCCTTGAGGAATTCCGCCTGCGGAAAGTCGGCGACACGCGGCATGCCCGAATCAATGCTCGACGCCTTAAGGCCCGCATCCACAATGGCGATGTCAGCCCTTGTGCGGCTCATCACCGTAGTCCATACGAACAGGCTGTGTTCAAAGCGCGGGATGCCGCTTTCGGTCCAGTCGTTTTTTGCGTAATCAGCGTCCATGAAAATGTAGGAGCCGACCTGCAGTTCGTCATAGACCGCACTGGCGGCTTCAAACAGATAGGTGCCGGTGCCGGCGCCGGTGACCTTGCCGCGCGGCAGCCCCGCTTTTTCAATCAATGCCAGCGTACGCTGCACGCCGTCCACAGCCGCCGCAATCGCGGCACGGCGCTCCTCGACTTTGCGCATGTGCTGCGCGCCGCCCTGATAAGCCTGCAATCCTGCGTAGCGCAGGTTCTTGCAGGCGGCGATGGCCTTGGCAATTTTCAGCGCAGGCTCACCGGGCTCGACGCCGCAGCGATTGGCGCCGACATTCACTTCGACCAGAACATCGATGATGACGCCGAACTCGCGCGCGGCGGCATCAATATCCTTGACGTTACCGGCATCATCGGAGCACACCGCAACTTTGGCCTGTTTCGCCAGCGCTGCCAGACGACGCAGTTTGGTGGCGCCAACTACTTCATTCGCGACCAGCACATCGGGCACGCCGCCTTCAACCATCGCTTCGGCTTCGCTGACTTTCTGGCAGCACACACCGACCGCACCCAGCGCAATCTGCCGCAGGGCGATCTGTGGGCATTTGTGACTCTTGGCATGCGGCCGCAGCATGATCTTGCGACCGGCGATCGACTCCTGCAGGCGTTTCAGGTTGCCTTCGAAAGCATCCAGATCAAGAATCAGCGCCGGCGTATCGACCTCGGGCAGCGTCATGCCCGGCCGTGCCGGTGGAATATGCGGCATGAATTACGCTTTCTTCGGGCCGAGGCCGGGATCGTAATAACCGCCGGCCATGGTGCCATCGGCCGCCTTGCCGATGATGCCGTGCGAGAGATCCTTTACCGCGAAAAACATTGCATCCTCTTCGGGCATGGCTATCGTGTAATGCACGATGTTCGCCGGAAAATACAACAGGGTGCCGGGGCCGCAGATCTGCTCGGGCCCGTCGCCGACCTTGACCCGCATCTGGCCCTTGACGATGTAATTCCACTGCTCATTGGGATGCAAATGCGGGCGCGAGCCGGTGCCTTTTTCCTTGGTCACCAGCGTGCACTGCATGCGCTCGCCTTCAATGACCGGCCCCATCGCGGTGGAATAGCCGGTGCCGGCCTCGATCTTGTCCATCTCCATCATCTGGAAAATGAACTTGCCGTTGCCGCCCTTGATGGCGCCCTTGGTCTTGGTTTCTGCGTCTGCCATGATGTTTGCCCGTTTGCTGATCAAATAACGGCTTTAAGACCGGCCTGCTCGGCGCCGTAGGCGCAGCAGGCTTCGTCCTCGTCACCCGTGCCGCCGCTCGCACCGGCCGAACCCACAACATTGCCCGCGGCATCCTTGATCAGCACGGCACCGGTCTGCGGCAGAAACTTGCCCTGCGCCGTCGCAGCCAGCGTGATCATGAAATTGGGATTTTCCTTGGCACGACCAGCCAGTGCGCGACTGGAAGCCCCCATCGCGACCGCACCCCAGGCTTTGCCCAAAGCCACATCAAAACGGAACATCGAGGCATTGTCCTGTCGCTGTGCCGCAACAATATGGCCGGAAGCATCAAGCACGACCACTGCCAGCGGGTTCACTTTCATTTCCTTCGCTTTGGCGAACGCTTTTTCGATAATGGTGTTGGCCTGCTGCAGGGTGATCTTTGACATGATTTCTCCGTGAGTGGATGTTGACCGCGCCTGACACATTGCGATCGGGCGAAATGGCGCTGGGCACTATACCAAATGCCGCAGCGCCGGTGTCAATGCAGGAAACACACCTTGCGCTGCACTGCGGTGGACTAAAATGCATGAACCGCAGAATCGCCTACACAAACAACTAATCGCGGACGGTAACGCCTGGTAAGGATGGACACGACCACTTTCATGAAGCGCCCGGTGCCAGAAACCGTATCCTGGGCGCTGACGTGTTTTACCCGCCTGATCACTGGTGCGCAGGCGCGCTGGCTCGGATGCGCGCCTGCGCCGGTACAACGCATCTATTTCGGCAACCATAACAGCCATGCCGATTTCGCGTTGATATGGGCATCGCTGCCGACCCCGCTGCGACGGATAACCCGTCCGGTCGCAGGTGCAGACTATTGGAACGCCAGTCCGCTACGCCGTTACATCATTCATGAAGTACTGCACGGCGTCGTTATCGAACGCAGCCGTGAAGGCAGCACGATTGACCCGGTGGATGTCATGGCAGCTGCGCTGGAAAATGGCGATTCGCTCATCCTGTTCCCCGAGGGCACCCGCAACACCACCGACGAACTGCTGCTGCCGATTAAAAGCGGCATCTATCACCTTGCGCAAAAGTGCCCGAACATCGATCTGGTGCCGGTATGGATGGAGAACTTGGGCCGGCTGCTGCCCAAGGGTGAAATCGTGCCGGTGCCACTGTTGTGCTCAATCAGTTTCGGCACTCCCCTGCGGTTGCAGGAAAACGAAGGGAAGGACGCCTTCCTCGTACGTATCCACGACGCCTTGCTCGGCACCATGAGTGCGGCGCGGCCGGCCGAGTCATGACTCATTTTCAGGGCACCCTGCTGATTGCGACCGGTGTTTTAACGCTGCTGTTCGCGGCATCCGCACTGGGAGCATGGCTCAAGCTCGTACGGGCGAAAGGCCGGCCGCACGCGTTGATCGACAACATGAATTTGCGCATACAGGCATGGTGGGCGATGACCGTCACCATAGGGCTGGCATTGCTCGCGGGACGCATCGGCGTCTTGGTGCTGTTCGCTTTTGTCTCGTTTACAGCGCTGCGTGAATTCCTGACCATCGCCCCGACGAGGCGCGGCGATCACCAGTCGCTGGTCATGGCATTTTTTGTGGTCCTGCCCTTCCAGTATTTCCTGATCGGCGTGGAATGGCATGACTTCTATGAAGTTTTCATCCCCGTCTATGCCTTTTTATTTCTTCCCATCCTGGCTGCGGTGAAGTCGGATACACGCAACTTCATGGAGCGTACCGGCACCATACAGTGGGGATTGATGGTGACGGTGTTCTGCATCTCACACATTCCGGCGTTACTCAACCTGCACATCCCCGGTCATGAACAGCGCAATGCTTTCCTGATCGTATTCCTTGTGCTCATCGTACAAAGCGGCGACATTCTTCATCATATTTGCAGCAGATTCTTTGGCAAGCATCCGTTTGCACCGCAGGTATCTCCGAGCAAAACCATCGAGGGTTTTGCCGGCAGCATCGCTGCTGCCGTCGTATTGGGCGCACTGCTTTCATGGATGACGCCGTTCTCGCCCGGAGAAGCCGCACTGGTGTCACTGGCCATCACCCTGATGGGATTTTTCGGGGGCCTGGTCTTGTCGGCAATGAAACGTGATCGAGGCGTAAGGGACTGGGGTAGCAACATTGAAGGCGGCGGCATGCTTGATCGTGTTGCTTCTGTGTGTTTCGCTGCACCCGTTTACTTTCATATCGTCCGGCACTGGTGGTCAACGTGATCTATTTTGTGTAATGGATTGAGCTGCCGGAATAACCACGCAGACAAAAGGCGTTATCAAGGTCGCAACCCAAGTAACTGTATTGAATGAATTTTTTTACATCCCCCTGATTCCAGGATGAACGCGAACTTATCACTTTGTTAGGTTTGTGCAGGTTGGCGGCGATCAGTAACTTAGGCCGCGTATCTGAAACAGGGGTTCTTCACATGCGCGGCTTCACAAGGCAGCGCACACGCAAGCCAGGAGTTGATACGAAAGGGTTCATTGAAACCCTGCGTCATCGGCGGGCATTGCGCGTGAATCAACGTGAGTCTCCCCTGGCTCGGCACTGAAAAACAAAAAGCAGCCGGATACCGCATTGCGGCGGGCACATGCGCGGGCCCGCCTGTCTTTCGGATTTGCACAGGGAGAACGGAGCATGAGCGCGACAGCAGAACAAGATGGCGTCAAAGTACTGATCATTGACGACAGCAACACCATCCGGCGCAGCGCAGAGCTTTTCCTGCGCCAGGCGGGTTACGAAGTCATTCTCGCAGAGGACGGCTTTGACGCCCTTTCGAAAATCAGCGATCACCAACCGAGCATTATTTTCGTCGATGTCATGATGCCGCGGCTTGATGGTTACCAGACCTGCGCGCTGATCAAGCAGAACCCGGTATATCGCAGCACACCCGTCATCATGCTGTCGAGCAAGGACGGCCTCTTCGACCGGGCCCGCGGCCGGCTCGCCGGCTCCGACCGCTACCTGACCAAGCCCTTCAACAAAGACGGGCTCATCAGCGCAGTAATGGATTACACCCGGGACGCTGTCCCCGCCTGATCAATCATCCCAGCAGGAGAAATCAACATGCCCATCAAGAACATCCTTGTCGTCGACGATTCCGCAACCGACCGCCAGCACCTTACCGACATGCTGGTTAAAAACGGCTATCAGGTGTACGGCGCCGACAGCGCCGTTGACGGTCTGAACAAGGCCAAACAACTGCAGCCGGACCTCGTGCTTATGGACATTGTCATGCCCGGCCAGAACGGTTTCCAGGCCACCCGCGCCCTTACCCGCGATGACGGCACCCGCCACATCCCCGTCATCATCTGTTCATCCAAGGGCCAGGAGACCGACAAGGTCTGGGGCCTGCGCCAGGGCGCCCGGGACTACGTGGTCAAGCCGATTACACAGACTGATCTACTTTCCAAAATTTCGTCGCTGGGCTGACATGACCACTTCGCCTACTTCATCTTCCCTGCGCGACTACCAGCGCACGCTCTCGGCACGCCTCGTCAATCCGGATGCCGCACGGTCAGCTTCCAAGCTTGGCGTGCAAGTGGGCTCGACCCGCTGGCTGGTCGATCTCGCAGATACCGCCGAGGTCATTCCGGCTCCCGCGCTGGCGCCGGTACCGCTGACGAGAAACTGGTTTCTTGGCGTCACCAGCGTCCGCGGCAACCTTTACAGCGTGGTCGATTTTCGCGGATTTACTGAAGGCATTGCGACGGTGCCCGGAGATCAATCGCGCCTGCTCCTTCTGGCTGACAAATACCGTATTTTCAGCGGGCTGCTGGTCGACCGCATTCTCGGCCTGTATCGCGACGACCAGTTGCAACCAGCCGGGGGAGATGACGTATCACCGTGGGCGAATGCGCGGGTCATCGATGAACGATCGCAGCCCTGGCTGCATCTTGGAGTCGGTCGTCTCATTGCACACCCTGACTTCCTGCAGGTCGGTGCCTGAACAGCATCCAATAATCAATCAATAACCAACACAACCATTACAAGCAAAACCGGGGTTCAACATGAAAATTCTGCAAGCGCTGTCATTCCGCAAATTCTTCAGCGAAGCCGGGGCTGCCGCACTGGAGCCACGAACAGTGACGGAACCCGCAGCCCGTACCCTGCCGGTGATCGGGAAATGGCCGGTTGCCCGTCAGTTTCAGTTGCTGCTGGCATTGCTCGCCGGACTGTTGCTCGTGGCGGCATTGCTGGTCACGCTGCACAACCGCGAAGCCGCGCAATCAGCGGTTTATGTTTCGACCGCAACCGAAATGCAAATGCTCTCGCAGCGTATGGCCAACAGCGCGCAGCAGGCCGCACAGGGCGTGCCATCCGCATTTCCGCAGCTGCGAGAAAGCCGCGATCAGTTCATCGCGAATCTGCGGTTGCTGCAGGACGGCGGCGAGCGCAATGGTGTATCAGTCACCTCCTCGCCGGATGCAGCCCAAAGCGTATTGGCGCAACTTGAGAAAGAGTGGGCGCCGGTTGACAAGAACATCAGCCTGATCCTCGGCCAGCAGCGCGGACTTACCGAACTGAAAAAACTCGAGGCCAACATCCAGAAGGCAGCGCCGGAGCTGTCGCTCCTTGCACAGCAAATGGCAGTGGCTGCGATTGATGCCCGTGAGCCGTACAGCACGGTAACGTTTGCCCGCCAACTGCATGCGGACGTGACCAACTTCGATTTCATCAATGCGCTGCGCCAGCTATCAACTGAAAACCCGAATCCCCAGGTCGCATTGAATCTCGGCAGCAACACCCAGCAGTATCAGCGCACGCTGAACGCGCTTCTCGGCAAACCCGGAGAGAACAGCAGCATACGCGCGCTCAGCAATCCGGCTGCACTACGCAAGGCTGAAGAATTGAACCAGGTATTTTCGCCATTCGCCAATGGCGTTCAAACCATCATTACTGCGATGGCTGACCTCGCCCGCGCCAAGCAGGGCATACGAGAAGTGTACGCGGCGAGCGAGGGGCTGCTTCGCCAGCCGGCGCAGCTCACCGCGATCTACCAGGCGCATTCAACGCTGCAGACCGTCTATTTTGCTGGCGCCATGGTATTTGCCCTGCTGGCGCTGTGCGCACTGTTCCTGCTCGGCCGGGTCTTTCTGGACGATGCACGCCGCCGCGCTTTGCAGAGTGAAGAGGAAAACCGCCGCAATCAGGAAGCCATCCTGCGTCTGCTCGATGAAATGGGCAAAGTGGCGGACGGCGACCTGACCGTGCAGGCCAAGGTCACGGAAGATGTTACAGGCGCCATCGCTGACTCAATCAATTTCACGATTGAACAGGTTCGCGGTTTGGTCAGCGGCATTACCCGTGCGGCAGACCAGGTGACACACGCCACCGGCAACGCACAGAAAATCGCAACTCAGCTGCTCGCGGCCAACCAAAAGCAGTCCGCCGAAATCCAGTCGACCGGACAATCCGTGCTGTTGATCGCGCAGTCAATCAATCAGGTGTCGGACAACGCCACGCAATCGGCAAAGGTCGCGAAGAACTCGCTCAACGCCGCAGAAAAAGGCTCGCAGGCCGTGCAAAACGCGATTCGCGGCATGGACGAAATCCGCGAACAGATCCAGGAAACCTCGAAACGGATCAAGCGACTGGGTGAAAGTTCGCAGGAAATCGGCGAAATCGTACAACTGATCACCGGCATCACCGAACAGACCAATGTGCTTGCCCTGAATGCAGCAATCCAGGCCGCTTCAGCGGGCGAAGCCGGGCGCGGCTTCGCAGTGGTTGCGGAAGAGGTTCAACGTCTGGCAGAACGTTCCGCGGAAGCCACCAAACACATCACCGAAATCGTCAAAAGCATTCAGCAGGACACGCAGAACACCGTCGAAGCCATGGAACGCAGTACCCAGGGCGTGGTGGAAGGCGCAAGAGTCGCCGACGAGGCCGGACAGGCGCTGCACGAAATCGAGGCCGTTTCAACGCGTTTGGCTGAACTGATTGGCGCCATTTCGACGGCAACCCAGGAACAGGCGCAGTCCGCCGCCAAGGTGGCGACCAGCATGAAGGGCATTCTGAACATCACACAGCTGACTACTGCGGGAACGCAGAAAACCGCGCTTTCCGCCCGCGAAATGATCACGCTCGCCACCGAGCTGAAGAACTCCGTATCCGGCTTCAAGCTCGCCTGATCCCGTCCGCCGCGTAGTACTGAATCCGACAATAAGGTTCGCCGCCATGCCTACCCCGCTCGCTCCGCCACTGTCCTGGGTCAAACCCGAGGTCGACTTCGCACTCAAGTCAGTCCGCGACAACATCGCCCAGTTTCTCGCCAGGCCCGAAGAAGTGGCACTGCTCGAGCAATGCCCGCAACGGCTGCATCAGGTCACGGGCGCGCTGAATATTCTCGGCCTGAGCGGCGTGGTCGGCGTCTGCGAATCAATGGAGCGTGCGTTCTCCGGCGTCAGCGCGGAGCCGCGCAAGTCCGCCGTCGGAACACTTGACCGCGCAGTACTGGCGCTGAAGGAGTTCATCGACGGACTGGCCAAGGGCGAGGCCAATGCACCGATCAAGCTGTATCCGGTATATCGAGAAGTATCTTCTCTGCATGGCCGGCAGGACGTGTCGGAGAAAGACCTGTTTTTTCCGGACCTCTCACCCGCCGCACCGGCGCATCCCGCAGCAGCCACGGTACCGTTACAAAAGCTGCCGGCGACATTGACCGGACAGCGTTCGCGTTTCCAGCGCGGCCTGCTTTCCGTGCTGCGCGACCCGACAAACCGGGAGGGACTGAAAGACATGCGTCAGGCGCTGGAAACGCTGGACATGATCGCTGCACAGCTGCCGCCGCCACGTTCGCTGTGGTGGGCCGCAACCGGCCTGATCGACGGATTGTTGCATGCGGATCCGAAAGACTCATGGGCCGCGGCTGCAAAAGCGCTGTGCGCCAAGCTTGATCTGCGCATGCGCGACCTCGCCAAGGGAAGCATCCCGGAGCAAGACCAGATTCTGCGCGACGTGCTGTTTGCCATTGGAAAAAGCAAAGTGGCCACGACACGCACCCGCGATATCCGTCAGTTGTATCAGCTCGACAGCCTGTTTCCGGAACCGGATCTGCCCGGCCTGATGGAATTCGACCTGGATTGGCTCGGACCGGCGCTCAGCGACGTGCGTACGCGTGTGCAGGCGGTCAAGGATTTATGGGTGGCCTATGTTTCGGGAGACACCAGCGCGCTGCCCCGGCTGCGTGATTCCCTCACCGCGCTGAAAGACAAGATTCACGATCTCGGCAATATCCAGATGATTCGCATGGTTGATGTCGTGGCGATGGTGTCGACGCGCCTGCCGAATCCGTACCCGCGGCAAAGCCAGCTGATGATCACTGAAATGGCATCGGCCTTCCTGCTGATCGAGAACATCGTCGAAAACTTCACCGATACGCCGCCGGACCTCGGCACACAAGTCGAGATCATGGGGGGCTGGCTGCTTGATGCCGTAAAGGGAAAATCGGGCGGAACGATACCGGAAGGCTTGCGCGAGGACCTCAGCCAGGAGGTCAGCCGCCTGAAACTGCAGACCCAGGTGGCGCGTGAAATCCACAGCAACCTGCAACAGGTGGAACAGGTGTTGGACAGCTACGCCCGTGACCGTTCGCGTGTTTCAACACTGCCCACTCTGTCGCCGCTGCTCAAACAAATACATGGCGCGCTGTCCATCCTCGGATTCGACCGTGCTGCGGAGGTGCAGTCGCAATGCAACCGGCTGGTCACGCGCTGCGCCCAGTCGGATCCGGCATGGACCGAAAATGATCTGGAAACGGTCGTCGAAGGACTGACGAGCCTTGGTTTTTTTCTGGACCCCTGCCTGCGTGGACTGCCCCCCGCAGAACACGCACTGGACGTGTTTTTCGAGCGCCTTGCTGCGCGCAATGCACCACAACAGCAACCCGTTTCCAAAGCCGCTGCAGAAATCCCCGCTGTGCCGGCGCTGGCGCCGACAGTTGCTGCTGGAGCACCGCTTGCAGCATCCAGGCCGGTGCAGACATCGGCTGATGACGAACTGCTGGGGGTGTTTCTCGAAGAAGCGCAAAGCGTGTTCACCGACATCACCACAGCACTGCCGGTGTGTCGCAGCAATCCCGCCGAAACCGAAGCACTGATCACCATCCGCCGCGGCTTCCACACGCTAAAGGGCAGCGGTCGCATGGTGGGCCTCGATGCCCTGGGCGAAGTCGCCTGGGCTGTCGAGCGGGTGATGAACCGCTGGCTGGATCAGCACTGGCCCGCAACACCTGCACTGCTCGAACTGATCGAATCGGCAACCCAGGCCTTGACCGACTGGACCCGTGCCATCCCGGAAAATCAACCCGTTGCGATTGACGGCCAGCACCTGATCGAAATGGCCGCGGCACTGCAAACCGCGCCGCAACCGGCTGCACCACCCTTGCCGGCAGGCAATCCGGATGAAGTTTGTCTCGGCAACATCCGCATCTCGCGGACCTTCTTCGACATTTATCGCAAAGAGGCGCAACAACACATTACGGTTCTTGGCGCCGAAATACAGGCACTGTGCGATGCGCCGGGACGCACAGCCACCGACGCACTGGAAATCGCCGCGCATACGCTCGCCAGCATTTCGCGTACCGCAGGGCTGTCATCACCGGCCGATCTGGCCATGCGTATCGAGCAATGTCTGCCCCAGGCCCGTCTGCTCACCAACGAAGCCGACCTGCAGCTGTTGCGGGAGGCCGTCGCAAAACTGCGCGAGATGCTCGACGACATCGCACAGCAACAGGAACCCCGCCTCGCTGATGCAATGATCACCGATCTGGACGCACTCAACCGGCGCCTGCAGTCGGCACCCACCCCGGCGCAACCACTTGCTGCATTCGTTCGCGAAACTCCCGTCCCCGCCGCCGGGGCCGTAATTGAACCTGTAGACGACGCAGCACTGGTGCAGGCCGCCGCAGCACTGACCGCGCAGGACCAGCGCCTGATCCACGACGACATTGATGCCGAACTGCTGCCGATGTTCCTCGACGAGGCGCAGGAACTGCTTCCGCAGATCAGCCGCGACCTCCGCGCTTGGCGCGAAACCCCGGCCGATCGCCAGATACAGCTGCTCCTGCAACGCGCACTGCATACACTGAAAGGCAGCGCACGCATGGCCGGTGCCATGCGTCTGGGCGAACTCGCGCACCTGATGGAAAGCCGTGTCGAGACCGTGGTCGCCGGGGGCGATCCTGTATCCGCCCAGTTTGAAGATCTTGAAAACCATGTGGACCGCCTGGCCGACAGCATCGAGAGCCTGCAGGCGCTGGATCTGTCCAATGTCGACTCTACCGCCGTCAGCGCAGAAAACACTGTTCCTGCACCCGCCATCGCCCGGGCCATGCGGCCCGAATCCACGCCGCAAACGGCGGCTGCGCTGCGCATCCAAGCAGACGCGCTCGACCGCCTGATCAACGATGCCGGTGAAGTCGGTATTGCGCGGTCCCGCATTGAAGGCGAGCTGCGCAACGTCCGCCAGTCGCTGGGTGAACTCAACGACAGCATGGCCCGTTTGAGAAACCAGCTGCGCGAAATGGAACTGCAGGCCGACAGCCAGATGCAATCACGCCGTTCGGTCGTCGCTGCAGATCGTCCCGAATTCGATCCGCTGGAATTCGACCGCTATACCCGACTGCAGGAACTGACGCGCATGATGGCGGAGAGTCTGCACGACCTTTCAACAGTACAGCAGACGTTGCAGCGCAACCTCGGCGAGATTGATTCCGCCGTGCTGCACCAGGCCCGTGTCGGCCGTGAACTGCAGCAAGGCCTGATGCGCACACGCACCGTCCCGTTCGCAAACCTTGAAGGGCGCCTTTACCGCATCGCACGGCAGACCGCACGCGACCTGGACAAGAAAATCCAGCTTGATATCAGCGACAGTCACATTGAACTTGACCGCAGCGTGCTTGAACGCATCAGCGCTCCGCTTGAACACCTGCTGCGCAACGCGATTGGTCACGGCATCGAATCACCGGATACGCGCCGCGCCGCCGGAAAACCCGAAGCCGGCGAAATTTCGATCGCCCTGCGCCAGGAAAGCAACGAGATTGCGATCATCATCAGCGACGACGGCACCGGCCTTGATCTTGAAAAGCTCCGTACCCGCGGCATCGAGAAAGGTCTGATTGATCCCGCCGCGGAATTATCTTCCGGCGAAATCGGCGCACTGATTTTCGCCCCGGGCGTCTCCACGGCCAGTGCCGTGACAGAACTCGCCGGACGCGGCGTCGGCATGGATGTCGTGCGCAGCGAAATCACCGCCATCGGCGGCCACATCGACACCAGTACGGCCAGCGGCAAGGGCACCACCTTCAGCATCTTCCTGCCGCTGACACTGGCGGTCGCCCAGGCCGTTCTGGTACGCGCCGGCTCCGGCATTTTCGCGATCTCGTCATCCATGGTCGAACAGGTCATCCGCGTGCAACCTGATGCACTCGACAGCGTACGCCGCGAAGGTCGGGTCCGCCATCGCGACAACGATTACCCGCTGCACGCGCTGAGCACACTGCTCGGCGAACGCGCGGCCCCGGCGGCACAGGGATACAGCACATTGCTGCTGTTACGCAGCGGTCTGCAGCGCATCGCGTTGCAGGTTGATGAGCTGTTGCGCAATCAGGAGATCGTCGTCAAACACCTGAGCCCGCAACTGGCTCGCGTGCCGGGCGTCACCGGAGCAACGGTACTCGGCGATGGCCGTGTGGTGCTGATCATCAATCCGGTACCATTGACGCTGCGCGCCACCCCAGCCTTGCGCGCCGTTGAAGCCGAACCGGAAATTTCTGTAGTCGCAACTGCACCGACCGTCATGGTGGTCGATGATTCGCTGACAGTACGCAAGATCACCAGCCGCCTGCTGGAACGCGAGGGGTATCAGGTGCTGACCGCCAAGGACGGCATCGATGCGCTGGAACAAATGAAGAAGCACCTGCCTGACCTGATGCTGGTGGATATCGAGATGCCGCGGATGGACGGCTTCGAACTGTCGTCGCGCGTGCGTCAGGACTCCCGTTCGGCCGGCGTGCCCATTGTCATCATTTCATCGCGCACCGCTGAAAAACATCGCAGCCGGGCTGAGCAGATCGGCGTCAACGCTTTCCTCGGCAAACCGTATCAGGAGGCCGAACTGCTGGCACAGCTGGCCACCTATGTACCGCAGCGTGCCGAAGATGAGCATCATCCAGTCGCCGCCGCAGCGTAATCGCAGCCAGCCTTCAAGTAATTGTTTTTATTGATTATTTTTTAGGGGCAATCAGCCCCTCCTGTTCCAGCAACTGATAGACGCCGCCGGCCTGCACCAGCGCCATCAACTGCGCCGGCAGAGGCTTGCCCTGCAGCGCCTTGCCGCGAGTGACGTTGCGCACCTGCGCAGTCTCAAATTCAACCTCGGCCTCCTCGCCTTCGGTGAACGCAGCATGAATACCCGGACACTCCAGCGCCGGAAACGCGAAGTTCACGCAGTTCCGCAGGAACAGACCGTTCAGCGATTCGGTAATCAGGCAGGCCAATCCAAGGTTTTTCAGCGAACGCGCAGCGGCTCGGCTTGAACCCATGCCGAAGTTGTTGCCGCCGATCAGGATGTCACCCTTCTGTACCTGCTGCGCCCAGCCGGGTCGATTGGCATGGAACACATACTGCGTTTGTTCCTCGTGTGTCAGATAGAAAGCTTTATTGGGCAGGATCAGGTCGGTGTTGATGTTGTCACCGACGATCCAGACGCGCCCTTTGAATTTCATGATTGCACCGCCACGGCAAAAGCATTTAACCGCCAAGACGCCAAGAGCGCCAAGGAGATCAAAAACAAAACACGAAGGCTTTTAATGCCTTTCGTTTTTCTTGGCGTTCTTGGCGTCTTGGCGGTAAAAAATGTTGTTCTCAATTCAAAAACTCCCGCGGGTCGGTGATGAAACCCGTCAATGCCGACGCCGCAACAGTAGCCGGAGACGCCATCCACACCTGCGAACTTGGGTCCCCCATGCGGCCCTTGAAATTGCGCGTGCTTGAAGTAATGCAGACCTCATCAGGGCCGAGCACGCCCATATGGCCGCCACCACAGGCGCCGCAGGTCGGCGGCGCAATCATCGCGCCCGCCTCCAGCAATATCTGTATAGCACCACTGGCCACGGTATCGCGGTATACGGTCTGCGACGCCGGGGTGACGATAAAGCGCACGCCTGAAGCCACACGCCGCCCCTTGACCACCAGCGCTGCGAGTTCGATGTCGTCCTGGGTGCCGTTGGCGCATGAACCGATATAGGCCTGGTCAATGCGGGTGCCCTTGGCCTGCCCCACCGGCTGCGAGTTGTTGACCACGCTGTCCGGCAGCGCTACCAGCGGCTCAAGGGCGGACAAATCCACTTTGCGTACTGCAAGGTATTTTGCATCGGCATCCGGTTTTACCGGAACAAACGGCGCCGGATTACGGGTACGCATCCATTCCTCCAGCGCAGCATCGGCCTCAAAGGTCGCAAATTCAGCTGACAGTTCCGCGGACATGGCTGTCAGCGTCTTGCGTGCATTTATCGACAGCGACGCCACGCCCGGACCGCCGTACTCGACGTTCATCGTTGCATGCGCACCGTGTACGCCGGCGATTTGCAAAAAGGCATCCTTGGCAGTGACTGCGGTCGGCAATTTGCCGGTCAGTTCGTAGCGCACCGTTTCGCCGCAGCGGAACCAAGTCTGCCCCTTGATCGCGGCATAAATGATGTCGGGACCGCCGACGCCACGAGCCAGGCAGTTGAACACGCCAGCGCTGCATGTGTGGGAATCGCTGCACAACAAAACAGAGCCCGGCATTGCATAACCGTAGTCCGCCACCAGTTGATGGCTGATGCCCTGGTTGTGACCGACATCATGAAAGCGCTTGATGCCGAACTTCTTGACGAAAGCGCGGCCGGTGACCTGCGCCGCAGCGGCCTGCTGGGTCGGCGCCGGCACGCGGTGATCGAAGGTGACCACGATCTTTTCGGGATCAGCCACTTTGAGAATGTCGCGCCAGTTGGTCGGCAGGAAGTTGTTGTCGAAAAGGATCACGGTGTCCACATCGACCGTGACCACGTCGCCCGGCACCACGGCCTTGCGGCCGCTTTTGGTGGCAAGGATTTTTTCTGCGATGGTCATGCCCATGATTCGAAGTCCTGTACAAGCCTAAAAGATGCAAACCCTTTTACCGCCAAGACGCCAAGAGCGCCAAGAAAACCTGAAAACATCATGTTCAAACGCCGGGTGTTTACTGCAATTGGCAAGGCAGGCATTTCGAATTGATTTGATTTTGATCTTCTTGGCGCTCTTGGCGTCTTGGCGGTAACCGCTGTTGATCTTGGCGGTTAAAGAGTTACCCGCCCTTGTATTTCTCTTCCAGCTGATCAAGGAACTTCATGCCCATCAGGTCATTGATATCCTCAAAACCGACCTGAAGGTCGGTGCGCTCGACCACCTTGTTCTGACCGACCACTTCATCCTTGAACACCGCCAGCGCATTCATCATCCCGCGCACAGCAGCGGTGGTCAGCAGACGCGGATAACTCACTGCGGCGACGCCGATGTCCTGCAGCTGTTGCGGGCTCATCAGCGGCGTGGTCTTGCGCGGCCGCATGCCCAGCCCCATGTTGACGATCAGCGGCTTCGGCACGTTTTTCGCAACCTTGGCGATGTCCTCCTTCGACAGCAGCGCATCGGCATACATCACGTCGGCGCCGGCTTCGGCATACATATTCAGGCGGCGGATCGCCTCATCCACACCGTGCGGGCCTGCGGCATCGGTGCGCGAGACGATGACAAAATCGTTGTCGCGGCGCGCATCGACGGCGGCCTTCACCTTCTGCACCATATCCTCGGCGGGGATGCAGGCCTTGCCGGCCATATGGCCGCAGCGCTTGGGCCAGACCTGGTCTTCGATCATCAGCGCGGCCATGCCGGCCTTTTCGAAGGCACGCACCACGAAGTGCACAGTCATCGCATTGCCGTAACCGGTGTCGGCATCGGCGCGCAGCAGCAGATCCGAGCAGTCGGCGAGACGCCGCGCATTGTTGAGGTTCTCTTCGAAGGTCATCACGCCGCGATCGGCCCAGCCCATGCGGCTTTCGGAAACACCGGCGCCCGAAATCGACGCGGTCTTGAATCCCGCCTGTTCGACCAGTCTGACACTGTAGCCGTCGTAAACGCCGGGCTGGATCAGGATCTGCTTGCTGTATATCAATTCCTTGAACTGCTTGCCTTTGCTCATCATGTGAAACTCCATTCAGCGATGTTGTCGTGTGATTCTAGCAACCGATGGCGGACTGCTTGTGCAAGTTACCGGATCATGGACTTCCGCGAAGCAATCCTTGCAGCCCGGGGCTAGAATGCGTCCCAAATCCCGGAGGAACCCATGCGCACCAGAACCAGTACTCAACTGCGCCAGTTGCTGCGCGGCGGCAAAACGCTCGTCAAACCCGGCGCCTACAACGCGCTGTCCGCCAAGATCATTGAAAAAGCCGGCTTCTCCTGCTGCGGCGTCACCGGTTACGGCGTGTCGGCCTCGCTGCTCGGCAAACCCGATGTCGGCCTGATTACGCTCGACGAAATCGTGATGATTACCCGCTACATCGCCCGCGCCGTAAAAATTCCGGTCATCGCCGATGCCGATACCGGCTTCGGCAATGCAATCAATGTCATGCGTACCGTGGAAGACTTCATCACCGCGGGTGCAGCAGCCATCCATATTGAAGACCAGGTCGCACCGAAGCGCTGCGGCCATGTCGCCGGCAAGCAGATCGTTGCCATGGAGGAAATGGTCGGCAAGCTGCGCGCCGCCGACCGCGTCCGCCGCGAACTGGATCCGGATTTTGTGCTGATTGCGCGCTGCGATGCCCGCGGCGTCGCCGGCGGCAGCGTCGATGAACTGATCCGCCGTGCCAATGCCTACCTCGAAGCCGGCGCCGACATGATTTTTCCGGAGGCGCTGACTTCGGAGGCTGAACTCGAACGCTGCGCCAAAGAGATCAAGGGGCCGCTGCATTTCAACCGCACCGGCGTATCACCACGCCTGCATGTGTCACGGTTGAATGAACTTGGCATCGCGATGGTGTCCAATGCCACAGGGTCGCTGCGCAGCGCCACGGTCGCAATGGTTGATTATTTTGAAGAATTCGCCAAAGACGATGTCGAAGCCGTCAAACGTTTTGAAGCCCGCACCAAGGATCACCCGGCGGGCAACATGCACGCCTTCATCGGCTTTTCCGACATCAAAAAACTGGAAGAAGAATTTCTGCCCAGTGCGGATGTTCTGGCAAAGTACGAGGGTTCGGTGGGCTTTCAGCCCTGAAATTTCAAGCAAAAATTACAAGCACAAACGAGGAAACCGCCATCATGCGCATCATCACCAGCATTTTTGCCGTTGTTGTTACGGCTGCAACCTGCGCCGCTTCGGCACAGGGCTACCCGGCCAAACCAATCCGGCTGATCGTGCCTTCCACACCGGGAGGCAGCGTTGACACACTGGCACGCACGGTCGGACCGCGTCTGGCCGAGAAGTGGGGGCAACAGGTCATCGTCGACAACCGCTCGGGCGCAGGCGGCGCAATTGCGGGCGAGCTGGTGGCGAAATCGCCCCCGGACGGCTACACGCTGCTGGTGGGCACCGTCGCTTCGCTGGCCACCAATGTCAGCCTGCAGAAAAAACTGCCCTACGACCCGGCAAAGGACTTTGCTCCGGTCACACTGCTTGCGACGCAGAACCTGATGCTGCTCGTTCACCCGTCATTGCCGGTGAAAAGCGTAAAAGATCTGACCGCGCTGGCAAAGAAAAGGCCGGGCAGCCTGAGCTTCTCTTCAGCAGGCAACGGGACCGGCGGACACCTTTCCGGCGAACTCTACAAGATGCTCGCCGGGGTCGATCTGCTGCACGTGCCGTACAAGGGCGTTGCACCGGCGATGATTGACGTCGTCAGCGGCCAGGTGACCATGACCTTCGCCAGCATTCTCAGTGGCGCACAGCAGGTCAGGACCGGCCGCCTGCGTGCGCTGGCAGTGACCGGAGCACGCCGGTCCCCCGCCGTTTCGGATCTTCCGACAATGATGGAAGCCGGCGTCGCCAACTACGAATCGGCCACCTGGTACGGCATCGTCGCGCCGGCCGGCACGCCAGCCGACATCATCAACCGCCTTAACGGGGAAATCACCTCGATACTCAAGGGACAGGAGATGAACGACCGGCTGACCAAGGAAGGCGCTGATCCGGTAGGCAACACGCCGGCCGAGTTTGCGCGCCACATCCAGACCGAAATCGAAAAGTGGCGGAAAGTGATCAGGGCTGCCGGGATTAAACCAAGCTGAGTTCGGCGACCGCCCTCTGCGGCGTGACATCGCCATAGAAGCAGAAGGTGTTCTTGCCCTTCTGCTTGGCGAGGTACATTGCCGTGTCCGCCTGCTTGATCAGGTCTTCGCAGTTCAGGCCCAGACCATCGTAAATCGCAATGCCTACGCTTGAAGTCACCCGCGCGGTAATGTCACCGAATACATAGGGCGCGGCGATCGCTGCCAGGATGCGCTCGGCGACCAGCCCGGCGCTACCGGGATGATCCAGATTGGTAAGCAGCACCGTGAATTCATCACCGCCCAGGCGCGCGATGTTGGGTCCGTTTTCCCGTCCGCCACGTGCAACTTCGTCCTCCAGACGAAGCGCGGAGCGAATGCGCACGCTGACTTCCTTGAGCAGCTTGTCACCGATCTCGTGCCCCAGGTTGTCATTGACCGCTTTGAAGCCGTCGAGATCCAGAAACATCAGTGCAAGCAATTCCTTGTTGCGGGCGACCCGGGCCAGGGTCTTGCGCATCTGCTGCACGAAATACTCGCGCCGGGCCAGACCGGTCAGCCCGTCGAACTGGGCGAGCTGCTGCACCTCGATTTCGGCGAGTTTGCGCTCGGTGAAATCCTGCACATTGACCACGATGCCATCAATACCCGTATGGTCACGCAGATTTGTTGCAGTCGCCATGAAATAGCGGCTGCCAAGCGCCTCGTGTACGGCTTTGAACTCCACGCGTCGCGGTACGCCCGGTGCAGCAATGGCGCTCACCAACCAGCTTGCAACAGCGCCCCGTGAATCCTCACTGGCATAATCAGTCAGCGCCATGCCCACCAAGCGGTCTTCCGGGATTCCCAGTACGCGTGAATTGGCCGGGGCGGAATAGATGATCCGCAGATCCTCGCCAAGTAGCATCACGGCATCCGACAAATTCTCGATCAGTGCCCGGTGGAACTCTTCACTGAGTGCCAGTTGCCGTCGTGTGTTGTGCAGCTTTTCCTCGTCAAGGCGCCGTTGTGCGTCTTGTGCACGGATTACCCGGTCCGCGTGACGGACAATGAAAAACAACGCAAGGTAGAGGCCGATCAGTACTGCGGTGACCTGCAACGCCACCGCGGCACGGGTTTTGCGAATCTGCATGAGCATCGGCGTGGTGTCGCTGTAGATCTCGAACACCGCCTCCACAGTGCCGCGAGCATCCCTCGACTGGATGGGAATGTACGACGCAACCAGATCGACATTTCCCACAACCTGCTCGAAAGAGCTGAATTCATTGCGGTGGGTCAGTTCACTCGCCGGCTGGCCATCACGGGCCGCCTGAAATCCTGCGTTGCCTGATTTGTCTTCACCGATCTGCCTGGGATCAGTGGAAAACACGGTACGGCCGGCCATATCGTAAATCTTGAGCTTCAGCACCTGGGTGCCGGAAAATTCACGCTGGAACAAGGCCTGCAGCCGGGCGACTTCAGGATGCTGGCGCAAAGCCTCGGCGTCCAGTCCGCCCGCCGTTTTGAACAATCCTGAAAATTCTTCCCAGTGGCCGCTGGCCACCGAGCGCGTCAGCAAGCCGTGGTGTTCTTCCTGGGCATAAACGAGGTCCTGAACGGCCAGACGGTGCTGCAGGCCCGTCAGCAGACCGGTTGCGATCAGGATAACGATAAAGCTGGCTGCCGAAAAATAGCGCAACAATCTGAATGCAGGCAGGGCAGCCGCTGAATCCGGCAACGCAGATGTACCGATGGCCCCTTCGCGAACCGATTTCATAAGCTTTTCCCGACCGATGACGCCGTCAATAACTCTTCCAGACTGTGTTTCGGCCAGCCCGGGACAAACTTGAGCCTTTTTACCGGCCCTACCAGGCCACTGCGCCGCCATCCACCGGAATGATCGCGCCGGTCATGAAATTGGATGCCCCCGACGACAGGAGTACGGCAATGCCCTTGAGGTCATCAGGACCGCCGGTGCGCTTCAGCGGAATTTCGCGCTCGACGTTGTCCTTGTTTTTCACGTACATCTTTTCATTGATCGGGGTGACAAAAAATCCCGGGCAGATGCAGTTGACCTGGATATTGTGCTGCGCCCACTTCACCGCGAGATCACGTGTGAAATTGACCAGCGCACCCTTGCTCGAACCGTAGGCAATCGAGTTGTAGGCGGCGGGATTGCGGCCGACGAGACCGGCAATCGACGCGATGTTGACGATCTTGCCGCGCTTCTGTTTGATGAACTCGCGGCCGAACACCTGCGCACACAGGAAAGGCGCGGTGATGTTGAGGTCGAACACCTGCTGCCAGCGGTCCAGCGGGGTATCTTCAGGCGGCGCCACCCAGGCGCGGCCGGCATTGTTGACCAGAATATCGACGCGGCCGAATTTTTTCAGCACGGCATCCTTCAGCGCTTCGACCTGATCAGCCTTGGTGACATCGCAGCCGACCGCCAGACCCTGCACGCCGATTTTTTCGATTTCAGCAATGGCCTGCTCGCACACATCGAGACGCCGCGAGCAGATCACGATGTTGGCGCCAGCCTCGGCCAGGCCTTTCGCCATCTGCAAACCGATACCGGTAGCGCCGCCAGTGACGATGGCCACCTGGCCGGACAGATCAAACAGGCTTTTTACGTTGGCCATCAATATCTCCTTGTTTTTATTACTTTATTTCAGTCTTTGAGCAGCAAGCCGGCGATGATGTTGCGCTGGATCTCCGACGTACCTTCGTAGATGCGCACAATACGCGCGTCGCGGAAGGTCGTTTCGATACCGACCTCGCGCATATAACCCATGCCGCCGTGAATCTGCACTGCGGCATCAACCACACGACCCAGTGCTTCGGTGGAAAACACCTTGGCGGTCGAGGCCTCCATCGTGCCGCGTTCCCCGCGCATCAGGGTGTCGATCGCACGGTAGGTCAGGCCACGTGCCGCATCGCGCGCCACGGCCATATCGGCGAGCATCCATTGCAGGCCCTGATGATCGGCCAGCCGTTTGCCGCCCTGGGTCCGCGTTTTCATGTACTCGGCTGTTTGTTCGATCAGCTTGTCCATCATGCCGCAGCAGCGTGCCGACACCGTGACTCGTCCAGCAGTCAGGGTCTTCATCGCCTGCACATAACCCATGCCTTCGGCACCGAGCAGATTTTCTGCGGGCACTTCGCAATCGTTGAAGGACAGCGGCGCCGTGGTGCAGCCGTGCATGCCCATTTTCAGTTCGTTCTTGCCGACGCTGAAGCCCGGGCTGTCGCGTTCGATGACAAATGCCGAAATACCCTTGATGCCCTTGGACTTGTCAGTGATCGCCATCACCGTGAACACATGGGCAGGACCGGCGTTGGTGATGTAAATCTTTTCGCCGTTCAATACATAACGGTCGCCCTTCTTCACCGCCATCGTACGCATCGACGCCGGCTCGGAACCGGCTTGCGGTTCGGTCAACGCAAAAGCGCCGACCCATTCACCGCTGGCCATCTTCGGCAAAAACTTCTGCTTTTGCGCGGCATTGCCCAGCGCAGTGATGCCGGTGGTGCTGATGCCGGTGTGGTTGCCGATCAGCGTGGCGAAACCGTAGTTGGTGCGCCCCATGACTTCCTCGATCGCACACTTGCCGGCGAGATCAAGGCCGCTGCCGCCGTATTCCTCGGTGATGGTCAGTCCGAACAGGCCCATCCCGCGGGCCAGTTGCATCAGGTCATCGGGTATCGCGTCGTTTTCCTCGATCCAGCGCGAACGCGGATCGACCTGCTCACGCACAAACTTGGCAACCTCATCGCACAGCTGACGCACTTCAACGGAAACAGTCATTAAAATTCCTTCAAAACCAAACCTTAAAAGCAGCCACAGAGGGCACAGAGAAAATCAAAACCTGTTCACATCACAACGCGAAGGTTGCGTAACTTGTTCTCTTATTGATTTTTCTTGCCGTTCTCTGTGCCCTCTGTGGCTAACGCCTCTGGCTTTCAGCCCTTCATCCGGATCAACGCATCCGCAGCCTTGACGCCTTTACCTTTGGGCATGACGATCAGCGGATTGATATCCAGCTCGGCCACCGAGTCTTTGAGGTCGACGGCCAGCGCCGACAGTTTGACCAGCGTGTCGACCAGCGCATCAATATCAGCCGGCGGTTTGCCGCGGGCACCAGCCAGCACCGGGTAACCCTTGATCTCTTCAACCATTTCACGCGCCATCGCCGGCGTGATCGGTGCCAGACGGAACGAGACGTCCTTCAGCACTTCAGCAAAAATACCGCCAAGGCCGAACATCACCGCCGGTCCGAACAACGCATCATTGGTAACTCCGATAATGGCCTCGATACCGCCGCCGACCATCTCCTGCACCAGCACGCCTTCAATGCGTGCATCGGCCTTGTAGGCCTTCGAGTTTTTCAGGATTTCATCGTAGGCCGCGGCAACACCGGCGGCATCCGCGACGCCAAGACGCACGGCTTTCGCTTCAGTCTTGTGGGAGATATCCGGCGACTGCACTTTCATCGCTACCGGAAAACCGATTTTCTGCGCAGCGGCGACGGCGGCATCGCGGCTGGTCGCCAGTTGTTCCTGCGTCACCGAAATACCGTACTCGGCCAACACCTGCTTGGCGGCATATTCGGCGACATCGCCGGTTTTGCCTTTCAGCATCGCATGGGCAGCCGGTTTATTGATCACCGGGGCCTTGTCGTTCTTCTGGGCGGCGTTGCGGCGCTTGGCTTCGGCGTACCAGGACACTGCCGCCAGCGCGCGTCCGCAACGGACAGGCGACTTGTAATGGGGGATGCGCGCTGCGTCGAGCACCGCGTAGGCCTCGGGGGCGACGGCGTCGCGCGCGCTCCACGAAATGAAAATCGGCTTGTCGGTTTTTGCGGCGACGGCAACGATCTCGTTCGCCACGTTCAGCGCGATTTCGCCCTGCAACGAGGCGTTGATCATCGCAATGCAGTCAACGCCCGGATCATCGTTGATCGCCTGCAGCGTGCGGTTGATGAGGGTGAGGTCGTTGAAGATCGCGGCGGTCACGTCCACCGGATTGCCGACTGAACCGAAGGACGGCACAAACTCTTTCAGCTTGGCCACGGTGTCCGGCGCCAGTTGCGCCATCTGCATGCCGCCGGCGACCACTTCGTCGGTCATCAGGATGCCCGCGCCGCCGGAAATGGTGATGATGGCGACACGGTTGCCCCGCGGCAGACGGTTGCTGCGCAGTGCATGACCGTAGTCAACAAGGTCCTGAATGTCATCGACCTGGATGATGCCCTTCTGCCTGAAAGCCGCCTTGTACAGCGCCATCGCGCCGCCGAGGTTGGCCGTGTGCGAAGCGGCAGCCTTCTGCCCCTGCTCGGTATTGCCGACCTTCCACATCAGGATCGGCTTGCCGGCCGCCAGCGCCTTGTCGCCGACATCGAGAATGCGCCGCGCGTCCTTCACGCCTTCAATATAGGCACCGATGATGTCGGTCTTCGGATCGCGAATGAAATAGTCGATGAAATCCAGCGTCGATACGCCGATCTCGTTGCCGGTGGTGACCATCTGGCGGAACGGCAGGCCGCCGTCGAGCGACGACAGATTCATCACCGAAAAGCCGAAACCGCCGGACTGCGACACCATGCTCACGGTGCCGGCGGTGTAATCCGCATTGAATACCGAACCGAAACCGGCATACACGGCATCCGGCGGGCTGATCATGCCCTGACAGTTGGGACCGATGACACCGATGTTGTATTCCTTCGCGATGTCGGCAAGCTTCTGCTGCATCGCCACGCCCTGGCCACCGGTCTCCGAGAATCCCGAACTGAAGATGATGACGTAGGGAATGCCCTTCTTGCCGCAGGCCGTCAGCATGTCGGCCACGCGAGTGGCATTGACCAGGATCAGCCCCAGCTCCGGTGTCTCCGGCAGCGACTCGATCGACGGCCAGCACTTCACGCCGGAAATGTCCTGGTACTTCGGATTGATCGGATACAGCTTGCCCTTGTAGCCGTGGCTCAGCAGATGTTTCAGCGGCTGGCCGCTGATGGTGATGAGGTCCTGCGAAGCGCCGATGATGGCAATGGATTTGGGGCTGAAAAAACGTTCGATGTCAGTACGCATGAAGTATTTGGAGTCGTCGGCTGTCTCTGGGAAGGCGCGATTATACGCTGCGGTCCTCGCGGGAAAGCGCATGCTAAGATGAACTTGACCCGTTCTAAGACCATATTATGAGCACCACTGCAACCAGCGCTTTGCCCTCACGCCCCTTCCGCGATGTCTGGCTGATTTCCGCCGGCCACGGCCTCACGCACTGGTATCCGGCAACGTTTTATATCCTGCTGCCGCTGATCGGCAAAGAGCTCGGACTCTCCTATACGCAGATCGGTCTGCTGATGAGCATGCAGCATATCGCCGGCGCCATTTCCAACCTCCCCGGCGGCATGGTGGTCGACGCCATCGGCAAGAAGGGCTACCTGATGGCCGCCTCGTTGTTCTGGGTCGGCTTTCCGTACGCGCTGATGAGCCTGACTCACAGCATGTGGATGCTGGTGGTTTGCGTGATGCTGGTCGGCATCGGTAACAACCTGTGGCACCCCGCGGCGATTCCGACACTGGCCCACCAGTATCCGCAACGCAAGGGACTGGTGCTGTCCTTCCACGGCATGGGCGGCAATGTCGGCGAAGCCATCGCGCCATTGGCTGCAGGCGCACTGCTCGCATGGTTCAGCTGGCGCGAAGTGGTTGTCATCAACATTGTGCCGGGGCTGGTGATGGCGGTGCTGATCGTGGTGATGGTGGGCGCACTCAACACCACTCGCGCGCAAGACAATGATGACGTCAATGGCGGCGGCGACAAGTCCTGGAGCATGCGCCAGTATCTGGTCGACCTGATGAGTCTGATCCGCAACCGCGCACTGATGCTGATCTGCGTCAGCGCCGGATTCCGCACGCTGACCCAGACCGGGCTGCTGGTGTTTCTCCCGGTCTATCTCGCTTACGAACAGGGTTACTCGCCGATTGCAGTTGGCTTGTGCATGACCGTGTTGCAGGTCGCAGGCCTGATCGCCGGGCCGATTGCCGGTCACCTCTCGGACAAGATCGGCCGCCAGAAGGTCGTGCTGTCGAGCATGCTGCTCACCGGCGTCACCATCATCGGCATGGTGTTCGCCGGCCAATCGCTGGCGTTCATCGTCTTCGTCGCGCTGGTCGGATTCTTCCTTTATGCGATGCGCCCGGTGATGCAGGCCTGGGCCGTTGAAAATACGCCCAAGCGCCTCGCCGGTACCGGAGTCGGCCTGCAGTTCACCATCCTGTCCATTGGCGGCAGCATCGGGCCGGCGATATTCGGCGTCGTCGCCGATACCTGGGATGTCTATATGGCGTTCTACTTCCTCGCCGGCACCATCATCGCGGCCAACCTGCTGGTCTTTTTCGTTCCGCGCAACAGCACGCACGCCTCAGCGGCGTAATGCCGGTGTGGCAACCTGAACGCGACATCGAACTGATCGCCGGCACACCGGCCGGCGGTGGCCAGGACCGTCCGGCCCGGGCGCTGATCGCCCGGCTCGAGGCTGGCCATCTTGTCGGACAGGCCATCAAGCTGACCAACATACCCGGCAAGGGCGGCGGCAACGGTTGGGATTACCTGCGCACACAACCCGGCAATCCGCATGTGCTGGCCATCAACTCACCAACGATCATCACCAACCGTCATCTCGGCGTCAGCGATTTCGATCATGGTGCACTGACACCGCTGGCGAATCTCTACACGGAATACATCGCATTTGTTGTGCGCGCCGATTCGCCGATCCGCAACGGCCATGACTTCATGCGGCGCATCGCCGCCGACACGGCGGGTTGCCGCATCGCGCTGGCCACCGCACTCGGCAACACCAATCACATGGCGCTGGCGCAAGTCACCCGTCACGCCGGCGGCAGCATTGAAGCGCTGCCCATCAACGTCTTTGATTCCGCGCTTTACGCCGTCGATGACGTGATTGCGCAACGCGCCGAAGTGGCTGCGATCACTGCGGTCAGTGCCGCGCAGGCTTTGGCCGACGGCCGTTTGCGCGCGATTGCGGTCTCTTCACCGCAACGCCTGTCGGGCCCTTATGCCGATACGCCGACCTGGAAGGAACTCGGAGTGGATTGCATCATCGGCACGTGGCGTGGCGTCATTGGCGCCGCAGACATTACACCGGCGCAAATCCAGTACTGGCGGCAGGTGCTGCGCAGCGCAACGGCGGCACCGGAATGGGCGGCCGTACTTGCAGAACAATACTGGGGCGATACCTGGCTGGACGGTGACCCGCTCAACCGCTTTCTCGACCAGGAACGTTTAGCGCTGGGCGCGCAGTTGCAAGGACTCGGGCTGGTGGCGCATTAAGCCCTTGCACTCCGTACGCGAAAGTTCATAACTAATTGTTTTTATTGACTATTTTGCATTTCCTCGGGTGCCTGTGCTATCCTTGGCGCCCCTCGCAGGTTTCCCGCCTGCTTCAGCATCACCACCGGAGTTGTCGCAATGAAAACCGAAGTGCATGTCCACGGCAGCGTATTCCTGTGCAAAGGCGTACGCCTGGCGCAGGTTGAACTCGCGCTGCGCCCCTGGCTCGATTACGTGGATGCCGACCATCTGGCCGATGCAAAAAGTCTTGAGCGTGATGAACCGGGCATCGTTTACGAAGCCGGCGAACGCGTGGTCAGCTTCTGCTGGACCGGCGAAGTCGGCCGCAGCTTCCACAACAAACTGACCGAAGCCTGCAACAGCCTGGGCCCGTTGACCGAGTACGCCTCGGAAGTTGAAGTCACCTACTACCCGGACAGCGGCGAAGATGAGTTCTACCAGTTCTTTGTCGGACCGACGCCGGAATCCATCCATGAGTTCCGCCGCCAGTGCGTCGTCGAGGATCTCGACCACATGCTTGCGCGTCATCTCGGCAAAACCGAAGTCGAACAGGTCACCGAAATGGTCAAGCGGATGTTTGACGCACACAAGCCGGAAAAGCCTGCGAGCGATCCCGCAGGAAGCAGCAGCTCGACGGTCATCCCGCTTCATCCGCGCAACCGCCACCTGCATTGATTGGCGG
>CAZHFZ010000017.1:52089-65778 GCA_964531455.1 uncultured Bordetella sp.
TTGGCGGTAAAAAAGCTCTGACCTTAATCCTTCCCTACTTCGGGGGTTCGCCCAACCGCAGTACCGGCATCTTCAGACCAAGGAAAATTCCGGTGAAACGCAGCGCGACGATGACCGTCATGCCGAAATAAGCGGCGCTTGTACGCTCCAGGCCCAAAGTCTGCAGCCCCAGATAAACAACAATGCCGAGCAGCGCCGCTGTTGCATAAATTTCGCCATCGCGCAGCAACAGCGGAATTTCAGCGAGCAGCATGTCGCGTACTACACCGCCGGCGACGCCCGTCATGGTGCCGAGGATCACCACAACGATGCCGTCATAACCGGCGGCTTCGGCAATACGCGCACCGCTGATCGCAAACAGCGCGAGGCCCAACGCATCGGCAATCAGCAATGCCCGCATCGGGATGTTGCGGACGCGTACCACCAGCATGGTCAGCAGCGTGGCTGCGATGATCACCCACAGATAAGCGGTGTGCACCAGCCAGAACACCGGACGGTCGATCAGCAGGTCACGCAGCGTACCGCCGCCGACGGCGGTGACCATCGCAATCACCAGCACGCCAAACCAGTCGAGATGCTTGCGCCCGGCCGCCAGCACGCCGCTGGCGGCAAACACGGCGACGCCGAGAAAATCCATGATGTGCACCGCGGAAATCTGCAGGTTCATCACAGTCTTCAGCGACCGGTCAGCTACGCTTCTGCAGCGCGTCCTTGCGGAAACTGATGGTTGCTTCGGGATCGACCTTGACGTGGATGATCGCCGGTTTGCCGGCTTTCAGCGCATCACGCAGCGCATCAGCGGTTTCGCCGGCTGCTGTCGGGTGGTAGCCGTTGCCACCGGTGAGTTTCATCACTTCGTCAAAACGCGGGCTGTGCACATGCGCGCCGATATAACGCCCGGCGTAGAAATCGCGCTGATAGGCGATCTCGGAACCCCAGGTGCCGTTATCCATGACGATGCCGATCGCCGGAATGTTGCTCATCACGGCCGTGGTCATCTCACCCATGGTCATGCCAAAGCCGCCGTCACCCATCAGTGAAATCACCGCACGGTCCGGTGCGGCGACTTTTGCGCCTATGGCCGCCGAATACGAAAAGCCGACCATGCCGCAATCCAGCGGCGTCAGCAGCGCCGGTGCCTGGTAACAAGGCAACTGGTCAGTGGCCTGAAACCCTGTCGTGCCGGCATCGAGCGTGAAGATCGAATTTCGCGGCGCCGCTTTGCGCAGCTCCGCGTAAATCACGTCGGGATGCAAAGGCGTTTGCGTGCGTGAGCCGGAGGCTTCGCGCTCCGCCCACAATGCCGCACGTGCTTTCAGGTACTGCTCGTTGCGTGTGCGCCACGGCGCTTTGTCGGCAGCAATCGGCGCCATCAATGCCGTCAGGCCATCGATCACCGAACCCGCATCCGCGGTCACCGCCAGTGCCGTCGGGAAATAACGCCCCAGTGCGGCCGGATCCACATCGATCTGGATGATCTTCGCACCGGTTGCGATATCGGTGTACTTGTAGAACGTGGTATTGAAACCGAGCCGCGTACCCAGTGCGATGATCAGGTCAGCCTCGCGGGTCAGGTCACTCGCCACCGGATTGCCGCGCGGGCCGACCCCGCCCGCGTGCAGCGGAAAATCCATCGGCAGGATGTCGGCATGTCCGGCAGAACTGGTCACCGGTATCTGCAGTTTTTCAGCAAGGGCGGCGAGTTTCGCACTCGCGCGTGCCCACTTGATGCCGGCGCCGGCATGAAACACCGGCTTCTTCGCCGCGAGAATCATTTTGCTGATTTCTGCCAGTGCGGCAGGATCAGCGGCCGGCGGCCGGCTGGTGGCCGGCGGATGCATCGGCATGTGCACGTCGATGTCGTGATTGAACAGGTCGCGCGGAATGTTCACCACCACCGGCCCGCGACGACCCGAGTTGGCGACGCGGAAAGCCTCAAGGATGAACTCCGGAATGCGCTCAGGGCGCGGCACCGTCAGCACGCGTTTGGTCACCGGCAGGAACAGCGTGTTCTGATCAATCTCCTGAAAGGCATCACGGCCGAGATGCTCAGTCGATGCCAGACCGGTGATTGCCACCACCGGCGAATAAGCAAACTTCGCCTGTGCCAGTCCCAGCACCATGTTTGCCGAACCCGGACCAGCCTGACCGCAAATAAAGACGCCCGGCGATTGCGTGACGCGGCCATAGGCATCGGCCATGTGCATACCGCAGTTCTCGTGGCGCACCCCGATGTATTCGATGTCCTTCGCGTCATACAAAGCGTCGTACATCTCCAGCGTACTCGACCCCATCAGACCGAACACCTTGGTCACACCAGCGGCGCGCAGCGCCTCGACTGCGGCTACACCGCAGCGCATTTTTTTTGTGCTCATGCTGCTCTCCTCCGAAACAATTTTCTGCGGGTTTTACTTTTTCAGCACATCCGGATTGGCGACATTGATCGGCGCTCCGGCAACAAAGGCGAGGATCTGCTCGACCGCAGTGCCGTAATACGATTCATAGGTACGCTCCTCGACGTAACCCAGATGCGGGGTACAGAGGACGTTGTTCATGCCGAGCAGCGGATGATTCGCGTTCAGCATGGGCTCCTCCTCGAACACGTCGATCGCAGCACGACCGGGGCGCCCGGCTTTGAGCGCGGCAACCAGCGCATCCTTGGCAATGATCGGTGCACGGCTGGTGTTGACGATCAGCGCGGTGGTTTTCATCAGTGCCAGATCAGCCGCCGTGACGATGCCGCGGGTGCCGTCGTTCAGCGGCAGATGCAAAGAAATCACATCCGATTCCGCGAAAAACGCTTCGCGGCTTGCCGCCACTTCGAAACCCGCCGCCTTCGCCTTGGCCGTCGAACCCTCACGTCCCCAGCACACCACGCGCATGCCGAAGGCCTTGCCTACCTGCGCCACCAGGCTGCCGATGCGGCCGTAGGCGTAAATACCCAGCGTTTTCCCGGAAAGACCGACCCCGACGGAACCCTGCCACTGACCGTTCTTCAGGCGCTGCACTTCCTGTGGGATTTGACGCAAGTTGGCGAGGATCAATCCCCAGGCCAGTTCCGCCGTCGGGTTGGGGTTGCCGGCGCCACCTGCTGACAGCACGATGCCCTTCTGGGTGCAGGCATCAATGTCAATGTGATACGCGTTGCGCCCGGTCTGGCTGATCAGCTTGAGCTTGGGCAGTTTTTCAATCACCGCGCGCGGCATCTTCGAGCGTTGCTGCGTCAGCACCACAACATCGGCATCCTGCAGCCGCGCCGCCAGTTTGGCCGGGTCTTTTTCGGTGTCGGTATAAACCAGCAATTCATGGCCGGCTAGTTGCTTCGCGCAATCCAGCTTGCGGAATGCATCCTGGTAGTCATCAATGATCGCGATTTTCATATAGAAGTCCTAAGTAAGATTGCAGAAATTATATCGGGATCAGCGCCTGCGGCTGAGCATGCCGCCGGCGCCCAGCATCACGGCATTGGCAAGAAACACCGGCGCCACGCCGAACGCCGTACCGATGGCGCCGAAAAACAGCGGCACCGCAAGATGAGTCAGATTGTTGATCGCCATGCGCAGCCCCAGCACCTCACCGGAACGGCCTTCAGGCGCGCGCGCGTAAATCATCATCAGCGTCAGCGGCTGGCCGCAGCCCACGCCCAGTCCCAGCAAAAATGCGGCGATTACCAGCAGCAACTCGCTCTCGACCAGGGGGAAAAGCAGGTAAGTGAACGCGGCAATGAATATCGCCGCAGTGAGGATGCGTTCTTCGCCAAAGCGGGCAACAATGTTGGGCATCACCACGCGAACAATAAACGAGGCCAAGGCAAACATCGCGAGCACGAATCCGATCATTGAAGCCGACAGGCCCAGCGCATGGCCGTAAATCGGCATGTAAAACTGGAACAGGTCGATCGCGGTAAGGATGATGCCGCTGGTAATCAGCGTGCGGCGCAGCGGCGGATTGCGCAGCAGATCAATGCTGCCGAAACTTCCGTTCTCATCAACCTTGGCCTTGCCGCCGCGCAAAGCTTCCAGCGGTTGCCGCGCCTTGAACAAAATCACTGCAGACACGGCAGGGGTCACGGCTATGCACAGATAGGCAAAGGCATGACCCAGCGTGTCGATCGCAAACCCTGCGGCCAGGGGCCCGACAAAACCGCCGGAGGCCATCATCAGGCTCAGGTTGCTGAAATTGCGGGTGCGCGTGTCGGGCGTACTCATCATGCCGACCACGTTCTGCACAGCCACGTTGTAGAACACGTGTGAGGCGCCGATCAGCAGCGCCGAAAGGTACAGCATCGGCAGTTGCGGCAGCAGACCCGGCAACGCCAGCGACAGCGCAATCCCCACACAGCCCAGCGTCATCGGCCAGCGCACACCGAGCCGGTCTATCAGCCGTCCGGCGTAGAGCGCCAGCAGCATCGGGCACAACGAGTACAGCGCAATGATCACGCCCAGCATGATCTGCGGCGCGCCCAGTTCAAGTGCAAACAGCGACACCAGCACCTTGCTTGCGCGAAATGCGCTCATGTTGAGCAGCACGACCAGCAATATGAGGTTAATGGACAAGGTCTGTGTTTCCGGAAATCAGCCTGCGGGTTCGCGCCGGCGCGCATACCAGTTGCCGGCGGCAATCACGCCGGCACTGACCCAGAATACGGGTGCGAGTCCGAATGCCGCACCCACCGCGCCAAACACCGAAGGCACCACCACATGCATGGAGTTGTTGATGGCGATGCGCAAGCCCAGTGACTCCCCGCCACGCCCCGCCGGTGAATAACGGTAACAAAGCATCACCGTCAGCGGCTGCCCCAGCCCCATGCCGAGGCCGAGCGTGAAACAGATGATGCCGAGCACGACCGCGCCGGAGAACAGCGGAATCAGCGTGAACATCGCCGCGGTGAGGAATAGTGAATACAACAGTGTTTTTTCTTCGCCATAACGGCTGACCAGCAGCGGCAGCAGGGCGCGCGACACGAAGGTTGCGGCAGCGGCGGCTCCAAGAATCATGCCGATGGCGGAAGCCGACAGGCCCACCTGATGACCATAAAGCGGCATATAGAGCTGGAACAAATCAATGCCGGTCATCACCACGGCGCCCGCAATCAGCACGCGGCGCATATTTACGTCGCGGAACAGGTCCGACATGCGCTGGCCTTCCGGCCTCGGCGCCGGCCGCCGATAACGCGGCACCCGCTTCGCCAGCACAAAGACGGTCAACACCGCCGTGGCCGCGAGAAACGCGAGCACCAGATAAGTCCGGACATGGCCGAAATGATCAATCGAAAACCCGGCAAGCACCGGACCCGTGAAATCAGCGACGGCGACGATCAGCGCGTAATTGTTGAAATTGCGGGTGCGCGCCTTGCCTTCACCCAGCGTTCCGATCAGCGACTGCAAAGCGACCTGGCCAAGAATAAAACCAAAACCCGTCACCGCCGCAGCGACAAACAGCAGCAGCATGCTCGGTGCAAACCACGGCAGGATCGCACCGATGGTGCTGACGATCATGCCCGCGATCAGGGGAATGCGCGAACCATAGCGGTCGGCAATGCGTCCTGCAGAGACCGCCAGCAGCAGCGGAAATACGCCATAGGTGGCGAGCAGCAGGCCGATATGCAGCGGTGTTGCACCCAATTCCAGCGCATACAACGTGTTGAGCACGCGTGTGCCCTTGTAGGCACTGTTCCACAACACCACCACAGCCATGATCTGGTAAATGGTGATCAGGCGAATCGGGGTTAGCGTCGCGGAATTATCTTGAGGCATGGGAGGTCCACATTTTACCGCAGCCCCCCTCCATCCTCGCGATGAAGTCCATGAAGTAGAATCGGGGTTTCCCGTTTCGACACCATGGCTTTTCCCTCACTCCGCGCCCTTCGCCACCGCAACTTCCGCCTGTTTCTAGCCGGGCAGATTTTTGCGCTGATCGGCTACTGGATCCAGATCGTGGCGCAGAGCTGGCTGCTCTACAAACTGACCGGCTCGGCCACGCTGCTCGGCGTACTGGCCTTCGCCAGCAGCCTGCCCATTCTGTTGCTCGCACCAGTCGCCGGTTGGTGGGCAGACCGCTGCAACCTGCATCGCACGATGTTCGGCACCCAGGCACTGGAACTGCTGCAGGCGGTGATCCTTGCCACACTCGCACTGACCGGCGTGCTGCAACCCTGGCACATCATCGTCCTGGCGATGATGATGGGCATACTGGTCGCGGTTGAACTGCCCATCCGTCACGCCTATTTGCTTGAACTGGTCGAAGGCAAGGAAGACCTGCCCAACGCCATTGCGTTGACCTCGCTGATGGCCAACAGCGGGCGCATGGTCGGCCCTGCGCTCGCCGGCATATTGATCGGCGTACTCAGCGAAGCACACTGCTTCCTGATCAATGCCTTCACCTATATCGCGGTGGTGATCTCCTTCCTGCTGATCCGCGTCCGCGCGCAACCCCGAGAACCGTCGAAGCAGCGACTGCTGGCCGGCCTGCGCGAAGGCTTCGCCTACAGCTGGAACCTGCTGCCGATCCGCGCGCTGCTGATGACCCTCTCTGTGGTCGCCCTGCTCGCTACGCCGTACTCCACGCTGATGCCGGTGATGGTGCGCGACGTCTTCCACGGCGATTCCGAACTGATGGGTTTTCTGATGAGCGCCGCCGGCGGCGGCGCGATCTGCGGCACGCTGTATGTGGCCTCACGCAAAAACGCCCGCGGCCTGATCCGCCTGATCATCATCGCCGTGCTCGCCGCCGGCACCGCCCTTGCGCTGTTCGCGAACGCGCCTTCGGTGTGGATCGCGCTGCCGCTGCTGTCCGTGGTGGGCTTCGGCATTCTGGTGACGTCGGTGTCGGTCAACACCATCCTGCAGACCATCGTCGACGACGACAAACGCGGCCGGGTGATGAGCCTCTACACCGCAGCCTTCCTCGGCATCATGCCCTTCGGCGCGCTGACCGCCGGCGCCCTTGCCGACCTGATCGGCCCGCGGGCGACGCTGACGCTGGGGGGATTGTGTTGCGTGACAGCCGCGCTGTTTCTGGCGCGCAACCGGCACCGCTTACGCGAGCAGATTCGGCCGATTTACGAGAGGCTGGGGATTGGGCGGCGGTAAATTAATGGGTTAAAAGCAACTTAGTTCGTCGACGATTAAAGTGCCAACCGACGCAACTAATTAGACTTACCTAAATCAGCCCAGAACTTCAATATCTCCGGATGCACGTTGTTCGTGAGCATCATATAGTTCGCAATAGCACGCTCAAGCATCTCCTCGGCATCTGCACGCAGATCGAACTCCAGATGATCTTCACCTTCGTAATGCTTAAGCTCGTTCTTTGTTTGATTCAATAAATTGGCAACCTCTCGCTCAATATTCGAATCGGTCTCACCCAATTTTTCTGCAATTTTTATTACCGCCTTTTTTATATTGTCGAATGAGGGTTCTAGCCCAAGCCTTCGCAAACGCTTGCCAAGTATTTCTTCGGCGGCACCGGCAAGCGTGATACAGCTCACAAAATCACTTTCTCGCCACATCCTCAAAGCGGCGTGCAGTTGTATTTCAGCAATTTTTTCCGCGGAAAGTAAATCCAATTTAGGCCCGTAAATTAACCGCAACAACAAGAATTTCGTTTTATTGAATTTTGAGAAAAAGGCAATTAAACGCTTTGCATAACTCCGGAAAATGCAGGGTGCCAGACGCTCCCTGGCTATCGCGCTCTAATCACACTCATTTCTGACGCCTCCGGAGCCATGAATAAAAAAATCCCCAAACGACGAGTGATATGACCAGGTTAACTGCCATCAGAATCCAATACCAAAACATATGCTCGTCTGCCGAAACCTGAACGGGACCACTTTTTGCATTAGGTGAGACAACAAAAAGGACTTCCCCCGAAAAAAGCCCGAAAACAAAAAATGTGGTTGTAGTCAGGCCGAACAGCAATGTCGTCCAACCAAGAATTGATACTGAGCGCCACCATGGTTTGGGCTCCCACGCGACCTCAAATTCGGCTGAACGGTTAAATAGGCCCATGCAATATCCAAATATTTTTTCCAAGATTTGGGGCGAAGAATTAATTTAAGAATAACTTAAATTCGCTCATATCATTGGAGATGGCGCACACGCCCCCCTTGTGAGCCGCCGAGCAGCACAGCCAAGCCGGGGGAAGTCGGCGAGGACTGTCTGAGCCCTCGCGTAGCGAGGGCGAGTTCCGGAGCCGCCCGGCTTGGCGAGCAGCGCAGGGAAGTCCGAAGGACCGGCGAGCCGGGGCGGTTTTTCTTTGGTTACTTTCTTTTGTCCGCACAAAAGAAAGTGACTAGCCGCCGGGCTACCCCCGGCGAAGTTGAAGCACCGCGTTTCAACAACACCAAAAACAAAACCCCGCCGAAACAGGGTTTGTTTCGAAGCAATCCAAACCGTTATTCCGGCTTCGCCCCCGAAGCCTTAACCACCTTCGCCCACTTCTTGATCTCCGACTGAATATAGGCCGAAAACTGCTCCGGCGTGCCGTAGGTGATTTCGAAACCCACGGCAGCGAGGCGTTTGACCACGGCGGCATCCTGCAGCGACTTGTGGATGTCAGCATTCAGCCGGTTGACGATGGCCTTCGGCGTGCCGGCAGGTGCGAGCACACCGTACCAGGCGCTGGCTTCAACACCAGGAAATGTTTCGCCTATCGTCGGGATTTCCGGCGCGGTGGGTGAACGCTTGGCGCTGGTGACTGCGATACCCACCAGTTTGCCGGATCGCACATGCGACAGGGTCGAGGACATGCCGCTGATCATCACTTTGATATGGCCACCGACGAGGTCAGTAACCGCTTGGCCGCTGCCCTTGTACGGCACGTGCTGCATGTCGATACCCGCCAGCTCATTGAGCAACTCACCGGTCAAGTGACCAACGCTGGCAACACCTGCGGATGCGAAACTGACCTTTTTCGGATTGGCCTTGGTATAAGCGAGGAACTCCTTGAAGTTTTTCGCCGGCAGTGAAGGATGAATTACAAAAATGTTTGGCGCACCGGCGACCTGGGTGATCGAGGAAAAATCCTTGATCGGGTCATAAGGCATCTTGTCGTACAGGCTGGGGCCGATGCCGAGGTTGGCGATATATCCAAGCACGATGCTGTAGCCGTCGGGCGGCGCCTTGGCGACGATGGTCATGCCGATGTCGCCGTTGGCACCCGGCCTGTTGTCGACCACCACCTGCTGGCCCAGCAGTTCGGACATTTTGGTGCCCATGGACCGCGCCAGCGTGTCGGTGCTGCCTCCGGGTGCATAGGGCACCACAAAACGCACCGGGCGCGTGGGGTAGGCCTGCGCTGCAACCGTCGATGCCGTCGTCAGCAATGCGCTGCCGAGAACAACCGCCTTCAGAACAGTCAGGTTTTTCATTTCAGCCCCGCGGGGTCATTGCGCCAGCGTTCCCATGCGGAGCGCTGGTCGGCGCGGATGGATTCGTCCTGCAGCATGCCTCGCACCATCGCGGTGATGTCCGATTCATAAATGCCCGGGCGTTTCTTCACTTCCCATTTTTTACCTGCGGGAAAAACGGGCGACTCTGGAACCTTGTTGTTGCTCATGATGAGACTCTCAGTGCAGTTGAAAAGACTGCCGCAAGTTACTGCGGCTCCGGGGCTGGCGTCAATAATTCGGGACGCCAACCATAACAGGAACAAGTGTGTGATATCGCCCCGGGCGCCAGCGGTTCGCGGCGCTCCTGCGGTTTGCTGAACCAGTTGCCGGCCGCTTCGGCCACACCGGCAATCGCCAGTCCGAGAACCAACACGGCAGAAGCATTGTTCGACAACGTGACCTGACCGCCCTGAAAACCGGCCGGCGGTGGCGCACCGAAGGAGCCGCTCAATCGCGCGTTGCCGGCTTGCGTGCTGCCGCGCACGTAGCTGCCGGTGGTTGTCGCGCTGGAGCCGCCGGCAGTGGTCTGGGTGCCATACAACGTTGTTGTGCAACCGGGCAGCACCACCAGCATGAGCGCGCTGAGAATCAGCCGTTTCATGGCTGCAGTATAACCCCGGCACAGAACGGAAAATGCAATACAAACAACGGGATGCACCGGTGTTCCTGGGGAATCCCGGTGCAAGGGGCCGGATCTAGCGTCCCGGCACCACCATCTGTTCACGCTTCATCAGCAGAGGCGCCGCCATTTTGGCCGGCAGCACATAAGCCCATTGCGAACGCGCCTGCTCGAGCATCACCCGGGCTTCGAGGCGCTGCAGGTTGTCGGCGAATTCCTTGTCGCGCTTGGCGGCGTCTTCCGGTTTTTCCGCGGTTTTAGCGTCAGCTTCGGGTTTGCGTGTTTTCGGCGGCGTGCCGGCAACGGTGTAACGCAGCACAAAATCACCGTTGGCCAGCGGCGCCAGCTTGATGGTGTAAGTCAGATTGTCGAAAGTCTCGGCGGTCAGCACGGCAACTTTTTCGGTGCCGGCCTTGTCATCGATCACCACGTCGCTGAAAGCCAGGTTGCTCAGTGCATTGGTCGCAGTCACTGCAGCGCTCGGGTGGAGCGCGCCACCACCAGCCGCGAACTTCCACTGCCCCCACTCCTCGTCACGCGCAATTTTCCACGGTGACACGCCGTCACCGGCGAGCTGCAGTGAACGGATGCGGTCCGCCTTGAAGAAATCCTTGGCCACCCAGGCACCCGGTGCAGCCACCGCTTTTTCCAGCGGATCGGATACCACGAACACCGAGTCGCCGCGCCCGGCCACCAGCACATGGCGTCCTGCAGGCACGCCGTCTTTGGCATTGGGTAGCGGATTCATCGGATCTTTTTTCAGCGACACCTTGCCCAGCACCATGCTCACCAGCACCTTGCCGGAAGCATCACTCAGTTCCACCAGTGTGCCGATGCCTTCCTTGGCGCCTTTTGCGTCCTTGCTGTCCTTTGCTTCTGCCGCCTTGGCCCCCTTGCCGGGTGCGAGGAGGTTCAGTCGCGAATGCAGGCTGGCACCGACGACTTCCGTTTGCACAACCTTGACGTCGAGCAGCTTAAGGATCAGGCCGCTGATGTCGGCAAAATCCGCCGGATAACCACCACGCTGTTCAACCCGCCAGACCTTGTCCTTGATCGCCAGCGTCACTTCCTGATCGGCATCCTGCAGGCGCAGTTTCGCGACATCGCTGATCTTCAGTTCCGGCATCAGCCGGGCGCCGATTTTCGCACCGCTGTCGCGATAGGCGGTGATGTCCTGCCAGAACAAGGCGAGACTCGCGCCACCGAGCAGCACGAAGGCCAGCATCAGCCACAGAAACTGTTTGCGGTTCATGAGGCGCGGATCCTTGCATTGGCTTTGCTGCGTTTGGCAATCGCCAGGCCGACACCCAGCAACATCACCAGCAGCGGCACCAGGGCGATATTGATGATCTTGGTCAACAATTGCAGCGCTTCGGTTTCTTCACGCAGAGTCTTGCGTACGTCCTTGAGTTCCTTGCGCGTCTCCACCGATTTCTTGCGGAAATTTTCCAGTTCAGCCTGCTGTTCCGGCGTCAGGATCGCACCGGCGGTCGCTGTGCCGGAAGCCTTGCCCTTTTGCAGCGCCTGCAGCTTCTCGGTGGTCTGGTTGAGGGTGTCTTCCAGTTCCTTGATCTTGCCGAGGTAAGTCTCCTGCGCCTGCGCTTCCATCTGCTTGATCACTGTCAGCGGACGGCTGAACGCGGCGCGGCTGCGCAGGTTGATCAGTGCGCTGTCGCCGGCCATCTGCTCGACGAGACCCTGCGCAAACGCGAGGTTGCCGTTGCGCGGCACGGCCACACGCTGACCGAACATTTCCTGGATCTCCACTGCAGCGCCATCGGTGAGCATGTCGACGTCGCCGACGATGACCACGGTGTTCTCTGCAGCGGCTTCCCGCAGATGCGACTTGCGGTCCGCTTCGAACTGCGCCGGGTCCACCGGCTTGCCGCGCGCGAACGGATCAGCGGGTTTGCCGTTGGGGAACGCGGTCTTGAACTTGCCGGTGAGACGGAAGGCCAGCGGCTCTTCCTGGCCCGAAGGCTGGAAGCCGCGCGTTGACGGTTCACCCGACAGCGTGGCGATGATCAGATCGGCGAGCATCGAGTTTTTCGAGGTGTGCACCAGCGTAGTCTGCTTGAGGCCTTCTGCCGGTTTCACCACAAAACTGGCGCTGAACGGCATCAGCAAGGTACCGACCTGGCTGGTCACCACATCGTCCATGTTCAACGCTTCGTTATTCAGCGACAGCAGTGTCGGTAGCAGGCGCGGACCTTCGCCGCTGGCGAAGGTCAGGTCGGCGACGACCTTGCCCTGGCTGGATTCAACACCCCAGGCCTTGAACAGGTTCATCAGGTTGGACTGGCCGGCCGCGTTGCCGCCGAACGGGTTCTGCATGTCCGGCTGCTGATCGAAGTAGGCATAGCTGTCGATGAATGCAATGACCTTGCCGCCGCGCAGCACAAACTGGTCGATGGCGTATTCAGTCGGTTCAAGAATGTCGCGCGGGTGGATGATCAGCAGCACCTTGATGTCATCATCGATTTTGGTTGCCGCGAGATCCACCTTGCGTACATCGAATATGCGCTTGAGTTCGGACGCCAGCACCCACGGATCGGTCGGCTGCTGTTTTTTCACCGGATCAAGCGAACGGCCGAGCACCGGCAGGTTGCTCATGATGCCGATCACCGGTTTCTTGGCCTGGCCGACCTGCGAAATCGAGCGCGTGATGTCGTATTCGAGCAGACGTTCGCGATCCGGCGTCAGCACGGGAATGGCGGATTTCTGGTCGAGGAAGGATACCGACAGGCCGAGGTAGAACTTCTCGCCGGTGTTGGTCATCTGGCCTTCGACGTTGTCCAGCGCCGCGGATTCTTCAGCATCGGAGTCGGGCTCGGGATTGAATTTCTCGATGATGACCTTGCCGTTGGAAGCCGCCTTGAATTCGTTCAGCACGTCTTCAACGCGACTGGCAAAAGTCTTCAGACCCGGCGGCACTGCAGTACTGCCCTGCGAGTAGTAAAGGCGGATCTTCACCGGCGCTTCGAGTTTGGACAGTATTGAACGCGTGCCTTCAGACAGTGTGTAGACACGGCCTTCGGTCAGATCGACGCGTGCGTTGAGCGCGCTGAAGATGAAATTCGCGGCAACCAGGATCAGCGCCAGCGCAATGATGCCGCCGGCCGAATACATCAACGTTTCAAGATTCTTGTTTTTCATGATGGGTTTTCCGTTACCTCATCCGGCACGCTGGTTGCGGATGATCACGCCGGTCGTGAACAGCATGAAGCCGATGACCGAGGCGAAGAACACCACGTCGCGGGTGTCGAGCACACCGCGCTGGAAACCTTCGAAGTGGGTCATTACCGAAAACGCGGCGATGACGTCCACCACCACCGGGCTGGCAAAACGCGTCAGCAGGTCGGTGACCGGCGTGTAGCCGGCAAGGATCAGGAACAGGCAGATCATCACTGACAGGATGAAGCTGATGACCTGGTTGCGCGTCAGCGCGGAGGTCATGCAGCTCACCGCCAGATAGGAGCCCGCCAGCATCAGGCTGCCGACGTAACCGGAGAAAATCACGCCGTTGTCGGGATCGCCGAAGTAGTTGACGGTAATCACCACCGGAAAGGTCAACGCCAGCGCCAGCGCCAGGAACAGCCACGACGCGAAAAACTTGCCGACAACGGCCTGCCAGCTGGTCATCGGCATGGTCACCAGCAGCTCCATCCTGCCGAGCCGC
>CAZHFZ010000018.1:0-38357 GCA_964531455.1 uncultured Bordetella sp.
CCGGCGCGCACGATTGCGGTTTCGACAATCATGCGGATCTCCGGATCAACGTCGGCGGCCGAGATGGCTTCCGGAACGGGTTCGTGCAGCACCGGCGCTTGTTGGCCCGGCTCCAGCAGCGGCCGGCGTCCGCGCCAGGTGGTGGCCTTCTCGTAGGCGTGGCCCACGCGCAGTACGGTGGCTTCATCAAACGGTCGCCCGGCAATCTGCATCGCCAGCGGCATGCCGGATGCGGTGTAGCCGTTGCACACCACCAGCGCGGGGCCGCCGGTCACGTTGAAGGGCGTGTAGATGTTGGGCTTCTCCCATTTCTGCGAAAACCCTGCGCCGACCAGTTTGTCCAGCCGATCGGCCGGTGTGCTGCTCGCGGTCAGCAGCACATCAAAGCGCTCATACAGCGCGTCCATTTCCTCGACCATGCTGCGCCGCTCGCGTTGCGCGCGCACGTAATCCGCGCCGGTGAACAGAAATCCGGGCAGGTTGCGCCCGATGAAGTCGGCGCCGAAGTCCTGCGGCCGTTCACGCAGTTCTTTTTCATGGATGACGACGATTTCGGTTTTCGCGATCACCATCTTGGTGTCGTTGTAAGCCTCACGTGTACGCATGCGCGCATCACCCACGCTGGCGCCGAGTTTGCGCAATACGTCGATTGCGGCATTCATCGCCGCAGCCATCTCGGGATCGGTCGTGCCTTCCTCTTCCCAGAAATGCCGGACCACGCCAACGCGCAGCCCGCGGATGTCGCCGTTGAGATTGGCGCGGTAATCGGGCACCGGACGGCGTGCGCTCGCCGGGTCTGCCGGATCATGGCCGGCGATGGCCTGCAGCAGGATGGCGCAGTCCTCGACGGTCCATGCCAGCGGTCCCGCATGATCGAAGGTGTACGAGTTGGGAATGATGCCGCGGCGGCTGACGCGCCCGTAGGTCGGCTTGATGCCGGCGATGCCGCACAGCGCCGCGGGGATGCGGATCGAGCCGCCGGTATCGGAGCCGAGCGCCGCCGGCAGGAATCCCGCGGCCACCGCCGCACCGGAACCCGAGCTGGAGCTGCCGGTAAAGTGCGCGGTGTTCCAGGGGTTGCGGGCGGGCGGCCACGGCAAATCCAGCGAGGGCCCGCCGCTGGCGAATTCATGCGTGGACAGCTTGCCCATCAGCACGGCGCCGGCATCATAGAGACGCTGCACCGTGGTGGCGTCCTCAGTGGGAATATTGTCGCGCGAGACCTTGGAATGCCCCGAGGTAAGGATGCCCGCGGTGTCGAAAATATCCTTCAGCCCGAAGGGAATGCCGTGGAGCGGACCGCGATACTGGCCACCGGTGATTTCTTTTTCGGCTTCGCGCGCCTGCGTACGCGCGAGTTCGGCGGTTTGGGTGATGAAGGCGTTGACCTGCGGATCGAGTGCATTGATGCGCGAAAACAGTGCATCAACATATTCCACCGGTGACAGTTTGCGCGCGGCGATCAGCGATGCGGCTTCAGCGATGGTGAGAAAGTGCAGCGGGTCAGCGGCCATGTTCAAGACTCCAGGGATGATCCGGTATTTTCAGTGGAGGGATGGCTCATTGTAAGACAGGGCGTGAGAGAATAATCCCGGTGTCAGGCATTGTTTTTGCTAAACATTTCGTTGAACCTTTGTGAAACTGTTTCGCTGAAGCTGTTTAAATGCATCTGCTTTTATGAATCTGCTTTTATCAAACATTATCGGGGTCCGACCATGAAGCTGATACCGCTGGTACTGATTGCTGCCTGCACAACGCTGTCTGCAGGAACGGTCTCGGCACAGACGCCCTATCCGTCAAAAGCCGTGCGCATGATCGTCGGTTTTCCGCCGGGCGGTTCGACCGACATCATGGCCCGCCTGATTGCGCCGGGCCTCACTGAAGCATTCAAGCAGCAGTTCACGGTGGATAACCGCCCTGGCGCCAACAGCAACATCGGCAATGAACTGGCCGCCAAGGCGGCACCCGATGGCTACACCTTGCTGGTGGTGTCGGCTTCGTTTTCGACCAACGTCAGCCTGTATCCGAAAATGGGATACGACCCGCTGCGCGATTTCGCACCCATCACCCGCATCGCAGCGGTCCACAACATGCTCGTGGTGCATCCGTCGCTGCCGGTGAAAACGGTGAAACAACTTGTGGCGCTCGCCAAGGCCAAACCGGGCCAGTTGGTCTTTGCGTCTTCAGGCGGCGGCAGCACTTCGCATCTCGCTGCAGAGCTGCTGAAGAACAGCGTGGGCGGCATGGACACAATCCACGTTCCCTACAAGGGCGTCGCGCCCGCGCTGGTGGACCTGATCGCCGGCAACACGCAAGCGCTGGTTTCAACCATGCCGTCCGCCACACCGCATGTGAAAAGCGGACGCCTGCGCGCGCTCGCGGTCGCCAGCCTGAAGCGCGCCGAGACTTTCCCGGAACTGCCCACGTTTGATGAATCGGGATTTCCCGGTTTCGAGGCATCCGCCTGGAATGCAGTGCTCGCGCCCGTCGGCACGCCCCGCGACATCATCAACAGCCTGAATGCGGTGATCGTGCGTTCAGTCAAATCCGCTGATGCCCGCGAAAGATTCCTTGCCCAGGGCGCAGAACCCGTTGGCGACAGCCCGGATCAGTTCGGCGTCTATCTGCGCGCCGAAGTCGCGAAATGGGCGAAGGTCATCAAGGCATCAGGCGCGAAGCTCGACTGAACGCGTAAGGCATTGAGTAAGTAAAGCAAACAGGAAGGTGGCGATTACCCGGCCGGCACATGGCTGCGCAATCCGCGCTGGAGCCGCGACACGCCGTTTACCGGCGCAGAAGGTGCTCTGATTTATATGAAGGTCGGCGCCATCGATGCGCCGTTGATGCCGCTGCCGGTTTGAGCGGCGTTGCAATACATCTGATGACTCAAAACAAACGGCGCCCTCACAGACGCCGTTTTTGTTGGCCAATGTTGCCTTACTTGCCGCCCGCCTGCCGCGCCAGCCATTCTTCTTCGCGCCCGAATGCGTCCGGCTGCCCGGGCCTGCCGTAGTAATACGGGATCAGCGGCTTGTGCGCTTCGTAGATGCGGCGCAGTTCGGCAACGGGTTCGCTGTGTTCATCCACGCGCAGGTCAACGTAGGCATAAACTTCGCGGTCATAGGAATGCAGTCCCGCTGAATGCTGGCCGCCGTTCTGGCCGCCGGCATCGCGCCCCGCTTCGAGGGCGGTGAGCAGTCGTTCTTCAAGCTGCTGACCTTTGCTTGCGTGCCACGCGTCGCGCATGTCGGCGGCGGTTTTTTCGCTGGTCAGGTTGTTGCCCATCGCCACCATGCCTTTTTCGACAAAGGCGCCGGACCACACGCGGTGGTTCTTGCCGGTGCGCGCGGCAGCGTTGCCGTCGCGGTCAATCACGCAGACCTGGCGGTGTTCGATGCCGGGGTCGCTGGCGGCGATCTCGTCGAGTGTTTTCTGCGCTGAATAGCCGAGCCGCAGCAGGTTGATCCCCAGCGGGCCCAGGCGCGGATCGGTGCGCTGCATGGTGACCACCAGCCCGAGACCGGGCGCGATGAACGGGCAGCGCGAGCTGACAGCCAGCGCGCGCGTGGAGATGGCGACGCCGAGGCGGCCGGTTTCCGCGCAGCGCGCGGCAATGGCGAATGTCATTCAGGTTCCTCCGTGATTGCGGTTACTGCAGCGGGATTTTTGCGGCCTGGACGATTTTCGCGTATTTCGCGATGTCCTTTTTGATGAATTCGCCGAACTGCTCCGGGCTGCCGCCGGCTACATCAAGGCCGAGGTCGAAGAGTCTGGCTTTGAGGTCGCCGCCGAACATTTTCTGCACTTCGCTGTTGAGACGGCTGATCACCGCCGGCGGCGTACCGGCCGGGCCCATCAGGCCGATCCAGCCCAGCAGTTCAAATCCCTTGAGGCCGGATTCATCCATGGTCGGCAGTTCAGGCAGCACGCCGGAACGCTTGAGGCTGGTGACGGCGATGCCGCGCACCCGCCCCGATTTGACCTGCTCGATCGAGTTCGGCGCCGGCGTGAACATGAAGTCGATCTGCCCGGTCATCAGATCGGTCATCGCCGGCGCACCGCCACGATACGGTACATGCACGATCCTGGTGCCGGTCATCATCGCAAAGAGTTCGGAAGTCATGTGCTGGGTCGCACCGATCCCTGACGATCCGTAATTGAATTTGCCCGGATTGGCCTTGACCAGCGCGATGAATTCCTTGAGGTTGCGCGAGGGCACCGAGGGGTGCAGCAGCAGTACATTCGGCTGGTTGGCCACCAGCACAATCGGTGCGAGGTCGCGTACGGGATCGTAGGGCAGCTTGGCGTACATGCTGGGCGCGGATGACACGGCAGCGGCGCTGGCCATCAGCAGCGAGTAGCCGTCCGGCCCGGCACGCACCACGTTTTCGGTGCCAATGATGCCTGCCGCACCGGAGCGGTTCTCTACCGGGAACTGCTGGCCCAGCGCCTGGGCAAAGCGCTGCGAAGTCAGCCGCGCGACGGTGTCGATGCTGCCGCCTGCGGGATAGGCCACTACAACACGCACAGCCCGCGCGGGATAGGTTTGTGCGATGGCGCCGTAACTGAAGGCGGCAATGCCGCATGCAATGAGAAATGTTGTGAGTCGGGTCATGGTTGATCTTTCCGGTTCAGAGGTATTCGGCAACGCAATAAGCATGCCCGGCAACGGCAACATAACACCCCGGGTCTGAAGTTGCCGGGGCTATTTTTTCTTGACCATTCGACGCGTTTACCCGCAGCCCGTGGCGGCGTTTATGTCCGGATCAAATCCAGCGCTGCGTAGCGGCCCCGTAATACAGCAGTGGCATCCATGCCCCACCAGCGCTCCAGCACCGTGGCATACAGCGTGCGGAAGTCAATCGAATGCTGCACGTTGCCCGTGGTGTCGAGTTGACCGAGGTCGGGTGCTGCGCCGTAGAAACCGCCACGCACCCGGCCACCCGTAACCATGTGAACACTGGAGGTGCCATGGTCGGTGCCGCCGCTCTGGTTCTGCCGCGGCCGGCGTCCGAACTCGGCATAGGTCATGACCAGCGTGGATTCCCACAGGCCCAGTTCGGTGAGGGCGCTTTTGAGTGCGACGAGTCCTTCGGCCAGATCCTTGAGCAGGCGGGCCTGGCGCGCGATCTGGCCGACGTGGGTGTCAAAGCCGTTGAGTGCCAGCTTGATCACCGGCACTCCGGCACCGGAAGCAGCGACCTGCGCCGCGGTGCGCACGGCATTGCCGAAACCACTCGCGGGAAACGCCGTCGCAAAGCTGCGATCGGCGCGCAGCCGTGTTGCGGCGTCAGTCACCGCCTGCTCCACCCGCAGCACATGGGCCAGCGCAGGGTTTGCCGCCGCCGCGATGCCGGGTGAAGCCAGCCGCGACTGACGCAGAAACTGCTCGGGGTTGACCAGTGTCACCGCGCGGCTTGCCACTCCGGCCAGTGGCCCGAGTTCAGCGCCGCCCACCACCACGCCATCGGCTGCAGTGCCGGCTGGCAAGGGGGCAGCCGCAAATGTCCGCGTAAGCCAGCCGGCGTTGAGATATTCACTGCTGCCTGCCGCGGTATTCCAGATCTCGATGGAACGGAAATGGGAGAGATTGGGACGGGGATATCCCACGTTCTGCACCAGCGCGAGTTCGCCGGTGCGCCACAGGTCCATCAGCGGCAGCAACTCGGGGTGCAATCCACTGCGTCCGTCGATCTGCAGCACCTGGTCGCGCGGGATCGCGATGCCGGGCCGCAGCCGGTAATACTCGGCGTCGGTATAGGGAATGACGGTGTTGAATCCGTCGTTGCCACCTTGCAATTCAATCAGCACCAGCAGGCGTTCAGAACCGCGCAACGCGGCAGCGCCGGCCGTCAGCGGCAGCCAAGTAACGGCAGCCGCCGCACCGGCCGCCGCAATGAATCCGCGTCTGTTCATCATCGGTCTCCTGTCGCCTACTTGACCTGATACGCGGGGTCGAGGACCAGTGCCCGCAGATAATCCAGGCTGTTGTCGGCGCCGCTCGCAGCATGCACCGGCGCCACGGCCAGCACCACACGATCCAGCGGCATGCCGTTCACGCGCGCCAGCCATGCTGCGCCATCAAAACGCACCTGGCCCATGGCCTCTCGCGCGCGGGCCTGTCGCGCTGCAGCCGGTGTTGCCGTCGCAGCAACCATATCCATGCGCGCAGGCCCCACTGCCAAGCGATCCTGGAACAGCGTGTCGAGCAATTGCTTGCGCCGCAGCAGTGTGGTGGCATTGATCCACAGTTCCCCGCCGGGCCAGCCTTTGACGTTGGGCGGCGCGAACAGCACCTGTCCGAACTGGCCCATGGCGAGCACGAAAGGCAGTTCGTCAGGCACCACGAATTCAAACTGGCGCAGCGTACCCACCACCAGATCAGCCGGCGACTTGACCAATACGCCACGATGCGCGGGCGCATAAAACGCATCCGAGGTGAACAGCACGCGCAATGCCGCGCGGATGTCGTAGCCGCTGTGGCGCAGTGCAGTGGCGATGCGCGCCACTTCAGCGGGCGCGGGCTGCGGGGACACGAATTCGCGCCACAGCTTGCCGGCAATGAGTGCGGCTGTCTCGGGACGTTCGAGCAGGATGTCGAGGACTTCATCTCCGCCGAAATTGCCCTGACGGCCGAGCACGGTCTTGGGTCCGTCATCATGCAGTGCGGGCCGGAACACGAACCCGCCGGTATCCGGATTGATGCTCCAGCCGGTGAAGGCCCGCGCCACCTCTTTCACATCCTGCTCGGTGTAGCGACCTTCGCCCAGGGTGAACAGCTCCATCAGCTCGCGCGCAAAATTCTCGTTGGGATTGCCTTTGCGGTTGAAGGCGCTGTCGAGGTATCTCACCATCGCGGGGTCGCGCGCGACCGCATGCAGCAGTTCGCGGAAATTGCCGAGCGCATGCTCGCGCAGCAGTACGTTCTGCCGGTACATGAGCTGCGGCGAAAGCACTTTCTGCATGCCGGAAACAAAATGGTTATGCCAGAACAGGGTCATGCGTTCGCGCAGCGGATCGGGGGTAACCAGCATCTGCCGCAGCCACCATTCCTGCAGCTCGATGCTGCGCTCGATGCGCTCGGTCTGCATGCGGGTGCGCGCTTCGGCATCCAGCGTACTTAAACGGCCCGGCGGGAAATAAGGCGCATCGACCCAATCGGGTTGCGGGATTACGCCGCCCCGTACGGCGAGCAGACGCTCGGCAGCCTGGGCGCGCGTGAGCCGGGCATAGGTCTCGACCTCGGCAAAACTCGCACCGAGTCCGGCGCGGTTGAGCAGGTGACGGGCGTCGTCATGCCCCAGCGCAACGGCAGCGGCAGCCGTGGTCAACCAACCCGCCATCAGCAGTGCTGCAAGCAGCCGGGTCAGCAAACAGTAAAAATAAGGGCGCATGTCGTTACCACACTATCAACATCATCATCACCGCGATCGGAAGTTTCATTCAGCCGCCTCGCCAATCCAGACATGAATTGCCGCCCGGCACAGCCGCAATACTATCCCCATTTGGCCGGAGTCGGCTGAAGGGGTTGCGTGATTTTTTGTAACGATGTGTTAATCCGGGCCAGAAGCGACGATGCGTTAACAAGTTGGGGGCCTGCAGCATCAAGCAGACTCCCTTCACCGGCTACCCGATGCCGGGAAGAATTCGCCAGAATTTCCGGGATCGATTTGTACGCGAGAATCAATGGCATCAGACACTGATGACCTGCATTTCCGTAAAAATTCCGCAAAAGGAAGTTCATGACCGCCGCCCCCTTTGATTTCACCCCGCTGCTGCCCACCGGCCTGCCACCCGCCGCCGCGCGCTGGAATGGCCGCGTGAAATTCGATTTCACCGGCGGCAACAATGATCCGGATGCGTTGCCGCTCGACGGGCTGATTGCGGCGGCCGATGCGGTGCTGCGGCGTGAGGGGCGCACGCTGTCGACTTACGGGCTGAACAGCGGCCCGCAGGGTTATCGTGCGTTGCGCGATTTTCTTGCGGTGAAGCTCAGGCGTGATGCCGGCATGCACTGCAGTGCCGATGACCTCCTGATCACTTCGGGTTCATTGCAGGCGCTGGACCTGGTCAACAACACGCTGCTCACGCGCGGTGACACCGTACTCATCGAGGAGGATTGTTATCAGGGCTCGATCAATCGCCTGCTCAAGCTGGGCGTGACGCCGGTGGGCATTCCGCTTGATCGCGACGGGCTGCGCATCGATGCGCTGTCGAATGCACTTGCTGATCTGAAGTCGAAGGGCATCCGCCCCAAATACATCTATACCATCCCGACAGTACAGAACCCGACGGGCACCATCCTGCCGCTGGCGCGGCGGCAGGCACTGCTGCAGCTCGCCGAGGACTACGGCGTGCCGGTGTTCGAGGACGATTGTTATGCCGACCTGAGCTGGTCTGGCGAGCGCCCGCCTGCGTTGTATGCACTGAGCGATCAGGACAACGTGATTTACATCGGCTCGTTCTCGAAAACCATCGCACCGGCGCTGCGCGTGGGTTATATCGTGGCACCGTGGTCGGTGATGTCGCGCATGCTGGCAATCAAGACCGATGCCGGCTCCGGCGCGCTGGAGCAGATGGTGCTGGCGGAATACTGCACGGCGCATTTCGCGAAACATGTGCCCGTGCTGCGCAAGAGCCTGCGCGCCAAGCTGGTGACACTGATGGAAGCGCTGCGTGAACATTTCGGCGCGGCGGCTGAATTCGATGATCCGCAGGGCGGGATTTTTCTGTGGGTGAAACTGCCGGACAACGTGGATGCGCTGAAGCTCTTCACGCTGGCGCAGGCCGCCGGTGTGGCCATCAACCCGGGGCCGGAGTGGTCGGTGAACAAGGCGCATGCGAAGAGCCACATGCGGCTGTGCTTCGCCAACCTGAGCCACGAGGAAATCAATCAGGGCGTTGCGGCGCTGGCGGAGGTCTGCAAGCGGGAGTTTGGCGCGCCGGGCTGACGCGCCGTTTTACCGGCAAGCCGCAACCGAGATATTGTAAGTAATTGTTTATATTGATATTTTAGTCTTTTCCACTGCGGCACTGATTACTGCGCTCCGCAGGTCGCTGCGATTGCCGCGGCACTTGCGTACGGTGCACTTCCTGCCGCACTTCGCTGCGGGTGGCCTTGGTATCTTTTGGGGCTTTTCCCTTGACGGTATTCCGGGGCTTTTGCATGACGGCGCGCCTCAGTCAATGGTCACGCCGTTCATCACAGGCTTCGCGCCCTTGCAAAAACTGATCTGCCTCAAACAATGAACAACGGCATGACCGGCCGTGCGCATCATTCGATAAAGTAGGTATTGTTGTTCGGATCGGTGCATGCCTTGAGCAGCACCCGCAGTTGCTTGATCGCCGTCGTTTAATCGCTGCTGTCATTAAAAAACAGGGCGCCGCAGCCGGATCCTCCGGGATGCAGGGTGGCGCCCGGATTGAACAAGGAAAGGTCTGCCATGAATGAATCTTCCCGTCCCAAACTGATTCCGTCCGCAATCGCCATCAGCATCGGCCTGCTGATCTGGTTTGTGATTCCGGCGCCGGGGGCGGTCAAGCCGGAGGCCTGGCAGCTGCTCGCGTTGTTTGTCGCAACCATCGCCGCCATCATCGGCAAGGCGATGCCGATCGGGGCGCTGTCGATCATCGCCATCTCGCTGGTCGCGATCACCGAAGTCACCAACCCGGGCAAGCCGTCCGCGGCCATCGCCGATGCGCTGAGCGGCTTCGCCAACCCGCTGATCTGGCTGATCGCCGTCGCAATCATGATTTCAGTGGCCTTGACCAAGACCGGACTCGGTACGCGGATTGGTTTTTATTTCATTTCGCTGTTCGGCAAGAGTTCGCTAGGCGTCGGCTACAGTCTGGTGGTTTCCGAACTGGTGATCGCGCCGGTCACACCGAGCAATACCGCGCGTGGCGGGGCCATCATCCACCCGATCATGCGCTCGATCGCAGATGCCTTCGGCTCCAGCCCGGAACAGGGAACCTCGAAAAAAATCGGCCGCTACCTCGCGCTCGTCAACTACAACACCAATCCCATCACTTCGGCGATGTTCATCACGGCAACCGCGCCGAACCCGCTGATCGTCGACCTCGTGGCCAAGGCCACCAATCTGGAGATCAAGATCACGTGGGCGCAATGGGCCGTGGCGGCATTGCTGCCCGGGCTCGCCATGCTGATGGTGATGCCGCTGGTGATCTATTTTCTCTATCCGCCCGAGATCCGTAAAACGCCCAACGCACGCGATCTGGCGCAGGCTGAGCTCGCAAAAATGGGGCCCATGTCGTTTGCCGAGAAGATGACTCTGGCCGTGCTCGGCCTGATGCTGCTGATGTGGGCCGGGGTGCCGGCCATGGTGTTCGGTCCAGCCCTGAGTCTCGATGCCACCACTACGGCGTGGGTAGGCCTGACCTTGCTGCTGCTGACCGGCGTGCTGGAGTGGGAGGATGTGCTCAAGGCCAAAAGCGCCTGGGATACGCTGATCTGGTTCGCCGCGCTGGTGATGATGGCGACCTTTCTCGGCAAACTCGGGTTGATCACCTGGTTCTCGCAGTCGATCAAGGAAGCGATCGGCGGGCTTGGCCTGGGCTGGATCGGTGCCTGCGCCATCCTGGTGGCGGTGTATTTCTACGCGCATTACTTTTTTGCCAGCACCACGGCACACATCACCGCGATGTTCGCCGCATTCTTTACCGCCGGCATTGCGCTGGGCGCGCCGCCGATGCTGTTCGCGCTGATTCTTGCGTTCTCTTCGTCGCTGATGATGTCACTGACGCACTATGCGACAGGAACTTCGCCGATCATCTTCGGCTCGGGCTATACCACGCTGAACGAATGGTGGATTACCGGCTTCGTGATGAGCCTCGTCAACCTGCTGTTGCTGGTCGTGGTGGGCAGCCTGTGGTGGGGAATGCTCGGGTATTTCTGAGCGGCGGCCTGATCAAGCCAAACGGACTGGAACCGAATCCGCATACAGAGGCCGTCGAAGCGTCATTGCGCACCGGTTATTGAACGCGCAACAAAATGGCCGTTCACCCTTCGACGCGCTCCGGGTGAACGGCCATTTTGAAAGCCGCTCGTTGACAATATGAGACCTGGACCAGACATGACAGACGGCCATTACCCGGCCACCCGCCACAACCGCTCGTTGCCTTACTGCGGCTTCAAACCCGCCGCTGCAGCCACCTTCTTCCACTTGGCGATCTCGGTCTTGATCACCGCCGCGTGTTCCGCCGGGGTATTGCCGACGGGCTGCGCGCCGCTGTCGATCAGGGACTGATTGTTCTTCGGGTCTGTCAGTGATGCGCGCAGTGCATCGTTGAGCCGTTTGACGATGGGCTGCGGGATGCCCGCGGGGCCGAGATAGCTGAAGGGGCTGGTGACGACGAAGTCCTTCACGCCGGATTCGACCATGGTCGGCACATCCGGGAATGAAACAAACCGTTTGTCACCACACTGCGCAATCATGCGCAGCCGCTTCGACTGCAGGTGACCGGCGATTGCCGGGATGCTGACGAATGAAAACTCCACGTGTCCTGCAACCAGGTCAACGATTGACGGGCCCGCGCCTTTGTAGGGGATGTGCACGGTATTGATGCCGGCGGTGGCGTTGAACAGCGCACCCGAGAGGTGGCCCAGCGCGCCCTGGCCGGAACTGGAGAAGTTGAGCTGCCCCGGTCGCTGTTTGGCGAGGGCGACAAGGTCCTGCACGTTTCTCACCGGCAGTGAAGGATGAACTGCGAGTCCGGCGGGAATGTCGGCGATGATGCCCAGCGGAGTGAAGTCCTTCTCCGCGTCGAAGGGGATGTTCTTCAGCAGCGCGGGGTTGAACAGGAAACTCGCCGCCGCGATCAGCGTGGTGTAGCCGTCAGGCGCGGCGCGCGCGACCATCTCGGTGCCGATGTTGCCGCCGGCGCCGGGGCGATAGTCGATCACCAGCTGATGGCCCAGCACTTCGCCCATCTTCGGGGCGAGCAGACGGAACAGCACGTCGCTGTTGCCGCCGGGCGCATTGGGGTTGATGACGCGCAGGATTTTGTTGGGAAACTGCTGGGCTGCAACAGGGCCTGCGGTAAAACCAGACAGTGCGGCGATACCCACAAACGCCGCTCGCAAAAGAGTCCTCGACATGACTTCCTCCTAGTGATGGTTTTTTTATGGGTGCTGCATTGAAATCATAGCGCAGCGCCGGGAGCCTGTATGCAGGTAACGATACCGGGGTTGATTGCCCGCCTGGCATTTGCCCCCGGATCGGGCGCCGATCTACTGCTCCGTACGCCGCATGACCTTGCCGGTAATCGCCATGTCGGTTTTGATAAAGGCTGCCAGTTCCGCCGGGGTCCCCGTTACAGTTTCTGCGCCCGATTCAAAAAGCTGCTGTTTGACGTCAGGCAAATTGAGCACGCGGTTGATCTCCGCATTGAGTTGCTCGATCAATGCCACCGGTGTGCGGGCGGGCGCAAACATCCCGAGCACCGCACGGGACTCATACCCGGGCAGGCCTGAGGCGGCCATGGTCGGCAATCCCGGCGCCAGGGCGGATGGCACCGCGGTCGTGACGGCCAGCGCCCTGATCCGGCCTGACTTGACGAAGGGTGTCGCAGCAGCAGAGTTGGGAAAACTGAGCTGTGTTTCGCCGGTAATCAGCGCCAGCATGGACGGCCCCTGGCCCTTGTAGGCGATGCGCACGATTTTGACGCCGGCCATCTGGTTGAACAGTTCGCCGGCGATGTGTGACGACGAGCCGGTCTGCCCGGAAGAATAATTCAGTTCGCCGCCCCGCGATTTGGCCAAGGCGATCAGCTGGCTGACATTTTTTACCGGCAGCGACGGGTGCACCACGAGAACATTGGGCGAGGTCACCAGTTGGGAAATGGGCGCATAGTCGCGCAGCACATCCCAGCCGACGTTGTCGCGAAGAAACTGCGAGGTCCACAGGCTCGCACTCGCCAGCAGCAGCATGTATCCGTCGGGCGGCGCCTTGGCGACTATTTCCATCGAAAGAACACCGCCACGATTGTCGACAATCACCTGCTGCCCCAGGCGTTCAGCGAGTTTGGGCGCAAGCACCCGCGCAGTCAGATCAAGGCTGCCGCCGGGCACCGTGGTGACGATGCGCACAGGCTTGACGGGATAAGCCTGCGCATGATCCGCGAGCATGAATCCCACGCAGGCCAGCAGCATGACCGGTTTGAATGCGTGATCGCTGCAGAATTGATGGATGTTTGCCATGGTTCCACTCCTTTCATCAGAAGTTACCAATTACAGTACGAATCCATACCGCGCCTGTCGGCGCGCGGCTTCAGCGGAACGCGGGTTTTGCTTTTAATGCATCCGTGGGATAGGCACGTGGCGATTGGCGCAGGCCCATGGAAACCATGGCGCGCGCCATCTGCACTGCTGCAGGGAAGGCGCCGATCAGGTTGATTTCCTGGTAACCCTTCGCGTCCAGGCCTGCACGCACCTCATCGAGAAAACATTGCTGATGGGGCGACGCGATGATTACGGAATCGACACCTTCTTTTTCGATGGCGGTCGTGAACTGCTCGACCACGGTGTTCACGAAGTTCTTCACCTCGGGGGCATTGGCCCGCGCCGGCCCCTTGGGATACTTGCGCACCAGCACCATGGTGCCGGTCGAAGACAGTGAGGCGTAACGAACGCTGGTGAGCTTGTGATTCATCCCGTAGAGCTGGGCATTGCGCCGGACGATCATGGCCTGGGCGTCGGTGGTGGTCAGCGCGCAGAATTTTTCACCAAGCAGCGAAGCAAAGTGCATGGCTGAATGCACCGGGTACGCCACCGGCAGCGTTGACACCGACATCGCCGCAAGAAAACCCGGCTCAATGCCCGCCTGCGTGATCACGGCGTCATATTTGTTCATCGCGCAGAGTGCCTTGACGCGCTTCACCACACCCACCGCAATGTTCGTGACCACCTCATCGTCACGCGTTTCAGCGCCGTGATCGGTGGGGTAACCCTCGTCGACAGTAAGCTCCACGCCTTCGAGCTGGCCCTTGCTGCGCAGGCTCTCGACGAGGTCATGCATCATGAAATGCCCCTCCTTGGGATCGTAATTGACACCGGCGCGCTGGTAGGGGGGAATGTCGACGATACGGATCACGGAATCCTCCTGGGCAAATGAATCGATGGGTAAAAGGTAAAACCCGGATTGTTATTTCCCTTGCAGGCGGCTGTTTTTTATTTTTTGCCGGAATCAAACCGGTCAGTCGACCGCAAGCCCACCGGCAGACTAGTCTGCGAAGGCTATGCCGTCAATCGTTGTTCCGACAATGATTGCGCATGTTGCACTGCGTTTGGCCGCGAGACCGCAGGAAATTCCACTATGTGCTCAGGAAGTTTGGACCGCTTCCCTGCTTCTGCTATTTTCCAAGGCGCACTCAGTCGGGTGCGCCATTGTTCTCTTGTTCTTTCCATCTTTGGCAACAGGATGACGGCGCCGCATCTCTTCGCCATTCATATAGGGCTCTTCATGCGACACGCTGAGAAGTTTGTCCTGTTGCTGCTGGCGCTCACGTTTGCAAACGCAGCCTGGTCCCAGGCTTACCCAACGCGCCCGATCCGTTTGCTGTTGCCGCAACCACCCGGCGGCACCATGGAAACCGTGGGGCGCATGCTGTCACAGCAGGTCTCGGCGGCAGTGGGCCAGCCCATCGTCATCGACAACCGCAGCGGTGCCAACGGCATCATCGCCGGCGAGCTCACCGCCAAGGCGCTGCCTGACGGCTATACCGTGCTGTATACCTCGGCCTCCATCGTCAACAACCAGCTCGTGCACAAAAAACTGCCTTTCGACGCGCTGAAAGATCTGGAGCCGGTTTCGCAGCTGACCACACTGCCCGGCTATCTGGTGCTGGTGACCCCGCAGCTGCCGGCGAAGAACATGAAGGAGCTGATCGAGATTTCAAAAAACCCGCGCACGCCGGTGCATTTCGGTTCCAGCGGCCTCGGCAACAACCAGCATCTGCTGGGTGAGCTGATCAATGCCCGCTCGGGCGCGAAGCTGTCGCATGTGCCTTACAAAGGTTTTGCGCTGATCATCACTGCGGTGATGGCCAATGAAATCCAGGTCGCCTTTGGCGCGCCGCTGACGGTGATCCCGCACATCAAGGCCGGCCGCCTGCGCACCATTGCCTTTACCGGGGCAAAACGCTGGGAAGGCATGCCGGAGTTGCCGACAGTGTCCGAATCCGGCATCCCGGGGATGGTGTTCGAGGCTTCGTGGCACGGCTTGTTTGTGCCCGCGGGCACTTCTCCGCAGATCGTGTCGAGGCTGCAGTCCGAGTATGGCAAGGTGGTTTCGATGCCGAAGATGCGCGACAACCTTGGCGGCCATGTGCCGGTGGCGAGTGCGCCGCCTGAATTCAGGAAATTCCTTCTCGGGTATTTCCGCGAAACCGCCGAACAGATGCGCATCGCCAACGTCAAACCCGAGTAATGCCGGCAACAACCGTAACAATTTCCGCGTCAGCCTTACCGCCCCCTTAACCGCAGAGACCCGATTTCATGACCAATCCCGTTTATCTGTTCGACATCGAAGACATCGAATACCTCCGGCATGGCGACAAGCCGCTGCTCGCACGGCTGTTCAAACCCCGCGGCGCTGGACCGTTTCCGCTGGTGATCGAAGTGCATGGCGGTGCCTGGTGCCGCGGCACCCGTCTCAACAACAAAGTAATCCACGAGAAGCTCGCGCAAAGCGGCGTGGTGGTGGCGGCACTGGATTTCCGCATGCCGCCGGAGGCCGGTTACCCGGACACCATCGCCGATGTGAATTACGCGGTGCGCTGGTTCAAGCAGCGCGCGGCATCAATGAACTGCGATGCGAATCGCATCGGCCTGCTCGGCACGTCCAGTGGCGGGCACATCGCAATGCTGGTGGCGATGAAGCCGGATGATCCCCGCTACGCTGCACTTCCGCTGGCCGGCGCCGCCGCCAATCTGGATTCCACGGTGCGATCGGTCGTGCTGGCATGGCCGGTAATTGATCCGCTGGGCCGCTATCACCACGCGCAGCGCCTGAAAACCCAGGGCGACTCCGGTCTGATTGACCATGTCGGCAATGATCATCTGAATTTCTGGGGTAATGAAGCGGCCATGGCGGAAGGCAGCACAACCATCGCGCTGGAGCGCGGCGATGTCATCAGGATGCCACCGGTTCTTTATCTGCAAGGCAGCCAGGATTACAACCATCCGCGCGCGGACCTGGATCGTTTTGTTGCGGGCTACCGCAAGGCCGGCGGATCGCTGGAACTGCACCTTTACGAAGGCGAAAAGCAGCTGTTCATCCCGCAGCGGCCTGATGTTCCCGCATCAATCGATGCATTGAACAGGATCGTCGGTTTCGTGCAACGGACTCTGGCCTGAAAGAAATCCGGGCGCTGAGGTTTCAGTTCTTCGCGCCTGAGGCACCGGTTTCCAATTCTTGAATAAGCAGCCGCCGCTGCCACCCTTGACCGAGTGCGGCCTGAGATGACTCCGCGCCTCAGAAATTAAAAATCTTCGGCCCGGATCAACCTGAACATGGCGTTTACCGGATTGAACTCCATGGATGCCGTCGACCCCGGCAGTTTGATCAGCGCGGCGACCTTGTGGTTTCCGTATTCAAATGATCCGTTGCCGACAACCGGCTTTTTGGGGACTGCACCCGCGCCTGACGGTGCGCTGTAAAAAGAGGTTTTGCCCGGAAGGCTGAAGCTGCGGCTCTGCGCAGCCTTGGTCTGGTCGTCAACCAAACGGTAATGCAATCTGTAGGAGCGGCCGGCCAGGGCATTGAGGGTAATTGATGATCCGCCGGGAATAAACATCGTGCGGATTGCCAGGCAGCCCACGGCGTCGTTGTCGCATAGTTTGGCGTAAACACCGCCCTTGCCCTCCTTGTTTTCGATTTCGACGGCGTACTTGCCCGCGTATTCAGCGGACGACGTAACAGTATGCGGGAACTCGGTGGCCACCGCAGGCCACGGGCGTCCGCCGTCAAGCAAGAATGGAATCAGCGGTCGCGGCGGCTCGGGTTTGGTTGCAGGTGTAAATGCCTGGCCCACTTTGCTGATTGAGAAGCGCTTGTTGCGCAGGTGCTCGGGTTTGAGCGTGACACTCGCCACCATGGCAACGATGACCATGATGCCCGCCAGCACCGTGATGCCCCACGGATGCAGGATGTAGCCTTGCAGTCCGCCCCTGGATTCCGATCCGTCACCGTGGCGCGCGCCCCATCCCATCTTGATGATCACTCCGCGAATGATCCATGAGAGCGCAGCGAACCCGACCATCAGCGGCCACAGGTGGTAGCAGAACTGCGCAATCTCGATGGGTAACCCAAAGAGGATGACATTCCCCATCAACGGGAACAGATCCGCCCAGCTTGCCTCTGCAGCCGCCAGCGATGGCAGGCACAGGGTGCAGATCAGGAACAGTGTTGCAGCGAGTCTGGCCATGGCGGGGTTAGCGTTTAAGCAATAAAATGGGTTAAGCAAATACTCGAAGATCCGCCCGGTTTTTTCATGGTTGATAAGAAAGATTCGAGCCATCAATGAAAATCTTCCCGGCGGATTGCAATCCAGTAATCAGCGCATCCAATTCCTTGTCCGCAAGCTTGTTGCCAAACTGTGTGGCAATGAAGTTGCGGAGGGTCTTCAATTTCTTGGGCTTCAAATTTCCTCTTTTCTGAAGGCTGGTAATGACGATACCCAACCTTTCTGCCTTGGTTTGCGTGGCGGTCGGCGGCTTTGCCGTTGCTGTTTTTTGAGCAGCTGCTTTGGCCGCATGTGTGGGGCATTTGAAATCGCCGCGCTGGTTGAGTACGACCTGGAATTTTTCCTTCAGCGACATGCTGCCCAGCAACCGGTTCACCGTCACACAACACGCGACACAGTTTTCCAGATTACTGTTGCCGCCGTTTGCGCTCGCGACCAAGTGCTCAATGCTTTCTTCGCCCTTGGGCAACGATTCCTTGCAAAAAAACAGTGTCCACCCTGTGCAAAAATCAGCCGATCCAGCGGTTTTGTCGACATAGGCATTGGACTCCTTTACGGATTACGCAGAAAAGCTGCATCTGGAGTTTAAGACGAAAAGTGCCGGCGTCGGCTTCTTCGCGCTTAGCCCTTGTCACGAACCCGACACCGCACTCCCGCAAGCCATTTTGTAAATGATCTCCGCCGGCGTCTTCGGTTTCACCGGCGTGGGCGGCAGCTTTCCGGCTTTCCAGACGATGCGCCCTTCACCCATGGCCTCGCTGGTGTAGAAGGCGAGGATCACGTTGAGCGTCTGTTTTTCGCAGTTGGCTTCGTGCAGGGCTTCATAGCTGCGGTAGGTTGCTCCGGTCTGCGCGTGCACCCGGTCTGCCGCATGATTGATCAACCCCCAGACGGCTGGCCTGCCGCCCGGCGGCGGTTCAGTAACACCGCGGGTAAAAACGGTGAGCGTCTTGCCGCCGCCTGACCGGCGCCAGGGCCCGCTTGCCGCTGCCCTGAATCTTTCAATTTCCTGCAGTTCCTGTGTTTCGATGGCACTTTGTATGCTGTTGCTGATCTGCGATTGCCGGGTATTGGCAATCGAAAGTTCAACCAGTGACTGCGGTGACACGTAAGACATGCCCTTGCAGTCAGTCGCAACAATGAGTTCGATCAGCCTGTCGATGGTCTGCGCCGGCACCGAGGGATCAGCCACTTTGCGCAGCCGCTGTTCTTCGCGTTCCGTGAGGCTGGTGCTGCACACGCCTTCACGGGTGTGCTGGTGTACGCCGTAGCGGGATTTGTCGTCAATGAAGCGTTTGCGCCCACTGAGGAACAGGTAGGCGCAAGCCGATGAACACAGGCCGCCGCTGGAAACCTCGGTATCAAATCCGTATTTTCTGAGCAGTTCGCCATAACCGTAGGCAATGCCCGGAACGCCCCCCAGCGAGTTGAGGACCATGATCCGTTCAGAACACTCTGCCAGCGGCAACTGGCGGAATCCATCAGCCATGGCCTTGATGGAGGCTTTGTCGATCATTCCGTTGAATACGATCACGCACTGTGACGCTTCGGAATAAAAATCGACCTTGCCGTTGGCGTACGGCAGGTGAACGTGGCGAACGGCGGCCAGAGCATGGCTGCCGCACAGCAGCGAAAGGGCGAGTATGGCGTGCAGCAGCCGATGGTGTTGATGGAACAATGACGTGTGCAGGATCGCTAGCGCCGTTTATTGCGGCTTGATCCCGCCCTGCTTGATCACGCGCTTCCACTGTTCGCTCTCGGCCTTGATGTGTGCGGTGAATTGCGCCGGGGTTGAACCCACGCCTTCAGAGCCGTCGGTGATCAGGTGTTTTTCCATGGCCGGCAGCTTCACCGCCCTGGCGGTTTCGGCGGCGATCTTGTTGATGATGGCCGGGGGCACGGCCTTCGGCGCGATCAGGCCGTACCAGTTGACCACCACCACGCCGGGGATGCCGGCTTCGGCCATGGTCGGCGCCTCGGGCATCGCCTGTGCGCGTTTGGCCATGGATACGCCGAGTGCGCGCAGCCGTCCGGCCTTGATGTGCTGTTGCGCCGAGATGATGGAGGCGAATGACAGGCTGATGCGGCCGCCGACGAGGTCGGCGTAAGCGGCGCCCATGCCTTTGTACGGCACATGGATCATCCGCGTGCCCGTGGCGATCTGGAACAGTTCGGTGGTCATGTGAATGGGGCTGCCGATGCCGGAGGACGCATAGGTCAGTTTGTCGGGATTGGCCTTCACGTATTGCACCAGTTCCAGCGCCGATTTCGCCGGCAGCGACGGATGTACCACCAGCACATAACCCTGCGCACTCACCTGCGACACCGGCGCAAAATCACGCACCGGGTCAAGCGGTGATTTGTAGAGCAAGGGATAGATCACGGTGGTGGCGCTGATCATCATCAGGGTGTGCCCGTCGGGCGCGGCATCGGCCAGCGTGCCGAGCGCAACAAGACTGCCGGCACCGGGACGATTGTCGACGACGACGCTCTGGCCGAATACTTCAGCAAAATTCGCCGAGATGCTGCGCGAGACACTGTCCATGCCGCCGCCCGCTGCGAGCGGCACCAGCACGCGCATCGGCCGTGTGGGAAAGTTTTGTGCGTGGGCCACCGTGGTGATCAGCACTATGAACAGCGACAGCAGGGTGATGCCGATTCTGTGGTTCATGATGTTTTCTCTTCTTCGGGCGATTGATATGGGTGTCAGATCTCTGGTGCCGCAGTAGTTGCGCAAACATAACGTACTGAATGCGTCAAAACGAAGGGGGCTTGCATTGGATTGACCTCTAACGCAATAAGTTCAGATAGTTCAGACGACAGACTGCGTTAAATGATGCTATAACTATTTGATATTATTGATTAATATTAATTTTTCTGTAGCCCCAACGTTGTCGGCGTAAGGATGCAGGCAGCACGACGACACACGATAATGAAGAAACACTTGCCCGTGTTTGCATTGAGCATCCTGCTGTGGACGTCAGTCATCGCAGCTGCCGCACAATGCACTGCAAGCAGTGGCGAACGACGCGTGCCACTGCTCGAACTGTACACCTCCGAAGGTTGCGACAGTTGCCCGCCGGCCGACCGCTGGCTGAGCTCCTTGCCTGCGCGCGGTTACGGCATTGATCGCGTGATCGCACTGGCGTTTCATGTCGATTACTGGAATTACCTCGGCTGGGTCGATCCGTTTGCACAAAAGCGTTTCACCGAACGCCAGCGCCACACCGCAACCCGCAACCAGTCGCGGGTGGTATACACGCCACAGTTCACGCTGAACGGTCGTGATTATCGCCGAGGCGCCCTACGCGACGACTTCGGCGAACGCATCGCGATGCTGCAACAGGAGAAACCAAGGGCCTCATTGTTGCTTGCACTGACCATGGCACCGGGCAGCGTGTCGGTGAGCGGCAACGCGACGATTGATGCCGCTGAACGGCCGTTGTCACAGACTTGGCTCGCACTCTACGAGAACAGGCTCACCACCGACGTTAAAGCGGGCGAGAACCGCGGCAAGCAGCTCGAACATGATTTTGTGGTGCGTGACATTGCCGGCCCGTTGCCGGTCGATGCACAGGGCAAAACGTCGCTATCTCACCACTTCGCCGTCGATGTGCGCTGGAAGCTGCGCGATCTGGCGGTGGCGGCGTTCGTACAGAACGTCAGGACAGGCGATGTGCTGCAGGCGCTGGCCCTCGGCTGCGCGCCGCCTTCGTAAGCGTTACGGAGCGGCGCGTCAAAGCATCGCCCCGGGATTGCCCAACGCTTCTTCAGTGAGGTGGCGCATCAACCACTCGCAGGCGTCGTTCACCGAATCGGTGCGGTGCACCAGTTCGACATCCTTCGCGTCAATGGTGCCGTGGCGCACCAACGCGTCGAAATTGATGACCTCGCGCCAGTATTCGTTGCCGAACAGCACGATGGGCATCGGCTTGTTCATGCGGCGGGTCTGCTTCAGCGTGAGCATTTCGAACAGTTCATCCAGCGTACCGAAACCGCCGGGGAACACGAGAATGGCCTTGGCCATATAGGCCAGCCAGAACTTGCGCATGAAAAAATAGTGAAAATGGAATGACAACTCACGAGTGATGTAAGGATTGGCTGATTCCTCGTGCGGAAGCGAGATGGTCATGCCGACGTTGCGCCCGCGCGCTTCGGACGCGCCGCGGTTGGCGGCCTCCATGATGCCCGGCCCGCCTCCGGTACAGACCACAAAGCGTCGGTGGTCCTCGGTACTCAGGCTTTTCGACCACTGGGTCATGCGGAAGGCGATATCCCGCGCTGCTTCGTAATATGTTGAGCCTTCTTTCAGCCTCGCTGAACCGAAAAACACCAGTGTGTCTTCGATGCCGTGTTTGGCAAGGCGGCGTTCGGGTTCGAGATATTCGGCAAGTATGCGCAACGGCCGCGCTTCGTCGCTGTTCATGAATACCGGGTTGCGGTATGACTTGATGGGTTTCAATTCAGCACTCCTTGTCTTCGCTTGACGCCGCCGGGCATGTCAGCCCGGCACGGCGGCACAGTCAGCCAGCACATTAACGCATGGCATGCCGCATTACTCGGTCGGCGCATGCGCTCATCCGGAAAGACCCGCATTAGAGTCCGGATGTTGTTTCATAATTCCCTGCGGGCCTGCGGCACAGCAGATTGCTTGCGTTAACATGATCATTGATCAGCGGCCGCTCAAAAAAAACAGACCACGCGGATCATTCGTCATCAGGAGGAATTCGATGAACCGTATTACAAGCCGATGTCTGGCATTTGTGCTGGTCGCCGCTCTGGCGCCGGCATTTGCGCAATCCGCATGGTCACAGCCCTATCCCGCAAAACCGGTCAGGGTGATCGTGCCGTTTGCACCGGGCGGCGGCAGCGATCTGACGGCGCGCCAGTTTTCGTCAAAGCTCGGCGCGCTGCTCGGCCAGCAATTCATTGTCGACAACCGCGGCGGCGCCGGCGGCATCATCGGCATGGAAGCCGTCGCCAAATCACCACCCGACGGCTACACCATCATGATGATGTCGGGCAGTTTTTCCGCAAGCGCCGCAACACACAAGCCGGCCTTTGATCCGATGAATTCGATCCTGCCTGTGGCCGAGTTCGGCATTTCTCCATTCCTCGTTACGGTGCACCCCTCCCTGCCGGCGCGGAACATGAAGGAGCTGATTGCACTGGCACGCGCCAAACCCGGCAGCCTGACTTATGCCTCCAGCGGCGTTGGCGGCCTGACCCACCTGACCACCGAACTCATCAACCTGACAGCCAAAATCAACATGGTGCATGTGCCGTACAAGAGCAACGGTGCGGCCATCACTGATCTGCTGTCAGGACAGGTTTCGCTGATCGTCGCCAGCTTGCCGGTAGTGCCGTATTTCGCGTCGGGCCGTCTTCGCCCGCTGGCGGTGACCACGGCAAAACGCTGGCCGTCACTTCCGGATATTCCCACCGTCGCCGAAACGCTGCCGGGTTACGAGGTCGAGTTGTGGTTTGGCGCGATGGTGCCGCGAGGTACGCCTGAAGCTGTGATCAACCGTCTCAATGCGGCGATCAACAAGGCGCTCGATGACCCGGAAATGAAAAAGAACCTCGACGCGCAGGGCATCGTTCCCACCGGCGGCACGGTGCAGAAATTCCGTGAACGCATCCAGCACGATTTCCGCAACTGGGCAAACGTCGTCGACGCGGCACGGATCAAGATCGAATGATGCCGGGCGGTCGCTGACCGCCCTTTTCAGAGAAGCAGCGACGCCGGCCGGCCTACTTGCCGTACTCCTCAAACTTCGGCAGCTGCGGCGTTTCGACATACCACGGCGCCTTCGAGGACCAGAAGATATTGCTGTCGGGCTGCAGGTCCGGTGTGTCGTCGAGCGTGCCCGCGGGCACCAGCATGTTTTCAGTGCCGGCGACCTTGTGCGGCATGCGCGTGCCGCATTGGGTGCAGAAATCCACTGCAAAACGCTTGGCCCCCGGCAGATCAAAGTGTCGCAGCATTGATTCGCCGGCCAGCCATTTGAACTGGCCCGCCGGCAGGAACAGGTTTGCCGCGTGTGCGGTGCCGGTGGTTTTGCGGCAGCGTGTGCAATGACAGTACTTGAACATCAGCGACGGCGGGCTGATTTCGTACCGGACGGCGCCACAGAGACAACTGCCGTTTACTGCGTGGTCATGGGACATGGCTTCTCCTGTTTAGCGAGGGGGATTGGTGGACAGCAGTGAAACCTGGGTTAATGTAAATACCTGTTTTATTTATATTTTTTAATTACTGCCAGCAATACACTTTGCTGAGACAGCAGTGCGTGACAAGAATAACAAGCCCGTCTTCGCTGTGCACCTGCCTGCAGGAACCGCGGCAGCGAAAGAACATTGCCGTTCCGTTCCGCCTGTTCAACAAAGTGTGCGCTAGACTACGCTCGCACAAAAACAATAATCCGTGCCGGCCCCGCGCCGGCATCCCGTTCCTGTCGTGACCGCCGCCGCGCGCAATCTTGCCGTGCGGCCCGGTGAAGAGGAGGCTTTGATGATCAGGCAATCCAGCCATTGGGTGGCATTCGCTTTTAATCGTGCATGGGCTGCGGCGCTGCTGTGCGGCGCGCTGTTGCTGGCAGGTTGTGCGACCACGCCAACAGCGCTTGAGCAGGGCAGCAGGCCAATCACCGGCTACCTCGATTACTCCTACGACAAGAACTCGGTGCTGTTCAACACGCGGGAGGCGCACCGCCAAACGGTGTTCTTCGACACCTTCTACCCTTTTGATCCATCGCTGCGCTACAACAACGGCGAGGCGATTGTGCGCTACGAACTGGACCACAAGCCTTTCATGCAGGACGGCGTGCTGATGGTGGCGCTGGCGGACCTGCGCAAGATCTACGCGCCCTACTTCAGCTACACGGTGGATGCCGCAAACCAGCGCTTTACGGTTCAGCATCATTTTTTCCGCAAGCATGTGGCTGCGGGCTCGGGCTCGCGCGCACCGAAGCTTGAATATACAAAAATTGCCTGGGAAGGCCGCTACGCTCTGACGCAGACGGCGGCGATGATTTCGCAGACAGTGCACAAGCCGGTCAATGACCGCAACGTGATTGACCAGTCACCGGCTGCAGCGACGCACCCGGAAAGGGCCGCGACGCTGGCCATTGCGCCGGTGCAGCGTGACGGCCGGATTTATGTGCCGGTTGCAAGTTTCATGCAATCGCTGGGCAAGTCGATCACCAGTGATGCAGCCAGCGACTACCTCGCGGTAAGTCACGTCGGGCCGAACGACACCGGCGACGATCTGTTCAAACCGGATTACGCCAATCGCGGCTTGCCGAACACGCCGATCACGCCGGCGCGCGTGAAGACCATGAACGGTCTGCTCAACGGCGAGATCCGCACTGGCAATCTGTGGTTTGCCTACTACTTCGGCGACATCGATGTTTATACCGGCAAGGCCGACGCCGACGGCAAGGACATCAACGCCAGAATGGGGGTGGACCGCATCCTGCCCTACCGGCTGTATGTGCCGAAGAACTACAACCCGAACGCGGCGAGCAAGTTCACCTTCATGCTGCACGGGGGCACCGGCAATGAAAACGCCCCCTTCGAGCGGCCGAACGACCACCTGAAAAACCAGCCCACGCCGATTCCTGGCGTGACCCTGTTCGAGGATTACGCCGACCGCTACAACTACATCGTGCTGTCGCCCAACGGCTGGACGCGTAATCCGGTATGGGGCAGCGGTCCCGGCGAGCAGGCGATGCTGCATACGCTGCACCTCGTAAAGCAGCGCTACAACATCGATCCGCACCGGATGTTCATCTTCGGCAATTCAGCGGGTGCTGCAGGCACAATGAACTTTGTACTGCGCCACGGCCAACTGTTCAAGGCGATGGCGCCCACAGCCCCCGGCAGCAGCAAGCCGTTTGCGGGCAGCATCAAGGGCTTGCTCCTGGACATGCCTACGCTGCTGTCCTGCTTTGCGGCGGATGCGACGGTTTTTTACGCGGGCAACCCGCGGAACTCCTGCCAGCCGTGGTACGAGCAGAACGTCAAAGGCGTGATGCGCAACTTGACGACGGTAACCATAGAGAACGGCCATCACTCGTACGGCCCGGCCTCGCTCTATGAGATGACCTTCGATTTCTTCGAACGCGCGCTTGACCGCAGGGCGCCCGCAGCGATCGGCAACGTTCGCTTCACGCCGGGCAGCCGCGTCGCCACGGTGACAACCGCCGCCGGCGCGACATCAACGGTACAACTCGGCAATACACCGGTGCCCAGCGGCAGTACGCTGACGGTCGCGCTTGACGATCTCGCAAAAATCTATGGCCCTGCGGATTTCCGCATATATGACGTGCATGCCTACAACCTGAAACCCGAGGACCTGGTTTCAGTGAAGACCGTCACCTATAACAAGGTTGCGGTGAACATCAAACCCGGAGAACGTTTCCTGCGCGTCGGCGGCACCATCCACGCCGGTGACACCGTAGACGGCAAGACCCGGGTCGCGGCGAACGATCCGCGGATTGATCCGCGCTCGCTGTCGGTTCCGGTGCAGAACGTGAACGGCAAACTGCATGTGCCGGCGGTCGAATTCATGCAGCTGTTCGGAAAAACCGTGACCGTGGCGCCCTGAGCTTGAGCGTCGGCAGGTTCGCAACACTCAGCGCACCGTCTAACGTGGAAGGAGAACTGCAATGTCTGTCAACAAAACGCTGTTTTGCCTGGCTTTGACTGTTGCTGCCTGTGCGCTGCCGGCATCAGCGCAGAAGTACCCTGATAAAAACGTGCGCCTGATCGTTGCATTCCCGACAGGCGCTTCGCAGATCCTCGGCCTCCTGGTTGCAGACAAACTCGGTGCGGCCCTCGGCCAGCCGGTGGTGGCCGATTTCCGCCCGGGCGCCGGCGGCAATCTCGCCGCCGAACTCACCGCCAAGTCACCCGCCGACGGCCACACGCTGCTGTTGACCAGCCCGTCGCTGGTGATCAGCCCCAGCCTTTACAAGAAACTCAACTACGACACGATGCGCGACTTCGTTGCGATCTCGATGCTGTCGACAGTGCCCAATGTGTTTGTAATCCATCCGTCAGTGCCGGCAAGAAACATCAATGAACTGGTGAAGCTGGCCAAGGCGCATCCGGGGAAAATGAGTTTCGGTTCAGGCGGCATCGGTTCGTCGAACCATCTCGCAGGCGAGCTGTTCAAGTCGCTGGCCAAAGTGGACATCCTGCATGTGCCGTACAAGGGCGCCAGCATTGCGCTGACGCACATCCTCGGCGGCGAAGCGGAAATGGTGATGGTGACCGTGCCAGCGACCATCCCCTTCATCAATAGCGGCCGGCTGCGCGGGCTAGCGGTTCTGGTGCCGGAACGCCTGCCGACGCTGCCCGGAGTGCCCACCACCGCGGAAGCAGGTATGCCCGAACTGGTGATCAACACCTGGTACGGCCTGTTCGCACCGACAGGCGTACGGCCGGAGATCGTTCAGCGCATCAACGCCGAAGTGGCGAAGTTCATGCACACGCCCGAGGTACACAAGCACCTCGCAGCAAGCGGTTTGATTCCATCAACCAACACGCCGGCGGAATTCAGCAGTTTCGTGCGCGCCGACCTGGAAAAATGGTCGCGGGTGATCCGCGAGGCGAAAATCACCGTGCAGTAGCCGGACGGAATACCTGCGTCAGATGCGGGCTGGCGCCTGTTGCGACATCAGCCAGTGCGCCCCGCCCGCAAGCGCCACCAGGAACACCAGGCCGAAACCCCATACCGCCCAGATCAGCGGCGCCAGCCAGCCCATCATCATGCTCATGTAAGGCAGGGCGTCGCGCATGGCCTCCAGCGACAGCAGCACATACTGCTGGAGCATCTGGATCATCGCCGGGTCCAGCCACAGCGGCAGCCCTTGCGGCAGCGGCCACTCGGCAACGCCGCGGCTCAGAGGGTCAATGTTGCCACTGGCGAGCAGGGTTGTGCCCCATTGCGTGAGTTTGACTGCGATGAAAGTGCCCGCCGTCCACAACAATGTCACGATGCCGAATACCACCCATACTGCGATTTTCATGGTCTGTCGTATTCCTCGTCGTATTGCCTATTAACAAGCGACATGATCTGCATGCCTGACAGGAATGCCTGCACCACCGGATAAGCAACGAAACTCGCGGTGTTGCCTCGGTGCCAGCAATTGACCGGCGCAGCGGCCATTTGTTCCCTGCAAAAAACAACAGCGCCCGCGGGCGCTGTTAGCGAAGCTGCGACGATGCGGGAGTTCAAGGCCTCAGGTAGGCGTATCCCTCGCGCTGCTGCAGCCGGGTGATCTCGGCCACACCGGAAGTCACGAAAGTGGACTCCTCGATGAACTGGTTTTTGTCGAGGTTGCGATTGCGCAGGGTGATCAGGCAGACATCGAAACGTACGCCCTGGCTTTTCAGGTCCTGGACCGTGACTTCGTAGGGATTGCCGTTGCCATCTTTCTTGTCACGCATCAGGAAATCGATGCCCTGGGCATGGGTGACCACGACGATTTTCGCTTTGGGGTTGACCTCCAGGTGATTGCGCACGTTGCGCAATCCGTTGGTCGCCTGATCTAGCCCGGCATTGATGTGATAGACAACCTTGTCCTCGGCGACGGAACCGCTGGCTGTGCCGCCAGTGCCCGCACAACCGCCCGCCACCAGCACGAACAGCACTCCGAATACCGATACCGCCTGCTTCAGCCGTTGGTTCATTTATCACCTCCCTGGATACGGATGTAGGTATTGTAAGCGTTGCGGCGATTGGCCTCATTAAAAGCCGGCAGATGCGAGAAACGTGACCAGTCGGTCTTTTTGTAAGCCACTTCAAAATCTTCGAGTTCATCGGCTGCAGCACCCATTTTCTGCCGCAGGTACACCAGGTAATCGCGGGTCAGCTGCAGGTCGGCGGACGCATTGGTCGACACGCCGCCATGCCCGCCAACCATGATTTTGGGGTTGAACTTGATGATGCGGTCGATCGCCGAGATCCACGATTTGCTGTCGGCATCGCCGACAAAAGGCAGCCGGCCGGCGAACATCAGATCACCGACGAACAGCACGTTTTCCTCTTCCACCACCATCGCCAGATCTTCCGGCGTGTGCGCCGGCCCGACGGGGAACACGCGGAAAGTATGTCCGCCAAGCTTGAACGAGGTGTCCTTGTCGATCCAGCGGTCCGCCGGAATCAGCCGCATGTTCTTGTCCACCCATGGTGCAAGGCTGGTCTGGCGCTCGGCCAGCCGCTGCCGTGCCGCGTCGGAGTTGAGATAATTTCCGGCGGCGGGATGGGCCCAGATTTCCACACCGAGATCCTTGAACGGCGGCAGGCCGTAAAAATGATCTGCGTGATAGTGACTGATGATGACGCGACGGATCGGCTGCTTCGTCACCTTGCGAATGGCGGCAATGAATTCCTTGCCGAGTACGGGTGTGCCCAGCGCATCAAACACCACGACGCCGTCGGTGGTGATGACAAATCCGGCATTGGAGGTATGACCGCGATTGACCGGCGAGGGCACGCCGGCTTCGCCGCGGATGTAATACACGTTGGGTGTGATGCGGATCGCATCGACAGCCTGCGCGGGCACGGCACACAGCGCCAGCACACAGGCCAGCACGGCGATTACGGCCCTGTTCATGCGAGCCCCTGGTTGCCGCTCATGCCGATGATCCGCGGCAGGTTGGGCGCGCGCGGCTTGATGGTCTTGATGTCCTTGAGATAACGCTCGACCACGTCCCACACCGGTTCACCCGTTGCACCCTCGGCTACAGGCGCCCAGCCCGCCACCTTGTAGCGCTGACCGGCCTCAATCGGCTTGCCTTTGAGCCGCATGTCGTCAATGCGTTTGCCGATCGCCGCGGTGGGATTGCAGGCATAGGTCATGCCGCCGATGCGCACCATGTCGCCGCCTTGCTGCAGGTAGGGGTCGGGGTTGAACAGGTTGTCGCAGACGTCTTCAAGGATCGCCTTGATGTCGGTGCCGGTCATTTCGTTGAGCGTCACGCTGGGATAGGTAATCGCCGTCTGGTCCATCAGGTGTTCGCGCAGGATGGCCTGCCCCGGCAGCAGGGTCGTCCCCCAGCGGAAACCCGGTGAGAATGCGATTTCGGCGCCTTTGACGGCCATCAGGGCGTCGAGGATCAGTTGATCAAACGTGCCGTTGAAGTTGCCGCGCCGGTAGAGCAGGCCTTCGCTGACGGCCAGCGGTTCGTTTAGCTTCGCTGCATACGGTGCGCGTACGCGCTCGATCAGCGACTGCATCTGCGGATCCGCCGGCAGCAGGTTGGCAAACACGGGCAGCAGCCGGTAGCGGTAATCGGCAACACCGCTGCTGCTGACATTGAGGTCCAGCACCGAAAGGAATTTGCCGTTGGAACCGGCGTTGGTGACGATGGTCTTGCCGCCGGCATTGTTGACGACGACGGGCACCGGAACGCCATCGTGGGTATGACCGCCCATGATCGCGTCAATGCCACGCACACGGCCCGCCAGCTTGACGTCAACGTCCATGCCGTTATGCGAGAGCAGCACCACGGCGCGCGCACCCTTGCTGCGCGCTTCATTGACGACTGCCTGCAGTTCCGCTTCCTGGATGCCGAAGGTCCACTCCGGCACAAAATGGCGCGGATTGGCGATCGGGGTGTACGGAAAGGCCTGGCCGATGATGGCCACCGGCACGCCGTTCATTTCGCGCATCACATAGGGTTTGAACACCGGGTCGCCAAAGTCGGCGGTCTTGACGTTTTGCGCGAGGAATTCGATGCGTCCCAGAGACTTGATGGCTTCCAGCACGCGCTTGTCGCCATAAGTGAATTCCCAATGCGCGGTCATCAGGTCCACGCCGAGCTGCTGGCAGGCTTCGATCATGTCGCGTCCCTGCGTCCACAGCGACGTGGCGGACCCTTGCCAGGTGTCGCCGCCATCGAGCAGCAGCGCACCGGGCCGGCTCTCACGCATGCGTTTGACCAGTGTGGCGAGGTGGGCGAAGCCGCCGACCTTGCCGTAGCGTTTTGCGGCTGCGGCGAAATCGAGATAGGTGAATGCGTGTGCCTCAGCGGTTCCCGGCGCGATGCCGGCGCTTTTCAGGAGATGTTCGCCAACCAGATGCGGCAGGCGGCCGGAGGCTTCACCGACGCCGATGTTGGCGTTGGGCTCGCGAAAATACACCGGAAGCAGTTGCGCGTGGCAATCGGTGAAATGCAGCAGGCTGACGTTACCGAAACGTGGCGGGTTATAAAGAGCCTGTGCAACCTGGGCGCGCGCGGCGTCAAGCGGAACGCCGCAGGCGGCCGCCGCCGCCAGCGCCCCTAGAAACTCCCTCCGGTTCATTGATTCACCGGCGAATTCGGATCAAGCAGCAAAGCAGTTACATCCTTGAGCTGCTGCTCGGTCAGAATATCGTTGTGGCCGAATCGCGGCATGTTGGAACAGGCCGAGAACGCCTGCGAGTTATAGATGCGGCCGTATGTGTAACGCTGCATCTCCGGGGTAGGTCCGCCACGCAGCTTGCCGAAGTTGTAGAGACTGGGCCCGATAGTACCGAAGGAGATTTCGCTCTTGCTCAGCTGGTGACAGGCGTAGCAGTTGCCGCCGGCGGGAACCTTGGGATCGTCGGAGAATTGCTTGCCGACACCTGATTGCGCAATCCGCTCGCCGGCCTTCCAGTCGCCCATCAACCGGCCATCAGCGGGATATTTGATCGCCGCCATGTTGATCTTTTCGATGCGCGCTACTGCTTCCGCAGGCACTCTCACCGACGGGGGATTGCTGCAGAGTTTCTGCGCTTCGTCCTGGTCCAGCCGGTCGAGTTTGGCCTGCCCGCTTTCCCGGAACGATGCCTTGATCACCGCCAGGTCTGCCGCAGTTACCGGTTGCATTTCGCGGGGTGCAGTCGCGCACCCCGCAGCCACCAAGCCGGAGATCACAACCGTGGGCAATGCCCAATGTGTCAGTTTCATGATGATCGTCTCCTTAGCGTTTGATGGCCGGCGCGTTGAATGCGGCGCCATTGGCGTTGTAGGCAAGAAAAGCCGTCAGGGCGACCGAAAGTTCAGAACCGAATACCAGGTTAGGGAAACGCTGCTGGCGGAAGCAGTCGTTGAGCCGCCACTGGAAGGTGCGCAGTTCGCCCTGCGAGACTCGGTAGGCCGGCCAGGTGGTGTAACCCAGTTGCGCGCCTTTTTTCTGCGTCAGGTTGGGCAGGTCCTGCAGGCGGATGCGCTTGTTGTCTTCAGCATGGCAGGTCGCACAGGCAAAATCGTGCGGTCCGCCGCGGAAGTAAAACGCCTTCTCGCCGAGTTCGTAAGCCTGCTGCATCTTCGGGTGATTGAGCGACACTTTCATGATGACCCCCTTGGATTCGGAGGTGATCCAGGCGCCCAGCGCTTCATAATCGGAGCGGTTGGTGCCCGAGCCGAAGACGCGTTTGGTGACGTCGGCCTGGCTGAAGCCCTGCAAGGCCATCATGCAGTGCATCAGCCGGCTTTCCAGGTCCATCACCTTGTCGACATCGGCGAAGTAGCGCGGCAATTCGGCATAGGCGCCCTTGACCACACCCCTTCCCTTTCCAAGGTCGCATTGTTCCAGCGACACCTGCCTCGGTCCGCGCTTCTGTTTCCACAGAGCTTCGCCGCGGGCTTCCCAGAGTTCTGCCGGGTTGCCGTCCTGCAATTGCGCGCGGTAGCGGGCAATTTCGTCGAGCGTATTATCTTGTGCATGGGTGTTTGACGCGAATACCACGCCCATCATTACAGCAATACCAATAATCCGGGTCATCCTGGTCTCCTCGCTGTTTTCTAAAATGAACTGCCGCTGGGCAGCGGGCGGGTCCACTTATTTGCACCAGGCATTGGCAAATCTGCAAACGCTTGGCAACTCAAAGCTTATATTTATTAAATAAATCCAATAGCCGGATAAATCACCATCGGTAAAACCCTTGATCCATCAATCAATTGATGATGCCTTCGTCGGTCCGCTTGTCTCCTTTGTTGTCCTCCCAGGTGACGATGACCTTACCGCCCTTCTGGCCGCCTTTGAAATCGAACTCCAGATAGGGATTTTTGGAAACGGCCGCCCCCCACTGCGCGGTGAGCACGGTCTTGCCCTCGTGCGTCGCGCTGACGCTGCGGATGTAATGGGCTGGAACCAGTTTGCCTGAAGCGTCCTTGCGCTGCCCGGTTTCCATTTCATGGCTCATCAGGACTTTGACGTTCACTGCACCATCGCGTGCTGTTGCACGAATTCTCATCGGATCTGACATGTTGTTATCCTTGTGGGGTCAGCCGCCGCAGCCGCCGAGGGTGATCTTGATTTCTTTTTTGGCCATGTAGAACTTACCATCGGCCTTGACCAGCGCATAAACATCGGAAGTCTGACCCATCTTGACGCGGGTCGAGACACTGCCCGCGGTACCCGCCGGAATGCCAAAACTGGCAACCAGCGGTGTCGGGTTTTTTTCCACCAACAGCGTAATCGATTCCGTGCCGGGCAGTTTGCTTTCTACGGCAACGGGGACAACCGCACCGTTTTCGGCAATGGCGGGCGCCTTGATGATAATGGCGTCAGAGGCTGCCGGATTCTGGGCACCCACCGCGCGCATCGCTTCGGCCAGCGTTTTCATTGAAAACGCATCACCCTGGGCCAGCACCTCGCCGGGCTTCAGGATTCCTGCTGCAAACAGCATGGCCAGCAAGCCGCCACCGGTTTTAATGGCTTTTCTGCGTGAATGATTCATGTTTCCTCCTGTTTACTCGGTCTTAAGTATCCAGCGCACCAACGTGCGCAGGTCCTGCTCCTGCAAATTCGCAAACGGCGGCATCGGCACGTTACCCCACACGCCCTGACTGCCGGTTTTTACTTTGCCCATCAGCTTGGCTTCGGCTCCGCTATCGGCTCGATATTTGGCGGCAATTTCGGCGAACGCCGGTCCGAGCAGGCGCTGCTTGGCCGCATGACAAGCCATACAGCCGGCTTTTTCGGAAAGCTCGCGGGCAGGATCGGCGGCCACCGGAGCAGCAACTGCCTTGGCGCTACCGGGAAGACTGACGGCGCGCACGGGGCCAACAAGGCGATTCTGCGCGACGAGGTCGCCGTGAGAGCCCTGGGCATGCTCGGGAAGTTGGGAAGTAATGCGCGGCGCGGGGCCGCAGTCATTCATGCACGCCTTGGCTTTGACATCTGGCTGACCTCGCGTATCCCATAAGCCGTGATCACGTGTCATGCCATTGCGATTGGGCAAACGCGCCTGCACTTCAGCCATGTTCCGATCCGAGAGTACAAAGCTGTCGGGTACGATGTTGCCCTGGTTTAGCAAGTACGCGGTGAGCGCATACACCTCATCAGCGGTCAGCGTTTTCGGAGCATTCCACGGCATAGCGCGGTTGATGTAGTCCCACAGCGTGGAAATCCGCGACAGCTTCATCACCGTAGTGCGCTGCTCCCCGGACCTGGCCAGCGCCGCAACGCGGCCGTTCTTGATGTCTTCGGGGGTGATGCCACCGATGAGCGGCGGAAACATCTGGTTGGATTCGCCAAAGCTGCCGTGACAGGACGTGCATTGGGCTTCCCACACCACCTCGCCCTTGGCGACGCTGCCCGATCCCGGCGGCAAACCCTTGAAATCACCGCGCACGTCAATGTCCCAGGCGGCGATTTCTGCAGCTGTGGCTGTGCGACCTACTCCGGGATACAGCGGTTCTGTTGATTGCGCAGCCGCCTGCACATAAACGCCGGCGGCGAGCGCGAAGATCAGAATCCGCGTCTTATTCCACCTGGACATTGGAGACTTCCCCGTTTGCCACCACCAGCCACGACTGGATCGCGTTGTTGTGATAAATCGAGCGCGTGCCGCGAACTGCTCGCAACTGAGCGATTTTCGGCTGCACATAACCGGTATCGTCAATTGCGCGGCTCTGCAGTATTGCCGGGCCGCCATTCCAGACCCAGTCGATGTTGAACCGCGTCAGTGCTTTGGGCAGCACCGGATTTTCAAGGCGCGCCTGTTTCCAGTTGCGACCACCGTCAAAAGACACATCGACGCGCCGGACACGACCGCGGCCAGACCATGCCAGTCCGGTGACGTTGTATTGCCCCTTGTTCAGCAGCACTTGGCCGCCGGATGGAGTGGTGATCACCGACTTGCACTCCTGCACGGAAGAATATTGCCGGTGTGTTCCATCGGGCATCAGATCGATGTAATGCAGGGTCTCTTCGCGCGTGTCCCAGGGTTTGTCGCCAACTTCAAGCCGCCGCAGCCATTTGACCCATGACACGCCCTGAACACCGGGCACCACGAGCCTGAGCGGGTAGCCATTCTCGGGGCGCAGGAATTCGCCGTTCATGCCCCAGGCGACGATCACGTCATCGAGTGCGCGGTCCATGCCGATGGTGCGCGTCAGGCCTGATCCGTCAGCGCCCTCAGCGAGAATGTAACGACCCTTTTTGGTGTCGGCACCGCAATGCTCCAGCAGCTTTGACAGCGGAACCCCGGTGAACTCGCAGCAGGACAGCATGCCGTGGGTGTACTGCACGGTGGGAACAGCGACATTGCCCCATTCCATGCCGGTGTTGGCGCCGCATTCAATGAAATGGATCCGTGAGACCGATGGCAGACGCATCAGGTCGTCCATCGTGTAAATCCGTGATTCGCGAACCAGTCCGTGGACCATCAGCCGGTGCTGACGCGGATCAATATCCCACCATCCCTGGTGGTGACGTTCAAAATGCAGGCCGTTGGGCGTGATGATGCCGAACAAACCCTGCAACGGCGTAAATGCCACCGAGGATTGCGGCGCCCGGGTCAGTCCCGGGCTTTCGCGGCGCTGCAGATTTTTTTCAAACTCGGAGGGCATGCCGTAACCGCGTGCGGCCACCGGCTGGCCCAGACCTGTCGAGTGGGCAGGCAATTTGAGTATGGCCGGATCACCCTGCGCTCGTGCGAGCCCTGCGCCCGCCAAAGCAGCCACAGCCCCGCCCGTCAACGACAGGGATTTTTTGAGGAATCCCCGGCGATCTTCGGCCGCAGGGCGTACCTGCCCTGCCGGAACGACAGTTTTGCTGTTCATCCCTTGGATTTCCGTTTTGTCGCCGGCGGTATCAGGTTGACCAATTGACGCTTCAGCGGACTGCGGCCTTCGATTGTGGCTGCGATTCTGTTGCAGGCTGACCGGCACAGCTCGATCATGGTGTCGTCTGCCATGCGGTAAAAAATCTGATTCCCCTCTCGGCGCTTGGCCAACAAACCATACCGGTACATCAAACCCAGATGCCGTGAAATATTGGATTGTGTCAAGCCAGCAACCTCAACAATCTCCGACACGGTGCGCTCGGATTGACAGATGGCATGAATGATTTTGAGGCGTGCAGGCTCCGACATCACGGAAAAATAATCCGCGACCTCCTCAAATATTTCATCAACTTCGCTCATGTCTAACCTTAGAAAACTTTATGTATATGACTATATGCGGCTACGCTCATATAGTCAAAAAGATTTTCCAGCGCATCCACGGCAAATTCAGTGGCCGGGTTTTGCGCGGCGCACCAATACGCTGCGCAACAAATTAACTTTTTATTTTTAAATCAACAGCATTAGAAAATGCTGCATGGATTCATGCACGCCATCACATCGTTGGCGAATGTCGTCGCAGGATGAACGATTGGCGAGTCACCGGGGTTTTGTTGCGAACCCCGCAGGACCGGCTTGCCGGCAAACCTGTCAATCCGTCCGGCCAAGGGGAGATGCTAGGATAAGCTCATCGTTTCCCGCCGGTTTCTGAACGGCACTGACTTTGAGGAGGTCTTCCATGAACGCTGCCCACCCCTTTACCCCGCCTGTGGTTGATGCGCTGACCGTGCGCGTACTGGTTGATTCGCGCTACGAACGTTTTCTGCCGCGCATGGCGCATCCGCATGTGAAGATCGAACATGTCGGGCGCATCACCGGCCGGCCCGAGAGCACATTCGCCTGTGAATGGGGCCTGTCGCTGCATCTGGCTTCCGAGAAGGACGGCGCCAAGGCGCAATACGTGCTCGACTTCGGCTACACGCCGGAAATCATCAATCGCAATTTCGAGCTGCTGGGCATAGAGCCGGGCAAAATCAACGGCCTGATCCTGAGCCATGGTCACCTTGACCATTTTGGCGGATTACAGGGCTTCGTCAGGCAACATCGCGGGCAGATGCGCGACGACATCGCCCTGTATGTCGGCGGCGAAACGGTGTTTCGCACCAAGTGGGTCAAGGAAGGCGGCGAGACGCTGGAGTGGTGCACGCTGGATCGAGCAGCACTGGAAGCGCAGAAGGTGATGCCGATGTGCTGCCCGAAACCGCAGGCGCTGGAAGGCGCATTCACTTCGGGTTACATCGAGCGCACGTCGTTCGAGGAAGTCACCGGTGGTTCGCTGGTGGTGGACGATCATTTCAGCGAAGCCGAGCGAGCGGGAAAACTGGTCAAGGACAGCCATCCCGACGAACACGCCACCTGCTATATCGTCAAAGGCAAGGGGCTGGTGGTGATTTCATCATGCGGCCACACCGGCATCATCAACACGGTGCGCAGCGCGATGAAAGCCGCGAATGTCGACAAGGTGCATGCGGTAATGGGCGGCTTCCATCTCGGCCCGGCAAACCCGGAATACCTGCAGCACACGCTGAAGGAGCTGCAGGCGATCAACCCCGATGTAATCGTGCCGATGCACTGCACGGGCGAACGTTTCATCGACATGCTGCGCCAGAACATGCCGGACAGGGTGGTGTATTCGAACGTCGGCAGCCGCTACACCTTCGGCGCCTGACCTCAGGGGCTCGCCGCCCCTCTCGCGCGGCGAATTAATGTCAGTCAAGGCGGCCGGAAGCGATGTATTGTGCAGGACTATCGCGCCTGGCCGCTTTAACGGGTCGTCCGGGAATCCCCAGCTTGGCAAGGCAAAATCGGATTGATGAACGACCGGAACGACGAATACCGCAGCAGAAACGATGGCGTGGTGGTACCCAGGATCGGGGTGGCATTTGCGTTGTCGGTCATCGTGCATATTGCGGCACTGCTGGGCTCGCCGCAAACGGACAAAACGATCATGCTGCCGCCTTCGGGCGAAGACCCGCAGGCCCGCTCAGCATTGTCATTGCGGCTGATGCCGCCGGTGCCCCAGAGCCCTTCCGCAATCCCTGCACCACCGCGATCGCCTTCCGCATCCGCGTCCGCGCAAGCGGAGCGGCGGCCAAAATCCACACTACCTCCTCAACCCGCACCGCCGGTCATCGCACTGAACAAGCCGACACCCGCCGCGCCATCAACAGCAGCGCCGGTTCCGGCGCCACCACCCCGCCCCGCAGTTGAAGGCGATCTGGATGCCTACATCGAAGCGCGGCGGCGGGCTCGGGGAACAGCTGCGCCGGCAGCGCCCGCAACCACCCCGCTTGAAGATGAAGAAGCGCGCAGGCAGCGCATCATCGCCGGCAATCTCGGATCGACGCGCGAGCGCACCTTCGGCTATGACCCGAGACAGGGCGGCGGCATGTTCCAAATCGAGAGCCTGGGTTCCGATCATGCCGAATTCATCTTCTACGGCTGGAACAACAATATCAACCGCAACACCAAACAGCTGATTGATGTGCGACGGGGCAATAACAGCGATATCCGTATTGCAGTGGTACGCAGGATGATTGCCATCATTCGCGAAAATGCACAGGAAGATTTCCTGTGGATGTCTCAGCGCCTGGGACGTACGGTCACGTTATCGGCGCGCGCCCGGGACAATTCGGGGCTGGAGGAATTCATGATGCGCGAATTCTTTTTCGAAGCACCTGCAGCACAGCGTTAATTCAACAACGGAAGCCCAGGAACGTTATCTGCCGGCAGGTATGTTGGCCACGGCGCCTGCAACTCGCG
>CAZHFZ010000018.1:38457-60135 GCA_964531455.1 uncultured Bordetella sp.
TGGCCTCGCTGTTGATCGTTACCCCGCCCCTGCCGCTCGCGTTCCCGGTACGGCTGCATGAGCGGCTCATGTTGGCGGCGATCCGCTTCATATCCCATGCCCTGCCTTTGCTGCATGGCCGGTTGCTGGATAAAGGGCTGCGGCTGGCGCTGTGTTTGCTGCATCTGCGGCGAGGTCATTACCGGTGCGTGCCGCTGCACTTCTTCACGGGGCCGCTGCCGCACTTCACGGGGATGCTGCTCCGGCTGCGGGTTCGGCATGACATGACTGTTCTGGATAGACGGTGGCGCGACGTGCTCCCGACGGCCACGATCACCGTGCTCTCGCCGTTCCACTTCAAGCGGAGACGCGCGGCCTTGCTCGAACACGGCAGGCTTGTGCGGTTGCGGAACGGTTTGCACGGGAGCGGCACGCGCCATATCACTGCGTTCCCGCTGCAGTTCGTAGCGGCGGGGCGGCTCGACACGGATCGGCGCATGTGTCTGCACCGCGGGTCGTTCCTGATGATAACGCTGGCGCACCGCTGCATCGCGCGGATGGTAACGATAATGTTCGTCACGCAGCGCATGCTGGTGTTCACGTCGCGGATAACGGTCACCCGAATAATGACGCTGGTATGCCGGCGGCGGTGCGGCGTGCCACACGACGCGACGATCCCAGTAATCCCAGCCATGGCGATGCTGCGCCCAGCGCGGACCCCAATGGATGTCCCAACGCGGCGGCGCCGATATCACCCAACCGTGGAAATACGGTGGCGGATAGACGTAGTAACGCACCGGCACCCGCAACACGAACAGCGGTACGTAAACGGGATCAACCAGATCCCAGGGCCCGTTATACCAGGCGCTCGAATACCAGCGGTCGTCGTGGTAGACCCAGTAAAGTCCGTCGAAAAAAAACAGGTTTGCATGCGCTTGTGGCGCGTAGTACACGGGATAACCGGGTATCGGCATGAGCTCGGGGTAATCCGGCTGGTGAATGCCGATACTTGCGCCGGGAATCGAAACCGTGACGCTGACTTCGCTCAAGGCCGGCGACGATGCGGTCATGCAACCCAGTAACAGCGGGAGCGAGAGACCGATCAACGCGCGGCGCATGGCGGTCCGTGCCCGAAACTTAACGGTACCCATGACCGCGCCCTCCGCGATGACCATGCCCGCCCCCGCCACGATAAAAACCGAAACTGATGGAAGGGCCGTAATAAACCGGCGGGCCGTAAACCACCGGTGCCGGCACGTAAACCACAGGTGCAGGCTCGTAATAGCCCGGCTGGGCCGGAACGGCAACGCAGCCGCCCAACGCGGTCAACGCGGATACTACGAACAACAGGCGGCTTGTCATTTTCATGTTGGCGATCTCCTCATGAACTCTGACACGACTTCATGCGCAATGAGCCCATCAATTTTGTAAGAGTTTGTTAATGGACATGCTCGGCATGCGCGCCGGGCAAGCAGGCAAGTTACTGACAACACAATAAAAAGCCTGCTTGCACAGGCCCTTTGCGGGTTTGTCGCCAGTTAAACGACTGCTGCACAACGGTGATTTTCACTGCGGTCTTGATGCAGGACAGGCGGGCCTCGAAACGCTCGCCAGGCAGACTGAACGCCCGCTGTCATTGATGATGCGATGCCCGCGATGGCCTCGTTCCATGCCCGGCATGGCCGGCGGGTTGCTCCAGGGTCAACGGCGCTACGGTTGCGAATCCGGAAGCTCGTTGCTCAAACGCATGTGGACGCTGCCCGGCATTCCCTGCGTCACAATTCCGGCCGGTGTTGGACCGCAGGGACTGCCGCCGGGTGTGCCGATTGTTGGCGCTGACGACAACGATGAACGCGTGCTGCGCACAGCTGAATCGGTCCGGCAGGCACCGGACCGGGGCTGAAGCAATAACTTTCACCCAGGCATTTTTTCATCCGGGTTTCCAAGCTGTATTTTTACCAAGTCCCCTTGAACGGACATCCGGGATCACTAACAAGACTTTTACGAAGACAACGTTGTCACCGTGCCGCGATTGAAAATGCAGGGATGCGCTGCTGCGGCCCTTGGCTACTGCCAAGAAAACGGGGCCTCACGGCCCCGTTTTCTTATTGAGCGCAGATGGAGCCCGGTTTATTCGACCTTTGCACCTGACACCTTGACCGCCTTCGCCCACTTTTCGGTTTCCATGGCATGAATTTTCCAGAATTCCGCCGGGGATCCGATCAACGGATCACCGCCGAGTTCGGCAAGGCGCGCACGCATTTTGGGATCATTGAGGCCGTCATTCATCACTTTGTTGAGCTTGGCGATGATCGGCGGCGGCACCCCCTTGGGTACGCTCATGCCAAACCAGGCGCTGGCTTCGAAGCCGGGGATGGTCTCGGCCACGGTCGGCACGTCCGGCAATGCGGTGCTGCGTTTGGCGGTGGTCACGGCCAGCGCGCGCAGTGTGCCGCCACGCACATGACCGATGGACGACGGCATGTTGTCAAAGATCACCTGCACGTTACGGCCATTGACCAGCTCGATCAGCGCCGGGCCCGCACCCTTGAACGGCACATGCAGCAGATCAAGCCCGGTGGCCGCCTTGAACAGTTCGCCGGTCAGGTGCACCGAGGTGCCGCTGCCCGATGACGCCAGATTTACCTTGCCCGGATTCTTTTTGGCGTAATCGATGAATTCCGGTACCGATTTTGCCGGCAGATCACGCGTAACCACCATCATGTTCGGCACACGGACGATGCCGGCAACGCCGTCCATGTCCCTCAGGAAATTGAACGGCAGCTTGCTGTACAGAGTGGCATTGATTGCGTTGGCTGGATTGACGAGAAAAACGGTGTAGCCATCGGGTATCGCCTTGACCGCAAGTTCGGTGCCGATGTTGTTGCCGGCACCAGGCCGATTGTCGATGACGACCTGCTGTTGAAACTGCTGCGAAATCCACTGCCCCATGATGCGGGCCAGAATGTCGGTGGTGCCGGCTGGCGGATAGGGCACGATCCAGCGGATCGGTCGCTCCGGGTATTTGTCGGCCTGCGCAACGGCATCGGCAGCGACGCCAAAAAAAGTGGCGCTCAACAAGGCGAGCGCTGCAAGACGTGCAGTGATCATCAGGCTACTCCTCCAGTGAGTGGGACGGCGTCTGTTTTTTTGTGCCGTCAGGCGCACTATAGCCCTACCCGGGGCAAATGCGCGAGTGCCAGCCATATCTGCCTCTCCCGCTCCGCCGCAGGCTGCCGCCGCTTCATGCCAGCACCGATGGACTCGGGCGCCTGTTGCCAGCCATGCGTTACACCGCTTCCGGATTGCGTGCTGCATGGCGACACGCGGCGGAGTTCCGCAAGGAAGTGATCGTGGGTGTGCCCCTGATTGCCGTAACGCCATGGCTCGTTACCGAAAAATGGCGCATGGCCTTGCTGATCGGTTTCCTCCTGCTGGTCTGGGTGGTGGAGTTACTGGACTCGGGCCCGGAGGCCCTGTGCGATGCCGAAAGCCTGGATACCCACCCGCTCCTCGGTCGCGCCAAGAACATGGGCCGCGCGGCGGTTTTTCTCAGCATCCTGATCGCAGCAGTAGTCTGAGGCATGACTGGTGGCTGAGTGTAGTGCTGCACGAAGGCCTGAACAGGGTTTCGGTGCGGTGCTGTTTCGCACTGATCATCGCAATCTGGCGGCCTTTGGGGTTCATGCGCGCCACTTCACGCTTGCGAAGAAACCGCACGGCATTGATGATACAGCTGTAACAGACCGTTCGAGACAATGGCGGCCGCCACAGACCCGTGATCGACCGTGCTGCGAACGACCTCATAGCAGTTCCACAACCTCCGGAGCGCCACCATGAATTCAACCATTGTTCACGGCATACAAGCCGCCGTCGCACCCGTTTTCATGCTGACCGCGGTTGCGGCAATGATCGGTGCACTGGCCACGCGGCTGTCCCGCATCATTGATCGTGCCCGCTGGATCGAGGAACGCCTCGATACGCAACGCATCAAGAACGAAGACGCCGCCTATTGGGAACTTCGACGGCTCGGCCTCCGCGGTACCGTCGTCAACTGGTCTATCGGATTCCTGGTTTTCTGCGCACTATTCATCGGTTTGACAGTGGCAGGCCTGTTCGTCGACGTAACAATGAATTCAGTGACTGACAATTTCGTACGCTGGAGTTTTCTCGGGGGAATCGCCTGTTTTGCCTGCGCACTGATCTGTTTTCTCGCGGAAACACTGCTGGCAACTCACACACTGCGGTTTTCCAAACAGACCGCAAGCCGGCGGCTGCCGCTGGAGGGAGCCCCGGAAATCAAGCAAAAACCGGAGCAAGACAAAAGCTGAAGGCAATAAAACAACGCAGATCCGGAGCCAGCCCGGCCACATCAAACTCGGGCAGGCGATGCTTCAGGTCTTGCTTCCAGTGTTTGCTTGTAGGTTTCCTGGATGAGCCACGCATCGAAACTCGCGCGATGGCGATGTTTCTCCACGCCAGCCAGTATCCTGTCCTTGGTTTCGTGCCAGCGCGCCATCTGGTCTTCCGAGAGAATCATTTCCAGTGGGCTGACGCTGAACTTCATTTCCATTTTCGCTTCGTAAAACAACGTGGTGAGCCAGGGTTTGTCGACCACCCAGGCGTCGGTATAGAGGGTTTTGCCTTCGAGCAGTTTGTTGAGATGGGCGGCAACTTCCTGCAGCGGCTTGCCATAGGTCTCGAGGATGTCGCGCGCGATACGATGCACTTTCTCGGCATCGTTGTCCCAGTGATCCCATTCCGGAGCGGGATGGATCAACGAACAGTATTTGGTGTCATCGTCGAGGGCGACCCCGACTTCAATCGGGTAGCTGCCGTTGCCGAATCCGGAGGCTTCAACATCGATGATGATGGGTGTTCTCTTGCGGCGCATTTCAATGCCCCCTGTATCGCCCTTCATGGGCAGTCGCTCTCTTCTGCATCATAACTTTACATCAACCCGGGAGGGGCAATGTCGCGTTAATGTCTGTGCTTCAGATAATGCTGGCGCAGCAGGTCCTTGCCGTAATCGTTGCCGTTGGGAGTACGCACCATGGTATGGATATGCTGACGGGTCGGCACATTTGACCTGGCCAGCGCAATCGGCCGTTGGTGGTCGAATTCGATCAGGATGACCGGACTCTGGATGCGGTAATAAAACACCCCGTCCGGCTCGCTGCCGCCGATCCAGCCGAAATAGGTATCGTTGATATGCTTGCGCACCTCGGTCATCCTGACCTTCGCCTGCCCTTCCTTCATGTTGCCGACGTAATCGGCCACCACCCCGAGCAACTGGGCCTTCTGCGCCTCGGTCATCTCGCTGGCGCGGATGCCCGCGTAATCCATCACCAGATTGTCCTTGTAGGCCACGCTCAGCAGATCCTCACCCGACTTGTCCTTGCGGATGCGCGCTGAAGCTTGCTGATCAGCGCTGAGAGACCGCATCAGCGCAAGTCCCTTGTCCTGTTCGCTCTGCAACACCTCGGTACCCTTGAATTTTCCGCCCTCGGCCTTGACCGGCTCGGAACCCATGAACACCGGCGTCATTACGACCTGGTCGCCGAGCACGAAGTAATTGATGATCACGTGGTGCCCGTCCAGTTGCCAGCCCCAGGGCGCAGTGCCGCCGGGCTCGCCCATGATGGTGATCCAGTAGAACCACTCGCCGTATTCCTCGAAGTTGCCGGTCATTTCGCCCAGCGTGCCGTTGAGGTTCATGATGTCGCGGGTCACCTTGAGCCCTTTGGCACTGAGACTTTCCCGCAGCAGATCAATGGCGAGTTTGCGCTGGGCTTCGCTCATCTCGAAAAAACCCATGCCCTGGCGCATCGCAAAATGACGGTTGTCCCACTGCCGCCATTCGCTGTCATCGACCGGAAACAGCGTTTTTTTGCGCTGAGCATCATTGAGGGTTGCGACAAATGCGCTGGCCGCCTTGCTCACCGGCGCAGTGGAGACTCCGGTCTGCGCCAGCGCAAACAGGCCGGGCACGACTTTCCCGTTGGTTGTGACGCCCTTGAACGGTTCGGACCACAGGCTTGAACTGACCTCGCGCAGTTTGACCGGCGCCCGGAAAACTTCCGGTGCAGCCACGGCAATCGCCGTGACCAGCAGCAATGCGGCGACGGCGCCACCGATGATCTTGCGTTTCATGGTTGTTCTGCCTCAAGGGATTGAAACAACCATCATTTAACCACGGGGTGATTTGCGGCGCGGCTTCCCTGCCGTTTTTACTGTTTTGCCGACAGGACTTTCCGCGGGTTTCTCAAGCGGCACCTTGGCCATTTTCCGGCCATCCCATTTCAGACCACACCAGCAACAACCTTCGGCATTGATGATGCACGCAATGCTGCCGCAGGACCTCGGATCTTCAGCCATCGTCACGCTCCTGTATCTGAGAAATAATTGGCACAGCCATCACCAGAGATTAACTCAACAGCAATCATGAACCATCACATCCTGTTGCAGAAACCCGTTCATCGCGGCTACCCCATGCCCGTCACCTCTTTGATTTCTCCATGCAAAGTCTTGTACATCGGGCTATTGCAGGCAATGTCCGGTTTTTTCTCTTGTACTGTTGCGAATCCCCGGTCTCGCCGGGAAAACGACCGGCAACCGAAGGCATGGCATGGCCCGCCAATCTGACTGGAATTCAGACCGGCTGGTGCGCATGCAAGCTGAGCAGGAGAGTCATTTTCACGCCCGCGAATTCAAAACATCATCATCGCCAGCGGAAGAAGCATCGGCATTAATGTTCGGGCACCGCAGATGAAGCGCATTGAATCCGCCTTCCGGAACAAACATGTCAATTACGGAAACATGCGGATCGAGCAGAAACACCGTGCCCTGACGATGCGCCCTTTTAAATTTCAAGATACCCATTAATTACCCAATCGTAATGATCCAGATCAACTTTTCTCGATCCCTGATCCTTCGGAATTCAAAAAACAGACTTGTGCAAGCATGTTGAGTCGAGCAATAAACGGCGAAGTCCGAAATTCAAGCAAGCTTGAACACCCTTGACTGCAAAGATGATGATGCCGGGGAACTTCCGTTACGAAGCCAAGCTCCAATTAATGACCGTTAGTTGACGTGCAACCTTGCAACCCCTGAAAAGGATACCGATGAGAATCTTGCTTGCTGTTGATGGCAGTGCTTTCGCCCTGAATGCTGCGCGTTACGTCGCTGAGCGCCTGTGGCCCGCGGATCCGGATGCAAAAATTGATCTGGTGCATGTCGTCGGGCGCATACCGCCACGCCCTGCCGCTGCCGTAGGCAGAGCCGTGGTAAACGAGTATTACCGCAGCAAGACCGAGGCCGCATTCAAACCCGTACGCAAACTCTTCGACTCCCGCGGCATACCCTACGAACCGATCCAGCTGATGGGCAACCCACGCCTCGAAATTGCCCGTCATGCCGAATCCACTGCAGCCGACCTCGTAGTGATGGGTTGTCAGGGTTTGGGTGCGGTGAGAAACCTGCTTCTGGGTTCCGTGGTGCAGGCAGTGATTTCCGGTTGCAAAACACCGCTGCTGGTAGTCCGTGAAGGAACGCTGCCGCCTGCAAAGGGTGAAGTGCTGGTGGCCGTCGATGGCAGTGCCCACTCGCGCAGGGCTCTTGCCTATCTGCTGCGGCACCGCAAACAGCTGACAAACAACTCACGCCTGACGTTAATGCATGTCAGCCTGCCGCCACCGCGGCTGGCAGCGATGATCGGAAAAGCGGCGGTTGATCAACACCGCAAGGCGGAATTCGACCAAGCCATGCGGGGAGCGCACCGCCTGCTCAGCAAGGCGAAGATCAAAGGCAAAGTCATGCACACTACGGGAGATCCCGGTGAGCGGATTGCAAACCATGCACGCGGCAGTCACAGCAGCCTGATCGTCATGGGTTCCCATGGCCGCGGCGGCATGGCCGACCTGCTGCTGGGTTCAGTCACGCAAAAAACACTGGCGACAGCACGTGCGCCCGTGCTGATCGTGCGCTGAGACCACGCAGACCCCTCCGTCGCATCCTTGTTCCGGTCAATGGTTCAACGGGTGCGGCGGTGCTTGCAAGCGGTCTGATCCGGGCCGGTCCTGCGAGATCTGCCTTCCTGCTCAACGTACCACCGGCCCTGATCCCGTTGCCGGACGCCGCACAACCATTATCTTTTCGCCAGATAGCGTGACTCCAGATGCTGGCGGAAACAGGCCGGATTGAGCGCCTCGCCGCTCGCCCGCCGCACCAGCTCCGGCGTCTGCCACAAACTGGCCTGTGACCAGATGTGGGTGCGCTGCCATTCAAACACCGGTGCAAGATCGCCACCTGCGATGCGTGCATCAAGGTCGGGCGTCTCCCGGCGCATCGCTGCGAACCACTGCGCGGCGTACATCGCACCCAGCGTGTAGCTGGGAAAATAACCGAACGCACCTTCGGTCCAGTGCACGTCCTGCAGGCAACCATCCTTGTAGTTGCCGCGCGTATCAATGCCGAGCAGCGCCTGCATTTTTTCGTCCCACAACGCCGGGATGTCATCAGCTTCGATGTCGCCTTCCACCAGCGCACGTTCGATCTCGTAGCGCAGGATGACATGTGCCGGATAGGTCACTTCGTCGGCATCGACGCGAATATGGCCGCGCTTCACACGCGTCCACAGCTGGTAGAGGTTGTCGGGATGGAAGGCAGGCTGTTCACCAAAGTGTTTGACCAGTAACGGCGCCAGCGCACCGACGAATGCACGGCTTCGCGCCAGCTGCATTTCAAAGGACAGGCTCTGGCTTTCGTGCAGACCATAGGAGCGCGCCGTACCCACGGGCTGGCCCAGCCAGTCCCGGGGAAGGTTCTGCTCGTATCGTGCGTGACCTGTTTCGTGAATGGTGCCAAGCAGGCTGCGCGTGAAATCGCCTTCGTGATAACGCGTGGTCAGGCGCACATCTTCGGGAACACCGCCGCTGAACGGATGCGTACTTTCATCCAGCCGCCCTGCAGAAAAATCGAAACCGAGCAGTGTCATCACCTCATGGTTCAGCGCGCGCTGCGCCACAACCGGAAATGGCCCGACCGGTATGACAACTTTTTCTTTGGCCTGTTTTTCCTGGACTTGGGTGATCAGGCCGGGCAACCATTGCCTGACATCGCCGAAAATGCGGTCGATGTCTGCTGCACGTACGCCCGGCTCAAAACGGTCCATCAACGCGTCGTAACGCGAAAGACCGGTATCGTCCGCCAGCAGTTGCGCCTCCTGGCGGGCAAGCTTGACGACTTCACGGAAATTTTCGAGAAAACCCTTCCAGTCATTGGCCGGGCGCTGGCTGCGCCAGGCGTGTTCGCAGCGCGCCCCGGCCAGCGTCTTCGCCTCGACCAGCGATTCGGGCAGAGCGTTGGCATCACGCCAGTCACGCCTGATCTCGCGCAGGTTGGCACGGGCAAGTTCGTCCAGCGGTTCACCTTCAGCAGCGTCCAGCCATGCCTTCAGTTGCGGATCGGTGCGGGTACGGTGGATCAGTGCATACAGTTCGGCTTCGGCCGCGGCGCGGGCATCATTGCCTCTGGGCGGCATCATCGCGTTGCGATCCCAGCCGACAATGGCAGCCAGATGGTTGTAGCGATACAACCTCGCGTAGATGCGGGTAAGTGCCGAGTAGGCCGGCGTCTGGCCTTGAGTATTGTTCATGTCACTACCGCGTTCAGCGGCTTGCCTGCTGTTCGAGCAAAGCCTTGATCCTGGGTTCGGGCTTCCAGTAGTTGGGGCCCTTGAGGAATTTGCCGTTGGCATCGTAAATCGGTTTGCCATCGGCACCGAGCTTGCTTTCGTTGCTGTCCATGATGACATCCAGAACGGCCTCCAGCGGCAGGCCGTACTTGAGCGCTTCGGAACGGCAATAGACGATCACGTCGCCAAGAAGGTCCGCCACGGCAACCAGTATGTCGGCCGGCGCTGCGCCCTTCTGCGCCAGCGCAACAATTTCATCGATTTCATGTACTTCGTCCATCAACGTGGCCTTGAACCTGGTCAGACGACCGGCGACGTCATCCGGCAGCACCGGACTTTCACTGGCGGGGAGTTTGTACATCGCGTTCATTGCAGCAATACGTTGCGCAAAAGTCTTGGTCATGGTCAGGGTTTTCCGGGCGATCCGGCTTTCGGTGGAAAAATCGCTAGGGTAATGGCAATCAGCCCGCCGACGCCACGATAAACGGGAGGGCTGCTGAAAACAAAAAATTCTGCCGAGCCACCCCCATTCCGCATGCTGGCCAGCAGCATCGCCTCATACCCGGGAATTGAATATCATGCTGGCCGAGCCACGACATCGTCCGAAATTTTTGAAAGCGAGCCCCATGTCCTTCCTGAAACCCATCCGGCGCCTGGTCGCCGGCAACAAGGCGCAAAACCAAACCGGCATTTTGATCGACGGTCCGGCACCGAATTCACACCCTTCATCCATGTCGGCCGGACGCGGACACACTGATTTGTGGGTGTGGAACGATTCGCCGATGGCTCTGGGCGGTACAACCGACGACAGTCTGATTAAATACAAATTCCCCGGAGAGCCCCGGGGCGGCCATATGCGCGTGGTGCAAAGCGTCGGCCAGCCTGCTGACTATGACCCGGCAAAAGACCCCGAAGTCATTCCCCATCATCCGCCCAAGCTGCGCCCCGGGACAACCGGGACCTGGGACCGCGGCGGCAACAGCCTTTACACATCGTCCATGCACAAAACGCAGACGGTCGACTACGGCATGATGCTCAACGGCAACCGTGAATTGCGCCTTGATGAAGGCACGGTGCTGATGCAGCCCGGCGATATCGTGATCCAGGTCGGCGCCTGGCATGAATGGGCCTACCCCACCGATGCCCAAATGGCTTTCGACATGATCGGCGCGGATTTTCCCGGCGGCAACGGCAATGCCGTGGGCAATGACAAACCTCTGCCACCGGCCGCGCCGCCGCCCGGCATCAAGCTCAGCCGGCGCATCGTCACCATCGACCGGCCCAGCGACGGCAAAAGCGTGATCGTCAGCGACGGCCTGTGCCCCGATGTTCTGACCGATCCGGCACGACCCGGCTTTGCATCGCAACGCATGTGGGCCACTGACAGCTGCCCGGCGAAAATCGTCTACGAAACATTACACCTGCCGCGGACGATGGAACCGAGGAACGGCGGCACTACTTTCCGCGTAGACATCCTGCCGCCAGATGCCGGGTGGCAGGGCAAGGTCACGGAACAGGATGCCCGGAATTTCTTTACCCGCATGGGTTCGCCGAATGCCTCGGCATGGCATGCCGGCGCGAAACACCCCTATCTGCAAAAAACAGCGACCTTCGACTATTGTGTGGTACTCGAGGGCGAACTGGTGTTATTGCTGGACAATGAGGAAGTTGCCTTGAAAACCGGAGAGGTCGCGCTGCTCAAAGGCGTGCGTCATGCCTGGAGCAATCGCAGCAACTCGCGCGCAGTCATTGCCATCAGCTCGCATGAAGGTCGCGCCTGAACCGGCGGCCTCGAAAATCAATAAAGGAGGAATACAGCATGAAATCATTCCGCTGCCTGCCGTTGCTGGCTGCCACCGTTGCGATCTTTGCTGCAGCAGCCCCGGTGCTGGCCCAGCCATTTCCGAGTAAATCAATTCGCCTGATACTGCCCTATCCGCCCGGAGGCGGCAGCGATACCATCGCGCGTCCGGTAGCCCGGAAAATGACCGAAAACACCGGCCAGCAGGTCATCGTGGACAACCGTGGCGGCGCAGGCGGCAACATCGGCATGGAAGCAACGGCCCGTGCGGCACCCGACGGCTACACCATTGTGTTGGGACTGACTGCACAGCTTGCGGTGAATCCGGCGCTTTACCAGAAAATCCCCTACGACCCGATCAAGGACTTTGAGCCGATCATGCTGCTTGCCAACGGCGCATACCTGCTGGTGGCGCACCCGTCGTTTCCGGCAAAAACAATGAAGGACGTGATCAGCATCGCCAGGAAGCGCCCGAACGACATTCTGTACGCCTCATCGGGAAATGGATCGGGAGCTCACCTTGCGACCGAACTGCTCAACAACATGACGGGCATCAAACTCGTGCATGTGCCCTATAAGGGCGGGGGTCCGGCGCTGGTGGACACCATTTCCGGACAGGCGCAATTGCTGTTTGCAACGCCCATCGCCTCTGCAGGGCATATCGAAGCCGGTCGCCTGCGCGCGATTGCCGTGAGCACCACCAAACGCGTCAGCAGCATGCCCAATGTACCGACAGTTGCTGAATCAGGCGTGCCGGGCTACGACTCCGGCGTGTGGTACGCCATGCTGGCACCACGTGGTACGCCGCAGAACGTCATCGCGCGTCTCAACGAAGAATTTCGCAAGGTGCTGGCTGACGCGGGCATCCGCGATTTCCTGACCAAAGCCGGCGTGGATCCTGAAGGCAGCACGCCGGAGGAACTCGGCAAATACATGCGCAGCGAACTCGCAAAATGGGCCCGGGTGGTCAAAGTCGCCAATATCAAGCTGGACTGAAAGCGGTTTACCCACGGCCAAACCTTATCTGGCGCCAACACATTGATTATTAATGAGTTTTCGACAGGAGGATTCGGCCATCAAAAACAGGATGGTTAGCGCATGGACTGCGAACAGCCCGGAAGCGATGATAGCCACGTAAGAATTTATCGGGTTCGCCCTGCGGCACCCCTGATTTTTGAAAAGGATCCATCATGAAACGCGGAATTCTGGCTGTTGCCCTGCTTGCAGTTTCCGGCCTTGCCAACGCGGGTCTGTCGTTCAACCAGTTGTCGACGGCGAACCGCACGGAAGCGTTCAACGTCGCCACGCTGCCCTTCTATGCAGTAGGAACAAGCGTGGGTCTCGGTGCGCTGCAAACCAACGAAAAGGGAACGATCACGTTCACCTACATCGGCCAGGAATCCGGGTTCAACAACAAGTTCTACCTGACCATCGGCGCCACCCAGATGCTGACCGAGAATCCGATCGGCACGCAGGCCAGCGCTTTCGTCGATACCATCGGCGCCATCAGCTACAAGTTTGAAGGTAATACCGGCAAGTTCGCGATCAACGGTGGCGCCTGGGCAACCGGCACGTCAATCGGCCTGATCGGCACCAACATGACCGTCAACAGCGGCGCTGGCGCCGGCACTTACCAATATGTGATCGGCTACAACGACAGTGCCGGTGCTTCCACTTTGGGTGACTGGGACGATTATGTGGTTGGCGTGAACTTCACACCCGCCATACCCGAACCCGAAATCTACGCGATGATGGGGCTTGGCCTTGGCCTGATTGGCTGGGTCGGACGGCGCCGTAAACAGCTGGCCGCGTAACCAAACAAGCTCTGTTACAAACCCCGCTGCGGCGGGGTTTGTTTTTTTGCTTCGTCCTGTTTGCAGGCCGTATTGCGTAAACCCGGCGCGGACGCGGGATGAACCTACCATCAAAATTAGTTGTGATATCCGATGTTGTATGCGCCGGCAATCAGTATTGTTGGCAGAACACAGTGGGCATCCTGAAACCTTTCCTTCAGGCCGCCTGAACAGCCAACTTCGTGTACGGGGACGAAGATGATAGACAGCGCGATTCGCAACTCTGATTCTGATCAGCAGATTTATTCCTTGTTTGCCGGCTATCTTGAAACATTGCAATGCGGCGCCCACCGCATCGGGCACATGGCCACTCAACCGATAACCGGGATCAATGAACTGAGGGCACGGTTCCGGCAGTTGATGATTGAACTGGATACCACATCCTCAAACGCCGAAGACAAAAGTTCAGTCATGAAACAAGCCCTGTACATCTACGGCGAGGCTTTAAGCCGGCTGCATTCACTGAATGAGAAAAAAGCGGCCTGATCGGGCAGTACATGCCGAAACCCGTTGATGATCAAACGATGTCTTGAGTAAGTTGCTCATTCCGGCGAACGTAGAAATAACGGCGCCCCATGCATTAACAGTTCAAACAAAACCCCGCTTCAGCGGGGTTTTTTATTTGGTCTTGCGCAGAAATTCATGCCGACCGGTTAATCCGCCTTGATGCCGGAAGTGCGCTGATAGAAGAATTTGTCGTCAGCAGCACCACGAACGCCTCGACGGCAGCGGCTACCCGAACGGTCTGCAGGGTAACGAAATCATCCCGGAGGCGCGCATCATGGCGGTCGCTGATGTGGTGGAAGCGATGTCGTCGCACCGGCCTTACCGCGCATCCCTTGGCATCGAGCGTGCACTTGCGGAAATCGAAGGCGGCCGTGGAACACATTACGACGCGGATGCCGTCAACGCCTGCCCGCGCCTGTTCCGCGAACAAGGCTATCGATTGCCGGAGTAAGCGTTTCCAGCGGTATCGCTACTTGCCGCCTTCCTGTTTTTTGGCCTCAAGCCGGGCCTTCAGTTCGGCAAACGGGTTGAAGGTGGCCGCAGGCAAATCATCCGCCACGGCCGTGCGCCCGGCACCGTCCTTGATCTTGGAATGTTCGTGCTCATGGCAATAAGTGCACAACAGCTCCCAGTTGCTGCAGTCGGCCGGGTTGTCGGTGTGATTGCCGTTTTTATGACGGACTTCCCGCAGTTGCAGATTGGCATGAGTAAAGGTGCGGGCACAGCGCCCGCACACCCAGGGGTAGAGCTTCAGCGCCTGCGCGCGGTAACCGGCGTCGCGCTTGTCGGCGGCGCGGCGCGCTTCGAGGACTACCTTGTCGAGCCGGTCATTGTTTTGAGCCATGACACCCTCCCGCGCAACTATTATTACGCTGCGGCAAACAGTTTAGCTTGCATCGTGGCAATGGTGAATTCGAGCGAGGCGTCTTTGCCCGGGATAAAACTCTCGGTATTCATGGGTACTCAGCCAGTGGATAAGGCGCGGTGATGGGGCTAGCCGGTGCCGCGCCTCGCCGGCGGTGGCAACCTGAGTTACGGTTGAGGAGCGGAGAGTACGACCTGCAGACGGGTCAGCCAGGCTTCGACCCGCCGCCGATTCGCACCCAGATCCCAGTATCCCACGCGGGACGCTGAATAAACGGCCAGGGTTGATTGCCGGGATGACAACGGAATGACGTAAATCCGGACATCGTCCTTGAAGCTGAATATTGCCGAAGTAACAACGATGTGAAGACCATCTACCATCTCGGCATGGATGGCGGCCCCCTTGGTCTGGTGCATGACTGTTTTCAATGCCTTAGCCAAGACAGCAACCGGCACGGCAAAAACCGGTGCAACAGCATCCGGCTTGACGACAAAATCAGCGGGCGCGACCAGCCAGTGATTGGGTGAACCCGGACGTTGCAAGGTTCTGAAAAACGTTTCCATTTCGGAATTCATGCACGCTGCATCATGGACGGCGCTGCCGCCGGAGGCTACAGTCTGTGCCATTCCCGCGGGCGGCAATAACGCCAGCGCCGTGCACACTAACAGGAACCTCACCATGCTGGACCTCACCGGATTCGGGCGTCTCGCCAAACTGACGACGCTCACCGACAGAATGATAAACGATGCCTCCCGCGATGCATTGATCACCGCCGCGCGGCTGCTCGCGCTGCAGGTGGCTAATTTTCAGCGCCTGCACGGCACACTGCCGATGGACGAAAACATTGACCTGCTGGAAAGCAAGGGGCTGACCGAAACCCAGGCTGACCGTGTCGCCGACGGGCTGGAAGTACTGGCCATGGCGCTAGCCACCATCAGGGACGACGAGCCGGATCCTTCGCTGCAATAACCCGCCCGGCAAAAAGCCGGGGATTGCACGAGAAATAAGCCTGCTTCGCAGCTCATTGGACCGGTTGAATCAATCGGTTGAAGCGCAATGACAGCAACAACTCCGCACCTCGCGGCTGTTTCAACATGCGCCCTCGGTCAGCCTGCAGCCGGCTTACGTCGGCTGGATCTTCGCCTGCTTGATCACCTTGCCCCAGCGCGCAATCTCGGACTTGATGTAAGCCGAGAATTCAGCCGGCGTGCTGCCCACAGGGATCACCGCCTCCTCCACCAGCTTGTTGGTAATCTGCGGCGACTTGGTGATACGGATGATTTCGGTGCTCAGCTTGTCGATCGCGTATTTCGGCGTACCAGCCGGCGCTGCCACACCATACCAAGAACCGGTTTCGTAACCCTTGAGGCCGGATTCGGCCACCGTCGGCACATCAGGAATTGCCGCCGACCGTTTGTTGCCGGTCATTGCAATTGCGCGCAAGCGGCCCGCCTTGACCTGCGGCAGCATCGCAACTGCGCTGGAGAACATCACCTGCACTTCGCCTGACATCAGTTCAGTCAGTGCCGGCGCAAGCCCCTTGTAGGGGATGTGCGTCATTTTTGTACCCGCCATCATGTCGAATAACTCGACAGCCATATGCGAGGAACCACCGGTACCGTTGGAGGCGTAATTGATCGCGCCGGGCTTGGCTTTTGCCAGCGCAACAAGATCCTTCACCGATTTCGCCGGCAACGAAGGATGCACCACGACCAGCAGCGGCGCCGAGGCGATCAGGCTGATCGCGTCAAAATCCTTGACCGGGTCATACAGCGGTTTCTTGGTCAGGTTGGGATTGAGGCCGTGACTGCCCACACCGGCAAGGAAGATGGTGTAACCGTCGGCCGGTGCCGTCGCGGCAATCTGCGCTCCGAGCGCACCAGCAGCACCGGGCCGGTTGTCGATCGTAACCTGCTGGCCAAAAGTAGCCGCCATCTGCTGGCCGACAAGACGGGCGATGGTGTCATTGCCGCCGCCGGGCGGAAACGGCACCACAAACCGTATTGCCTTACTCGGATACTTGGCAGGATCTTCAGTGGGGGCGGCTGCCAGGGCGGTCATGGGTGCAATGCAGGCGGCAAGAAACAGCGCCCGGCCAATCGGATTCAGTGAAGTCATGGGTTCCTCGTTCTTCGAATTAACTGCCGCTTGAAAAGCCGGTCATTGTAAATCAGCCGGGGGCCTGTCGATATGGCGGCGTATTGAGCTGCCTCAATGCACTGCATTCAGCCAACTCGCAAAATCATAACAGGGCATCCGTCAGAATGGCGATCAATAACCCGCATGGATGTCCCAGCGGAGGAAAATTGCAACCATGCGCAATACCAATGAAACGCTCTACGCCAGGATACTCAGCATTGAAACCGAGCTGGCCAATCTGCGGCAGGGCTATATATATATCAATGATCGCTACAACTCGACGATCGGTTCACTGACAGCAGTGGCCGATCATTCCGTCATTGCTGCAGAGAAGGCTGCCCGTTCGGCGCAAAACGCCGAAGCTGCTGCCGGCGGTGCGGCAAAAGCGGCAAAGTTGGCGGCAGACCACGGCGCATTGTCTGCCGCACAATCCGCAGCCGGAGCGGCGCTGGCGGCATCGGAAGCTGCCGCTGAGGCGGCTGCATCAGCCGCAGTCGCGGCTTCCGCGGCAGTGGTTGCAGCCGAACAGCAATCCGAGAACGCAGTGCAACGGGTGTCCAGACCCGTTACCGCCGCAACCGTCACGGCAACCCAGGCCGCCGCCAATGCGGCCAGACATTCGAACGCCGCATTTGCGGCAACAAGCGTGCTGTAATTGCAGCGTAACCCTGCGCGCAAGCGCAGTTCCACCGCGAAGACTTGTTATTCCAGCGCGCGCAGCGCGCCGCTGGTGATCCTCAGCCGGGCCGCCAGTTCCCGGCCGAGATTACGGTAGAGCTTGGCCCCCAGTTGCGGGTGGTCGTGCCCGATATGCAACAGCGCTTCAGCGTCGATTGAATAAAGCGTGACACGCTCCCCCTTGGCAAAGGCATCCGCAGAGCGGCGCTCGCCCTCGAGCATCGCCATCTCGCCGAAAAACACTCCCGGAACAAAGGTGGCAAGGCGGCGGGCGCGCGATTCACCGGCGATCTGCACTTTGATGCTCACCGCGCCGCGGGCAATCAGATACATCCGGTCGCCGGCATCACCTTCACGGAAAATTACGTCGCCATTCACAAGCTCCTGGCGCTGGAGCAGCGTCTCGATGATGCCCATCTCAGCCGCATCAAATCCATCAAACACAGCCATTTCCCGGGGTTGCAGTTCGGGCGCATCTTCAAATCTCGCGCGCTCCAGCAGGCGGTCTTCGGTCCACTCCAATGCACGATCAAGATCGGAGAACCAGTGCTCCTTTGTCATCACCGCATCGGCACCCAGCGCCTGCAGGTAGCGGCCGTGCCCTTCGCCGGGGCGCACATGACTCAGCAACACGCGCAGATTGCGCCGCGCCGCAGTCTGGCCGATGGTCTCGAGCGCACGCGCCCCGCTCGCATCCATTTCCGTAACATGACGGAAATCGAGAATCAGGTAACGGGCTTCATGTGGAAGATTCTCGACTTCCGACTGCAACCGGTCTGCAGTGCCGAAGAAAATGATTCCTTCGAGTTCGAGAATGCGGATCTGCCGGGCCAGCGGACGCAGTACGGCGCGTGCTTCAGGCGCGCGGATCTTGAGGGAACTGCGTACTGTGCCGTCAAGCGCCCTGCGAACCGGAGAACCGCTCAGCTTGAACAGCAGCAGCATGACAGTCGACACAATGCCGATCGCAAAAGCCGCCATGATATTGAGCAATACCAGGGACAGCGCGACGGCGATGACCACTGCCAGATTGAGCAGGATCTCCCCGCGGTCGATATCGACGACCTTGAGGCGACGTATCAGGTCGCGCGTCCAGCGATCCACGAGCGTCCACGCGGTATAGATGATCACGCCGGCCAATGCCGCCGTTGGTACCCGGGCAATATACGGCGCAAGGATGACCAGTGTTGCCAGCATGAACAGCCCGTGAAAAATCGCGCACCGCGGCGTACGGCCACCTGCGAGATAACTTGCGACACGGGTATGGGTGCTGGATATTGCCGGAAGAGCGCCGAAAGCTGCTGCAACAGCATTTGCAGCGCCCTGCGATGTCAGCAGCCGGCTGCTGTTATGGCGACCGTGAGTTACCGGATCGGTAACAATCGCGGCGAGCAGACCATCAAGAGAAGCCACTGCAGCCAGCAGCAGCGCGCTCGGCAACAGCAAAGCAAACCAAATATAAATGTCGTCGCGCAGCGTCAGGCGCGCCATGGCAATCAGTTCGTGCGGCGCAAAATCAATTACCGGCAACTCGCCGACTTCTCCGCCAACCGCACCGGGCGCAAACCAGGCGATGCTGTAATGCATGACGATGCCGATGATCAATCCGAACACCAGCGTCGGGATCCTGCGCGCAATCCGCGGTGCCGCGAATATGGCAGCCACCACGACAATGCAGACCAGCAGACTTGCCGGTTTGACCGCAGCCGTACCGTGCCAGAGATCCTGCAGCGTGTGTCCGCCTTCAAGCCCGAGTGTCGGCGGAAGCTGCGAAATGAACATCAGTATCGCAATGCCGTTCATGAATCCGGCAATCACCGGATACGGTACAAATTTGATCGTGCGGCCGACGCCGAGAAGGCCGAAACCGGCCTGAATCAAACCGGAAAGAAACAAGGCAATGAAAGCCAGCGTCAGGACTTGCGGCACATCAGGACCCTGCGGCGTTTGCAGCAGCGGGTGCGCAACCAGCGTGCTGAGGATGCCCGCAAAAACCACGGTTACCGAGGTGCGCGCCCCCATCATGTGACAGTTGCCCGCCGGGATTACTCCAGCCACGACACCGCCAACTACCGAAGCCAGTATGGCAGCGACCACGCCAACGGCCGCCCATGACGGACCCAGCGCGGCAAAAGCCAGCAGGCCAAGCGCCATGGCCTGCGGAATGGCGATCAATGCAGCCACGGCTCCGCCCCACAAGTCGCCAAGCAACCTGTGCAGCTTCTTTTCGCGTAATCCAGCTTGCGAATCGGCTACTGCTTCGTTTTTATAGGCCGACAAAAGACTTCACCCGCCTCCCCTGTTGCTGCCGGTCACAGTATAAACAAGCACGCACTTCAATCCATCGGGTTTTGTGGTCGGAGGCTTGGAGCAATGGTTTGCTGCCCATTCCCATTGTTGCAAAGTCATTTACACAGCCATCCTATTTATAATCAAACTCTGATATAAGGTAGACTGTTCTCAACTACAGCAATCAAAAATTTGCCCCAGCGCCGCTTAATTTAAAACGGAAATCAACATGACCGAAGCCGAAGAAAAGCTCTATGCAAAAATGGCTGCGATCGAGCACGAACTGGCCAATCTGCGTCAGGGTTATCTGATCGTCAATACCCGCTATAACGAGACCCTCGGCGCGCTCAAGAACCTCACCCAACATGCCATGCTCGCCGCAAAAAAAGCGGCAAGCGCAGCAGAAAACTCGAGGTTGGCGGCAGACCGCGCTGCAGCAGCGGCCAGTCTGGCGGCGGACAGTTCGATTCTATCCGCGGCTGAAGCCGCAGCCGATGCAGCACGGGCTGCTGCTGAATCGGCTGCCGAGGCTGCTGCTGCAGCCGCTGCTGCAGCTTCCGCGGCAGCAACAGCCGCCGCCCATCAAGCTGAAGAAACGGCCATGCAGGCATCAAGCGCTGCGGCCGCGGCCGCCAGCCTCGCCACGGAAGCCGCAGCCAATGCGGTGAAGTTGTCCAACGAGGCATTCGCTTCCGCCCGACGCGCGCGCGATCAGTCGAAATAAGCGCTTAGCCACAGGCCCTCAGCATCCGCATGCATTTCGCGCCGTTCAGGCGCCATTCCGGTCGACACCGCAGACAGGTAAACTCGAGGCCCTGCTGACTCACCCGGTCGAACCCGCAATGCAAATCGCAAGTATCGAAGCTGCTGTCGAACACATCAAACCGGAACGCGCCGCCGATGCTTATGCCGGTCAGGAGAGCCTGACTTACGTGCGCTGCAAGGTCAGCACTGCTGAAGGACTCACCGGCGTCGGTGTCACCGGCCGTTTCCTTTCCACCGAAGTCGCACACTTGCTGAACGGTGGTTTCGCGGCAACATGCAAAGGCCTTGATCCGCTCGACATCGAAGCGGTAACTGTGACGCTGGCAAAAAAATTCAACCCGCGGCAATCAACCGGCGTATTTGTATCGGCAATGTCCGCGCTGGATCTTGCGCTGTGGGACATCAAGGGCAAACAGCTCAATCTGCCGGTTGCCCGGCTGATCGGCGGTGCGCGGGTGGCAGTGCCCGCTTATGCCACGGTCGGGCTACCTGCATTTACGGAAACCGAACTGATCCACGCCTGCACCACCGCGCTCAATGCCGGGTTCCATGGCGCAAAAATTCTCGTTGGCGCGGGACGCAGCATTACCGAGGATGCACAACGCATCCGCGCTGTGCGCGCCGCCATTGGTCGTGCGCCATTGATGCTCGACGCCAACTGCGCCTACACCGTTGCCGAAGCCAAACGGCTGGCAACGCTGGTCGCCGATTGCGACATCGCTTTTTTCGAGGAACCGTTGCGGGGCAATGACATTCCGTCGCTGGCCGAACTGCGCCGGGCGATCTCCATCCCGCTCGCGTCGGGCCAGATGATCCAGTCGGTGTCGTGGTTCCGCGATGTACTCAGCTGCGGCGCACTCGATATCCTGCAACCCAATGCCGCGTTCTGCGGCGGCCTGAGCGCCATGCTGCGCATTCTTGCGCTGGCTGAAGCGCACGGCATCCCGGTCACCGGTGCCGGCGGTTATGAGGCGGCGAATCTGCCGGCGATGGCCGGGCACGCCCACGGCGGCATGCTCGAAGTGCACGGTGCCCACGCCGCGCTGCGCACCCGCTTCGCCACGCATCCGGAATTCCGGGACGGCCAGATTCAAGTCTCTGCCGCGCC
>CAZHFZ010000018.1:60235-65405 GCA_964531455.1 uncultured Bordetella sp.
GCCGGCAAACTCAATGAACTGGCCATCCTCGTCACCGCGCGGCACTGGACGTCGCAATACGAATGGTTCGCGCATCACAAGCTGGCGCTGGAAGGCGGACTAAATCCGAAAATCGCCGAGGACATCGCGCAGGGCAAGCGGCCCGGCGGCATGGATGCAGACGAAACGCTGGTCTATGAATTTTCGGTCGCGCTGCACGAGTCGCAGGGTGTCAGCGACGAACTGCATGCGCGGGCGGTTGCACGTTTCGGTGAGCGCGGCGTTGTCGACATCATTTCAGTCAACGGCTTCTACACTCTGGTGTCGATGTGCCTCAACGTCGACGGCACACCGCTGCCGGAAGGAACGCCACTGCCGCTGCCGCCGCTGAAAAAATAGCGTGGCAGTCATTTACGAGGCGCGACACTTCGTGTTGCGCACGCTGGATCAACCGCATGTCTCGCGTGCTGATGGCGGGCACATCGTCATCGATCCGAAGATTGCTGTTGAAGACCGCACGCAACTGACGCGTGAACAGGCGATCGAACTGGTCAAGCTGACCATGGTCGGCGGTGAAGCGATGAAAACGGTGCTCACTCGCAAGGGCGTTGATATCGGCCGCATCAATTACCAGGACAACGGCAACTGGCGCGCCGAACTGCATGTGCATCTTTATGGCCGTGCGCGCGGCGCAACGCTGCAGCCCTGGGGACACGCGCTGGCATTTCCGCCGACGCGCGAGGCCTTCCGCAGAGAGATGGGCAGCCTGGAGCCTCTGCGCGAAGACGACATCAGCGAATTGCGTTCGGAAATCACCCGCCTGCTGGCGGGCGACCGGTATCGCGACTTCTAACCGCTGATCAGCCCGGGGTGGCGCCCGAGGATTTGACGACCTCGCCCCACTTCTTGATTTCCAGCGGCATGATCCTCGTCAGTTCATCGGGTGTACCCGCGGTGACCTCGACACCCTGATCCGCCAGACGTTTGGTGATTTCCGGCGTGCGCAGCGACTTGGCAAAGCCGTCGTGGATACGCAGCGTGGTGTCGCGCGGAATGCCGGCCGGTCCGAGCAGCGCATACCAGCCGCTGGTCTCAAACCCTTTGATCGTTTCACCGATGGCCTGCACATTAGGCATCGATGCCGCGCGTTTTGCGCTGCACACGCCGATCGCGCGCAGCCGCCCCGAATCGATGAACGGCTTCGCCGCCAGCAGCGTATTTACCTGGAACTGGATATGTCCGGCGATCAGGTCGGTCAGCGCCTGGCCCGCGCCCTTGTACGGGATGTTCACCGCATCAATCTTTGCCATGGTCTTGATCATTTCAACCGCGAGATAAGCGGAGTTGCCGGCTGCCGTGCCCGCGGTCAGCTGGCCCGGCCGCGCCTTGGCCAGTGCGATGAATTCCTTGACGTTGTTGACCGGCAACGACGGGTGCACCACCAGCACGGTGGTGGTCAGGCCAAGCTGGCTGATCATCGTGAAGTCTTTTACCGGATCAAAAGGCACCTTCTTGTAGAGCGTGGGGTTGATCGCGTGTGGCGTCGTCGCGATGACCAGGGTATGGCCATCGGGTGCAGAGCGCGCAACAAACTCGGTGCCGATCATGGTCGCGCCCCCGGCGCGGTTTTCAATGACGATCTGCTGGCCGAATTGTTTGGTCAATTCAGGGCTAAGCAACCGTGCGAGTACATCCGTGCCGCCACCGGGTGCCGCAGGAACAACCAGGCGGATGGGTTTGGAGGGAAATGCCTGCGCCAATGCATTCACCGGCAACATCGCAGGCACAAGTGCGGGAAGAATCCCGAGTGTGACTGCAGCACGGCAAAACAGGCGGCGCAATACGACAGGAGTACGGTGTGATGTATTCATATTGATGATTATCTTCGGCAAATATTGCATTTTGTGTGCCGGCATAAACTCCGCCAGCCCAATTTTCTTGTCTTGATTGGATATCAGGTTACCCCGACCGGCTGAGCCTGCACATCACACCGGACTTTACTTGGAGCACCGACACGCTGACAATATCTCCATCGTCAATCTTTAGGTCCTGCGCCTGCCATGAGCAACGAAAATTTCGTCATCAATTACGTCCACGCCTGTTCTTCCAACCAGCTTCCGCTCGCTGATTGCGGCCCTGTCTGGCAACTCGGCATCATCGCGGCGATGCTGGTCATGGCCATCGCCACCCTGCTGATCCTGAACTTCCGCTCTGCACCACAGCAGGCTTGAAAAAGAATCCCGCGAAAATCGGGGATGCCGGCACTGGGACATGGTTGATACTGGCTTTTTCCATCTTTTGTGCGACATGGATGGACAAAGCCGGGGCGCAGGCTGCACCTGCTGCATTTTCACCCCAAATCTGGCTGAATGCCGGCTCCTACTCCCGCCACTTTGATCGCGACAAGAATTTCCGCGAAAACAACACCGGCTTTGGCGCCGAAATCTGGCTCGAACGTGATCACGCGCTGATGGGTGGCACATTCATCAACAGCGATGCGGTGCGCAGTCACTATGTCGCCTATCAATGGCGTCCGCTGCACTGGCAACCGGGCGGAACCCGCATCGCAGCAGGCATTACGCTGGGCGCTTTCGATGGTTATCCGCGAAACCGCAACGGCGGCTGGTTCCCTGCAGCGCTGCCCGTGCTGTCAATGGAGTACAAAATGGTCGGCGTCAATTTCCTGTTCGTTCCGACCATCCCGGATCGTCTTGACGGTGCGATAGCCATGCAACTCAAGCTGCGCGTCTGGTAGCTGCAATCATCCGGCAAAGCCGGCCCGCCCGTAACTCGGAGCCTCTGCGCGATATTTGATCGCCGTAGGCTGACCTGCACTGTGCCTAAATCATTCGGGCTGGATGCCGGCCTCCCGAATCAGTTTTGCCCATTTGGACATCTGGGTGTTGAAGAACGCGGTGAATTCGTCCTGGGTATCACCTACCGCGTCCGCGCCCTGCAGGCGCAACTGTTCCCGGGCATCCGGTGCAGTAATAATACGCACGATTTCCGCATTGAGCTTCGCCATAACCGGCTTCGGTACACCGGCCGGCACAGCCACGCCGTAGAACGAAACCGCTTCGAATCCCGGCAGCGTTTCGGCAATTGCCGGCACTTCAGGCAATGCCGCGACGCGTTTGGGTGAACTGACGCCCAGCGCGCGCAGTTTGCCCGCCTTGACGTGCGGCAACGTAGGCAGGATCGTTCCGAACATGCAGGACACACGTCCGCCAAGCAGGTCCAGCGTCGCCGGATTGGCGCCTTTGTATGGCACATGGGTCATTTTCACACCACCCATGCTGGCCAGCAGTTCGGCGGCAAGATGAGTAGTCGACCCGTTTCCGCCTGAAGCATAAATAATACTGCCCGGCTTGGCTTTGGCCAGCGCCAGCAACTGCGAAACGTTGCTGGCAGCAACTGCCGGGTGGGTCACCAGCAGATTCGGTGAGAACGCGAGATTGACCAGTGGCCGCAGATCCTTGGCCGTGTTGTACGGCAGTTTCTTCTGCAGCATCGGACTGACTGCAGTGCTCAGTGAAATCATCAGCATGGTGTGGCCGTCAGCCGGTGCGCGCACGGCAAGTTCGGTGCCGATCACCGTACCGCCGCCGGGTCTGTTGTCGATGACGACCTGCTGCCCCCAGTTTTCGGACAATTTGACGCCGACCATGCGCGCCAGTTGATCATTCGGGCCCTGTGGAGCAAATGGAACAATCAAACGCAGCGGCCGACTGGGGAAACCGGGGGCGGGATCTGCGGCCTTCTGTTGTGCAGCGGAAGCCGGCATCGCGCAGAGGACCATGATCATCGAAAAAGTCAGGTGGTTGACCAGTCGAATTGCGGTGTTCATGCAGTGTCTCCGTTCAAGCTTGGGGTTTTTTGTCATAAACAGTTTTGGGCAAAATACGGTAGTTGGCGCTGGCCTTGCAGGCCAGCACGCCGTCTTCCCCGTAAACCTCGGCCTCGGTAAACATCACGCTGCGCCCGCGCTTGGTAACGCTGCCTTTGCAGATGATCTCGCCCTTTGCCGGCGCCAGGTAATTGAGCGTCATGGTCATCGTCGCCACGCCCATTTCCATGTCAACCAGCGAGCGTACCGCCTGCGACATCGCGGCATCAATGATCGCCGCTACGGTTCCACCGTGAACTTCGCCGCGACTGTTGCCAAGATGGGGCTGGAAAGAAAGACGCACCTGCGAGCGGCCATCTTCAAGGCCGTCAAGGTGGAAGCCGAGATGCTTGTACAACGGTACCGAGGATCGCCACTGGGGCGCCGGGGATGTTTTCGCAGTCATGATGGTCGTAATTTGAATAATCGGCTGATGTTACACCGGGTCAGCGCCAAGGGCCCGGACTTGAATCCATGAGTGGTCTGGCGCATGATGCCGGCCAGAACTCAACGGGAGGAGACCCATGAAAGTCAAACGTATCGAGCATGTCGGCATTGTCGTCCGCGATGTCGAGGCCAGCCGCAAATTGTGGGAAGGCTGTTTCGGCATCAAGCTTGGCGGCACCGAGGACAATGCAACGAGGCGACTCGCGCTTTACCCCGTCGGTGAATCGATGGTGGAACTGATCGCCGGCCTGACGCCCGACAGCAAACAGTCCAAATTGATTGCCGAGGGCAAGGGCGGACTCCACCATGTCTGCTTCGAAGTCGAAAACATTGACGAAGCGCTGGCGGAACTGAAAGCCAAGGGCATACCGCTGCTCGACCAGGTCCCGCGCATCGGCCATGCCGGCTGCCGCATCGCATTCCTTGATCCGTCGGCCACTGAAAACTGCCTGATTGAACTTGCGGAACTACCTCCGGGCGGTGCGCACTAGTAACTCCGTGAAACCATTGCAAGTCACCGATTTCATGATGCTCGCGACCGCAGCCTTGGCGGGCTGCAGTTCGCGCGGAGTTTAAGAGGGCATCCAGCAACAGGAAGCCATGAAGAGTCAGGCGCCATCAGGACAACCAGCTCCACGGCGGCCGGCTTTTGATGAATACGAGTCTGAGCGCCGCAAAACGGGAACTGCAGCGGATGTCCGCTGCCCTACGCCGCCTATTTTTTTAAAGCAGCCTGCAGCAACTCTGCGACCACTTCGTTGAGCGGAACCTTGCGCGACTGGGCAAGCGCATTGATCTGGGCAACGAGATCGCGGTTCAGTTTGACGGCAAACGGGATCAGGCCTGCAGCCTGATCCA
>CAZHFZ010000019.1:0-59860 GCA_964531455.1 uncultured Bordetella sp.
GCAGCGCATGAGATGCGAAAATTTCAGTCAGGATTTGGCCAGTGCAGCGCGCATCGAGCTGATCGTGGCCTTGTAGTCGCCAGCGCCGAAAATCGCCGAGCCGGCAACAAAGGTGTCGGCACCTGCCTTGGCAATCTCGGCAATGTTATCGGTTTTGACGCCACCATCAACTTCAAGCCAGATGTCGCGGCCGCTGCGTGCAATGCGTTCGCGCACAGCCTTGATCTTGGCCAGCGCACCGGGAATAAACGACTGCCCGCCGAAACCCGGGTTCACCGACATGATCAGCACCAGATCGAGCTTGTCGATTACATGGTCAAGAAAATGCAGAGGCGTTGCCGGATTGAACACCAGTCCGGCCTTGCAGCCCTGTTCCTTGATCAGTCCAATCGTGCGATCAATGTGTTCGGAAGCCTCGGGGTGAAACGAGATAATGTTGGCGCCGGCCTTGGCAAAGTCCGGGATGATGCGGTCAACCGGCTTTACCATCAGATGCACATCAATCGGCACCTGCACGAGCGGGCGGATCGCCTGACATACCATCGGGCCTATGGTGAGGTTAGGCACGTAATGGTTGTCCATGACGTCGAAATGGATGAGGTCTGCGCCGGCAGCAACAACCGCCTTTACCTCTTCACCCAGGCGGGCGAAGTCGGCGGACAGGATGCTGGGCGCGATGCGATGGGTCATGGCGAATTCCGGGTTCAGTTCGGGGGAATTTTACCTGTTCTGGCGGTCCAATGAAGGTAACGCCAACTTCCGTCACCGCGCCGCGAATGCGAGAATAGGACCATGACCGAATCCAAATACCATATCAGTGTCTCGCCCCGCGCCTTTTATATCGCGGAACAGTCCAACGCCGACGCCGGACGTTATGCGTTTGCCTACACCATCACCATTACCAATACGGGTGCCATGCCGGCGCAACTGATCAGCCGGCACTGGATCATTACCGACGCCAACAATCTGGTGCAGGAAGTCAAAGGCCAGGGCGTGGTCGGCGCTCAGCCTAAACTGAAACCCGGCGAAAGTTTTGAATACACCAGCGGCTCGATGCTGGCCACACCGGTGGGTACGATGCGTGGCAGTTATCAGATGGTTGCCGATGACGGCACCCGCTTCGACGCCCCCATCCCCGAGTTCACCCTGTCGGCACCGCGCGTGCTGCACTAGGCGGCGGCGCCGGGGCTCAAGCGCGCATGTCGCTACGCAACAGTTACACCCTGCTCGCGCCGGTTTATGACTGGCTGATCGGTCCCGCGCTGGCCCGCGTGCGTGCGCAAAGCCTGGCCCGCCTGCCGCCTTCCGGGGCGCACATCCTGATCAATGGCGCCGGCAGCGGACTCGACCTGCCACTGTTGACCCCAATGCACCGCTACACGGCCCTCGACCTCACCCGCGCCATGATCAACAAGGCGCAACCGCGCCGCGGACAGCTCGACTTGCAATGGGTACAAGGCGACAGCCAGTTGCTGCCGTTTCGCAACGAAACCTTTGATCATGTACTGATGCATCTGATTCTGGCAATCGTTCCCGACAGCCGCGCCGCACTGCGTGAAGCGACCCGGGTCGTGCGCACTGGCGGAAAACTGTTTTTGCTCGATAAATTTTTACGGCGCGGCGAAATCGCGCCGATGCGCCGGCTGATCAATCCGCTGATGCGGCGGATTGCCACCCGAACCAATGTTGTCTTTGAAGACGTTCTTGAAGGATCATCCGGTCTTCGCGTGCTGGACGATCAACCGGTGATGGCCGGCGGCTGGTTCCGCATGATCACGCTGGAAAAAACCGCTGCTCAGGATTTACCCGAAGGCCCGGAATCAGAATCATCGTCCTCGCGGCGGGGCCAGGTCAGCCAGACAATGCCGACCAGCAGTGATACCGCCACAGCCACTTCGATCAAGAACCACATTAATCCGCTCATTGCGCCCCGTATTTTTCCTGGATTTGCCGATGCATAAGCCCGACTTTAACAAACTGCCAGTGCACACGCTGCTCGCAGCACTTTTCAGCGCATTAGTGCTGCTGGCCTGCCGCGCCACTCCGGAAAAACCCGCTGAATCTCCGGCACAACCTGCGGCCGTCACTCCCGCGCCTGCCCCCGCTCAAACCGAGCCGCCGCTGGTCACACAATCTACTCCTCCGCTTCCTGCAAACCATCTGCGCCGCGGCGCATGGACCGACCTTCCCGGCTGGCGCGATGACGATCCGGCAGCGGCCTGGAATGCACTGCTGACCAGTTGCAGCACATTAAGGGCGCAGGAAGTCTGGCGCGCCGTCTGCGCCACAGCCGGCGCGCTGCAACGACCCAGCCGCGAACAGGCGCGGCGTTTTTTTGAAACCCAGTTCACACCTTACCAATTGATGCAGCCGGGTGGAGGCGTTGAGGGACTCGCCACCGGTTATTACGAACCACTTTTGCGAGGCAGCCGTACAGCGTCCCAGCGCTACCGTTACCCGGTTTACGGCGTGCCCGATGACCTGCTCATTGTCGATCTGCCGGCCTTCAGCGCCGAGCCGCGTGATGCGCGAGCCAGGGCGCGCCTCGACGGCAAACGCGTAGTGCCTTATTTTGACCGCGCACAGATCGAAGCCGGTATTGCACCGTTGCGCGGCAAGGAAATTGCCTGGGTCGAAGATCCGGTGGAATTGTTCTTCCTGCAAATTCAGGGTTCGGGCCGTCTGGATCTGGAAAATGGCAACGTCATGCGGGTCGGTTATGCCGATCACAATGGTCATCCTTACCGTTCCATCGGCCGCCTGCTGATCGATCGCGGCGAACTGACTGCAGACCGGGCCTCGATGCAGGGCATCAAGGCCTGGGCACAGCAGAACCCTGACAAATTGCGTGCAGTACTTGATTACAACCCGCGCTATGTGTTTTTCCGCGAACTGCCGCCCGGACTGGGCGGTCCGCTGGGGGCGCAGGGCGTGCCGCTGACCCCGCGCCGGTCCATCGCCGTTGACCCGCGTTTCGTGCCTCTGGGCTCGCCGGTATTCCTTGCCACGACCTGGCCACTGAGTTCAAAACCGCTGAACCAGTTAATGCTTGCGCAGGACACCGGCTCGGCGATCCGCGGTGCGGTGCGCGCGGATTTCTTCTGGGGCTACGGCGATGAAGCCGGGCGCGAAGCCGGGCGTATGAAGCAGTCCATGCGCATGTGGGTGCTGCTGCCGCGCGGCTACCCGATAAGCGGCATTGCAGACTGATCAGAGCCGTAAATGATCGACCGCACGCAACACGCGCTGATCTCGATACTCGGCAGCACAGGCTGGCACGACGCCCCTTTGTCGGCATTGCATATTGCGCCTTCGCCCAACGTGTTGCCGACAACCTTGCCCATCGGAGCGCTCGCCGGCGCGACACTCGGCGCCACCGGTCTCGCCGCCGCAGCGCTGTGGCGGTTGCGCAGCGGCCGGCTGCAGTCAGTGGGGGTCGATACCCGCGCAGCGACCTTGGCGATGACTTCGTCCACTTACCTGCGGGTCAACGGGCAAGCCGTGAAATCCTGGGACCCGATCACCGGTTACTACCGGGTAAGCAACGGTGAATGGGTGTACCTGCATGGCAATTTTCCGCATTTGCGCGACGGATTGCTGAAACTGTTTAAGGTGCCGAATGATCCGGCTGCCTTGCGCGCCGCGCTGGCCTCATGGTCTGCTGCTGATATCGAAAACGCAGCGGGACAGCTGGGACTGTGCGGCGTCATCGTCCGCCAGCGCGCAGAGTGGGAAGCGCATCCGCAGGCGCTCGCCACGGCGGCGTTGCCGCTGATCGAATTCACCCGCATCGGTGATGCGCCACCCCGTCCGCTGTCGCACGCCGCGCGTCCACTTTCCGGGATCCGCGTGCTTGATCTGTCTCGTGTCATCGCCGGCCCGATGGCCGCGCGCACGCTGGCCGAACATGGCGCTACCGTGCTGCAGGTCGGGGCAGCACATCTGCCATCCATCGAATCACTGGTCATCGACACTGGTTTCGGCAAACAGTCCTGTGCGATCAATATCGATACCGCCGCGGGCAGCAACAAACTGCACGAACTGATCGACAGCGCCGACGTGTTTCTCAACGCCTATCGCCCGGGCGCGCTGGAGCGGCGCGGCTTTTCCCCTGCTGCGCTGGCTCAACAGCGACCCGGCATCATTTATCTTTCAATCAGCGCGTTTTCACGCGCAGGTCCCTGGGCGCAGCGCCGCGGTTACGACACGCTGGTCGCTGCAGCCAGCGGACTGACCCGATCGGGCGCTGAAGATCCGGCACGACTGCCCTGCCAGCCACTGGATTATCTGACCGGTTATCTGGGTGCGTTCGGTACGATGCTTGCGTTGCAACGCCGTGCAGTTGAAGGCGGTTCCTGGCATGTGCAGTTGTCGCTGGAACGCACCTCGGCGTGGATCCGCGAAATGACCGACACGCTCGGTCGCGAATCGTCCGTTGCCGCAATCGTCCCGCCTTCCTCTGAAATCGATGATCTCTATATCGAAACTCCGTCCCGTTTCGGTGCATTGCGTCACCTCAAACCGGTGGTGCAAATGCCCGAAACCCCAACGCGCTGGGAACAACCGCCAGTACCCCTTGGCAGTGATCCGGCGATATGGCCAACCTGATGGGCAGGCCCTTGCTCACGCCGTTAAAGTGAGCGCGCACTCTGACTTAAATGTTTGTTTTTAAAAACTTTTTCTTGATTTATCCGAGCGGATTTTCTGCGCCGATAAAATCGTGGTTCCGGGTGCCCGCGTTACGGACATCCCGACTGCCTGGTATCTGTGCAATGCCGGCCAAGCGGACAACCAAGTGGTCAATATTGTCGGCCGGCCTGTGGAACACGAGTTAGGTTGAATCCAGTCCTGCGGACCCGGCGCGACATTAGCTGACCTGATGCCCGGAAAAATCCGCGGTGGATTTCAGCCTCTGCGATGCAGGTATCAGGACGCTGACAGCGCAGTTCACTCAGCGGTAAGCGACCATACGCCATCCCAGTTCTCAGGAGGCGGCATCTTGCGGTAAATTTCACAGCGCTGAAGATACAGGCTCGATGGGCGGTCGGCGGGGTTCGCCTTCAGTGCCTCACTGAACAAACGGATCGCCTGGTCCCAGTTGCGATCACGGTAATGCGCGACCGCCTCGGTAAAGGCAAAAATCACTTCGTCCATATGGGGAAAACTGAGCGCGGTATGGTGCTCCATCACTTCGCAGAGTGACACCGGCGCCTGCATTCCGCGAACACGAATCAGATCCAGATCACGCATGCGCACGGGAGTTCTCAACCGGGCAGCCGTCGTTTCACACATCAACACACCCGTGCCGTAGTACTTGTTGGCGTTCTGCAAGCGCTCGGCAAGATTGACCCTGTCGCCGATGACCGTATATTCGAGCCGCTTCGGCGAACCGATGCTGCCGGCAACAACGTCGCCGGTACTGATGCCGATGCCGATGTTGATCGGCTCCTGACCTGCGGCGCCACGACGCAGGTTCAGCTCACGCAATGCCATCATCATCCGACTGCCGACCATCACCGCGTTGGCTGCATCGTCCTGGCGTGAGCGCACCGAACCGAAGACCGCCATGATCATGTCGCCGATGTACTTGTCGAGTATCCCGTTGTGGGCAAAAACAACGTCGACCATGTCGGTAAAGTAATCATTGAGCATCGCCACCGTCTCGCGGGCGCCTAGACGCTCCGACATGGTGGTGAAACCGCGGATGTCCGAAAACAGCACGCTGACTTCGCGATTCACGCCACGCAGCGCCGCGTTGCCGTCCTCCAGCAGTTCATCCATTACCGCCTTGCTCATGTAGCGGGACATGGTGTTGCGCAACCGCTTCTCGCGCGTGATGTCCTCCATGATCAGCATGGAACCGATGCGTTCATCGCGCATGTCCTGCAGCGGCACCGCAGTCATATTGACTGACACCGCATGACGGCCGTCAAGCACCAGATCAGAGTCGATGGTGCTGTCCGTACGTCCGGTGCGCAGCACTTTGTCGAGGCTGTTGGTGACCCAGCTGTTGGGCCCGCTGAACACATCCCCGATCCGGCGGCCCAGAACCTCGTCTTCGGGACGCTGCAGGATGCGCAACGCCGACTGGTTGACCTTGCTGACAACGTTGCCGGCATTGAGCGTGACCACGCCGTTGCTCATGCTGCGCAGGATGCTCTCGTTGTAATTGCGGGAGTCGTTGACGTCCTCGAACAACTGGGCATTTTCAATGGACACTGCCGCCTGTGCACAAAGCGCCTCCAGCCGACGCTGGTCACCGGTATTAAATGCGCCTTCCTTTTTGTTGAGGATCTCCATCACGCCGACCTTGCTGCCACCCCGCGTCGCGATGGGCATGCACAGAATGTTGCGCGTACGATAACCCGTACCCTTGTCAACAGCCGGATTGAAACGCGGATCGCGGTAGGCATCATCGATATTGATGCAGCGGCCTGTGGTGAAGCATTCACCTGCAATGCCGGCACCGGCAGGAAAACGGATGACGCCCGAGCCTTCACCGCCGGCCACCCGCGACCACAGCTCGTTGCTGGATGCATCGTAAAGAAACAGGGAACCGCGGTCGGCGCCCAAAAGCTGCGTTGCCGCAGCGAGAATTTTTTCAAGCAAGGGATCCAGTTTGATTTCCGAGGTAATCAGACTGACCACATCCAGCAGCAGAGCCTCCTCGCGCTGCGAGCGCTCAACCCGCTCGAACATGCGGGCATTTTCAAGTGCGGCAGCGGCCTGGGACGCCAGCGCCTCCAGTGCCTGCATGTCTTCCACATCAAACTCGCCTGCACGCTTGTTCAATGCCTGGGTGACACCAATGACTTCGTTACGGTTGTTGCGGATGGGCACGCACAGCAGGTTGCGCGTGCGATATCCGGTTTCGGTGTCAACCCAGCGATTGAAACGCGGGTCCGCATAGGCGTCGGGGATGATTTCGCCCCGACCACTGGTAAATACCGATCCCGCGATGCCCTGCCCGACGGGAAAGCGCACTTCTCCAACCGCATTGCCCTGCATGACACGTGAAAACAGCTCCCCGGTTTCCGCGTCATGAAGGAACAGTGAGCTGCGTTCGGCGTCGAGCGACTCGGTCACGGCCTCAAGAAGACGAACAAACAGCACGTCCAGCGACAATGTATCGGACACCCTGTTTGCCACATCAACCAGAGCGGCATTGCGGCGCGCCACGGCGGCAATGCGCAACAGAAGCTGCGCCTTGCCGGCTTCGGGCAATTCGGAAAGCAACTGCTCAATGGCCGCCGGTGCCAACCGGCGTTCCAATATGCCACGGACGATCTCGGCACTGATCTCCATCTCCGCCCCCCCGGCGGTTGGCTTGCTCAAAGGTCGGACAGCCGCAATTTGGCGAGTCCGGAACCGCTTTGTTCGAAAATGAGTATGTCCTGCGCGGTCAGCGGTTCACTGACGTGAGATCCCTGAACCCGCTCGCACCCAAGTCCCAGCAAAGCGACAACAGTCTGTCCGTCGTTGACGCCCTCTGCCGTCAAGCGGAAGCCCAGATCCCTCGCGAGCCGAACCAGTGCACGCACCAGTCTGGCGTGAATTTCCGAGCGCTGCATGTCGGCGACGAAGGCGGCACTCAGTTTCAGCTCATCAAACGGCAATTGTGAAAGATTGCTGAGCGAGGAGGCGCCCGTGGCAAATCCGTCTATGCCGAGGCGTACGCCCAAGCGCTTCAATCGGGACAACGCATCCTTGACCGGACCAAGATCACCTGCGATCGCTGCTTCATGAATACCGATGACCACACGCCCCGGCGGCACCCCCCAGGTGCGTAACGCGCGATCAACGAACTCGGGGAAATCCGGCTGCAGCAATCCGCTCGCAGACACCTTGAGTCCCAGCTTGCATTCCAGGCCTGCGCGGGCGAACTCCGCTCCCTGACGCAAGGCGTTGTTGAAAATCCACCACGTGAGTTCGCGAATCAGGCCTGAAGTCTCTGCCGCCTGCAAGGCACGGGCTTCGGCCACATCCCCTAGCTCGGCATCGGTCCAGCGCAGGATGCAATCAAGTCCGCCGATGCGTCCGGACTGCGCGTCCAGTTGCGGCTCAAACACAAGGCCCAGGGTGCCCTGTTCCAGCGCAAGCCGCAGGCGGGATTCGTAACGCATCTCCCGCGCCTCGTTTTCACCTTGTGCCGGGTCATACACCGCGGTGCGGCCCGTAGAACTGCGCGCTTCCCTCAAGGCAAGTTTGGCGTTGCGCACCAAAGTCTGTGGATCGGTACCGTGCTCGGGAAATACCGCGATGCCGATGACCGCATCGGTGTCAAATGAGCGGTCACCAAGGGGAATCGGTGCTTCCAGCGCACCCAGCACCTTGTTGGCAGCCAGAATTGCGACGCCTTCGCCGGCGATGCGCGGCAACAGGCAGGCAAACTGGTCACGGCTCACGCGGCCCAACTGATCCTGTTTGCGCAGCACACCTTCGCGCATGCGGCGCGTCACCCGCAGCATGAAGGCTTCGCCCTTCTGCAAGCCCAACTGGCGATCAATCTGCTCCGTCTTGCCGACCTGCAACAGCAGCAGCGCAAGATGTTTGCCGTCCTGATTGTGGCTTTCTATGGCGACCCGGAAAATCTCCATGAACGCTGCATATTCAGGCGTCGGCAGCGTTCGGACGACCCCGCCTTCTTCCTGGCCACGCGCAACCAGAGATGCCAGAAGGGCCAATTGCAGGAAGCTGAATCGCTGCAACGCAATCAGGCTCTCGCTGCACCGCTCGGGTTCACTGGCGTAAAGACGCAGCGCGCCGCGGGTCATCGCTGCCTGAAAGCGCTGGCAGTCGCGACGCATGCGCTCCAGCGGTTCGCTCTCGGCGTCCAGCGCCCATTCGCCGAGCGCCGCCATGATCGGCGCAGGATCAGTGCCACCTTTGTCAAAAGCCGCATCAAGACCACCTGCTGCAGCCACGAACAGATCCGGAGCACGCTCACGGACTTCGCAGAAGACTGTGGCAACCGTCGCCAGCGTGTCGGTACCCACGCCGAATTCCTCGGCAAGCCGTGCGGTCAATGCACCGAGACTGGGCGCATCCGCCGCGGCAACGGGATCGGGCGTTTCAGAGGAAGAATTCGGAGGGATCAATGTTGACACTGCCCTGCTCCAGTGTGCGCTTGATGCGGTAGGGAACTCCCGGCGCGGCTTTCGGCTCCTGCGCAAGGTCGAGGATAACCTGGGGATGCAGCGGGTTTCCTTTGGCATCGAGTACGACCATCACTCGTGGCAGCAGGCGCCGCACCATATTCTGGGCGATCACGATGCCGACTTCGCCGGAATTGAGTTCAACCAGAGCGCCGACAGGAAAAATGCCTATGCATTGCACGAACTGCTCGACCAACGGACCGTCGAACAGCGTGTTCCTGGCGTTATAAAGATAATTGAGGGCGTTTGATGGTGAATAAGCTTCTGCATAAGGTCGCGAATGAATCATCGCATCGAAGCAGTCAACCAGCCCGGCAATCGCGCCGAACAGGCCGATCTGGTCGCCCTTCAAACCTTTTTCGTAACCGCTGCCGTCGTAGCGCTCGTGATGCAGGGACGCCAGCGCAGGCAGTTCCGGCGGCAGTCCCGGCGTATCCCTGAGGATGGCCACCGAATGCGTAATGTGGCTGCGGCAGACCATCAGCTCCACCTTGCTGAGCGGACCTTTTTTTGTGACCACCTCTTCCGGCACAGCGGTCATACCCACGTCCTGCAGCAAGCCAACCATGCCCAGCAAATCGAGTTGCTCGCGCGGCAACTGCAGAAAACGGCCAAAGGTCAGCACGTAAATCGAAACGCCGAAAGCACGGTCCAGCGTGTGACCGCCCTTTTGCTTGAGCTTCGCAAGCAGCATCATCGCATCCGGATTGCGCACCACGCTGTCCGTCATGCTCGTTACGGCTTCCTGGACCCGGGGAGCGTCAAGCGCCTTACCGGCCTCAACGTTGCTCATGATGTCCTTGAGCACGACCTCGGTCTGGCGCTGGGCGGTGCGCGCAACCGGCAATTCCTCATCCACAGTCGCCTGTTCACGGTAGGCGACTTTGGTCTTGATCGTGGTGAGAACGCTGGGACCCAGAGGAGGGGGCGGTTTCGGTGGTCCGCCGACATCGCCCGCAAGCAACTGACTGCGGTCAGGCAGATCCGGGCCCTTGTCGAGGTCGATATAGACCTTTTTGCAATACTTCTTCAGGGCTTCCAGCTGTTTGTCGTTGCTGAGAATGAAACCCTGGTACATAAACGGAGTTTCCGTCCATGGCCGATCCAGTTCGGAGATGAACACACCGAACTCAAGTTTTTCTACTGGGACTTCTTTTTTCATTTTGGAATCGAAACGCTATCGCCGGACGCGATACCCTTCTGCAGATTCTCCGTCCTGTCCTGCGGACGCGCAAGCGGCGCCAGCAGCGGGATCAGAAGTCAAATACCTGGTTGTTATGCAATAGACGGGGCACCACCGGCGTGGAAAGCTCCTCAATCTCCTGCATCGTCAGTTCGATTTCGCTGGGCTTGATATGGGTTATGTAGACTTCTGCCGGACGTTTGAGCTTGGCCAGCTCCTCACCCAGCATCGACGGACAAAGGTGCAGCGCCAGTTCAGCCAGCCTGCGGTCCTTGTCTGAAAATGCAGTTTCAATGATCAGGTATTTCAGATTTTCGACGCCGTTGACAACGCTCCACAACGCGTCGTTCGGCCCGGTATCACCACTGAAAACCAGACTGCCCTTGCCGCTATCCAGCCAGTATCCGACAGCAGGCACTGTATGGTTGGCCGGCAAAGCGGTGATGCGCCGTCCCCCGCCAATATCGATGACATTTCCGACAGCGATTTCCTGATACTGCATGAACGGTTCCTGCGGTGTCGGGATGACCGTGAAATCGGGCCAGATATCCCAGTTGAACAGGTTCTTTTTCAGAATCTCGATGGTTGGCGCAGTCGCATGCACGGTCATCGGCTTCGTCCGCAAGGACCCCACCGAATCCAGCATGAATGCAATGGAGTCAACATGATCAAGATGCGAGTGTGTGACGAACACATGGTTGATCAGGGACAGCTCCGCCAGCGACAGTTCGCCAACACCGGTGCCGGCGTCTATAAGGATATCCTGATCAATCAGAAAAGAAGTCGTTCGATGCTGTTGGCCGCCAATGCTGCCAGAGCAGCCGAGTATGCGCAGGCGCATGATGGGCCGGACCTAAACGTCTGCGACCGGCACCGATAAGCTCTCGGTGCAGGGAACGGCATTCAGGATTCCTCGCGGGGTGCTCATGCTGCTGCGCTCTCGGAAATTGACTTGAGCAGCGATTTTAACCTAAAGCAAAGCCCCTACCCTGGCCAATAGGAGTCACTGACCGTAGCGAAGTTCCAGCAAAATCCGGCTGCGCACGGGGCGACCATCTTTCAAGCCCGGCATGAAGCGGGTGACCTGCAGCTGCTCACGCGCGTATACCTCCAGTGCGCCGGACGGATCGCTGTCGACCACATCGACTTCGACAACACGGCCTGCCAGGTCTATCCCGATACGAAGACGCACGCTGCCAGACCGTCCCGTACCCGATTGCAGTTCCAGTGGCGTCAAAGGCTCGGGAAAGCGGTCAAGTTCGCGTGCCGAATAAAAGCGCGAGTCCGGAATGGCGCTGACCTGCGCCCCGGAGAATTGCAATTCGGGCAAGGCTGCAGACGGCGACTCCGTTCGCTCCAATGGAGCTGGAATCCGGGGCGTCGATGTGGATCGCACGGCCACATGGGACAAGTCCGCGGATTCCGCTGAAGGCACCGTCAGCGCTGCGGCAGGAATCTCCAGTTGCGCCTTCAACAGCGGCGCCGTCGGCATCGGTCGCCCGCCGCCGGATGATGGCCACACCTCAACGATCAGATAGTGCGCCAGCAGAGAAGCGCCGAGCGCAAACGCAAGGCGCCGCCAAGTCCACTGGTTTGCCAAAAGCGCATCACCTGTGCCGGCAATCATGGGCGGCAAACAAAGCGCTTACTTGGTGACCGCCAGCGCCTGCTCCAGCTTGTCAGCCGGCAGGAAACCACCGACTTGCTGGCCGTTGGCGAGGTATACCGCTGGCGTGCCACGTACGCCAAAACGTTTTGCCAGCGCGGCATTCTCTTCAAGAGGCGTCGCACAGTTTTTCGCGGCATTCGCCGGCAGCGAACCCTTGATCATCATGTCATCCCAGGTCCTCAAACGGTCCTTGGCGCACCATACGATTTTCGATTTTTCGATTGAATCCGGCGACAGGATCGGCAGCAGAAAAGTGTACACGGTGATATCAGTCATCTTGTGGAGCTCTTTCTGCAGTTCCTTGCAATAACCGCAGTTCGGATCCTCGAAGGTATATACGACCCGTTTACCGTTGCCGCGCACACGTTTGATCGCGTTACCCTGAGCGCTGACCAGTGCACCGGAAGCAATCTGGTCGCGCCGTTCCCTTGTCAGGTTGCGTTCCTGGGATGTCCTCAGGTCAAACAGGTTGCCGCTCATCAGATAAGCGATTTTTTCGTCGGTATAAACAACCTGTCCGTCAAACACCACCTCAAACAGACCCGGGAAAGGCGTTCGCGTCACCGACTCAACTTTCATGTCGGGAAAGCGCGCCTGGAAAGCGCGTCTTACTTTCGACTCCTCCGCCCAAGCCTGGGGAAGACAAGTCAGCGCAGCGCACAAAACCAACACCATACGGATAAACATAAACAATTTCCCTGAGCGCGAAGCTCTAAGTTGAATAAACGACCTTCAGGCCGCTGCGTGCTGGATTAACAGTTTCTTCAGGACCGGCAGGTGGTTTAACGCGCCGAGGCCAAAATTGCGTACCCCGGACAACAAGACCGAACGCGAGCCGAAAAGTTTCTGCAGGGCATCCGTACTCATCGCAATTGCGGCAATGTCTTCCCGCCGCGCACGTTCGTAGCGGCGCAATAATGCCAGATCACCGCAATCCTGCCGGGGCGCACGGCCGGCCAGCACTTCGGCAAGCACCCGAACATCCCGGAACCCCAGATTCACACCCTGCCCGGCCAGTGGATGTACGTTATGCGCGGCATCACCGGCAAGCGCCAGACGCGGCGCAACGAGGCGCTCTACTTTCGCCAACCGCAGCGGAAAAGCAAGCGCCGGTGTAATCAGGCGCAACCTGCCCACGACGCCGGCGCTGGCCTCAAATACACGTTCGGCCAGTGCCTGTGCATCCATCGCCAGCAGAGCCTGCGTGTGATTGTCATTCGTCGACCACACCATCGAAACCCTGTTGCCGGGCAGTGGCAGCAAGGCAAGGATGCCTTCCTCGCGAAACCACTGAAAAGCGGTGCCGTGATGCGGTTTATCGGTTTCAAAATTGGCAACCACGCCGGATTGCCGGTATTCACTGATCCGCGCGTCGATGCCGGCTTCGCGCCGCACCACCGAGTCACGACCATCGGTGCCAACCACCAGTTGCGCACCCAGAGTTGTACCGTCTGCAAGAACCGCTCTGACAGCATTCTCAACGATAGCCAGTCCGGTCGCTTGTGCCGGACAAATCATGCGAGCGCCACTCGCCTTCGCAATCACCTCAAGCATCGCACGCTGCATTGCGCCGCTCTCGACGATATAGGCAAGCTCCGGCAACCCGGCATCATAGGCACTGAACTGCAACCGGCTGTCTCGCCGGTCGCCGGAAATCACCATCGTCTCGACACGCTGCACCCGATGTGGATCCAGGCACGACCAAACGCCCAGCCGTTCCAGGAAAGCAACATTGCCGGGACTGACCGCATAAATGCGGCTGTCCCACGCGCCAACTCCAGGCGCAACAGGTTCTGGCTGGGGCTCGACCAACACAACATCCAATCCCGCTGGTTGTAATGCAAGCGCCAAACTGGCGCCCACCAGCCCCCCACCGATGATGGCCACATCATGCATGCTGGAAACGTCTTTATCTTTAGTTGCTGTTTTCATAAGGTGATAACCACCCGGCAAATGAAAGGGGCGGCGGTCTGCAAAAAGCCGTCAAGGCACGGATTTTTCAGGAAAATCCGGGAAATGGTGCGGTTTTTCAGCTTGACAAGGACACCCTCGCTCCTTAGACTGCCCGGCCTTCCCGTGGCGAGTTAGCTCAGTGGTTAGAGCAGTGGAATCATAATCCATTGGTCCGGGGTTCAAATCCCTGACTCGCCACCATTTCTTTTTTGTCGTTGGCCCTTGCGTTGCCGGCGACCACCTCTCGTGCTATCGTGTGGAAATGCGTAAGTTTCTGCTTTTATTGACTTTTTTGATCGCCACCACATCGGCATGGGCGCAGCGCGCATTACCGCCTGAAGCCAAGCGCGCGGAGATCGGTGCCCAGCAGGCCTTGCCCATGGTGGCCATAGGCAATCAGCTGCTCAGGCTCGCGCCGGGCGGCGTCATATTAGACAAATCAAACCGCAGCATCACCCATGGCCAACTGCCGCCGGGCTCGGATGTGGTCTATCAGACCGACCGTAACGGCGAAGTCCTGCGCATCGTCATCCTGACGCCAGAGGAACAGGCCCGGCTCGACCGCGCGAAGTAAACCGTGGGCAAGGTTTACATCAAAACCTTTGGCTGCCAGATGAACGAGTACGACTCGGACAAGATGGCGGACGTGCTGCGCGCCCACAACGGCCTGACGCAGACCAACGACATGGCTGAAGCAGACGTCATCCTGCTCAATACCTGCTCGGTACGCGAAAAAGCACAGGAAAAAGTCTTCAGCGATCTGGGGCGCATCAACGAACTCAAGCAGGCAAAACCCGGGTTGATCATCGGCGTCGGTGGCTGCGTCGCCAGCCAGGAAGGTGCGGCCATCGTCAAACGTGCGCCGTATGTCGATGTCGTGTTCGGTCCGCAGACCCTGCATCGCCTGCCGCAACTGATCGCTGCACGCCGCGCATCGGGCAGATCGCAGGTCGACATCTCGTTTCCCGAAATCGAAAAATTCGATCACCTGCCACCGGCACGTCTTGAGGGTGTAACCGCATTCGTTTCGATCATGGAAGGTTGCAGCAAATACTGCTCGTTCTGCGTCGTCCCTTATACCCGTGGCGAAGAAGTGTCGCGGCCTTTCGACGACGTACTCACCGAAGTGGCCGAACTCGCCACACAGGGCGCGAAGGAAATTACCCTGCTTGGCCAGAACGTCAATGCATGGCGCGCGCCCGTCGACGGCGAACCCGACGGCGCCGACTTCCCACTGCTGCTGGAATACGTGGCGGACATTCCCGGGATCGAGCGCATCCGCTACACCACATCGCATCCGAAGGAATTCACGCCGCGGCTGATCGAGGCTTACACGCACATTCCGAAACTGGTGAGCCATGTGCATCTGCCGGTGCAATCCGGCTCCGACCGCGTACTCGCGGCGATGAAACGCGGCTACACCGCACTCGAATACAAATCCATCATTCGCCGTCTGCGTGACGCGCGGCCTGATATCTGCATCTCGTCGGACTTCATCATCGGCTTTCCCGGTGAAACCGAACAGGATTTTGCCGCGACGATGAAACTGATTGACGACATCGGTTTTGATGCCAGCTTCAGTTTTGTCTACAGCCGCCGCCCGGGCACGCCCGCTGCGGACCTCGCTGATGACACACCGCCGTCTGTAAAACTCGAACGATTGCAGCAGTTACAGCAGAAAAACGACGCGCAGGCCCAAGCCATCAGCCGCGGCATGATCGGCACCCGCCAGCGCGTACTGGTCGACGGCATTTCCCGCCGTGATACCTCTGAACTCGCCGCACGCACCGACAATAACCGCGTCATCAATTTCGCCGGACCGCGCGAACTGATCGGCACCTTCATCGAAATCACCGTCACCGACGCTCTGGCGCACACGCTGCGCGGCGAAACGGCCACTCACGACAGCGTCGTCACCCATTGAAACCCTCCGAAATCAGCTTTACCCCCGTCGACAACCACCGACTTGCCAATCTCTGCGGCGCGCTGGACGAAAACCTGCGCCAGATCGAAACCGCACTGGACGTCGGCATCACCCGTCGCGGCGAACATTTTGCGCTGACCGGTGCGGTCGAGCGCACACGTATCGCCGCAAAGGTGTTGCGCGACTTTTATGAAAAAGCGGCGGATCCGCTGTCGCTCGATGCGATTCAGCTCGCGCTGATCGAGGCCGGACACAAAGGCGCCGCGCACGCAGCGGTGCCGTCACCCGCACTGATCACCCTCAAAAAGGATCTGCACGGCCGCACGCCGCGGCAAAACGAATACCTGCTCAACATCCAGAAACACGACATCACCTTCAGCATCGGCCCCGCCGGTACCGGAAAAACCTATCTCGCGGTTGCCTGTGCGGTGGATGCGCTGGAACGCGATGCCGTGCAGCGCATCATTCTAGTGCGGCCGGCGGTCGAGGCCGGCGAACGGCTCGGCTTTCTGCCCGGTGACATGGCACAAAAAGTCGATCCCTACCTGCGCCCGTTGTATGACGCGCTCTACGACCTGATGGGTTACGACAAGGTCGCCAAGATGTTCGAACGTCAGGCGATTGAAATCGCGCCGCTGGCTTTCATGCGCGGCCGCACACTGAACCACGCCTTCATCATTCTCGATGAGGCACAGAACACCACGCGTGAACAGATGAAAATGTTCCTGACGCGCATCGGTTTCGGCAGCAAAGCCGTAATCACCGGCGACGTGACCCAGGTTGACCTGCCCAAAGGACAGATCAGCGGCCTGGTCGAAGCGCAGGCCGTACTGAAAAAAATACGCGGCATTGCCTTCACCTTTTTTGATTCGACCGACGTCGTGCGCCACCCTCTGGTGCAGCGCATCGTCAATGCCTATGACAAATACGGCAAAACCGACAAGCGACGCGGCGACGAGTGAGTACGGCCAAACCAAAGCGTGCACCGCAGATCGCGGTGCAAAACGCCTCTACCGCACGCAACGTGCCCACGGCAACGCGCATCCGCCAATGGGCGCGCGCAGCACTGGGCGTTGACGCACATGTCACCATCCGTATTGTCGGCCAGACCGAAGGCCGGCTGCTCAACCGCAACTATCGCCGCAAGGATTACGCCACCAATGTGCTGACCTTCGTGTTTCGCGATCACGCGCCGCTGGAAGGGGACCTCGCACTGTGCGCACCGGTCATTACACGAGAAGCACGAGCGCAGCGCAAAACCGTGGCTGCGCATTACGCGCACATGATTGTGCACGGCCTTCTCCATCTGCAGGGTTACGACCACGAAAACGACAGGGATGCCGCGGTGATGGAAAAGCGCGAACGCGCACTGCTCGCCGGCTTCGGGTATCCTGACCCCTACAAATCCCCTGAAACATCCGCCGTCCGCGGCCGATGAATACGCAACACAAACCCCATGGATGAACCGCACAAACCCACGCTGCTCGAACGACTCTCCGCATTCCTTCTGCGCGAACCCGAAGATCGTGAGCAACTGCTGACGCTGCTGCGCTCCGCGCATGACAACAACCTGCTCGATGCCGACGGTCTGGCCATGGTCGAGGGCGTGCTGCAGGTATCGGAGATGCAGGCTCGCGACATCATGGTGCCGCGCGCACAGATGGACGTGATCGACGTCAACGAGCCGCCGGACCGCTTCATACCGCTGGTCATCGAAACCGCGCACTCGCGTTTTCCGGTTATCGGTGACGGCAAAGACGATGTCATCGGCATACTGCTCGCCAAAGACCTGCTGCGTTATTACGCCGGTGAGGAAGAGTTCGATGTCCGCGACATGCTGCGACCGGCGGTATTCATCCCGGAATCAAAGCCGTTGAACGTACTGCTCAAGGAATTCCGCAAGAATCGCAATCACATTGCCATTGTCGTCGATGAATATGGCGGCGTTGCCGGCCTTATCACCATTGAAGACGTGCTCGAACAGATCGTCGGCGACATCGAAGACGAATACGATTTCGATGAAGCCGAAGACAACATCGTCCAGGAAAAACGCGGTATCTACAGGGTCAAGGCGCTTACCGAAATCGCCGACTTCAACGAATCCTTCGGCACCAGTTTCAGCGATGAAGAATTCGATACCGTCGGTGGCCTGGTGCTGAAACGTTTCGGCCGCGTGCCCAAGCGCGGTGAGCAACTCACCGTCGATCAGTTGAGCTTCCGCGTATTGCGCGCCGACAGCCGCCGCGTCTACCTGTTACAGGTAACGAAAAAGCTCGACAAGCTGCCCGCATAAATAAGTATTTGTTTTAATTGAATCTTTAGATAACCCCATTTCACCGCCGATGCCCGCGCCGACGCCACGCCGCACCGCCGAGTGGGCCATCGCCGCGACGCTCGGCGCGCTCACCGTCACCGGCTACGCACCGTTCTGGCTTTACCCGGTTCCGCTGCTGACATTCGCCGGGCTTTTCCTGCTCTGGCAACGGGCACCCGATGCCCGAGCAGCAGCATTCACCGGTTTCGCCTTTGGCCTCGGCTGGTTTGTCGCTGGCGTGTCGTGGATCTATGTCAGTCTGCACACCTTCGGGGCGATGCCGGCGCCGCTGGGCGCCGCGGTAACATTGCTGTTCTGCGCTTATCTCGCATTGTTCCCTGCAGTCGCAGGCTGGCTTTCACGGCGCTGGACCATAAAACCGGCGATACAGTGGATGTTGTTCGTACCCGCCGTATTCACGCTGATGGAATGGCTGCGCGGCTGGCTGTTCACGGGGTTCCCGTGGCTGAACCCCGGCTACACACAGGCCCCCGCCAGTCCGCTTGCCGGTTTTGCACCCTTGCTCGGCGTGCACGGCATCACGTTGTTGCTTCTCGCATCTGCCGGCGCGCTGAGCCTGCTGATCAAAGTGCGATCGCCAAAGACCATCGCCAAACTATGGCTGCTGCCGGCAACAATCGCCGTCATCTGGTTCGCCGGCGCAGGATTAAAAACTGCAGCCTGGACCGAGCCCACCGGCAGCCATGTCACGGTCAGCCTGCTTCAGGGCAACATCGAGCAGGACATGAAGTGGCGTGAAGAACATCTGCGCAGCACACTGGAAACCTATTTGCGTATGGTACGTTCCAGCGACGCGCGCCTGATCATCCTGCCGGAAACCGCGTTGCCGCTGTTCCTGCGCGATGTACCGGCTGAATACCTTGAAGCACTCGCGGCGCATGCCCGCCGCAACAACGGTGATGTACTGCTTGGCGCACCCGAACGTCTGCCGCAAGGTGACTATTACAACACCGTGGTTTCACTGGGTAGCGCCAATAGCCAGGCCTATCGCAAGGAGCACCTCGTCCCTTTCGGCGAATTCATCCCGTTACGGCCACTGCTCGGCGCCATCGTTTCGCAACTCGCGATACCACTACAGGATTTTTCGCGCGGCGGCGCCGGACAACAGCCGTTGTCGGTCGCCGGCGAACAGGTCGCCATCAACATCTGTTACGAAGATGCTTTCGGCGAGGAAATCATCCGCCAGTTGCCGCAGGCCACACTGCTGGTCAATGTCAGCAACGTCGCCTGGTTCGGCCGCTCGATCGCGCCGCCGCAACATCTGCAGATCGCGCAGATGCGCGCACTGGAAACCGGTCGTTACATGCTGCGCGCAACCAATACCGGCGTCACCGCAGTCATCGCGCCAAATGGTCATGTCGAAGCTGCGGCACCGGAATTCACCCAAGCAGTGCTCACCCACAAAGTCAGCGGCATGCGCGGCGCGACACCCTTTGTGCGCTGGGGCAACCTATTCGCACTGGCGCTTTGCGTTTTAGTCATCGGAATTGCCTTGTTCACCCGCGATCAGTCGGGAAAATGACCGGTTGCGTCTTTGGCGCGGTGCGACAAAGGCTGTAAAATTAGGCGCTTAACTCGCCTTCTGCCGCAATGCTCATCTGAAATGCTTAGCTTCCAGCAAATCATCCTCAAGCTGAACCAGTACTGGGACAAACAGGGCTGCGCCTTGTTGCAGCCCTACGACATGGAAGTCGGTGCCGGTACGTTTCACACCGCAACCTTTTTGCGCGCCATCGGCCCGGAACCGTGGAAGGCGGCCTATGTGCAACCGTCGCGTCGTCCCAAAGACGGCCGCTATGGCGAAAACCCGAACCGCCTGCAGCATTACTACCAGTATCAGGTCGTACTGAAGCCATCGCCACCGGACATCCTCGAGCTTTATCTCGGCTCACTGCGCGAGATCGGCATTGACCCATTGCAGCACGACATCCGCTTTGTCGAAGACGACTGGGAATCCCCTACGCTCGGTGCATGGGGTCTGGGCTGGGAAGTGTGGCTGAACGGCATGGAAGTGACCCAGTTCACTTACTTCCAGGAAGTGGGTGGCATCGCGTGCAAGCCCATCATGGGCGAGATCACCTACGGGCTCGAACGACTGGCGATGTACCTGCAGCAGAAAGAAAGCGTCTACGACCTTGAATGGGCGCCGGGCGTGCGTTATCACGACGTGTATTTCCAGAACGAGGTCGAACAATCCACTTACAACTTCGAACAAGCCAATGTCGAAGTGCTGCTGCAACAGTTCGGCCAGTTTGAGAGCGAAGCGAAACGCCTGTTCGAAGCGGGGCTGGCGTTACCCGGCTATGAGATGGTGATGAAGTGCTCGCACAGCTTCAACCTGCTCGACGCCCGCGGCGCGATTTCGGTGACGGAGCGCGCCGCCTATATCGGTCGCGTGCGCACGTTGGCCCGGCTGGCCGCACAAGCCTATTACGCGTCACGCAAAGCCCACCGGTTTGAGCGTGCAAGCATCGAAGCGCTGCAGGCTTTCCTGCCCACCGAGGAACGCGATGAAGTACTTGCAGCGCGCGCGGGGGTCAAGTCATGAGCCGGCCGCTGCTCGTCGAGCTGTATACCGAAGAACTGCCACCCAAAGCGCTGCGCAAACTTGGTGAAGCCTTTGCCAGCGGCATTGCCGCAGGACTGAAGCAGCGCGGATTGCTGGAACGTGACGGACACACCGTTTTCGCAACACCCCGCCGTCTTGCGGTGCTGTTTGATGCCGTGCTCGACAAGGGCCTCGACCAGCCAGTCGAACAAAAATTGATGCCTTTGGACGTTGTACGTAAACCCAACGGTCCCGCAGCGCTGGAGAAAAAACTCGCCGCAATGGGTCGCGGGCATATGGCCGCACTGTTCCCGGATGGCCGCGACGGGTCAGACGCCTTTGTCATCAAAAAGGAGGGCAAGGCCGAATTCGTCTACCTGCAGATGCTTGCCCTGGGGCAGCCTCTTGCGCGGGCTTTGGAAGAATCTCTGGAAGAGGCCATCAGCAAGCTGCCGATTCCCAAGGTGATGACCTACCAGTTGTCCGACGGGCTGACCACGGTGAAATTCGTGCGCCCTGCCCACGGACTGGTGGTGCTGCACGGATCCGAAGTTGTCAATGTCACTGTGCTGGGGCTGAATGCCGGACGCATCACTCACGGCCACCGTTTCCTCGGAACCGCCGACATTTCGCTGAAATCCGCCAGCGATTACGAAACCGAGCTGCAGGAACCGGGCAAGGTCATTGCCGCGTTCGACAAACGCCGCGCGCTGATCGAAACCCGGTTGCAGACCCTGGCAAAGGATCTGGATTCAAGCCTTGGTGACTATTCCGGCCTGCTTGATGAAGTCACCGCGCTGGTGGAATGGCCTGTCGTTTACACAGCCGGTTTCGATGCGGCTTTTCTGGAAGTACCGCAGGAGTGCCTGATCCTGACCATGCGTACCAACCAGAAATATTTCCCGCTTTTTGACGGTAACGGCAAACTCACCCACCGTTTCCTGATCGTCAGCAACATGCAGGTTGCCGATCCGGTGCACATCATCAGCGGCAATCAGCGCGTAGTGCGTCCCCGTCTCGACGATGCACGGTTCTTCTACAACCAGGACCGCAAGGAACGCCTGGAAGCGCGGATTTCTCGGCTGGGCAAAGTCGTTTATCACAACAAACTGGGTTCGCAGCTGGAGCGCGTCGAACGCGTGGCGCAGCTGGCCAGCAACATCGCCCGTGCGCTGGGTGCAGACCATGTCGCAACCGGCCGGGCGGCGCGTCTCGCGAAGGCCGATCTGGTCACCGGCATGGTCGGCGAGTTTCCGGAACTGCAGGGCGTGATGGGCCGCTACTATGCGCTGCACGATGGCGAACCTCTTGAAATCGCCAACGCCATCGCCGACCACTACCTGCCGCGTTTCGCCGGCGACAAACTGCCGGAACACCACATCTCCTGCGCCGTTGCAATGGCTGACAAGCTGGAAACGCTCGCCGGTCTGTTCGGCATCGGCCAGTTGCCCACCGGCGACCGCGACCCGTTCGCGCTGCGCCGCCACGCGCTGGGCGTGATTCGCATCCTGATTGAACGCAATCTCCCGCTGTCGCTGGGTGACCTGATCAAGGATGCGTTTGAGGTGTTTCCGAAGGAACTCAAGCTTGCCAACGCGGTGGATGACCTCAAAACCTTTGTGTTTGAGCGCATGCGCGGCTATTTCGCGGATGCGGGCTACACAGCACAAGAAATTGACGCCGTGCTCAGTCAATCGCCGGGCAATCTGAACCAGATCCCACTGAAGCTCGCTGCAGTACGCGTGTTCGCCAGCATGCCTGAAGCGAAGGATCTGGCTGCCGCCAACAAGCGGGTGTTGAATATCATCTACAAAAACGAAGATATCCGGCATAAGTTTGTCGCTCCAGAACGAAAATTGATGACGGAAGCAGCGGAAATCGCACTGATGGAAGGGGTGGAAAAACTCTCCCCTGTTGCCGAGAAACACTTCACCGCCGGCGAATACACGGAAGCCCTGCAACTGCTGGCCAACATCAAGCCGGCGGTTGACCGCTTTTTCACTGAAGTCATGGTGATGGTCGATGATCCGGCGGTACGCAACAACCGTGCCGCGCTGCTGCAGCAACTCGGCACACTGATGAACCGCGTTGCCGACATCTCCAAGCTGGCCGCATGAAACTGGTCATCCTCGACCGCGACGGCGTCATCAATCACGACAGCGCGTCGTATATCAAGAGCCCGGATGAATGGAAACCCATTCCCGGCAGTCTGGAAGCCATCGCATTGCTCAACCAGGCCGGCTATCGCGTGCTCATCGCGACCAACCAGTCCGGCGTCGGCCGCGGCCTCTTCGACATGGCCACGCTCAACGCAATCCACGACAAGATGCACCGCGCACTCGGCCAGTTCGGCGGACATGTCGACGGGATTTTTTATTGCCCGCACGCGCAGGACGCCGGCTGCAGCTGTCGCAAACCCAAACCGGGTCTACTCGACGAAATTTCACGCCGTTTCGGCGTCAGCCTCAACGGCGTACCGTTTATCGGCGATTCATTGCGCGACCTTCAGGCTGCGGCGGCCGTTGAAGCCCAACCTGTGCTGGTACTTACAGGCAAAGGCAAAAAAACCCGCAAGGACGGCGACCTTCCCGAAGGTACGGTGGTACACGCCGACCTCGCCGAGGCCGTGCGCAGCATGCTGCAATGATGCTGATAGCCCTTCGCTCCAGCCTGTTTGCCGCATTTCAACTGCTGATCACCCCCGTTTTTGCGATCATTGCGCTGCTGACATTTCCGCTGCCAGCGCTGATGCGCTATCGCATCATTACCGTATGGACACACTGGGTGATGTGGGCGTCGCGCGTGATCTGCGGCATCCGCTATCGGGTGGTCGGCGCTGAAAACATCCCCGATGAACCCTGCATCATCCTCGCCAAGCACCAGTCGGCGTGGGAAACCATGGGGTTCCAGCTGATTTTTCCGCCGCAGGTATGGGTGCTCAAGAAGGAATTGCTGCGTGTGCCGTTTTTCGGCTGGGGACTGGCCATGCTGTCGCCCATCGCCATTGATCGCAGTTCGCGCCGGCAGGCTTTGCAACAACTCGTTGACCAGGGTCAGCAACGGCTGGCTGCCGGCTTCTACATCGTCATCTTTCCGGAAGGAACACGCATCGCCCCGGGCAAACGCGGCAAATACCGCCCCGGCGGTGCCCGATTGGCCGTTCAGACCGGCACCCAGATACTGCCGGTCGCGCACAATGCCGGACTGCGCTGGGGGAAAAATGCCTTCCTGAAATACCCGGGGCTGATTACCGTCAGCATCGGACCACCAATCCAGCCTGGTGTCGATACCGCTGAAGGGCTGGTCAAACGGGTGGAGGACTGGATCGAAAATGAAATGTCGCTGCTCGATTCACGCTGAATCGCGATGAACGCCAGCAACCGGCAAAAAATTACTTCTTCCGCCGAGGGTGTCATCGAACTCGGTAACCAGCGCGTCAGCTACACCCTGCGCCGCAGTCAGCGGCGCCGCTCGATTGCCCTGCTGATCGACGAACACGGCCTGCGGGTTGCAGCTCCGCTCGCAGCACCACAAGGGGCTATCGACAAGCTGCTGCGGGAACATGCGGCATGGGTACTGCGCAAAGTCGGCGATTGGGAGCAGAAACGTCCACCGATCCGTACCTGGATGACAGGGGAAAAGATCATGTATGTGGGGCAAACGCTGAGCCTCGAACTTCAACCCGGCATAGAAACCCCGCAAATCGCCGGTGACAGCCTGCTGGTAGGCCCGCCGGCATTAACACCCAAAGGCGTTGAAGCGCGCGTCAGGACATGGCTCAAACGACAAGCACTGAATCTGTATTCACGCCGCTGCGCGGAATACAGCGCACAGCTCGGTCTGCCGGCCCCGGCCTTGCGCTTATCCAGCGCACGCACCCGCTGGGGCAGTTGCCATGCCAGCGGCCGCATCAGCATGAACTGGCGGCTGATTCAGACACCGCAGGCATGGATCGACTATGTCGCAGCCCATGAAGTGGCGCACCTGCGCCAGATGAATCATTCCGCGGCATTCTGGAACATTGTCGCCACGCTCGTTTCCGATTACGCAGAACGCCGCGCCGCTTTGCGACGTGATGCTGCGCGCTATCTGCTGCTCTAGTCTCTGAGCGGCAAGGCGGCTGTGCTAAACTTTTTGCCACTCTTCCTGTCGAGCCCAACTTGCATTCCAAGCTGCTTTTCCTGATGGTTGTCACCCTGCTTGCCGGATGCGGGCACAAGGGCCCTCTGTATCTGCCGGGTCAGAAACCACCCCCCGGGAAACCGGCAACAACCCAGCCGGCGCCGCCGGCTGACGCCACGAATACCCAGCCATGAGCCAATTTCAGTATCGAGACGGCGTGCTGCACGCCGAGAATGTGCCTCTTGCCCGCATTGCCGCACAGTTCGGAACGCCCTGCTATGTCTATTCACGGGCCGCACTGACTTCAGCGTGGCGCGACTTCGATGCCGCCTTCGCCGGACGCGATCATCTGCTGTGCTACGCGGTCAAGGCCAACCCCAACATCGGCGTACTCAACGTGTTTGCGCGCCTCGGCAGCGGTTTCGACATTGTTTCCGGCGGCGAACTGGCGCGGGTTATCGCCGCTGGCGGCGATCCCGGCAAAGTGGTGTTCTCCGGCGTCGGCAAAACCGCTGCCGAAATGCGCGCGGCCCTGCAGGCCGGCATTCTCTGTTTCAACGTCGAATCCGCGCCGGAACTGGAATTACTGAACCGCGTTGCCGGGGAAATGGGCCTCATTGCACCGGTGAGCCTGCGCGTAAATCCCGACGTCGACGCCAAAACCCATCCTTACATTGCCACCGGACTGAAAGAAAACAAGTTTGGCGTGGCCTACGACGATGCGCTGACGGTTTATCGCCGCGCCCGCGAACTGCCGCATCTGCGCATTGAGGGTGTCGATTGCCACATCGGATCGCAGCTGACCGAAGTCACCCCCTTCGTTGCCGCACTGGAACGCGTACTGGCTCTGGTCGATGCGCTGGCAGCCGACGGCATAGCCGTACACCACATTGATCTGGGCGGCGGCCTGGGCATCCGTTACCACGATGAAACACCGCCGCCGGTCACCGAATATGCAAAATCCGTGATCAAGACGCTGGGCAGCCGGAAATACAAGCTGCTGTTCGAACCGGGACGCCTGCTGACGGGAAACGCCGGCGTGTTGCTAAGCGAAGTATTATTTCTCAAACACGGCCAGGATCGTAACTTCGCGGTAGTGGATGCCGCGATGAATGACCTGATGCGTCCGGCCTTGTACGAAGCCTGGCATGACGTTTTGCCGCTTTGCGCAACACCTGCCGGCGGTCGCGTATATGACATCGTCGGCCCGGTCTGCGAAAGCGGGGATTTCCTGGCGCGTGATCGCCAACTATCGGTAAATGCGGGGGAATTGATTGCCATCGCATCTGCCGGTGCCTACGGCATGAGCATGTCTTCCAACTACAACACCCGTCCGCGCGCTGCGGAAATCATGGTCGATGGTGATCGCATGCACCTGATCCGTAATCGCGAAACAGTTGTGCAATTGCTGGCGCTGGAACATCGATTGCCTGATTGATTGAAGCCGGAAAATCGCAGCGGTTGCGATTTTTCGTTGCATTGCGTTGTGGTACGCAACCCACAATCGTTATCACGAAATCAAATATTCTTTACAAAGGTGTTGCATTTTTTTTTCTGCATAGCATAGAATTGGCGCACCGCACACGGTTTTCACCAATTTTTTTGGTGGAACACGGTAACAGCAATGTGAAATGTTCCAGAGAATCGTGGGATGGTAGTGCGGAACAAAAGCCGCACTCAAACGATGCCTAAGTTCACTTTCAAGGAGACGATTATGGCAGCGAAGAAAAAAGCGAAAGCTAAAAAGAAAGTAGCCAAGAAGAAAGTAGCCAAGAAGAAGTAAGTAGTTTTATGCGGAAGCCGGGCAACCCCCGGCTTCCGTGTTTAGTTTCCCGCCGAAGCAAATCCCCGAAGTGCCCCCCTCCGCAACACCCGTCTGATCTCTCCATCGCAACATCGCTGCAGCCCGTCCTGGCAATTTCTGATTGGTGACTGCATGCGTCAACATTGACGCGACTTATTGTTTCTGCGCGTCAACAATAATCGTTGGCAATGCCTCGGACAGTAAAATAATATTTAAAATCAATATGTTATATTGATTTAACTGCGAGTGTTTGATACAACGCCCGGCAGCATCATCACGTAGGTGATGAGGTTCAGGGATTGAGTTGCCGGTATACCGCGTCGGCCACGCGCAACAGTTCGGCACGATCAGCCTCACCCGACAACGCGTACCCCAGCCGGCCATCAAGCCAGTAAAAAACACCGACACCGTTTTCCTGCGCGAAGCGGAACGCCGTCGGCGCGCGCGCTTCATTGCTGACGCGCACATACAGCGTCAATCGCTGACCCTTGGCATCCTGATACATGAATTGCGCAGCAGGCCCGCGTTCACCAGGCAACAAACGACCGCCGACCAATGCATAACCCTCAGGTGCGAGATGCGGAATCTTCAGACTGGCGCCCAGCCGTTTCGACAGCCAGCGAACAAGATGTTCTTCCTGGTCGGCACCGACTTCGACCGGATGCCTGACCTCCGGGCTGTATACGGCATGGGCCATCGCGGCAACCCGCGCAATCTGGGTGGTCTGCACCCGAGTACCCGTCACCTGTTCGTGCAGATGCCAACCCGCTGTACCGCTGACCAGAATCAGCATCGCAGCTGCGGCATACCGGTACCAGGTCCGCGGTTTGCGCGCGCCTTCGGTTGATTGCAGATGCAGCGGCACCGGTTCCACCAGCAGCCAGTCGTAAACCTCATGCAACCGCTGGTTCTGCACGCGGTACGCCGCAACACGCCGCGCATCCTCATCATGTTGCGCAAGATATTGAGCAATCTCCTCTATGCGCGCCGGCGACAACCCGCCGTCGACATAAGCGTGAAGTTCCGCTTCAGTAACAGGCGTGGCGATCATTTGACGACCTTCAACGGACTTGATCCGGGCGCGCGGTGCAGCAGGATGCGCAACCGTTCACGTCCCCGCGACAGACGGGACATCACGGTACCGACAGGTACATCAAGGACACGCGCAGCTTCTTCATAGGTCATCTGCTCAAGACCGACCAGCAGTACTACGGCGCGCTGCTCCTCGGGCAATGCCTGCAGCGCGGCATCCAGATCGCGGATTTCCAAACGATCCGTGGCCTGCAGTGGCGTCGTATCGACCACGGCATCGGCATCCACCTCATCAATCGACACCAGTCTGTTGGCGGCGGCGCTGCGCACCTGATTGATGAAAATATTGTGCATTACGGTAAACAGCCAGGCCCGCAGATCGGTACCTTCGCGCCACAGGGATTGTTTGATCAAAGCCCGTTCCAGCGCGTCCTGGACCAGATCTTCCGCGGCACTGTTGTCTCCGGTCAGCGCACGTGCATAACGGCGCAGGCGGGGAATGTACTGCATGGCCCGGATTGCAAAGGTTTCGACTGGTTGATCCAACTGACCCTGTCTCCTGAACATGGTGCAATGCAGACTTATTCCGCGCTGCCCGCAGTCCGGGATTTTACGCGGCGACGGCGAAAAACCGGAACAGCAACCCTATTCCGGACCGCCCCGACAATTACCAGGGACGAAATTACCAAGGACCAAATTCATCAACATCATCACCAAATTGACGCAATCACACCAGAAATAAGGTAGCCAGACCCAGAAAAATGAAAAAACCACCGCTGTCGGTGATCGCCGTAATCATCACGCTGGAACCGATGGCGGGATCGCGGCCGAATTTCTCCATGGTCAGCGGAATCACCACGCCCATGACTGCCGCAAGTAGCAGGTTCAGCGTCATCGCCCCCGTCATCACCAGGCCGAGTTGCCAGTTGTGATAAATCAGAAACGCGAACAATCCGACGATGCTGCCCCAAATCAGTCCATTCAAAGCGGACACGCTGATCTCCTTCACAAACAGCGTCCGCGCGTTATCGCGAGTGATCTGGCCCAGCGCCATCGCCCGTACAATCATCGTGGTGGTCTGATTGCCGGAATTGCCGCCGATACCGGCGATGATCGGCATCAATGCAGCCAGCGCCACCAGTTGCGCAATCGAGTCTTCGAACACACCAATAACGCGTGATGCCAAAAAGGCCGTCACCAGGTTCACTGCCAGCCAGGCCCAGCGGTTGCGCACGCTTTTCCATACCGACGCGAACAGATCCTCATCCTCGGCCAGACCGCCGGCGGCCAGCGTTTCGGTATCCGTGGCCTCCCGGATGTAATCCACAACGGCATTAACCGTCATGCGGCCAACCAGGCAGCCGTCGCCATCAATCACCGGCGCCGACACCAGGTCATAACGTTCGAAAGCGCTTGCTGCCTCATGGGCATCCTGTCCCGGCATGAAGCTGGTGTACTCACGGGTCATCACATCAGCCACCAGCGCCTCTGGATCACTGACCAGCAGCCGGTTTACCGGCAACAGCCCCTGCAATCGTTCCTCACGATCAACCACAAACAGCTGATCGGTATGGTCGGGCAACTGGTCCAGCCGGCGCAAATACCGCAGCACCACTTCCAGCGTGACGTCCTCACGCACCTCGATCATCTCGAAATCCATCAGCGCGCCGACCGCTTCCTCGGGATAGGACATTGCCGAACGCAACTGCTCGCGCTCTTCGGTCGACAATGACTTGAAAACATCGAGGATGACCTCTCTCGGAAGGTCGGGCGCAAGATCGGCGATTTCATCGGTATCGAGCTGGCCGGTGGCGGCGACCAGCTCGTCCTCGTCCATGTGCGCAATCAGCGTCTCGCGCACGGCATCGGAAGTCTCGAGCAGGATCTCGCCGTCGCGTTCAGCCTTGACCAGATCCCACACCACCAGACGCTGCTCCAGCGGCAGCGCTTCAAGGATGTAGGCAATGTCAGCCGGGTGCAGGCGATCGAGTAACTGCTGCAACTCGTTCAGGTGCTGGCGATGCACCAGCGTTTCAACAAGATCCTGACGCGCGCTTGCCTGACGATGCACCAGATTTTCGACAAGCTCGTGCCGATGCAGCAACTCGACCACCTGCTCGAGCTGTGTCTCGGTACCGGGACGTTTTTCCTGCTTGTTGGCCACTCGCGTTTCCGGATGAGGAGGGATTGTCGGAATATGCGGCGTAATTCTAGGTAGATCACGACGCAGTGTCCAAGCATTCCTGCCCCAGATGGCGCAGACAGGTCGCAGGGAAACAGGTATCTTTCGCCTGCCTACTTACTGTGTCCGGTTCTGATTTGTCCGCATCCCTCAACAACAAGCTGCGCACCGCACGCACGCTGCTGCAAAACGGCGACATCGCCGGTGCCCGCTCCATCTGCGCCGAAATCCTCGCCAAGACACCGCGCAATCCCGAAGCGATTGCACTCCGCGGCATCGTCAGCCTGATGAGCGGCGCTGCTGCAGACGCCGCACGCGACCTGCGGCTGGCGCTCGAAGCGATGCCGCGCGACGGCATGACCATGGAACATCTCGGACTCGCCCTGCTCAATCTGGGCGAATTCGCAGAGGCGGAGCAGATTCTGCGCCGGGCTGCAGCGCTGCCCGGGGCCCCGCCTTCCGTTGCGCTGCGGCTGGGCCTGGCTATCCTGCGCCAGGGACGCGCAAAAGAAGCAGTGGAACCGCTGCAACGGGGTTTGCAGCAGGCCCCCGGCCATCCGGAATTTCTGCTCGCGCTGGGACAGGCTCTGGCTGCAAGCGGCGATACCGTTGGCGCGACAAGCCGGTTCAAAGCCGCCCTGCAAGGCGCCCCCGGCCATCCCGATGCGCTGTACAACCTGGGCGTCATGGCACTTGCCGGCAACGATCTGCCGGCGGCGCGCGACTATTTTGACGCAGCGCTTAAAAACCATCCGGCACACGCCGATGCCATGGTCAATCTCGCAGTCGTCTGCGAACAGCAGCAACAAGCGGAGGAAGCCACGCAACTGCTGGAGCGGGCGCTGTCCTTCGACCCGCAACACCCGCAAGCCCACAGCAATCTCGGCAATCTGCGCCTGCGCAACGGTCAGCACAGCAAAGCACGGCAGCACTTTGAAGCCGCGCTCGCCGCAGCACCGGGATTATCAACGGCACTGGAAGGCCTGGGCGGAGTCGCACGCGCCCAGGGACGTTACGGCGAAGCCGTGCGCCTGCTGCGCGAAGTCACACGTATGGAACCAAACTCTGCCACCAGTTGGGCCGCATTGGCGGACAGCCTGCTGCAAACCGGTGATCTGAAAGCGGCCGATGATGCCGCTGACCGCGCAGGCACTCTTGATCCCGCACTGGTCTGGGCCTGGAGCCTGCGCGCCCAACTCCAACTGTTGCGCGGCGAACTGGCAACGGCCATCGATATTGTTGACCAAGGCTTCCGGCAAACCGACAGCACTGCACTGCTCGGCATGCTGACCCAATACAGTCGCCATATCTGTGACTGGAGCCGCTGGTCAACGGCATGGCCTGCACTCAAGTCACGCATCCTTCGCGGCGAAGACGGCGGCACTCCGTTTGCACTGCTCTGTGAAGACCTCAGCGCCCGTGAACTGGGCGCCTACACAAAGGCATGGGCAGCACGGCGCTTCACCCCTGTCTCCACAAAAACGCTGGCGTCACCCCGCAATCCTGGTCAGCGCATCCGTATCGGCTACCTGTCATCGGATTTTCAGGACCATCCGGCGGCCTATCTGGTTACGGAAGTACTGGAACGCCATGACCGCACGCAGTTCGAGGTGTACGCCTACTCTTACGGTCCGCGCGACGAGGGCGCCATGCGTCAGCGCATCATCGGCGCAGTTGATCATTTTGTCGATATTGCCTGGGAACCGGATGATCTTGTGGTCAACCGCATCCGCAACGACGGCATCGACATCCTGATCGATCTCAAGGGCTATACGGTGGGCGACCGGCTGGGCATCATGGCGCAACGCGCAAGTCCGATACAGGTCACGTGGCTGGGATATCCGGGAACAACCGGAACGGAATTTGTCGACTACCTGATCGCAGATCCATACATCGTGCCTGCAGGCGCCGAAGACAGCTGCACCGAACAAGTCCTGCGACAACCCCATTGCTACCAGCCAATCGACCGCAAACGGGTCGTCGCCGAACCGCTGGCACGCGCCGCTTACGGCCTGCCGGATGAAGGCCTGGTGTTGTGCTGTTTCAACCAGACCTTCAAGATCACACCCGCAGTGTTCGTGACTTGGATGCGCATCCTGCAGACGCTTCCCGACAGCGTACTTTGGCTGGTTGATGACAATCCCTGGGCGACGGCCAACCTGCGTGCAGCAGCTTCTGCAGCTGGCATCAACGCAGAACGGCTGATTTTTGCGCCACGGCTGCCGCTCGCCCGGCATCTGGCGCGGTATCAGGTCGCCGACCTCGCACTGGATACCTTCCCCTACACTTCGCACACCACGGCCAGCGACGCGTTGTGGTGTGGCTGCCCTCTGGTTGCGCTCTGCGGCGAAACATTCGCTGCAAGGGTTTCGGGCAGCATCCTGACTGCGGCGCAGCTGCCGGCGTTGATCGCAACCTCGCTGGAGGATTACGAATCCAAAGTGCTGAAACTCGCCACCAACCGCAGTCTGCTGAAAGATGTCGCGCGACGGGTACTGGAGTCGCGTGAAAATGCGCCGCTGTTTGATACAGCTGCATTCACCCGCGATCTTGAATCGCTGTATCTGCAGATGCAGCCGGCAAAAACACTGCTGCAGGCATAAAAAAACGGGCGCCGAGGCGCCCGTTTTGAGTTCCGCAGAACGCGGAGGTAATGCTTGAAACTTCTTAGAAGCGGTGCTGGATGCTCAGTGCAACAGCGCTCGACTTCGCGCCGGTGCCCGTGCCGCTCACACCCATCAGGTCATACGTGCCGGAAACGTCGTTCTTCAGATTGACGTAACCGATCGAGCCGACCGTGCGCTTCGAGAAGTCGTGCAGGTAACGGATCTGCCAGAGCTTGGCGCCGTTGGCAGCTGCGCCAACTGCCGGACGGCCGGTCATTGCTGCACCCAGTGAACCCTCGGACGAATCAGCAACGGTGTAACCGAAATGCACGTTATGCGGACCGGAAATCTTCCACTCCAGACCCAGCTGGTACGCGGTGTTCTCGGCGTTCGCGCCAGGTGCCGTGTCAGCTTCCTGCTTGGTGTAGGTCGCGCCCAGTCTCAGGCCGTTTTTCAGCGTGTAAGCGCCGCTGATGTGCCAGCCGCTCTCGTCACCCGCGAAGGTGGAATTGGAACCGACCGTGCCTGCAACAGCTACACCTGCCGTGCTCACAGTGCCAGCAGCCGCGGCTACGCCGTTGGGGTAGGCCTTGGTGTGCTGTTCCCAGCCAGCCGAAAGTTCCAGGGGGCCGGCACGGTATTGACCACCCAGCGACCAGATGCGCGGCTTGGCGCCAGCGTCAGACGTGGTCAGCGAGCTCGAGCTGTTGGTCGACGAGAACGCAGCCATCACCTGGAAGCCGCCGAAGCGCGGGCTGTCATAGTTGATGGAGTTGCGTTGACGACGCTTGAACACGCCGGCGCTGGCGCCGTCGCTGGTCGAGGTCGAGTTGTTGGTCAGCAGGTCGGCGGTGCCGTAGATGCCGGTGTCGCGACCGCCCACGTTGCCGATGGTGCGCTTGAACGGGGTATCCCAGATGCCGATGAAGAAGTTACCGAAGCCGCCTTTGACGCCGACTGCGCTGTTGCGGGTGCAGAAGCCGTCGCCGTTGGTGCCGCGGAAGTCAGCCGAGGATTCGCACTGGAACCAGGCGCTCATGCCGCCGCCCAGCTTCTCTTCGCCGCGGAAGCCGATGGCCGAACCCGGAGCTTGCAGGATGTCGACGTTGGCCGGGTTCACGGTGTTGGCGGTGTTCGCGCCGGTGCTCGTGAATGCGTATTCCATGTAGATGTTGCCGTACAGTTGCACGGTGCTCTGTGCCAGCGCAGCAGCGGGGGCGGCCAGCGCGCCAGCTACGGCAACTGCGATGAGTTTCTTCTGCATTGTATTGTTCTCCTCTAAATTGAAGGACGCCCGGTATTGCATGTTCAGGCGTTATGTCTCCACGCTTGCGCAGCGGATACGCGTAAATTATCAGCGACATTGGTCACACGACAAAGAAAATGGCTTGGAAACAACCCTGATTGATGACATCTGTCTCTTATTTGCAACATCCGGTCAATGTCAAAAATGATTTAGAAAAACAAATGGTTGGCGCAGTTTTGAGACTGCACGGGTATAATTTTCGATAACGAACACACAAATCGATCTAAAATTAAATCAATAAAAACAATAGGTTATGTAGTTGGCTAACGACGAGTTACTCCATCAGGCACTGTATGCCGGATCTGCTGCATTCCAACGGGGGGATTGGGCTCGCGCCCTTGAGTGCGGCCGTACCGCTGCCGCCCTTGCACCGGGGCACGCCGGCGGGCGCAGCCTGCTTGGCCTCGCCTTGCTGCAAATGGGCGAGATTGCACAAGCCGTTACTGAACTGGAAGCTGCCGCAAGCCGGGACAAAAACAATGCCGGACTGATCGGCAATCTGGCGCAAGCCTATGCCATGGCCGGGCGCCATGCCGACGCTCACCAGACTTTTCGGCGCGCACAACGACTCGCGCCTTCACACTGGCACTACGCGCAGGGTGCAGCTATCGCGCTCGCCCAACAGGGCAAACCGGCAGAAGCCGAATTGCTGCTGAGCAGACTCGTCGAACGCCATCCACAGCAAGCCGTTCTGCTCTACAACCTCGGCAATGTGCAGCTTGAAATGGGCAAGCCCATGGACGCCGAGAAAAATTTTCAGGCGGCACTGCGCTTTTCACCGGATGATTTCGACATTCGGCTGAGTCTCGGTTCCGCGCTGCACCGGCAATCGCAATTCGCTGCCGCCGCAACGGTTTACCGTGACTGCATCAGCGCACAACCGGATTGGATTCCGCCGCGATTGAACCTGGTGTCGGTGCTGATAGATGACGGCCGCTTCGGTGAAGCCGAGGAGGCCTGTCAACAGTTGATCGGACGTGCACCCGACCTGGCCGAAGCGCACCGGTTTCTGGGGGCAGCACGCGGACATCAGGGAAAACAGCTGCAGGCCCTTGCTGCTTACCGGCGCGCTGCGGAATGCGCGCCTGTTGATGTGCTCTCGTTGCGCAGCTGCGGCGGCGCCCTCGCCGAGTGCGGTCAATTGAATGCCGCATTGCGCATGCTGGCGCGGGCGGAGGCACTGGAACCGCATGCCATCGCCATGCAGCAGTTGCGCGGCATGTTTGATCTGACTCACGGCATGTTCAGCGATGGCTGGTCTGCCTATCGCCAACGCCCGGCATTCCTGCTGCTGGCGAAGAAATGGGCGGATCCCCGGCTGACACAGGAACTGCCGGACGATCTCACCGGCAAACATGTACTGGTGCGCCGCGAGCAGGGCCTCGGAGACGAACTGTTTTTCCTGCGTCAGCTGCCGCAGCTCAAAACACGTGGCGCGAAAACCACGGTTCAGTCCAGCAGCAAAATCGCCGCATTGATCGCACGCACCGGCATTGCCGATGCGATCATGCCCGACCCTGATACGCCGCCCGCCGACACCGACATCCACATATTCTGCGGCGACCTGCCGCATGCATTACATGCCAGCCCGGCCTCACCATACCCGTGGCGTGATCTGCCCTGTGCATTGCGTGATTACCCGATGTGCATCCGTACGTATTATCCGCAGCCTGCGCCATCACTGCGCATTCACGCATTACCCGAAGCCGTGGCACGCATGCGCGAACAACTGGGCAGGATCGGCCCCCCGCCCTATATCGGCATCACCTGGCGCGCCGGTACTGCTGCCGGCGATCAGCGCGGCGCCGACTGGGTCCTCAGCAAGGAAGTCCCCCTGACCGCGCTCGGCGCAAGCCTTCGACAAAGCCGCGGCAGCTTGATTGCGCTGCAGCGCAACCCCGCCGCAGGTGAAATCGCTGCCATCACCGAGGCCTGCGGACGACCGGTCGCCGACTTCACCGCGCTCAATGAACAACTCGAAGACATGCACGCATTGCTGGAACTGCTCGACGAGTACATTGGCGTCAGCAACACCAATATGCATTTGCGCGCGGCAGCAGGTCGTGCTGCACGGGTGCTGGTACCAAACCCCTCGGAATGGCGCTGGATGCAGCACAGCGACCATTCACCGTGGTTTCCGGATTTCCGGATCTATCGCCAGTCGTTGCGCGGTGACTGGAAACCGGCTCTGGCGCAACTGGCACGTGATCTGGCCCCTCTGGATTGAGTGCATCGGTGACAATACTTCACGTCATGGCCATTTCAATTCTGATACGCGATCTGTGTTTTGGGGTACGCTTCAGCCTGCGCGCAACTGCTACGGGTAACACCTCTTGAGCAAACAGAAACCACGGGAATGCCAGCCCTGCACCGCATGCTGTGACGGCTGGCTGCAAATTGTCGTTGAAGGACAGCCCGTCTATCCCGGCAAACCCTGCCATCACAGCACGGGCTCCGGCTGCAACGATTACGCCAACCGGCCGGTCGACCCTTGCGTACACTTCATCTGCGGATGGCGCATGGACAACAGTCCGCTGCCCGAATGGATGAAGCCGAGCAATGCAAAGGTCGTGGTGCTGTTCAATCAGACACAATGGCGCGGCATGCCCGTTGATGTCGCGGTGCCGGTCGGCCGGCGCATCCCGCCACGGGCGCTTAACTGGCTGCAGCAGTTCGCGCAAACCCACCAACGCGGGCTGCTGTATTCCGAACAGATTGTCGAGAACGGCAAGTTCAGCAACCAGCAATCCGCAAATGTTTTCGGCCCGCCTGAATTCCAGCAGGACATGGCGCAACGCATGCAGAGCGGCCAACCGCTCTGGTAATCAGCAAAACGGCCTGGACTTGTCGCGGATCCACTGCGACAACAACCATTTCTCGCCTTGTGTCGGAGCGCTGCCCTGATGCGCAGTATTCAGGTCACCGCTGCCCTGCGCATCAACGTTGTCAAATATCAGCGCATCTCCCGCCCCACCCCGGAAACTGACACCGAGCCGGGGAAAAGCCGTTTCGCCGCCGACATAGTTGTCATTCAGATAAACCAGTGCAGTCTTGACGCGCTGGCCGTGGATCTGCACATGCTCGGCCAAACGCGGGCTTGCGACATGAAAATAATCGACGTGCAGCCTGTATTGCTGACCGACTTCGTAATGCAGCACCTCGGGAGACTCGAGCATTTCCACAGCAACTCCGGCGGCACCGGCAAGACGCGCGCGAATCAATTGCACGACAAGATCAATGTCCGCGACGGAATGCGGTGCACGCCGGTTAGTGCGCATCGGATCAATTTTGGTCACACCCGTAGCCACGTCGTAGACATCAGCCCGCACCAGTCTGGGTTGTGCTGCGCGGATCAGGTATTCACATAAAACAGCAGGCAGGAAATTTCGAAGCACCAGCATGCGTGGCGCCGCATGAAAAACTTCAGCCTCAGCACAAACCAGCCAGTCTTCAATGCTTTCTACAGTATCAAGATGCAGAGTACGCAACAGCTGTTGCTGTTGCCGGGCCAGTTGATCGCCCAGGGTCGCAGCGCGTTCCAGGGCTGCGCAGGCATTCACCCAACTCTGCTCCTGCGCCAGACCCTGCGCCGCAAAACCCGCCATCAAGCGCCAGGCTTGCGCATCGTTGTGCTCAGCGGCAACCGCAATCACGGCCGCACCGTTGACAGGCGAATGCGGTGCCTGGTCTCCGGTGAGCAGGCGCATCCCCAATTGCAACAATGCATTTGTATCGTCGCCATGCCGCGCCATCACCTGCGATAAAAATGCGGCGTCGACCGGAAATGCCGTGGTCATCGCTCCTCCTGGGACGATTGTCATTATTTCGAGACATTAGTCTTTTTGGGAGGACGTCGTCCATAGCAAACAGCTGTATTTTTTATGAATCGGACATGTGCGCGGCAATACGCACAATCGTCTGCCCGCAGACCGGCTCGACAATTGCAAGCTGACCGCTGAAGGCATAAAAAAACGGGCGCCGAAGCGCCCGTTTTGAGTTCCGCAGAACGCGGAGGTAATGCTTGAAACTTCTTAGAAGCGGTGCTGGATGCTCAGTGCAACAGCGCTCGACTTCGCGCCGGTGCCCGTGCCGCTCACACCCATCAGGTCATACGTGCCGGAAACGTCGTTCTTCAGATTGACGTAACCGATCGAGCCGACCGTGCGCTTCGAGAAGTCGTGCAGGTAACGGATCTGCCAGAGCTTGGCGCCGTTGGCAGCTGCGCCAACTGCCGGACGGCCGGTCATTGCTGCACCCAGTGAACCCTCGGACGAATCAGCAACGGTGTAACCGAAATGCACGTTATGCGGACCGGAAATCTTCCACTCCAGACCCAGCTGGTACGCGGTGTTCTCGGCGTTCGCGCCAGGTGCCGTGTCAGCTTCCTGCTTGGTGTAGGTCGCGCCCAGTCTCAGGCCGTTTTTCAGCGTGTAAGCGCCGCTGATGTGCCAGCCGCTCTCGTCACCCGCGAAGGTGGAATTGGAACCGACCGTGCCTGCAACAGCTACACCTGCCGTGCTCACAGTGCCAGCAGCCGCGGCTACGCCGTTGGGGTAGGCCTTGGTGTGCTGTTCCCAGCCAGCCGAAAGTTCCAGGGGGCCGGCACGGTATTGACCACCCAGCGACCAGATGCGCGGCTTGGCGCCAGCGTCAGACGTGGTCAGCGAGCTCGAGCTGTTGGTCGACGAGAACGCAGCCATCACCTGGAAGCCGCCGAAGCGCGGGCTGTCATAGTTGATGGAGTTGCGTTGACGACGCTTGAACACGCCGGCGCTGGCGCCGTCGCTGGTCGAGGTCGAGTTGTTGGTCAGCAGGTCGGCGGTGCCGTAGATGCCGGTGTCGCGACCGCCCACGTTGCCGATGGTGCGCTTGAACGGGGTATCCCAGATGCCGATGAAGAAGTTACCGAAGCCGCCTTTGACGCCGACTGCGCTGTTGCGGGTGCAGAAGCCGTCGCCGTTGGTGCCGCGGAAGTCAGCCGAGGATTCGCACTGGAACCAGGCGCTCATGCCGCCGCCCAGCTTCTCTTCGCCGCGGAAGCCGATGGCCGAACCCGGAGCTTGCAGGATGTCGACGTTGGCCGGGTTCACGGTGTTGGCGGTGTTCGCGCCGGTGCTCGTGAATGCGTATTCCATGTAGATGTTGCCGTACAGTTGCACGGTGCTCTGCGCCATCGCAGCAGCGGGGGCGGCCAGCGCGCCGGCAACAGCAACTGCCATCAGTTTCTTGTTCATGCGTTAGGTTCTCCTGAATAGTTGGTACTACTTGACGCTGCGCCTGCATGTTTTTGTTTCCACTGCAGGCTCATGCGAACATTGCCTCCTCCGAGAAGCGAGGCTGGGAGAATTGTCTGGGTTCGGCATAAGTACAACAAGAAATTACTTAAAATAATCACGGACTAACGATGTTCTTGTTGCACGAAAGAATCATCAGTTTATTTACTGTTGTCACACATAAAATACATTTCTTGCGCATTCCCAAAACAGAAAACTTGATACCCCGCAAACGACTCTTTGCGCGAGTCATGCTAAGCTTGCGCTGAGTTCAAATCTAACTCAATAAAATCAAAGACTTATGATAAAAATATTCATTGGTTATGACGGCCGCGAAGCGGCAGCCTTCAATGTACTGGCATACAGCATTCATCGCCGCGCCTCCGCACCCGTGACCATTGCTCCGGTCATGCAGTCGCAGTTGAAGGGCGTGTTCCATCGCGAACGCCATCCCTTGCAATCCACGGATTTTTCATTCTCGCGCTTTCTGACGCCGCATCTGTCCGATTACGCCGACTGGTCCATCTTCATGGATTGCGACATGCTGGTGCTGGATGACATCGCAAAGTTATGGGCGCTGCGCGACGATCGATATGCGGTGATGGTGGTTAAACATGATCATGTACCCGTCGAGGAGCGCAAGTTTCTCAACGAACCGCAGACCAAGTATGAAAAGAAAAACTGGTCCAGCGTGATGCTGTTCAACAATGCGCGCTGTCGCGCCTTGACACCGGACTACGTGAACACGGCGTCGGGTCTTGAACTGCATCAGTTCAAGTGGCTGGGTGATGACAATCTGATCGGCGCCCTGCCGGAGCAATGGAATCACCTCGTCGCCTACAATCCCCCGCGCAAGGACGCCTCCCTGGTGCACTACACACTGGGCGGGCCGTACTTCGATGCCTATCGCGATTGCGAATACGCAAAGGAATGGCTTGCCGAACGCGATGCCATGCTGCACGCCGGCACCACGGCGCTGGCTTAGCCGCCCCGCCAATCGTCAGAACTGCAACAGATGAAACACGCGCCGCGCCCGTCCCGGTCAATTGCTGAATTACTGCAGCAGGGGCAATTGCATCACCGGCAGGGACAGTTCGATCTCGCCGCGGCGCATTACCGCGACATCATTGAACGTCAGCCGAGAAGCTTCGAGGCTTTGCATCTGCTCGGACTGCTGACCCTGCAGCACGGCGACGCGGCTGGAGCGCTGCCGCTGCTGCAACGTGCGGCCAAAATCAATCCGTCCGATGCCGGAACACAATCGCTGATCGGCGTGTCGTTGCAGGTCAGCGGCCAGGCCAGGGACTCCATCGCATTTTTTGATCGTGCCGTTCGCCTGCAGCCAACGAATGCGGAGTTTCACTACAACCTCGGCAAGGCTCTGCGCAGCATCGAACGCTTGGCTGAAGCGCGTGCCTGCTACGAAGCCACGCTTAAGCTAAAACCGGATTATCCAGAAGCGCTGAACAATCTCAGCGAAACCCTGATGTCACTGGAACTACCGGATGACGCACTGAAGACCGCCGACGGCGCGCTTCGATTGAAGCCAGATTATGCCGAAGCGTGGAGCAATCGCGGCGCAGCGCTGATAGGACTCCGTAAACAGCGTGAAGCGCTCGATGCGCTGAACAATGCCCTGGCACTAAGTCCAAATCTGCAAAAAGCTCTGGCCAACCGCGGCTCAGTTTTCTTGAGTCTCAATCGTTTTGCCGAGGCCCACGCAGATTTCAAGAACGCACTCGCCATATCACCTAATGAACCGCTGATGCAGTGGAATCTCGCAATGTGCCAATTACTGATTGGTGATTTTGCTGAGGGTTGGTCACGTTATGGGGCACGCTGGAGCATGACCCTCAAGGATCTGCATCCGCAATTCTGGCAACCAGAGTGGGACGGCATACCAACCGAACGGCGGGTGCTGGTATGGGGCGAACAGGGCCTCGGCGACCAGATCCTTTTCATCTCTATGTTCGCTGAGACGGCACAGCGCACGCGCTTTGTGCGCTTCGCCGTGGCGCCCCGCCTGCTGACGCTGCTACGGCGCTCATTCAATGGATTACAGTTTTGCACTCCCGAGGAGGCAGCTTCAGACCAAGCCTTTGATGCCTATATCTGCATGGGCGACCTAGGAAAGATTTTCCGGCTCAGCACCGAGGATTTTCTCACCCATCGAACAGCCTATCTGCGCGCCGATGAATCCCTCACCCGCGAACTCAGGCAGAAGATCGCACAACCAGGCAAACCAGTATGCGGCCTTTCCTGGTACAGCAACAACAAGGAAGTCGGGCGTGAAAAAAGCATATCGCTGGCAGAACTCTCGCGCGCATTTTCTGGACTCGACATTTCTTATGTCGACTTGCAGTATGGCGATACCGATGCGGAACGCGCCGAAGTGCTGAAACAAGGCGGCATCGCGGTTGATCGCTTGCCTTCCATCGACACCTTCAACGATATCGACAGTTTGGCTGCACTGGTCAATGCCTGCGAGGTCATCGTCACCATCAGCAACACCACCGCGCACCTCGCCGGCGCCCTCGGTAAGACGGTGTTCCTGATGCTGCCGTATTCGGTCGGGCGATTCTGGTGCTGGCAGGCAGAACGCAGCGACGCATTGTGGTATCCGAATGTACGGATTTTCCGGCAAGCGGTTGATGGAGACTGGACTGACGTGATCGGTCAGGTACGCGATGCGCTCGCCGCACTGCCGGCATCTGCGGGCGCATGACAGACTGAACAACGCAGTCCTGCACGCAAGCGCCGGCCGCAGCTTTGCGCGGTGCTCCGCAACCCGCGTTCAGCCGCGCTTAAATTCCCAAGCCCTTCAACTGCTTTTCCGGATACCGTGTGCCTGCAGTAACTCCCGGCGGAAACGCTGCGGACAACTGTGCCAGTTCTGCGACACTCAGCTGCATTGCGGCCGACGCCAGATTCTCTTCCAGGTATTTGCGCCGCTTGGTGCCGGGGATAGGGATCACATCCGCGCCCTGGGCCAGCAGCCAGGCCAGCGCAACTTGTGCCGGAGTCGCTTTGTGAGTGCTTGCTATTGCCTCGAGACAATTCAACAAATCATTGTTTTTATTGATATTTTCAGGTAAAAACCGCGGGTGTTCACGCCGGCGGTCCTTGGCAATCAACGCATCCACGCTTTTGATGGTCGCGGTCAGGAAACCCCGGCCCAGCGGTGCGTAAGCCATGAAGCCGATGCCCAGTTCACGACAGGCCGGCAGGATGCCGGTTTCAACGTCCCGGCTCCACAACGAGTATTCGGTTTCAACCGCGGTCATCGGATGCACGGCATGCGCACGTCGTATTGTTTGCACGCCCGCTTCGGACAACGCGAGATACCGCGCCTTGCCTTGTTCAACGAGGCGCTTCATCGCGCCTACGGTGTCTTCAATCGGCACCTGCGGATCAACGCGGTGCAGGCCGTAGATGTCGATGCTCTCGACACCGAGACGCTGCAGGCTGCGCTCACAAGCCAGCTTCACATATTCGGGGTGACCGCCGGAAAGGCCCTCCGGCACGCCGCCGCCAAGCCCGACATTGCCGAATTTGGTTGCCAGCAGTACCTGATCGCGTTTGCCCTTGATCGCCTGCGCGACCAGCGATTCGTTGATGCCGCTGCCGTACGCGTCCGAGGTAACCAGCAGATTGCAGCCGAGCTCGAAAGCGCGATGCATGGTCGCGATTGATTCGGCGTCATCAGGTTCGCCATAACTGATCGACATGCCCATGCAGCCGAGACCGAGAGCCGGAACTTCGGGTCCATTTCGACCCAGTAAGCGTTTCTGCATTGTCTGAACTCCTCGCAATGGCCGGCGCGTGGCCGGCGGATGCTGCAAAAAAGACGGCGCGCAACATGCGCGCCGTCCTGTCATGCACTTTGATGCCTGTTACTTTGCGTAGGTGAGGGTCAGTTCGCCAACACCTTCAACATGGCCTTCGAGCTTGTCACCCGCCTTGACCGGACCGACACCCGCCGGCGTGCCTGACATGATGATGTCGCCGGGACGCAGCGTGATCAGCTTGGACAGATAGGAAATCGTCTCCGGAACATTCCAGATCAGTTCCGAGAGGTCACCCTTCTGTTTCACTTCACCGTTGACCTTGAGCCAGATCGCGCCCTTCGCCGGATGACCCACCATCGCCACCGTTTTCAGCGCGGTGCACGGTGCGGAGTCGTCAAACGCCTTGCCCATCTCCCACGGACGGCCCATTTTTTTGGCTTCGCCCTGCAGGTCGCGGCGCGTCATGTCGAGACCGACACCGTAACCGAACACATGGTCCAGCGCTTTCTCGACGGGAATGTTGGAACCGCCCTTGCCGATCGCAACGATCATCTCGATCTCGTGATGCAGATCCTTGGTCGCCTGCGGATAGGGAATGGTTGCGCCATTGGGCACGATCGCGTCGGCCGGCTTCATGAAGAAAAACGGCGGCTCGCGATCCGGATCATGGCCCATTTCGCGCGCATGCTCGGCGTAGTTACGGCCCACGCAATAGATGCGGCCAACGGGAAAAGGCTTGTTGCCTTCAACAACCGGCAGCGTGGTAACACCGGGAAAATCGATTGCGTAACTCATTTAGTGCCTTCCAGTAAGTGAATCGTTAAGTCAAAACCCAATACATTTTTCATGGTCCGAACCAGCATGCCTTACGGCCCGGGCGGGCGCGGCTTCGCTTCCACGGCGACCCAGAAACCCTGCGGCATGCGCTGGAACACGACCAGATCAAAACGGCTCAGAAACTTCGGCAGCCACCACGCCGGCGGCTCCTGGATCAGGTGTGCATTTCTGCCATCGGCCAGCACCTTGATTGCGGGTCCGGTATGCACGGTAAAAAATCCGACGCCAACAGTGACCCGCCTCAGGTCATCCAGCACGTTATCGAGTAATTCCGGCTCGATGTGCTCGAGCACATCAATGCAGGTCACAAACGGCGCCGGCTGCGGCATCGCCGACCATTCAGGTCGCGCCGGATCGTAGTGGCGGATTCTGGGAGGATTCGGCATCAGTGTTTTCAGGGTTTCACCGAGCCTGCCCTTGCCCGCACCGTAGTCCAGTAATTCCGGAGCGCCAGTCTGCTTGAGAATGTCGGCTACTGTCGGCGCATACTGCACGGAAGCCACACCGTAGTTCGGGTTTTCGTGCAGCGTTTCCTGCATCTTGCGGTATTCTTCGGAAATCAGCGTACTCATGTCGGTCAGCATTCCATGTGAACCGGCAACCCGGTCTGGGAGAACCCGGGAGTTTAAAGAACCGCGGCCCCCAGTTCAAATCATTGCGACACCCTTCTTCGTCCCATTTTGGATTCACCAGTCACCCTAGGCGCCCTGTTCGCCAGCAGCTTTCTTGCCGCAACCCTGCTGCCGGGAGGGTCGGAGGCGGTATTGTTCGGCGTGCTGAAGTTGCATCCGGACCAGTTCTGGACGGCTCTGGCGGTTGCCACACTCGGCAATTCGCTGGGCGGAATGTCGTCATACCTGCTGGGACGACTGCTGCCGCAAACCAAGCCGCTTAAAGGGCTGGCAACCGTACAGCGCTGGGGCACCCCCGCCCTTCTTTTGTCATGGGTACCATTGCTGGGTGATCCACTGTGTGTCGCTGCGGGCTGGTTGCGTCTGAATCCCTGGTGGTCAACACTGTTCATTGCAGTCGGCAAATTCGGCCGTTACTGGGTCATTGCCACACTCGCAACATGAAGGCAGTGCTGCATTAGGCTAATATGCTGTTTTAGAGCGCATTCCATCCATCGTGTGGGGCGGGCAGCCGCCGCACATCGATCACCCCGCGCCCCTGATACAGAACCCTCGCTCCGTACCATCGCAATGACCGCCCGTCTCAGAGAAATCCCGTATAACTACACCTCGTTCTCGGATCGCGAGATCGTAATCCGACTGCTCGGCCCCACCCGCTGGGATCTGCTCAACGAACTGCGGGCGCAACGTCGCACCGGCCGTTCGGCGAAAATGCTCTACGAGGTGCTGGGCGACATGTGGGTCGTCAAACGCAACCCGTATATTGAAGACGACCTGCTTGGCAATCGTAAACGCCGTGCGGCACTGATCGAGGGCATGCGCAAACGGCTAAACAGCATTGAGTCGCGGCGCGACAATGATGACCGGCGTGTGGCCGAACTGCTGGCCGCAGCAAGCGTGGCGGTCAACGACTTCGAAGCCGGGTTCGAGGAAACGCTGGCGCTGCGTCGGCGTGCGCTGGCGCGGTTGACCCGCACCACTCGGCGGGACAACGTGCAATTTGATGGGCTGGCCCGCGTATCCCATGTCACCGATGCAACAGACTGGCGCGTCGAATATCCTTTTGTCGTCATCAACCCGGACACGGAAGAGGAAGTCCTCGAAGTTGTTCGCGCCTGCATCGAACTGGGGCTGACCATCATCCCGCGAGGCGGCGGCACCGGCTACACCGGTGGCGCCATTCCGCTGACCCGTCACTCGGCGGTGATCAATACCGAAAAACTCGACACACTGACGTCCATCTGTGCGGTTGCGCTGCCCGGAGTAGCGCAACCCGTACAGGTTCTGCGTTGCGGCGCCGGCGTAGTCACCCGCCGCGCCATGGAAGCTGCAGAATCAGCAGGGCTTGTTTTTGCCTGCGACCCGACCTCGGCCGACGCATCCTGCATCGGAGGGAATGTCGCCATGAACGCCGGCGGTAAAAAAGCCGTGCTGTGGGGTACTGCACTCGACAATCTTGTGTCGTGGAAAATGGTCACTCCGGATGCGCAATGGATGTTGGTCGAGCGCCTCGACCACAATCTCGGCAAGATTCACGATCTGGCGACAGCACGCTTCCGGGTTACGCGTTACGCCCGTGACGGCAAAACGCCCGACGGTGAACCGGAAATCCTCGAAATTCCCGGCTCCACATTTCGCAAGCGCGGCCTCGGCAAGGATGTTACCGACAAGGTCCTCGGCGGCCTGCCCGGAATCCAGAAGGAAGGCTGCGACGGCATCATCACGCAGGCGACTTTCGTACTTCATCGCATGCCGCCGGCAATCCGCACGGTATGTCTGGAATTTTTCAGTCCGGTACGCGAAGCCGTGCCTTCGATCGTAGAAATCAAACGCTATCTTGATGGCAACCCGGATGCCATCCTCGCAGGGCTTGAACACCTCGACGAACGTTACGTAAAGGCTGTCGGTTACGCGACCAAGTCGCGGCGCGCGGGCCGGCCGAAAATGGTGCTTGTCGGCGACGTCGTCGGTGAAAACGAAGACGCCGTGGCTGCAGCGGCTTCACAGGTGGTTCGTATTGCCAATGCCCGCGGCGCCGAGGGCTTCATCGCAGTTTCTGCAGAAGCACGTAAAACGTTCTGGCTCGACCGCGCCCGTACTGCAGCGATCGCACGCCACACCAACGCCTTCAAGATCAATGAAGATGTCGTCATTCCGCTGGAGCGTCTGGGCGATTACTCAGACGGAATCGAGCGCATCAATATCGAATTGTCGATCCGCAACAAGCTGCGCATTCTTGACGCCGTATCGACGGTCATCGCCAGCGAGTTGCCGGTTGTGCAGCAGGAACCCGGGGTCTCTTCGGCAGAAGTCATCGGCGATCGCACCGAACGTGCGCAAACGCTGATTACCTCGACGCGCGCGCGCTGGCAATGGCTGCTTGACCACATCAACGAGCCTCTCGACAGCATGCTGCAGCCTCAGGAGGCGATTCCCGCTGCCGTTTTCAAGATGCATGCCGGCGGCACGCTGTTCCACGTCCTGCAGGATCACACCGTGCGGGTATCCTGGAAGGAAGAAGCGCGCTCACACCTCGCAGACATTTTCAGCGGCCGGCCATTCGTCAAAGTGCTGGAAGCCATCGATACCGCCCACCGCCAGGCGCTGCGCGGCCGTGTTTTCGTCGCGCTGCACATGCACGCCGGCGACGGCAATGTGCACACCAACATTCCGGTCAACTCCGACAACTACGAGATGCTGCAGGAAGCAGCCGAGGCGGTTGCCCGAATCATGCGTCTGGCGGAATCACTGGATGGGGTGATATCCGGTGAACACGGCATCGGCATTACCAAGATGGAGTTCCTGCCCCAGGAGCGGATTGCCGCGTTCCAGGCCTACAAGCAGCAGGTTGATCCGGAAGGCCGCTTCAACAAGGGAAAGCTGCTTCCGGGCGCGGATCTCAGCAACGCCTATACGCCGAGTTTTTCGCTGCTTGGAGCGGAGAGCCTGATTCTCGAGCATTCCGACGTCGGATCGATTGCGAATTCGGTCAAGGACTGCCTGCGCTGCGGCAAGTGCAAACCGGTATGTGCCACCCATGTGCCGCGCGCCAACCTGCTCTACAGTCCGCGCAACAAGATTCTGGCCACCAGCCTGCTAATCGAAGCTTTTCTCTACGAGGAACAGACGCGCCGCGGCATCTCGCTGGAACATTTCGACGAATTCGGCGATGTTGCCGACCACTGCACGGTCTGCCACAAGTGTGCGAACCCCTGCCCCGTGGACATCGACTTCGGTGATGTGTCCATGGCGATGCGCAATTTCCTCAGGCAGCACGGCAAACGTCGTTTCAACGCTGGCGCCAAGGCCTCGATGTTTTTCCTCAACGCCACCGACCCGCGCACCATCAATGTTGCCCGCAAAGTGATGATCGAATGGGGCTACCGCGCGCAGCGGCTGGCCTACCGGGCAGCAAAAACGCTGGGGCTTAGCGGACAACAAACCCGGCAGCCGCCTGCGACAACCGGCAAACCGGCAATGCGCGCGCAGGTCATTCATTTCATCAACAAACCGATGCCCGGCGGGTTGCCAAAAAAAGCCTCCCGCGCGCTGCTCGATATTGAAGACGCGCGCATGGTACCGGTGATCCGCGATCCGGCCAAAGTCAACGAGGAGTCGGACGCGGTATTTTATTTCCCGGGCTGCGGTTCCGAGCGCCTGTTCAGCCAGGTCGGGCTGGCCACACAAGCAATGCTCTTTGACCTCGGCGTACAGACCGTACTGCCGCCGGGTTACCTGTGTTGCGGCTACCCGCAAACGGCCGCGGGAGAAGAAGCCAAGGGTCAGGCGATTACCACCGCCAATCGAGTGCTTTTTCATCGTGTCGCCCACACACTGAACTATCTCGATATCAAAACAGTTATCGTTTCCTGCGGCACCTGCATGGATCAACTGCAAAAATATGAATTCGAAAAAATATTCCCCGGCTGCCGTCTGCTCGATATCCACGAATATCTGCTTGAACGTGGCGTGAAGCTTGAAGGCATCACGGGTACGCGCTACATGTATCACGACCCCTGCCACTCGCCGATGAAAACGCATGCGCCGCTGAAAGTGGTCAACACACTGATGGCTGCACCAGTTGCGCTGAACGAACGCTGCTGCGGCGAATCGGGAACGCTTTCAGTAACGCGGCCCGACATCTCGACGCAGGTGCGTTTCCGCAAGGAAGAAGAAATGCAACGGGGCGCAGCAAAACTGCGCGAAGGGGGCGAAGGTCCGCTGAAAATCCTGACGTCCTGTCCGTCATGCCTCCAGGGACTTGCGCGCTTTTCACCGGATACTGGCGTGGAAGCCGATTACATCGTGGTTGAAATGGCCCGGCACCTGCTGGGCAAAAACTGGATGGAAGATTACGTCGGACGCGCAAACAATGGCGGGATTGAGCGGGTTTTGCTGTAATTTGTGACTTTCAGCACATTTTGGTGCACCGCAGCTGTCGTAGAACGGCAACATGTGACATATTTGCTTGGTAGATTCCTCCTATGATCGGATTATGCGTACCTGCTCAACATTGGGGTACGACATGGCTACTGTCTTGAGTGCTAAACAAGGTTTGTTGAAAATCTCCGACGCCGCTGCGACGCGTGTGTTTGTTGCGCAACTGGCGACGGCCACACCCGCACAACGCCAGGCGCAGTTGCTGACGCAGCTGCAACTGCTGACGGAAACCGGCGTGACAGGCATGGCGCGACTGCAGGTGCTTGAAGCGCTGCGCGACACTACACTGGAAGCACAGCACGCACGCAGCAGGGAATACTGGGGACGCCCCGTACCGTTCGACGATGAAACGCGCGACATTTTTACGCGCAGCATCGCTCTGTGGCGCACCCTCGCAGATGCCTATGAATCACTGATTGCAGACATGGCCGGTACGGCGCCTGATGTTGCAGATCATGCTGCGCTGGTGTGTTACCGGGCTTTGCGCTGCACCAGCTTCGCAATGACCGCACACAACCGTGCGTATCACTCGGTTCCGGGAGCGCTGTGGGAACAACTGCACCGGCTTTATGCGTTCTCGGAAAGCGCAGGTGTTACGGACACACCCGTTGCCGAGGGATCCGGGGCACACAGCACTGTAAACCTGACATACCTGCAGACAATTCTGGCCCAGCGCGCGAACCCTGAATCCCTGTCGTTGTTGCAAATGAATACCGTTGACCGGGCGCTGGCGCAGTGGGTCTCACTGGGCAGCCTGTCGCAGACCCCCGTCTCTACCGACGCCAATACAGCACTCGGTATTGACCTTGGTTCCGCGGAAGGCGCACGGCGCCTGAAAAATCTGAGCGGCGACAACCTTCGCTATCTTGATCTTGAAAAAATCGGCGACAAGTTGCGCCAGACTGCCGTTGGCCTGAAATCGCAAAGCCCGGACAAACTCGGCATGGGGCCGATTTCACGCGAAGCCTGCGAAAAGTTGATGCTGGGGCTACACCTGCACTGGCTGGCACCGGGAACCGGACGTGTGGACGAGCGCAAGGAAGTATCTTTCAACGTGCTGGTCTCGGGAACCCTCGCGGCGATGCATTACAACATCAGCGGAAAACCCTTTTCGCCACCGGATGCCGGTCTGCACTCCCGGGCACGATTCGAAATGGCGGGCTTTGAGCGTGTTGACGGACCATCGATTGGTGAAGCCTCGGCACGCAGCCGAACGCTGGAAACATGGAAGGTCGCCAACCAAAGCGCCTCCGGAATACTTGGCATGTGCCGCAAGCCGACTGACACCACGCGCCTGACGCACAACCAGTTGCTCGGTTTGGTCGCACCCAACGGCAATACCTACTTGGGTTTCGTGCAACGCCTTTCCGTCGATAGCGAAGGCATGACGTGGCTTGGCTTCCGGCTGCTGCGTTCAAAGGCGCAGCCCATTGCCGCCCGGATCGCCGACAATCAGATTCCCTATGACCGTGCGCTGCTTCTTGCCGGCGTTCCCGGCAGCGAACCGCAAACCATACTGGTCAGCCCCGGAACCTATGGCCCGGGGCGCGTCATGGATATCCATGACGGCAAGCCACGGCAGATCCGGTTAACGGCGCTGATCGACAGCGGCTCGAATTTCGAACGCGCAAGCTACAGCGCAGCCTGATTCCGTAGTACACCCCTTTCGTGCGGTCACCAGCGCTTGTTCATGCGCTGGCCCAAGGCTTAAAGCGACAGTCGCACCAGACGAAAATCTGGTTTATCGTACCGCAGATTGTTATTCAGGAGACATGCGGCATGATATGCGAGTTGTGTGCGACGGAAGGTGGCACCGTGCTGTGGAAAGACAAGCGCTGCCGCGTAGTCCAGGTGGCTGAGCCGGGTTACACAGGATTTTGCAGGGTAATCTGGAATGCGCACGTCCGCGAAATGACCGACCTTGATGGTGCAGACCGTTCGCATTGCATGCATGTGGTATTCGCGGTTGAACGCGCGCTGCGCAAGACGCTGGCTCCTGTGAAGATCAATCTGGCCACGCTCGGCAACATGGTTGCGCACGTTCACTGGCACATCATTCCCCGTTTTGCCGACGATCCGCATTTTCCGCAACCAGTCTGGGGTACGCGCCAGCGCGATGGATCGCCGGAACGCTTGGGCATCGAATTGCTGGAGCAGGCCATTCAGGCAGAACTGCAGGACCAATGATACGGGCTGAAGTGTGTCCCATACTGGCGTTCAGTCGATCCGTTTACGCAACATGAAATTCCAGTCATGACAACGTTGGCCAAGGCGCAGGAACTGTTTTTCGCCGCACTTGATGCGCAGAACAAAAAACAGTTGGACGTCGCTGAACGACTGTACCGGGAAACGCTCATGCTCGCGCCGGACCGGCCCAGTGTACTCAACAACCTCGCCACGGTGCTGCTGCAGCAGGACAAATGCGCCGAAGCGCTTGCCTGTTGCGAACATCTGGTCTCGGTCAGCCCTGGCGATGCCGGCGCGCTGAATAACCTCGGCACTACAATGGCCGCGCTGGGAAGACATCATGAAGCACTACAGCAGTTTGATCATTCCCTGAAAATTTCTCCCGACTTCGCTGAAGCGCTGTCTAATCGCAGCGGTACGCTTGCGGAACTGGGCCGTCATGCGGAAGCCCTCGACGACAGCAGGCGTGCCGCAATGCTTGCACCGGACCGCGCGGATTTCCAGAGCAGGCTGGGCAACGCGCTGGTGCGATGCCAACAACCCGAGGCGGCGATTGTTGCATGCGAAAAAGCGCTAGCTGTTGACCCGAACTGCGCTGATGCCTACCAGAACCGCGGCAATGCCCGTATTCTGCTGGGCCGCTATGCTGAAGCGCTTGAAGACTACGCGCGTACGCAAGACCTGTTACCTGACCATCCTCGCCCTTACTGGAACGAAGCCCTGTGCCGGCTGTTACTTGGCGATTTCGAACGCGGCTGGCGCCACTACGGCCGCGGCTGGGAGATTGGTCAGCGCGGCAGAAGCAAACCCGTGTTCACTCAACCTTCGTGGAATGGGGATTACGTCGATGGCACTCTGCTGATATGGGGCGAGCAAGGCATCGGTGACCAGATACTGTATGGCAGCATGCTTGAAGAAATGCAGGCGCACGCACGCCACCTGGTCGTCGCAGTAGACGCTCGCCTGGTACTGCTGTTGCAACGCAGCCTGCCTGCAATAAGGGTGATAGCACTGGATGCGCTGCCATTATTGCCTGGGGTCGACGTGCAGGTTGCAATGGGTGACTTGGGAAAACACCTGCGTGGAAACTGGGACAGCTTTCCGTCCGGACGTCGAGGGTTTCTCAAGGCTGATGAAGAGCGCACAAAACAGTTGCGCAAGCGCTTCGGTGCGGAAGACGGCCTGCTCTGCGGGATATCGTGGCGCAGCACCAACGAAGCCGTGGGCATGCTGAAAAGCATGGCCTTGCACGAACTCGGCGAACTGATCGCCATTCCGGGAGTTCGCTGTATCGATCTGCAATATGGCGATACCAGTGAAGAGCGGGGAATGCTGCAGCAAAAAACCGGCCTCACGCTCGCTCGCGCCGAGGACATCGACAACTTCCATGATATCGACGGATTGGCTGCGCTGATCAGCGCCTGTGACATCGTGATCTCGGTCAGCAATACCACCGTACACCTTGCCGGCGCATTGGGTAAACCGACGCTGGTGATGTTGCCCTACGCGTTGGGCCGGATCTGGTACTGGCACGAAAAAGGCGATTACAGCCCCTGGTATCCATCATGCCTCCTGCTGCGCCAGAAGACTGCCGGAGAGTGGGGCCCTGTGCTCGATGAAGCGATTGCAGCCGTGGTGAAGCAGTCCACAGGCGCCAACGGAAATAACAGCTGAAAAAAGATTGTTGTCAGGCGCTGCGCTTGCTGCTGGTTCCCGCGGAAGAATCCCGCGCCACCATCCGGCTGGCAGAAAACACCACGCTGAAACAACTGCCGCGCCCGGCTTCGCTGCTGACCTCAAGCTTGGCCCCATGGCGGTTGACCACATGCTTGACAATCGCAAGCCCCAGACCGGTGCCGCCGGTTTCGCGCGAACGGCCGCGGTCGACCCGGTAAAAGCGCTCGGTAAGGCGCGGCAAGTGCTGCGGTTCAATACCGATCCCCGTATCGCGTACGGAAAAAACCGCACCATCGTCTGCGCCCGCCTTCCACAGCAAGCGAACTTCCCCACCCGCCGGCGTATAGCGAATTGCATTGCTGACAAGGTTGCCGAAGGCGCTGCGCAGTTCGTCCTCGGCGCCATTCACCCAAGCCGGACTCTCCAAAAGCAATATCACCTTGTGACGGCCCGCTGATAATGCCAGAGCATCATGGTACAAGCCGCGCATGATATCCGGAACATTTACCGGTTCTTCACGGGCCGGATTACCTTCGGATTCAAGCCGCGACAACGTCAACAGGTCTTCAACCAGCGTCTGCATGCGTTTTGCCTGGTCGCTCATCAATGGCACCGACCGGCGGATCAGCTCGGGATTGGGCGTCTCCATATCCGCAATTGTTTCCAGAAACCCCCCGATGACCGTCAGCGGTGTCCGCAGTTCATGAGATACATTCGCGACAAAATCACGGCGCATGGTTTCAACCCGCTCGCGATCAGTAACATCGCGACTGATGATCAGTTTGCGGTTTTCCTCGTAGGGGACGATGAGCACCGACAAGACGAGATCGGCGCCGCGGGAACTGCGAAGCGTCAACGGTTCGGCATAACCGGCCCCCAGTGCTTCCGCAAACTGTGGCTGCCGCACCAGATAAGTCACCAGTTGACCAAAATCACGCCGGGCATCCAGTCCGAAATGTTGCTCCGATTTAGGATTGCACCACTCGATCCGGTTGGAACCGTCGAGGATCACCAGACCGTCAGGCATGGCCATGCCCGCGCGCCTGAAATCATGCAGTGTAGCGGTCAGCCGGGATTCGCTGCGCCGCTGGCGGCGAAGCAAATGATAAAACGCGGCAAATACGTCCTCCCAGATGCCGGAACCATCCGGCAACGCCTCGGGACGCGGATCAGCCAGCCATTTCGACAACCGCGCAAGATGGCGGACATGCTGGAGCAGCATCAACAGCAGGATACCGGCAACCAGCGCCAGCGCGGAAACAGCGCCGTTGACCAGCCACGCCACCCAGCCGACAACTGCAATCATCACCAAGCGGACACACAATGTCCACCAGACAGCGCTCATTGCAGCAGCACGCGATTCAAAGGCAACATCATGATCTTAGGTCACTCAACCAGCTGAAAACCTGTATCCGGAACTGCGAACCGTCTGGATCAGAGCATCATGACCACTCGGCTCCAGCGCCTTGCGCAGACGGCGAATATGTACATCCACGGTACGTTCTTCGACGAACACATGGTCACCCCATACCTGATCAAGTAATTGTACTCGAGTATAAACACGCTCGGCATGGGTCATGAAAAAATGCAATAAGCGAAATTCCGTCGGGCCAAGCTGTAATGGTTCACCATTACCGATGACCCGGTGACTGTTCGGATCCAGATGCAGTCCGGAGACTTCGACCACGTCGTCGGTTGCCTGCGGCGAACGCCGGCGCAGCACAGCCTTGACTCTCGCGTTGAGTTCGCGCGGAGAAAAAGGTTTGGTGATGTAGTCGTCCGCCCCGGTTTCGAGGCCCGCCAGCTTGTCCTGCTCTTCCGCGCGCGCCGTCAGCATGATCAGCGGCACCATCTGTGTTCGTTTGTCGCTACGCAACCGTCGCGCGAACTCAACACCATTGATGCCGGGCAGCATCCAGTCGAGCACGATCAAGTCGGGGAGTTGTTCTCGAACCATCTGCATCGCCTGTTCCGCGGACTCGGCGCGCAGTGTTTGGTGTCCGGCAAGTTCCAGGTTGCAGGCTACCAGCTCCTGAATTGCCGGTTCGTCTTCCACAACCAGTATTGTTGCTGCCATGCGGACTCCAAGTGGGTTTTTACCCTGCCTATATTATGAACCTCTTGTTACGGCGATATGACAAAACCGCGGCGGCGCACACAAACCATTGGAATATAAGCGGATTTCTTGATAATCCCCGCTGTCGGTTATGATGATGCATTCTGTTTACGAACCGCTCACGGAACACACATGGCTGGACTCAACAAGGGTGTGCCGCTGCCCACCGAAATCACGCTGCACCAAGCCTCACGTGCGCTTGAGATATCCTTTGCAGACGGCAAAACTTTCCGCCTGCCCTGCGAATTCCTGCGCGTCCATTCTCCTTCCGCTGAGGTACGCGGTCACGGTCCAGGCCAGGAAACCCTGCAAACCGGCAAGAAAGACGTCGCCATCAGTGCAATAGAACCGGTAGGTCAGTACGCCATTCAGCTTCGATTCTCCGACGGCCATGACACCGGCATCTATTCCTGGGATCTACTCTACGACTACGGTGTTCAGCAGGAATCCATGTGGCAGCAATATCTGCAGCGTCTGCAGGACGCTGGCGCCAGCCGCGACGCGTGAGAAGGGCATGAGCAAAACCACCGATTTCGGCTTTCAGAAAGTCGCTGAAGACGAAAAGGCGCGGAAAGTCGCTGAGGTCTTCGATTCGGTCGCCTCTCGTTACGACCTGATGAACGATCTCATGTCAGTCGGCCTGCACCGGCTGTGGAAACGGTTTGCAGTCGAACAGAGTCTGGTGCGCCCGGGGCAGCGTGTACTTGACGTTGCCGGCGGCACCGGGGACCTGACAACACTGTTCTCTGAACGCGTCGGCCCTGCCGGCTCGGTGATCATTACCGATATTAACGGCCCTATGCTGAGGCGTGGCCGTGATCGCCTGATCGATGGCGGAAAGCTGATACCCGCAGTGCAGTGCGACGGCGAAAAACTGCCATTCCCCGACGAATACTTCGACTGCGTCTGTGTTGCCTTCGGCCTGCGCAACATGACGCACAAGGATGCCGCGCTGGCAGAAATGCGCCGCGTACTCCGCTCTGGCGGCCGGTTGCTGGTTTTGGAGTTTTCGCGGGTGTGGCAGCCACTGGCGCCCATTTACGACACTTACTCCTTCCAGATTCTGCCGCGACTCGGCAAACTGATCACCAATGATGCCGAGAGTTACCGTTATCTGGCGGAGTCGATCCGCATGCATCCTGACCAGGAAACCCTGAAAACCCTGATGCAAAACGCCGGACTGGAACGTGTTGAGTATTTCAACCTTGCTGCCGGTGTGGTGGCGTTGCATCGCGGCATCCGTTTCTGAAACATCCGCCGCTCTCAAGCCCTGAGTTTGGTTATTACCTTACTACGCGGCATACCATTACAGTTTGCAATGAACAAGCCGGGAGCTAACCCTATAATTGCGCTGTCAAAGCAACACTCATAAACCGAGGAGTTCGAGCATGAAAATCATGATTTCAGCGGTTGCCCTGTTTTTCGGCCTGGCCATGGTCGCCGTTGAAGCCGACGCTGCCAAGCGCCTGGGCGGCGGCAAAAGCATGGGCACCCAACGCAATATGACGCAGCAGGCTGCGCCCAAAGCGCCCGCACAGCAACAACAACAGGCCCAGCAGGCCGGCGCGCCGGCGCAACAGCCGGCTGCAGCTGCAGCGCAAACGACAGGCAACAAATGGTTGGGGCCGCTGGCCGGCTTGGCCATGGGCGCAGGGTTGATGGCCCTGTTCATGAACAACGGCATCGCCGGTGCGTTATCCGGTCTGCTGCTTGTCGCCGCCCTCGCAGCAGTTGCCGTGCTGGTTTTCCGCGCCTTGCGCGGTCGTGCCGCACAGGCTCCGATGCAATACGCCGGCCATCAGGGTGCAGCGGCACCAGAACCTATGGCCATGGGCGGCGGCAGCAGCGCCGCTCCGCATTCTGTTGCAGCCATGTCGGCAGGCCGCTGGCCAGCCGATTTCAACGCAACCGAGTTCATCCGCCATGCACGACTGAACTTTGTCCGTTTGCAGGAAGCACATGATGCCCGCGACAGCGAAGCACTGGCCGACTTCCTCGCCCCCGATCTGCTGGCCGACGTCCAGGAGCAGTGGCAGAGCGAAGGTGCGGCAAACAGCAAAACTGATGTCGTCACGCTTGAATCGGAAGTGCTGGAAGTCGTCAACGAGGGACTTCTGTATGTAGCCAGCGTGCGGTTCTCGGGTCTGATTCGCGAAGACGGCGCAGCTGAACCACAACCTTTCTCTGAAATCTGGCATCTTGAGAAACCGATGCGCGGCTCCGCCGGCTGGCAGGTATCGGGGATCCAGCAGGGCTGATCTGCGTATGGCAACCATGCCATCCGTAATTGATGCAATCGTTGGCGCACCGCTCAATCATCTTCTGCGCGCCAACGATTGGGCCCGTGACTCGTTAAAACCCTTCGCTGGCAAGACGGTATGCGTACGCTGCTTCCCGTTTTCCACCAGCCTGCGGATTGTGGATTCCGGTGAAGTCACACCTGCCGCAACTGGTGCAATCCCGGATGCCACGCTGAGCGTAACCCCTGGATTGCTGCTGCGGATGGCGACCAAGGATGATACGGCGTGGAGAGAGATAAGCATTGACGGCGACACCGCGCTCGCAGGCGCGGTGCATCATCTCTGGCGCCACCTGCGTTGGGACGCAGAGGAAGATCTGTCGCGAGTGTTCGGCGACATAGCCGCACACCGAATGACGGGTACGGCGCACACCGTAGGACAATGGGCGCGGATGAGCGGGGAAAATCTCGTCCGTTCACTATCGGAATACTGGACTGAAGAACGGCCGGCGGTTGCGGCTGCCAACGATCTCTCAAGGTTTGCCGCGGATGTGGATCTGCTGCGTGACGACCTCTCCCGGCTGGAAAAGCGCATTGCGCAGCTGATTCCGCGCTGATTCCCGCAGTACCCGCCCCGGCAATGCCGCAGACGGATAAAATGCGCAGGTGCGCATCCTTCGCCTGCTTAAAATCCTCCGTGTCTCCCTGCGTTTCGGGCTCGACGAATTCCTGCTCGGTCATGAGCGGGTGCGGGTGCTGCGCGCGGCGGTCAGCACGCTGCTTTTCTGGCGCGATCTGGCAGCGCCACGAGCCGAACGCTTGCGCCATGCGCTGGAAGCTCTGGGCCCGATCTTCGTCAAATTCGGCCAGGTATTGTCGACACGCCGTGACCTGATTCCGGCGGATATCGCCGAAGAGCTTGCCCGCCTTCAGGACCGGGTGCCACCGTTCCCGGGGGCGGACGTTGAACGCATTCTCGCTGCGGCTTACGGCAAGCCGCTGACGCAGGTATTTGCGCGTTTCGAGATGAAGCCCATTGCCAGCGCATCGGTCGCGCAGGTGCATATCGGCGCGCTGCCTGATGGCACCGAGGTCGCCGTCAAAGTGTTGCGCCCGGGCATTGCCAGCGTGATTGCCAAGGATGTTGCGCTGCTTGATGCCGGCGCCGTTCTGCTGGAATGGCTCTGGCTGGATGGCAAACGGTTGAAGCCGCGTGAAGTGGTCGCCGAATTCGCCCGCCATCTTGAGGACGAGCTCGACCTGATGCGGGAAGCAGCGAACGCCAATCAGCTGCGCCGCAATTTCCACAAATCACCGCTTCTGGCCGTACCTGAAATCCACTGGGACTATTGCTCGACCGAAGTCATGGTGATGGAACGCATGCACGGCATCCCTGTTTCCGCCGTTGCAGAAATGCGCGCACAGGGCATGGACATTCCCAAACTTGCGCGCGTTGGCGTGGAAATATTCTTCACTCAGGTGTTTCGAGACGGTTTTTTTCACGCTGACATGCATCCCGGCAACATCCTTGTTGCGCCTGATGGCCAGTATGTCGCGCTTGATTTCGGCATCATGGGCACTCTGACCGAGGTCGACAAACATTACCTTGCGCGCAATTTCATCGCATTTTTCCGTCGCGATTATCGTCGGGTCGCCGAAGTCCATGTCGAATCGGGCTGGGCTCCCCCGGGCACCCGGGTCGAAGAATTCGAAACTGCGATACGCGCAGTGTGCGAGCCCATTTTCGACAAGCCGCTGAAAGAAATTTCGTTCGGCAAAGTCCTGCTTCGCCTGTTCCAGACATCACGCCGCTTCAACATTGAAATCCAGCCGCAGCTTGTGCTGCTGCAGAAGACTCTGCTGAACGTTGAGGGGCTGGGCCGCGACCTCGATCCCGATCTCGATTTGTGGCGTACAGCCAAGCCGTTTCTCGAGCGCTGGATGTCGGAGCAAATCGGCTGGCGCGGACTGGTGCGCCGCGTCGGCGAGGAATTGCCGTTTTGGAGCGAACTGCTGCCGCAATTGCCGCGACTGGCCCAGAGCTACCTGTCGCGGGAACACGAAATCACCCTGCGCAAGCAGCTCGAAATGCTGGTGCAAGTACAACAGCGCAACAGCCGTTTACTCGCAACTGCTATCGCCCTTCTTGCCGCACTGCTGATTGTTATCGCGGTAACCTGAAATGAGATTCAGCGCGCCGGCTCAATCCGGCCCGCTTTCGTCCTGCCGGTGTTCGACCAGATTGAACTTGTCTATGCGATAGCGCAGCGTGTCGCGTGACACGCCCAGCAGCTTTGCAGCTCGAGTCACATTCCATGACGTCTTCTGCAGTGCCTGCAGGATCAGGCCACGTTCAACCTCGCCAAGCTGCAGGCCTCCACTGGGAATATCGGGCAACATCTCCCTGGCTAATGGCGAAACACCAGGCCTTGAACGACCCAGCGTCGCACACAGGCTCAGTTGATCAGGACCGATTACCGGCCCGGATGCCAGGAGCACTGCCTCCTCAACAACGTTGCGCAGTTCACGCACATTGCCCGGCCAGGCGTAATCCAGCAAAACCCGCTCAGCCTCCGGACTGAACACCAGGTCGCGCTTCTGGTAGCGTGCGCCGTTCAGCGCCAGAAAATGCCGCGCCAGCAGGAGAATATCGTTATCACGCTCACACAACACCGGAGCTGCACACCGCGCAGGCGGAAATACAGATCCGACCGGAATATGCCCTTTTGCACCAGTTTTTCGAGCGGTTTGTTTGTGGCAGCAACTATGCGCACGTCAACCTTCACGTCGCGCAGGCTGCCCAGTCGGCGGACAGTTTTCTCTTCGAGCAGCTTCAGAAGCTTGCCCTGCAG
>CAZHFZ010000020.1:0-55102 GCA_964531455.1 uncultured Bordetella sp.
GGCGCTATCCGGACACCCGGTTTACACCAGCATGTGGGACGGCCGCATTGAAAACGGCATGCCGCATATCGAACTGTCACGCGACAAAGCGGCCATCGTCGTCGCACCGGCAACCGCCGACTTCATCGCCAAAACCGTACATGGACTGGCAGACGATCTGCTATCCACTTTGTGCCTCGCCCGCGACTGTCCGCTGATCGTCGCACCGGCGATGAACCGCCAGATGTGGGAACACCCTGCAACACAGCGCAATGTCGCCCAACTGAGGCGCGACGGCGTCACCATTCTCGGTCCCGACAGCGGCGATCAGGCCTGCGGTGAAACCGGCATGGGCCGCATGCTCGAGCCCGATGTACTGGCTGAAGCCATCAGCGCCTTCCTCGCGCCGAAAATCCTCAAGGGCAAACGCGTGTTGATGACCGCGGGCCCGACCTTCGAACCGATTGACGCCGTGCGCGGAATCACCAACCGCAGCTCCGGCAAGATGGGTTATGCGCTGGCCCGGGCAGCCGTCGCGGCAGGCGCCGAAGTGACGCTGGTCTCCGGACCCGTAAGCCTGACCCCGCCGGTCGGCGCCGCCGTCGCGCGGGTGCAAACCGCCGCCGAGATGTTCGAAGCGGTGAAAAAACATGCCGCGAAAGCAGACATTTTCATCGGTGTCGCCGCAGTTGCGGACTACCGCAGCAGCACACCGCGCAAACACAAGATCAAGAAAACCGAGGAAGACCAGCTGCACATCAGCCTGACACCGAACCCGGACATCCTCGGCTGGATCGCTTCGCGCCCGAAGCCGCCGTTCTGCGTGGGCTTCGCCGCGGAAAGCCGCAACCTCGATGCCTATGCTGACGAAAAACGCAGACGCAAGAAAGTGCGGCTGATGATCGCCAATCTTGCACAGACCGCCATTGGCGCCGACGACAACGAAGTCTCGCTGCTCGATGACAGCGGCACGCACCGTCTGCCGCTTGCGTCCAAGGATGTGGTTGCGCAACAGATCATCCAGCACATCGCCGGTCTTTACGGTTCAAAATCCAGGTCGAAATAACCGGCTGAAGCAAAGCCGTCGCTCTCGCCACCCCAGACTGCCGCCGCCATGAAATCCATCGACGTCAAAATTCTCGACCCGCGCCTGCGCGACCAGCTGCCGCAGTACGCAACACCCGGTTCCGCGGGACTTGATCTGCGCGCCTGCCTCGACGCGCCGCTGACGCTGAATCCCGGACAGACCGCATTGATTCCGGCCGGCATGGCCATCCACATCGCCGATCCGGGACTGGCGGCAATGATCCTGCCGCGCTCGGGCCTCGGCCACAAACACGGCATCGTGCTCGGCAATCTGGTCGGCCTGATCGATTCGGATTACCAGGGCCAGCTGTTCGTGTCGACGTGGAACCGCGGCCATGCGGCATTCACCATCAATCCGCTGGAGCGGCTTGCACAACTGGTCATCGTTCCCGTGGTGCAGGTTGCTTTCAATGTGGTTGAGGACTTTGAAGCCTCGCACCGCGGCGCCGGCGGTTTCGGCAGCACCGGCAAAGGCTGAACCGTGACCGCAACCTCCGGCCTGGTGCTGTTCGCACACGGCGCACGTGATCCGGAATGGGCCGAACCCTTTCGCGCCATTGCCGCACGGGTCGCAGCCACGCGCCCCGACCTCGCCGTGAAACTTGCCTTCCTCGAATTCCAGGGCTCGGCGCTGGCAGACGCCATCAACGAACTTGTCGCAGCCGGCCACGGCAACATCCGCATCGCGCCGCTGTTCATGGCGCAGGGCGGTCATCTGAAAAATGACGTGCCCAAACTGCTGGATGGCATTCGTGCCCGTCATCCTTCTCTGAAACTCGAACTGCTCCCCGCCATCGGCGACGTCGCCGAACTGCGCGGCGCCATCGCCGACTGGCTGGTCAAGGCCGCGCCGGAGATTGCCGAATGAAACGCCTGCTGCTGTGTCTGGCCCTGTGTTTTGTCTGCCTGTCGGCACAGGCGGCGATGCCGCTGGTCGAACTGAACATCGGCAAACATGCACTGACCGCGGAAGTCGCCAACAACGATCCCGACCGCATGCAGGGCCTGATGCACCGGCGCATGCTGCCGGAGAACCGCGGCATGCTGTTCGTGTTCCCGAACATCGCGCAACACGGCATGTGGATGATGAACACCTACATCCCGCTCTCGGTGGCTTTCATCGACGACAAGGGCGTCATCATCAACATCGAGGACATGCAGCCGCACACGCGCGATCCGCACAATGCGAAGCAGCCCGTGCGATACGCGCTGGAGATGAACCTCGGCTGGTTCCGCAAGCGCGGCATCGGCCCCGGCGCAAAACTCGAAGGTCTCGACAAATTGCCGCCGCCGCGCTGATGCCGCCGCCAATAAAAAAAGCCCGGGGTCACCCGGGCTTTTTTACGACTGCTGCTTGTGTATTACAGGCCGCCGTTTTGCTGGGCCACCATGCAGAACAGCATGGGAATCGACAGCATCGTATTAAAGCGTGAAGCCAGCATCGCAATGCGTGCAGCTGCCGCCTTGGCCGGAGCCTCAACAGTAACGATGCCGAGCGCCTTTTTCTGGTTCGGCCAGATGATGAACCAGACATTGAAAGCCATGATCAGCGCCAGCCACATTCCGATACCGATGGCAGTGAAGGGCTTGCCGAACATCAGCGCGGTGCCGAGATAGCCGTTCATCGAAGCAACGATCAGGCCGGTGATCACCGTGGCCAGAGCGGCCCAGCGGAACCAGAACAGCGCGGTCGGCGCGATGACTTTGCCGATTGCCGGTTTCTGTTCGTCGGGAATCTTGGGCATCGACGGGATTTGCACAAAGTTGAAGTACCACAGCAGGCCGATCCACATCACGCCGGCCATCACATGCAGCCAGCGGAACAGGAAGGCGAACCAGGCGTGGTCACCGCCACGCGCGCCGGCGCCGCCGGTGGCGACAATGAGAACAACAAGAATGATGCACCCTGCGAGGACAGTACGTCCCAGAGACTGGAATATGGCTCCCATACGTGTACTCCTTTCACTGCGTGATTGTTGTGAACTGACTAGAGTAAAATCAATTCGTAGTCTATCACAGGGACGCGTCATCACAGCCAAAAGCCATGACGATGGAAGGGAAAACTACGGGGTGCGGGAGTGGGTCAGGCCGCAGCGAGGCTGCCGGTTTCCACGGCAGTAATGGCCTTGGCCTGGTTCAGGTCCTGCGCATAACCCGCACCATAGAGGCAGCAGGCAATCTGGTTGGCAATCGGCGCCGGCATCGGAATGCGGCCTTCGAGTACGCCGGTAATCCATTGCGCCGTGCCTTTAAGGTCCTGTGCCGCGGGCAGCGGGTGCGCGCAGCGCGGGGTCGCCTCCGCATCGAACAACGGGCGCACCGTACCTTCGGTGACCAGCGTCATCGCCGGACGGCACTGCGCATCGACCACGGCATCGCCGTCGAGCGATTCAAACAACAGCGCCGTCGAACCGGTTTCGCAGCACAGGGCTTGCAGCATCACGCACTCGCGCGCATTCGCGGCGGGAATCAGTTGCAGTGCTTCGCCGCAGAAGGGATCAGCCAGCCGCGCAAGCAGGCGCGCCAGCTTGCCGCCGCCGAGTCGCGCCCGCAGCGCAAGCAGGTCCGCGATGGCCGGCGACACTGCGCCGGTCGGCACAAACGCCGGCTGTCCGGCGCTCAGCGCCTGCTGCGCCTGCGCCAGGCTGGCGCATGGCATGATGCCCAGTTCACGGAACAGATAGGCGGACGCAACGCCGCCGTCACCGCTCAGCGTACCGTGCGCGAGTACGGGGATGCCCAGCCGCTGCAGGCTGATCGCCAGCAGCGGGGCCAGATTCGGCTGGCTGCGCGCAGTACCGTAAGCCGGCATGACCACGGGACGCCATTGTGTCGCCGGCGCGGTGGCATGAAATACCCGGGTCGACAGCGCCGCGAGTACGCCATGCAACTCCGGCTGCGTCAGCGCGCGTTGTTCGAGCAGCGCCAGAACTGCGCCCATTTCGAGCTCGGACACACCGCCGTCAAATATGGCGGAGAACAGTGTTTCTGCTTCATGCTCTGACAGCGATTGGTCCGCAGTCAGCAGTGCGATCAGGTGTGCCCAGTTCATGCTGCGCTCCTCCGGTGTAAGGACCGTGGGTTTCTGAGCGTTGAAGAGAGCAACCACCGTGCCATGTGGCGAACGGGCCAATCACCCCGCAATTCGGCCCCGATCCGGCCCTGATGCGCCACCTCGCGGTGCAACCTGCGCATGCGTCGCTTTATTTTGGTGCCGCACCGCCTTATGCTGCACTGCACGAGAAACGATCTGTAATAAGCTGATGCCATGTGGTTTATTCCCCTGACCCGAGACAACCCCTACCGCCTCGGCCGCTCGCTGAGCGAACTCAAAACCGAGCTGATGCGCCGGGTTCGCGGCAGGCTGATGCCGATTGCCGGCGTGCCCGAAGCCGATGCACAAGCGGTCATCGACAGCGTCGACACGCTGGAACGTGATGCGTGGGCACAAGCGTGGACGGCACGCGGCGACCTGCATCTGCAGCGGGCAGATGCGTTGATCAACACGGACAAGACTGCAGCGCGTGAGGCTTACCGTCTGGCTTGGCGACTGTTTCACTACGCACGCTGGCCAGTTGAAAACACACCCTTCAAGCGCTACGTATATCCGCGGGCGCTGGCCGCATTCCGCAACTACGGACGCCTGCTCGAACCCGCAATGGAAATGGTGCGCATCCCGTATGACAACCAGGTCATCACCGCGTACCTGCGTGTACCTGAGGGCCAAAGCAAGGCGCCGCTTGTGATCGGCATCAGCGGCCTGGATTCCCGCAAGGAAGACGTCATGGCGCTGGGCGATGCCTACCTTGCACGGGGCATGGCCCTGCTCGCCATTGACATGCCCGGCACCGGCGAAGCGCCGGTTGCACTTGCCGCAGGGGCAGACCACATGTTCAGCACCGTGCTTGACTGGGTCGCCGGCCGCGACAACCTTGATGCATCACGCGTCGTGGTTCAGGGCCGCAGCTGGAGCGGTTACTGGGCCGCGATGCTCGCGGTCACCGAACGCGAGCGCCTGCGCGGCGCAGTGATGCATGGCGGCCCCATTCATCACTACTTCCAGCCACAGTGGCTGGCGCCGTCGCTGGAGTCACACGAATACCTTTACGATTATCTGCCGGCCACTGCCGCGCTCTTCAATGTCGAAACGCTTGATGAAGTACTGATGGCTGCTCCGGCATATTCATTGCAAATGCGCGGCGTCCTTGGACAGCGCGCTGCGCCGCTGCTGCTGATCAACGGCGCGCGTGACTCGCAGATCCCGATTGCCGATGTTGAACTGCTTGCAGCCACCTATCCGCAGAGCTCGGTGTGGATCAATCCGGAAGGCGGACACATGGGACGCTCGGCAGCGTGGAGCGGCAAACGGATTTTCTCGGAAGTCACTGCGCCGTGGCTGGCGCGCACCCTCGACCTCAGCCCGGCCGCCTAGTCAAAGGCACAAAACGCACATCAAGCACCTTGCGCCGGGTCACAGTCCCCTGTGCATTTTTCTCGATGACAAACAAAGACTGTATGCCCTGCGGTTTACCCAGCGGGATCACTAGCCGCCCGCCGTTTTTCAACTGGTCGATCAGCGGCTGCGGCACTTCCGGCGCAGCCGCAGTCACAATGATCCCGTCGAACGGCGCTTCGTCAGGCCAACCGGCATAACCATCGCCGATTCGCGTAAGTACATTGCGGTAACCGGCTGCAGCCAGTGTGCGAGCCGCCTCACGGCCCAGGGGTTCGACTATTTCAACCGAAAAAACCGCAGAGACCAGTTCTCCCAGTACAGCAGCCTGATAGCCCGAACCGGTGCCGACTTCCAGCACCCGGTGACCAGACCCGACATTCAGCAGATCGGTCATCAGCGCAACAATATACGGCTGGGAAATCGTCTGTCCTTCGCCGATGCCCAGCGGCCGGTTGTCATAGGCCTGCGCCGCCAAACGCGCCGGCACAAAACGATGGCGCTCAACCTTGCGCAAGGCTGCGATCACCGGCGCGGCCAGCGACTCACGTCCGGTTTCTCGACTTGTCTCGCGCACCATTTGTTCGATGTCCGCGATCATGCGCTCGCGGCGCACATTCCAGTCGTCAGCGGCAGCAGCCATCTTCAACCCTCCCGACATGCAGACGAAACCGCCCAGCAGTACGGCCATCAGTCGTACCAAGCGCCAGCGCCAGACCGCATCAAAGAAAAAGGGCATACCGTTTCCAGTATGCCCTTCTCCTGACAGCCGCTGCAACGCGACTGCCGGTTACTGCAAAAATCAGCCTTTCAGGCAGCTGCTCATGAATTTCTTGCGCTCGTCGCCGGCTTTGCCTTCAGCCTTGGCGTTGCAATCCTTCATGCGCTCCTGCTGTTTCTTCTGCGCTTCGCTCGGCTCTTTCTTGCCGCCGTCTTCGCCTTTCAGGCAAGAGCTCATGTATTTCTTGCGGTCATCGCCCGACTTACCCTCAGCCTTGGCGTTGCAATCCTTCATGCGCTCCTGCTGTTTCTTCTGCGCTTCGCTCGGCTCTTTTTTGGCTGTTTCTGCTTTATCAGCTTTTTTCTCAGCAGCAGGTGCGCCTTTTTTGGCTTCGCCTTTTGCTTCGCCCTGACCCTGGGCATATGCGGTGGACATTGCAAACATTGCACAAATAACGGCTGCGATCAGTTGTTTCATGGGAACCTCCTCTGAATACTCATTAAATACTTAATAAAAACAGTTGGTTATCAAGATCTGCTGCCGCCTTACCGGCCCTGCAGTCCGATGCTTACATTAACGCCGCCCGGTTTCATACGGATGACAGTCCGAACGTGTTTGCCAGTAATTCATATGAATGCAGGCGCGAATCGTAGTCACCGGTGATGGTGATCACCATCAGTTCATCGGCTTCAAACTCGGCCTTGATCTCCAGCAGTCGCTGTTTGACGACATCCGGCGTACCGAGCACGACGCGGCGGCTGTGATGCGCGATGCGCTGACGATCGGTTTCCGTATACGGATAACGCTCCGCTTCTTCCAGCGTCGGCACCGCCGCATTGACGCCGTAATCCATGTTCAGGCGGCGCAGGTTGACGCTTTGCGACAACCGTTGCGCCTGCTCTTGCGTATCCGCGCAGATCACGAACACGCAGACCATTGCCTGCGGCTGCGGCTCGCGCGGCGACGGCTGATAACGTTTTTTGTAATCGCGCATCACCACATCACCGCCGCGCGCGCTGATGAAATGCGCAAACGCAAAACGCAATCCAAGCTGTGCCGCCAGCGCGCCGCTGTAATCGGAAGAACCGAGCAGGTAAATCTGAGGACTGGTCGGCCCCGCCGGCTGCGCCTTTACTCTGGCAAACGGATGGCTCGCGGGCATTTCGTCGTTGAGGTAGGCGTCGAGGTACTGAACCGTGTCCGGAAAATCATCTGCTGACGGATATTTCCCCTGCCCCATAGCCATCGCGGTCGCCTGATCACCGCCGGGTGCGCGGCCGATGCCCAGATCAATTCGCCCTGGAAAAAGCGCTTCGAGCATGCGGAACTGCTCGGCGATTTTCAGCGGGCTGTAATACGGCAGCAGCACGCCGCCGGTGCCAACGCGAATCTTCGAAGTCGCCGACGCCAGCCGCGTGATGAGGATCTCCGGACAGGGATCAGCCAGCGCCATGACTGAATGATGTTCAGCGCACCAGTAGCGGTAAAAACCCATCTGCTCAGCAGCCTGCGCCAGGCGCAGGGTCTGCTGGATCGCCTGCTGCGGCGTGTGGCCGCTGATGATCGGCGACTGATCGAGCACACTGATTTTTATGGTTTGCATGGATTATTTAAGTCAAAACCTTTTTTAGCCACTGAGGGCACAGAGGGCACAGAGAACACGGAGGAAATCAAAGTCAAAAAATCTACACACAAGCGGCAATTTTTCCATAAGCCCAGGAGGTTGATTTTGTACTTCTCTGTGCTCTCTGTGCCCTCTGTGGCTGCTTTTTCTTTTTTCCGCTTCTACTCGGAACCGCGAATGAACGCATCGAGCACACCGCACCAGCCCAACGCGAGATTGGTGCGGTTGTAACCGCCGCCGCCGAATCCCATGATGCGGCCCTGGCACATTTCATTGGCCAGCACGCACAGCCGCCGCGCCGCATGCGCATGGGTTTCCGGTGTGTATTGCAGATGCGCCAGCGGATCGCCGGCAATGCTGTCCGCGCCTGCCTGGAACACGATGAACTCCGGCTTGTGCGCACGCAGGTGCGCCTCCACACGTTCCCACTCGGCGAAGAACTCGGCATTACCCGAACCCGGCTTCATCGGGATGTTCAGCTTGAGGCCGGCACCCGGACCTTTGCCGCGCTCGGTCTCGGCGCCGGTGCCCGGATAAAGAAAACGCCCGTCCTCATGGATGTCGGCATAAACCAGATCGGGATCGGATTCATAAGGGTAGTACAGACCGTCACCATGATGCACGTCGATGTCGACATAAGCCACACGCTGGATGCCGTACTGCGAACGCAGCGTATCAATCACCACACCGCAGTCGTTGAACACGCAGAAGCCTGCAGCATTGTCACGCGCGGCATGATGTAACCCGCCGATCGGCTGGAAAGTACGCAGCACTTCACCCGCCATGACACGCGCCAGACCATCGAGCGCGGCCCCGACGACATGCGCGCTGGCTTCGTACACACCGGGGAAGGCCGGCGTATCACCGTAATCAATCGATCCGTAGCCCTGTTCCGACAACTGGTGCACGCGCTGCACATGGTCTTCCCCATGGAAACGCGCGATTTCCTCCGCCGTCGCCGCACGCGAACCGGACAGCCCAGCCGAATGATCGAGTTTCTGGTTAGTTGCCTCCCGCCAGAACGCATTCTGCCGGTCAGTACCCCAGGGATGCCCGTCGGGAAAACCGTAACGCCCCAGCGCCTCGTCCACATACAACGCAACTTCGTGTTTCATGTCACCTCCGCGAAAACCTAGGGCATTTTAGCCACAGAGGGCACAGAGAGCACAGAAAACCCCGAAAACCAGCAGGTTGTCATGCGGCATAAAGCGTTTCGCTGTTGAATTTCCTCTGTGAACTCTGTGCCCTCTGTGGCTGCTTTTGTTGTTGAACTTAAAACAACCGCCCCTGCACACCCCCACCGGGCACCCGGAATTGCGAGGTGTCCCGCTGCATGCCCTCACCGCGCCGGGCCTGATTCAGGCCCGCCTTCTTGCAGGCAATCTCAAAACGCCGCGCAAGGATCTGCGCGAACTCGCCGTCGCCACGCATGCGGCTGCCGAACTCCGGATCATTGTCACGCCCGCCGCGCATCGCCTGCACACGGCTCATTACATGCGCGGCCTTCAGCGGGTAATGGCGCTCCAGCCATTCGCGAAACAGCGTTTTCACCTCGAAAGGCAGGCGCATCAGGATGTACGCCGAACGCTGCGCGCCGTGTTCGGCCGCCGCAGCAACAATCGCTTCGATTTCGTGATCGTTGAGGAAGGGCACCACTGGCGCCACCATCACGCCCGCCGGAATGCCGGCGTCCGCCAGTGCACGCACCGCCTGCAGCCGCCGCACCGGCGCCGTGCAGCGCGGCTCCATGCGTCGCGCCAGTTCATGGTCCAGCGTGGTCACCGACACAAACACTTCGGCGAGGCCTTTGGCGGCCATCGGCCCGAGAATGTCGATATCGCGTTCAAGCAATGCGTTTTTGGTGACAATGCCCACCGGCTGGTTGAACTCGGCACAGACTTCGAGGATGCCGCGGGTAATTCCACGCGAACGTTCCGCCGGCTGGTAGGGATCGGTGTTGGCGCCGAGCGCAATCAGCTCGCACTTGTACCCGGGCTTGGACAATTCCTTGCGCAGTAATTCCGGCGCATTGATCTTGGCAAAAATGCGCGTTTCGAAATCAATGCCCGGCGACAGGTTGCGATAAGCGTGGCTGGGGCGCGCATAACAATAAATGCAGCCATGTTCGCAGCCCTGATACGGATTGATTGACTGCGTGAACGGAATATCCGGTGAATCGTTGCGCGCAATGATGGATTTTGCACGTTCATCCGTCACGATGGTCTTCAGCGCACGTTCTTCATCCTGCGCTGCACTTTCCCATCCGTCGTCATACCCCTCGCGCCCGACCTGCTCAAAACGCCCCTCGGGATTGACCCCGGCGCCGCGCCCCTTGCGCGGATCAGCGTGTTTTCCGGTCAGGGTGCGCAGCGGCATGGCTACTCGGAACGGTAGGCGTGGGTAGTCATCAACTCGAAGACCTTGCGCCGCTTGCCGTCATGGCCCTTGCCGGTGACTTCGGTACGCACTACTGCGACCAGACGGCCGTGGTGCACGACCTTCGAACGGATTTTCAGTGCACGGCCTTCGCCGGGACTGATGTACCACGCTGAAATCGCCGTCAGCTGCCAGTGCGGCGTCAGCGCCGCGATCGCGTTCTCCGAAGCAAGCCCCAGCAGGATGCCGCCCTGCACATGGCCGACGCGGTTGCCGATGTGCGGACCGTTTTTGACGGTCGAATGCGAACCGCCCGGCACATGCGTCGCCTGCACACCCCAGAAGCGCTGCACGAAGGAGCCGCCGTGTTCACCCACCGCAGCCAGCGCAACCTCGGAGGCTGCGACGATTTTTTTCTCGTCCGGACGCAGCTTGCCACCGGGGATGTCCGGCGTCGGGTTCTCGCCGCGACGGCGATGCGGTACCGGATGCAGTTCCACGCCTTTTGGCGGCTTCAGTATCATGAAGGTGGCGGTGCCGGTGCAGACCAGCCCCGCGTCATTGTGGATGTTCATGGAGCTGACACCCTGGCGGCCGGCGGCACCCTCGACGAACCCGTGCATCGCGCCGCGCCCCGACAGCCGGCCGGTGCGCGGTAAGCCGGTGAACTGCAGGTTCATGGTTACCGTCGCCAGCCGCGTATGCGGCGGCAAGCCGGCGCGTACTGCCGCAGCCGTCACCAGATCAGCAAGGATCGCAAAACCGGACAGGCTCAACTGCGCATCGGCTTCCGCGCAATGCGGCGCGACATCCACCGACAGCGCGGTGTAATCGGTGCCGACATGGTCGTAGGACAGGTCAAGAAAATTGCCGGCGAAGTGATAACCGGGTTCGCGGTTGAGCGCGATGCCGCGCAGCACTTGCGCGCGTATCGCATCCAGCACATCAGTGCCTGGTGTTGCAGCAGTCAGTGGTTTGTTCATCGGTCGATTGTAACAAGCAACCGTCGACCGACCGGCTTTAGCCCACCCTCTGGAGACAACTTATAACTATCTGATTATTTTTATATTTTTGTGAATCCCGTAGAGCGAGGAGATCCCGCCGACTCAGCGACGCCCCGGCGATGCACAGGAATAATTTGCCGTATCGGCCGTGTCACCCGAACCCGAATACCGCGCAACCTGCGGGAAGGGACACAGCAGGCGCGTAGCAACGACTTTGCCTTCGGCGCGACGCGAAGCCAAGATGCGCGCCGGCTTCTCGCCCCTCTCCACCCAGGCGGTGATCGCCGCCATCTGATCAAAAGTATCGGCGCCGGGACCGCCACGGCAATGCAGCACCCCGGGCAACATGTACAGCGACATCGACTCGTCTGTAGCAGCGCCGACGGTGCGGCGCACGCCTTCGTAATAAATGATGCTGCCCTCGGCCGGCACCTGCGGGTCGGACCAGCCATGCCAGATGATCAGCTTGCTGCCGCGATCAAAAAACGGCTTCAGGTTGAAGTTGCTGGAAGCAAGCAGCCCATCATCCATGCGCGCCGCGCGTTCCACATCATCGGCGATGTTCTCGATACGGAATTCCCAGCTGGTGTCCTTCAGGTGCAGGTGGCGCACGCGCGCCAGTGCGTTGGGCAAGGGTTTGGGGCTGGCCATCGTGGCCCACTGCAGTTCACTGCCCGGCCGCAGGTGCGACTCAAGCAACAGCTTGCCATTGATGCGGAACGGCGAGGTCAGCATCTTCGCCGATTCCACCTGTGGCGCGGTCAGGCAGTTGCCGTCGTCAGCCCCTTTGCACAACAGCGCGGCGTAATCAAAGCGGCACTCGCGCGGATTCTCGATGATGCCGTCAACGACACCGTCCAAGCCGTCGCAGGCCTGCATCACCGCGCGATGCACCGCCGGATACTTGGCCGCGGGAATATGGTGCTCCGGCGTGCGGTTCACCATCAGGTTGATACCGATGCGCGCGGCATCAAGCCGTGCCTGGTTCCATGACGGCGCGCCGGCAACGATGCCGTCAAAGTCGGCGGGAAAACGCTGCGCGCTGGTAATGCCGTGGCGGCCGCCGCCGGAGCAGGCATTGTAATAGGACCAGCGCGGCGGCTTGCCGTAATGCGCCGCAATCACCGCCTTGGCGGTCTTCGCCAGTTCATGTGTGGAACGGTAGGCAAAATCCAGCAGCTTGTCGGGATTGCCGGGCATGAAATCAACGTTGGCACCGACGTGCCCGGTATCCGTGCCAGCAGTGGCGTAACCGCCAGCCATCGCCTGCGCCATCAGCGCAAACGGAATAAAGCCGGCGAGCCCGCCATCACCCACCGCCTGCAACCGTCCGTTCCAGCCTTCGGCTGGTAGCCAAACCTCGATCCGAATATCGGAACCCAGCCCGGGCTTTGCGGACACCTGCACGCGGCAGAGCGCCGGCAATCGCGCCAGTGCCGCCTGCACCTGCTTCTCGGTGCCTTTGGGAACATCGCCCGCCGTCAACGCACCGGCCGCCACTGCCTCGATACCGGTCACGCTGGCACCCGGCAGCGACAGTTTTTTCAAGGCTTCGCAGTTCTGTGCCGCAGCCACACCGATATGGCCCAGCACCGTGGCTGCAGCGAGCAGCAATGTCACACACCGGCGAAAATTCATGACTCCTCCCTTGTTTGAATCCATGGACCGAGTTGCCCGCGTTTTTTGTTATCCGGGCAGACGCTGATTATGACGCAGACCGTGGATCAGCGATGTCGCGAAAGCACCTGTGCAACGGTATCCAGCAAATCCTGTGTTGCCATTCCCTGCGTACGCGCCAACTCAAGCGCAATGCGGTTGAGGGCGCAGTAAACATCAGCAATCTGCGGGTCGAGTCGCTGTAATTCTTCAATCTGCCGCTGCACAACCGCGGCATCACCCCGTGCCACCGGCCCGGTCAGCGCGCGCACCGTGCCCAGCGCAAACACATTGTCCAGCGTCTCGCGCACCAGCGGCTCCATCATGGCCTGCGCCGTGGCGCAGTCCAGCCCCGCGGCCTCATACGCGCGCAAGCCGCTCTCCATCAAGGCCGTCAGATCGTTGCACACCAGCACGCTGGCGGCGTGATACAGCGTCTTGCCCGCAGGATCGATCTGCGCCACCCGCGCACCCAGTTGCTCGAACAAGGGACGCAACAGCGCCAGTGCTGCGACATCACCCTCGACCGTACACCAGGTGCCGGCAAACGATTCGACTGCCGCGCCCGGCTCGGCAAAACTTTTCAGCGGATGCACGCTCGCCAGATGCGCGCCCGATGCTGCCAGCGGCGCAAGAATCGATGCCGGTTGCGCGCCGCTGCAATGAAACACCACATCACCGGCACGCACTCGGCCGGCCGCCGCCAGTGCAACGGCCATCGACGCAATGGCGCCATCCGGCGGCGTCAGCAGCCACAGCGTGGCCGGACGCATGTCAGCCAGCTTGCGCACCGCGCGGCCTGCGCCGATAAAAGCCACGGCCGATTCCGCCGTCGCAAACTCCGCGCTCAATACATCTTGGGCCGTGCACAGCGCCTTGCTCGCAAACAACGCGCCGAGTGTGCGGCCAACGCGGCCGGGGCCGATGATGTTGAGCGTAGTCGTCATCTGCTTGAGTGGCCGGGAGATTACTTCGGCGCCGGCGCAGCCACTGTGCGCAGCACCAGATCGACATGCTGCCCCGCGCCGCGGGTCAGCACCGGGTAATGCCGGTCACTGATAAAGAGCAAGCGGCCGTCCTCGTCCTCGATGCGCGCCTGCACGACATAGGTGAAACGTTCTTCAATCCGCTTCGGGTCGTAAGCAATTTCAAAGGGAAACGGAACCTGCCGGCCCGCAGTCTTGATCAGCTGTTCGCCGATCAATGTTGCCGGTGCGTCTGCTCGGGAGACATCGACCAGGCGGACTTTGACGACCGAGGATGGCGGCAAGGCGATGCGCTCGCGGTAGGTCACGCTGCCTATTACGGTCTTCGATTGTGTCGGTGAAGGCGTATCAACAGCGCAGCCTGTACTCAACAAAACACAACCCAGAACAAGTCCTGCTTTTCTCAATGCATTCATCAACTTCCTTCGAAGGCAAACAATCGCACCGTTGGAGTTTAACCAATTAATCCGCTAAATATCCTGAACCTCCTTTCGTGGGCGTGTCCACAGACCGTAATGGTCAGGCGTTATAGTTCCAATATGAACAACACCCGCCGCAGTTTCCTGATCCGCAGCGCCGCCCTCTCCGCCGCGCTGGCCCTCCCCGTCACCCGCGTCATCGCCCAGCCGCGTTTTGCGCAGAATCCCTTCTCGCTGGGTGTGGCTTCCGGATATCCGCAGCCTGACAGCGTGACGCTGTGGACGCGACTGGCGCCGGACCCGCTGAATGGCGGCGGCATGCCGGAGGCTAATGTGCCGGTGCGCTGGGAGATTGCCGCCGACGCCAAGTTCAGCAAGATCATCAACCGCGGTGAAACACTGGCGACGCCGCAGTTCGCGCATGCCGTGCATGTGCAGGCGAAGGGCCTCGCGCCGTCGCACTGGTACTGGTACCGCTTCATGGCCGGCGATGCGGTGAGCGCTGTGGGCCGCACGCGCAGTGCGCCGGCGGCCGACGATGCGCGCGGCAAGCTGAGTTTTGCGGTGGCGTCGTGCCAGCACTACGAGCACGGCTTCTACGCCGCCTATCGCGACATGGCCGGCCAGGATCTGGATTTTGTGATGCATGTCGGCGACTACATCTACGAAAGTTCCTGGGGCAAAGGCCGGGTGCGCGAGCACCATTTCGGTGAGCCGTACACGCTGGCCGATTACCGCAACCGTTACGCGCAGTACAAGATGGATCCGAACCTGCAGGCCGCGCACGCCGCCTGCCCGTGGCTGGTGACGTGGGACGACCACGAGGTCGACAACGATTACGCCAACGACCGCTCGCAGGATCTCGACCCCATCGATGCCTTCCTCGCCCGCCGCGCCGCCGCCTATCAGGCCTATTACGAACACATGCCGCTACCGCCCGGAACCTTCACCGGCGGACCGAACATGAAGATTTACGGCACTCAGGCGATGGGTAATCTGGCGCGCATCCAGTTGCTCGACATGCGCCAGTACCGCGATTACCACGTATGCCCGCGCCCGACGCGCCGCGCCGGCGGCAACCAGGTCAACATGGCGGAGTGTACGGAACGCACACAACCCGGCCGCTCGATGCTGGGTGCAGCGCAGGAGCAGTGGCTGGAACAGGCGTTGGCCGCATCGCCCGCGCGCTGGAACATCATTGCGCAGACCACGCTGATGGCACAGGCCGACCGCGGACCGGAAAACACGCGTACGGTTTATACCGACGGCTGGGACGGCTATCCGCTGGCTCGCGAGAAGCTGCTCAAATTCATTGCCGAACGCAAGGTGCGCAACCCGGTGGTGCTCGGCGGCGATGTACATTTCGCCGCGGCCTGTGATCTTAAAGTCGATTTCGACAATGAACGTTCACCGGTGGTGGCCAGCGAGTTTGTCGCGACGTCGATCTCGTCATACGGCCCAAGCCGCGCGCGCAATGAAACGCTGCTCGCGAAAAACCCGCATGTGAAATTCGCCAACAGCATGCGGCGCGGTTATTCGAAATACGAAGTCACGCCGCGGCGCTGGGAGACCACCTTCCGCGGCGTTTACGATACCGCCGATCCGCAGTCGCGGGTGTATGACTTGGGGCAATACGTGGTGGAAGACGGCAAGGCCGGCGTGCTGAAGGCCTGAACGTGTCGCGAAGGTGAGCCGCGAAATTGATTATAAGTATTTGTTTATATTGACTTTTTAGTCAATTACAGACCGAGGATGCGGGCGATGTCCGCGGCGTAACGGCTGATCGTCGTGCCTTCGTAAATGGCTTCATCAACCGTTTCGTCGAGCAGGCTGCGGATGTCGTGCAGGCTGTCGCTGACCCAGTGGTGGCGCTGAACCGGTGAGTTGAGCAGGTTGCGCAGGGTTTCCACTTCATCACGCAGGCGCTGCACGTCGCCTGCACCGCCCTGCACCTTCGCGAGGTCGCGCTCCAGTTCATGGATCAGCTTGGCGGCCTGTTCAAGGTCGATGTTTTTTGCATTGCTCATGGCCATATTCCTTTTGCAGATCTAGTGGTCGCGCCAGCGGTCAAGTTGCCGCCGCTCGCGCTTGGTCGGCCGGCCGTGAATGTCCTGCGCGGGATCGGCGGCGAACTTGCGCAATGCCGCCTGCTCTTCACGCCGGATGCGACTGGCTTCGTCTTCAGCATACAGCGTACGCGCAACGGTTGCCGGTCCGCGTTTGTCGGATAGTTGTTCGACGCGGATCAGCCATTCCGCATTGCCGATCTGGATCGCCAGTTCGTCGCCGACGCGCAGATCCTTGGCCGGTTTGACGCGTTCGCCGTTGACCCGGACCTTGCCGCCTTCGACCGCCTGCTGCGCCACCGAACGCGTCTTGAAAAAACGTGCGGCCCACAGCCACTTGTCGATCCGTACCGACATTTCAGTCCGGCATCGGCATCGCGTTGCGGCTCATCAGTGCGAGCCAGCCGCGGATGATGCGGTAAAGAATCCACAGGCCAACAACAATCATTATCGGCACACCGATCACCATGCCGATGATGGTCGCAATCAGCACACTGGCGATCACCACCCACAGCAGCGACCACCAGAAGGTGCGGATCTGCCATGAAAAATGCGAGTCAAAGAAAGTGCCGCGCACGCTGTCGCGTTTTACGTAATTGATGATCACCGCAATGATCGACGGCCAGCCGCTGAGAAAGGCTGTGACGATAAAGGCTGCACTGAACATCCCCGTCAGCACGCTGAAGGCATGCAGTGCGTAGATGATATGCGTCAACGTGATCAGGTCCTGCGCAGGCATTGCGGTCAGGGTCTTGCCGTCGATGTCGGTCATGCTGTTCCTTCCTTATGAAAGGTCAATGCTTAAGAAAGATCGATGGCGTGTTTCTTGAAATCCGCCAGCGAGGCGAATTCCAGTGAGGCCTCATGCGTCGCCCCCAGCACCACCCGCGGCGCGCAGCCGGCATCGAGCGCCTCTCGCCAGCGCGGCGCACAGAGGCACCAGCGGTCGCCGGGCTGCAGCCCGGGAAAACCGAATTCCGGCACCGGCGTCGACAGATCATTGCCACGGGCCTTGCTGAATTCAAGGAATTCCGCAGTCATCACCGCGCACACCGTATGCACGCCGGCGTCTTCCGGGCTGGTATTGCAGCAGCCGTCGCGGAAAAAGCCGGTTACCGGCCGTTCGCTGCATGATTGCAGTTTTTCGCCCAGCACGTTGCGGGCAAATTCATTGGGGTCAAACCGTCGCATCGTTCACCTCGTCATCTCGCTGGATATCCCCAGCTGCATATTCCTCAAATCACGCATGCACATGGCGCGTCTGGCGCAGCTTGCCGCGCGCGCCCGGCTGCGGTTCCGGCCGCGTGCCGGTTTTCATGAATGGCAGGCGCCCCTTGGCGCCGCTGGCTTCGTAATCACCGACCACGGCCGCAGCAACCGTCGCGGCATCAGAACCGGTCTCGACCAGAAAATCATGCAGGTATCCACATAATTTTTCCAGCGCGAATTCATGGGTCTTTGCGGTGCGCGCATACAGCCAGTCGGTGAACTGCATGAAGCGCGCAAACGGCGAATCCGCAAGAAGCAGCGGCAAGGCACGATGGAAACGGCCGGAGTTGCCGACCAGATCCCAGTAGCGTGCGAAGCGCACGATGCGTTGCACGTCATTAAAGCTCATGGCGTCGGTGGCCAGCACCACATAGGGCGTATCCGGGCTGTAGCGCATCGAATGCCCGGCCGTGTGGCGGTCAATCGGTGCGCCGCGCAGGCGCTTGAGGATGCCGACCTGGATTTCATGCGGTTTCAGCGCATACAGCCGGTCAAAGCCGCGGCCGAAGGTGGCCAAGTCCTCACCGGGCAACCCGGCTATCAGGTCGACATGGATCAGTGCCGGTGATTCCTCGCGCAGCCAGCGCAGGTTGGCTTCGGCCAGCGCGTTGTCCTGCTTGCGCGAGATGCGCACCTGCACCGCTTCATCCCAGGTCTGGATGCCGACTTCGAAATGCAGCCGGCCCTGCGGGAAGCGCAGGATCGCGGCTTTGAGTTTTTCCGGCAAATGATCGGGGATCAGTTCGAAATGAATGAACAGGTCGTCGCTCAGTCGCTCCAGGAAAAAATCGAGAATGGCGAGGCTGGCCGCGACTTTCAGATTGAAGGTGCGGTCAACAAAGCGGAAATGCCGCGCGCCGCGGTCATACAGCGCCTTCAGCTCAGCCAGGAAACGCTCCTGCTCGAAAGGCCACGCGGTCTTGTCCAGCGCAGACAGACAGAACTCGCATTTGAACGGGCAGCCGCGCGAAGCTTCGACGTAGATAAAACGCCGTGCAATGTCCTCTTCGGTGTATTCGGCATAAGGCAGCGCAATATCGGCGAGTTTGGGCTGCACGCCGGCATGCACCTTCTGTGATGGCCGGTTGCCCGCCATGATGTCGGCGCAGAGCTGCGGAAAGGTGATGTCCCCCCAGCCGGTGACCACGTAATCGGCCAGTGCGCAGATGCGTTGCACTTCCGTCTCGTAACTGACTTCGGGCCCGCCCACCACCACGACCACTTCCGGCGCGACCCGCTTGATGATTGCGATCAGCCTTGTGGTTTCCTCGACATTCCAGATGTAGACGCCGAAGCCGATCAGCTGCGGCCTGTCGGCGAGCAGGCGTTCGGCGATGTCGGCCGGGCGGTCGCCGAGCACGAATTCGCGGATTACCGTCTTGTCGCGCAAGGGCCCCATATTGGCGCGCAGATAGCGCAGGCCGAGGGCCGCATGGACATAACGGGCGTTGATGGTGGTCAGAATGATGCCGGGCATGGCGGCATTATCGCACCGGGCATGCCATCAACCGGGCGTTTTTGATACCCTACGCCCCTTCCCGACTTTTTCTACCTTCCACACCGGATGCAAACGCCATGGCCCAGAGACCCGATACCCCTGACAGCAAAATGGACGCGACGACGCTTTATCGCGAAGACATCATCACCGACCGCAAAGTCGGCACCATCCGCCGCATGACTCCAATCACCAGCGCCGGTGCCGACGACAGCGCGCGCCCGACCATCTATCTCGGCGAAGCGCAGATCATGACCAACGCCGGCCCGCTGCCGATCAACTTCGAAATCGAAGCCGCCGGTGTGGCTGAAGCCGTCGAGAAATTCGGCGACGCCGCCAAGGAAGCGGTGGAACGTACGGTGCGTGAACTGCAGGAACTGCGCCGCCAGCAGGCCTCGTCGATCGTCGTGCCCGGCATGGGCAATCCCGGCAGCAAGATCCAGATTCCGTGACCGCACCCGCAACGGTTGTCCGTTCGGCCGGCGTCGTCATCGCACGGCGCCGCGGCGGCGACTGGCGCCTGCTGGTATTGCGCTCGGGCAAACACTGGGATTTCCCCAAGGGTTTGCTCGAAGAAGGCGAAAGTGCGCATGACGCTGCACGGCGCGAGGCAACCGAAGGTACCGGCATCTCCGACCTGGCTTTCGATTCCGCCGAGTCGCACAAAGAAACCATCGCTTACGGCACCGGTGAAATCGCGCGCTACTACCTGGCGATCACCAACACCGCCGAAGTAACGCTACCCATCGTGCATGAACTCGGCCAGCCTGCATACGATGAATGGCGCTGGGTCACCTTCGATGAGTCCGAGGATGTGCTGCCGCCGCGGCTGACCACGGTGCTGGCGTGGGTGCGCGATACGCTGGACGCTGCCTGAGCAAAAACCATTTACCGCCAAGCCGCCAAGAGCGCCAAGAACTTCAAAAGAAAAACCACAGAACCTTCATTCCAATAAAGCTTGAGCCGCACTTCGATCAGCAATGATCAAAACCAAACTTTCATTGTTGACCCCGGCTCTTGGAAAGGTTTTCTTGGCGTTCTTGGCGGCTTGGCGGTAAAAAAACCTACCCTTTCCTCGCCGGAATGATCGGCAACATCAGGTAGGACGCGTTCTTGCCTCCGGCATAAATCGTGTTTTTCGCACCGGCGTTGTAATCGCAGTGGTAATGCGTGTACGGCGCGCTGCCGGCGCCGTCCCGCGGCTGGATGTCGATACGGATACGGTGCCCCTTCTTGAACACCATGCTCGTCGGCCAGACCTCGACACGGCATTCGACGATTTCGCCTTTTTTCAGCCACAGCCGCTCGTCATGCGAATGGTACGGCCGGAAGGGCAGCGTTTTTTCCGGGTCGAGTTTGCGATGCGAGGCGCGCAGCCAGCCTTTGGTAACGCAAGGTACCGGCTGGCCATGCTGGCCGACTTCGCAGACATCGTGGCCGTCGGCATCCATGTTGCGGATGGTTACAAAAAGATCCATGTCCTCGGAAGTGCTCGACACCCACAGATTGGCGACCAGCGGCCCGGTGATCTCGGTATCTTCAGCAAGCACAGGCGTCACAAAAGAGACGCCGCTGCGGCCGGAAGCACCGTGACCATGCGTTGTGGCCAATGACGATGCCGATGCCACGCCGGCGCTGGTGGAGCCGCTGCCGGAATACGTGGCCTTGGCCGGATTGCGCGGTGGCGTCTTGACCAGCGTGCCTTCGAGCAGTTCTTCCTTATCGGTCGGCTGGCGTTCGATATTGAGATACATCTTGGTCCACTTGGTGCGCTTCAGCGGCCATTCGTTTTCATAGCGGAAGGGATAGGGCTTCTTGCTGCCGCCGGTGCGGATTTCCAGCTTGACCGGCGGATCTTTCATGATGCCGGTGTCAATGCCCTTCAGCCAGTAATCGAACCAGCGCAGCTGGTCGGTGCGCCCTTCTTCCGAATGGTAGGGATGGAAATGTGAACCGGTGTGGATGCGCAGCTTTTTGTGTTTTGACGCGGCATTCATGAAGCCTTCGGTATTGCCGCGCAGATGCATCGAGAAACCGCCCCAGTTGCCGACAGAATAAACCGGGACCTTGATCTTGTCCCACTGCGCGCTGTTCGCGCGCCAGTACTGGGAGTCGAGATCATTGCGCATGTAGTTCCACATCATGTCGTTGTGGAAGGCGTCGGGGTTATAGCTGCGCGGCTTGCCCAGCAGATGGTGGGCGGTATGCGTAAGCCACCAGTTGCCGATGAAGCCCAGCGCAAAAATGCCGCCGTGATAAGCCTGATCGCGATACTGATCCGCGCGCCCTTCCCACGGCATGATGCATTTCAGCGCAGGCGGCTGCATGTTGGCAGCGCGCCATTGCGAAGAAGCGTGATAGGAGATGCCCGACATGCCGACGCTGCCCGAACACCAGGGCTGTTTGGCCACCCACTCGATGGCGTCGTAGGTATCCAGCGCTTCCTGATAGGAACTGGGCTCGGATTTGCCCGGCGAACGGCCGGCGCCGCGGGAATCCACGCGCACACAGGCGTAACCGCGCGGACACCACCACAGCGGATTAACCGTCTCCCAGCACATATAGGGATTGGCTTTTTCCTCGAGGTCAGCCGGCGGACTCCACACTTTGTCTTTCTGATAGACGCTGGTGTTGAACAGCACCGGCACCTTGTCCTTGAAATTCGGACGGAAGATGTCGGCGTATAACAGCGTGCCGTCGCGCATCGGGATCTGCACGTTTTTTTCAACAAGCAACTTCATCTTGCGTGGCTGCGAAACCTTGAATTTTTTGCTGCTCATTTCGGGCTTACTCCTGGTTGGGCTGGTCGCAAATCAGTGATGAAAACAACAAACAGGTTCATTCGGGAACAACGCCGGCAGCACGCGCCACCTTGGTCCAGCGCTCGATCTCCGTCCGGTTGTAACGGTCATATTCGTCCGGCGAATTGCCGACGGCTTCGGCCCCCTGGCTGGACAATCCATTCCGCACCGCCGGATCCGCAAGCGCCTTGACCACCGCGGCGTTGAGCCGGTCGACGATCGGGCGTGGCGTTTTCGCCGGGGCAAACATGCCGAAACCGCTGGAGACGATGAAATCCTTGTAGCCCTGCTCGATCATCGTCGGCACCTCGGGCGCAGCCGGAGAGCGTTTGGCGCCCGCCTGCGCGATCATGCGCAGGCGTCCGGCACGCACGAATTCAATGAACGCAGGCAGCGCCGCAAAGATCATCTGCGCCTGTCCGGCGACGACGTCGGTGGTCGCGGGGCCAACACCCTTGTACGGAACATGGAGCATCTTCAGGCCCGCGGCATTGGAGAGCATTTCGATCGCCAGGTGCGTCGATGTACCATGGCCTGGCGTTGCATAGGCCAGTTGGCCGGGACGCGCCTTTGCCAGTACGACCAACTGCTTGATGTCCCTCACCGGCAACGAAGGATGCACGACAAGGCCGTTCGGCACATCGGCAACAAGGGTAATCGGCGCGAAATCGTTGATGGAATCGTAGGGCAGGGTCTTGCGCACGCCGGGGTTGATCACATGCGCGCTGGACACCATGCCTATGGTGTAGCCGTCCGGCGGTGACTTGGCGAAGATGGCAGTGCCCAGGGTACTGCCGGCGCCGCCGCGATTGTCGATCAGGATCTGCTGGCCGAGCTCCTGGGTCATTTTCGGCGCAATCGCGCGCGCGATAATGTCGGTATTGCCGCCCGGTGCAAACGGCACGACCAGCCTTATCGGACGGGTTGGCCAGGACTGCGCATGAACAAATGCGGACGTCATCATTGCCGCGAGCAACAGGCTCGCGCAGAACACTCGATGCTTGGGCATCATCTCCTCCATTCGTGGAATGGCCGCCGGGCGCAGGTATTTTTATGTTGCGTCCCGTACAACCAAGCGCAGTGTAATACGGCTTGCACCATCCGCGGAAAGTTGTCCAGCATGTGACCGGACAAGCGGCATCCTGAATGCCTCTTATTGGTGCGATCTTTGCGCTGTATCAAAATGCCCCGACGTTTATGCGACTACCTTGAAGCTGTGAGCGACAGGATCGACTCATCATTTCAACGGAGGCATTCATGATCAAGGAAGTCAGCGGCGACCTGCTGCTAACCAAAGCACAAGCCATCGCCCACGGCGTGGCACCGAACGACCCCTTCCACACCGGTCTCGCATTACAGCTGCGCGAACACTGGCCGGCGATGTACAAGGATTTCCGCCACTTCTGCCAGTCCAAGCACCCGAAGTCCGGCACCCTTTGGGCTTGGATGGGAGCCGACGGCAAACGCGTCGTCAGCCTGTTTACGCAGGAGGCAATCGAAGGCCACCACGGTGGCACCCCGGGTCCGGCAACCGTGCAGCATGTCGGGCACGCCCTGCGCGAACTGGCCAAGCTGGCAGAAGCAGAAAAATTCACCAGCATTGCCCTGCCACGCCTCGCCACCGGTGTTGGACGGCTGGACTGGAGCGACGTCAAACCGCTGCTCGATCAGCATCTCGGCGGGCTGAAAATCCCCGTGCTGGTATACACCACGTATCACGCAGGACAGCAGGCCAACGAGGGGCTCTGAGGCAGGAACGCGGCGCGGGCGTACCGCGCCGCCTCTGGTAATATCGCCGCTCCATAAAGCGGCGACGACCGGAGGAGCAAACCATGATTTACGAAGTGCGCACTTACGACCTGAAACCCCATTCCGTGCCCGAAGTAGAAAAGCGTTTCGGCGAGGCCTACGAGTTCCGCAAAAAATTGTCCCCGCTGGCTGCGTTCTGGCACACCGAAATCGGCCCGCTGAACCAGATCATCCATGTCTGGCCCTACAAAGACATGGCGGAACGCGAGCGCATTCGCAACGAAGCCGCCTCTTCCGGGAACTGGCCACCGAAGATTGGCGAATTCATACTCAACATGCGCACCGAAATCTTCATCCCTTTCGCGTTTTCGCCGGAAGTGAAGCCCGGCAAGATGGGGCCGATTTTCGAAATGCGTACCTATACCCACGCACCGGGTGAGCTCGGCAAAGTCACCAAGACCTGGGAAAAGGCACTCCCCGCGCGCGTCAAAATGAGCCCGCTCGTGGCGATGTGGTATGCCGAATGCGGCAACGTCAACCGTTTTGTCCACATCTGGTCGTATCCGACGCTGGAAGCGCGCAATGAAACGCGCAATCAGGCGATCGCCACGGGCGTCTGGCCACCGTCGCTGGTGGCCAAGAAGGAAGGTTTGCCTGAAGTGACCCTTGTTGCCCAGGAAAACAAGATCGTCATGCCCTCGGCGTTCTCGCCCCTGCAGTAAGCCACTTCAGTAAACCGGGAGCGGCGCATGCCCGTCGGCAAGCTCGATCACTACTCGATCCGCACGCTCGACATCGAGGCATCGCGCCGCTTCTACACCGAAGTCATGGGATTTACGGCGGGTTTCCGCCCGCCGTTCAAGTTCCCGGGAATCTGGCTTTACAACGGCGCTCAGTACCCGGAGACCACCGGCGTTGTTCACATCATCGGTATTGATCCGAATGATCCGCAGGGTCTCAAGGATTATCTGGGCGACCGCGATGTCGCCTCCCTGCAGGGCACCGGCACCGTCGATCACATGGCCTTTGCCGCGACCGGACTCGACGACATGCGCGCCCGACTGCAGCGCCACGGCATTGCATCCCGCGAGCGCACCGTTCCCTCACTGGGCATACACCAGGTCTTTTTCGAAGATCCCAGCGGCGTCACCATAGAACTGAACTACCCCGCTGCCGAGATCGCACCGGCGGCCTGAACCGCATGGCCGCGGCATCACGAGCGCCGCGCGCGCTGGTCATCGGCGGCTCCCTCGGCGGACTCTTTGCAGCGAATCTGCTGCATCGTCAGGGGTGGGACGTTCAAATATTTGAACAGTCAGCAGAACCGCTGGCGGGCCGCGGTGCCGGCATCATCACCCACCCGGACCTGTTTGCCGCACTCAAGCGCATCGGCATTCCGGTGGACGACACCATCGGCGTTGATATCGCCGGCCGCGTCGCCTTCGAACGTGACGGATCGGTTGCAGGCACGCTGGACATCCGCCAATGCCTCACTACCTGGGGTCGACTGCACACGCTTCTGCTTGCGGCATTTCCTGAAGATCGATATCACCTGGGCCACAGCTGTGCTCAGGTTGCGCAGGACGATGCCTCAGTCACCGTCCGTTTCAGCAATGGCGCACACGCCACCGGCGAGTTACTGATCGGCGCCGACGGCATCCGCTCGGCAGTACGCAATCAGTTCGCGCCGGAATCGCGGCCGCAATATGCCGGTTATGTGGCGTGGCGGGGACTGGTTGAGGAACAGGCGCTGAGCCCGGACACACACCGCGACCTGTTTCCGCGATTCGCATTCAGCCTTGCAGAGCGCGAACAGATGCTGGGTTATCCGGTTGCGGGTTTCAACAATTCCACCCGTGCCGGTGAACGTTGCTTCAATTTCGTCTGGTATCGCCCGACACACGTTCAGGATGAACTGCCGGAGCTTTGTACCGACAGCCAGGGCCGGCAGCATGAACTCGGCATTCCGCCGCCACTGATCCGTGCCGAAGTCCTGGCCGCGATGCGCAGGGCCGCACGCGATCACCTCTCTCCGCAGTTCGCCGAAGTCGTTGAAAAAACACGCCAGCCTTTTTTCCAGGCGATCTTCGACCTTGAATCCCGAAGCATGCACTGGGGTCGAGTTGCACTGCTCGGCGACGCAGCTTTTGTGGCACGGCCGCACGTGGGAATGGGCGTCTCCAAGGCAGCCGGCGATGCACTGGCACTGGCCGACCTGCTGCACATGCATCACAACAACATCGGGCAGGCATTGCCCGCTTATTCGGCAGACCGGATCCGGCTGGGCGAAGCCGTGATCGCCCATGCCCGTGAACTCGGGGCCTACCTGCAAACCTGGTGTCGCAGGGATGCTCATGCAATTGCAGACCGCGAACGTGCCGCACACCACCATAGCGCAGAGGCGGTCATGCGCGAAATTGCAGTGACCAAAACGTTCTGATTACCGGCAGACGATAGAATCCGTCAACGCACGACAACTGCCGGAGCCGCCATGACCGTTACACCGATTTACGCCACCGTCCTTGCGTTGCTGTTCATTGCGCTCAGTGTCCGCACAATCCGCTTGCGGCGCAGGCATCAGGTTGCTGTCGGCGACGGCGACAACAGCGAATTGCGGCGGGCGATGCGCGTGCATGCCAACTTCGCGGAATACGTGCCGCTGGCTCTGCTGATGATCTTTTTTGTGGAAATGGACGGCACGCCGCAATGGTGGGTCCACACACTCGCTGCGGTACTGGTTTGCGGACGACTGGCCCATGCCTGGGGCGTCAGCCAGACGCAAGAAAATTTCCGTTACCGCGTCTCCGGCATGGTGCTGACTTTCGGCGTGATAGCGACCGCCGGACTGACGATCCTGCTGACACGGATTCTCTGACGCAGCCCTTCAGCGCCGGTATTCACCCGGGTTAAGGCGGTCAATGTCGGCCTGCACCTGCTCACGGCTGCGTTCATAAACAATCTCGCGCCCCATTACCGATCCGGAGTAGGCCATGCCGTTGCGGGTTGGCGTCAGTTCGCACTTGACGCTGTGTACACCGCTGCCCAGCACCACCTGGATTGACGAAGGCCGCTTGTCGAACACCACAACGTCCATCAGCTGTTTTGTTTCGGTGACGCGAACCTTGATGGTTTCGTTGATCAATTCAGCGCTCCAGGTGGGCCAACTGACAGACCCGGCCGTCCGGATCTGTCACGAAAACATCACATCAGCGCACGACCTTGCGCGCAATCACGATGTTGTCATAGACCAGGTTCGAAGACCAGATCCAGCGCGCGCCCTCGAAAAACTCCGGATAACGGGTATACGCGGTGAGGGTTGTCACGCCGATTTCTTCGTCGGTGTACTCGTAAGCGCGCGGCCAGTGAGTGTCATTAAACGTTTTCGACTGCCAGTTTTTCGGATAGCTGTAATGCACCATGTAGCAGTTGTCCCGGCATTCCGGCTTTTTTACGTGGGGATAGGTGCGGCCAAGTTTGTTGAACAGACGGAGATTGCCCTTATCCACTACGTCGTTCGGGCTGTCCAGCGGACCGACCATGTAGGTCTGCGCCTTCCACGAGCTGTCGGTGACCGTGCCGTCGCTGAATTTTGCAATCAGGCCGCCATCGCCTAAATACCAGGGCTCCTTGAGACGCGCCATGTTTTCAACGCCGAGACCCAGTTGCTCGTCCCAGTCCACCAGCAGGAATGCCATGGTGTAGGGACGCTTGACCTTGAACTTGACGATCGCCGAATTGAACGGTGTATAGGGGGTGTTGTCCACCGAAACCAGCTTGCCGTTCACATACAGTTCGAAGTAATTGTCGGCAACAATAAAGCCGGTGACAACTTCACCGTCCGCATCGATCTCGATGACCGGCACCTTGTCAGTCGAAACAGCCGCCGCATTCGGCGGCATGACCTTGTTGCACTCGTTGTAGAGGTCGTAGGACAACGGCCCTTCCTTGCGCTGCAATGCGGTGTTTACAGGCACCGTGATCACCGTGCCGTCGGTGGCTGTAATCTCGCCGACGCCGGCAACCCGCAGATTCATCTTGGGATTGGAGTGGGCGCAGCTGGTCAGGTTCTGCACAATGATCTTTTTCGCCGCCCCCTGCGTGACCATGCGCTTGTCCGGCGTGATCTGCGGCACGTCGAGAACAAGCTCGGGACCGCGAGACTGGCAACCCGCGACAGCAATGCATCCGAGTAGCGTCAGTACGATGCTGCGAACCGCCGGAGCCGGCGTCATGACCATCTTAAGCATGTTCTCTCTCCTGGGGTGAGCCGGCGCACGCCGCAAAATCTGCAAGTTTTGCTTGGTGGTGTGCAATGGCGAAAATCCAGCTTAGCCGACCCTCCCGGGCAGGACAAGCAGCGTGCCAATGGTGCAAGGCAAAACACCCATCTCAATCCGCCCAAATTGGGCGGGCCTGCCCGACGGCGCTTCCCTTATAATTTCGGGCTTTCCCGCCCCCCTCCCTGAGACTGACATGTTGATCAAATTCATACTCAACGGCGATCCCGTTGAGGTTCATCTGAAATCGGCTGACCGCCTGCTCGTCGATGTATTGCGCGAAGACCTGCAGCTCACCGGTACCAAACACGGCTGCGGCATCGGCGCCTGCGGCACCTGCACCGTGATCATAGACGGTGCGCCGGTTTCTTCATGCCTGCAGCTGGCGGCATTGTGCGACGGCGCCAACGTGCGTACCGTGGAGGGCCTTGATCAGGCCGGTGTACTGCATCCGGTACAACAAGCCTTCATCAACAAATCGGCGATGCAATGCGGCATCTGCATTCCCGGACACGTGATGCAGTGCGTATCGCTGCTGGACAAAAGCCCCAACCCCAGCGAAGAAGAGATCCGTGAGAGCGCGGACAGCGTGTACTGCCGCTGCACCGGCTACGTCAAGATCATGGATGCCTACCGCGAAGCGGCGGCACTGCTGAAAAAGGCGGGCAAAGCATGAGCAACCGTCACCAGAATCTGCGCGACCCAAAATTTGAATCCGGCTTGCTGGTCATCGGCAAGGACGTACCGCGCACCGATGCGCAACCCAAAGTCACCGGCGCCTCACAATATGTCGCCGACCTGCACATGCCCGGCATGTTGTACGCCGCCGTGCTGCGCAGCCCGCACGCCAACGCGCGCATCCTGTCCATCGACACCAGCGCTGCCCGTGCGATGCCCGGCGTCAAAGCCGTGGTCACCGGCGAAGACACTGCCAAGCGCAAATGGGGCGCTTTCCGTCCCGACCTTTATCCAATGGCCATTGGCCGTGTGCGTTATGTCGGTGATGAAGTCGCTGCCGTCGCCGCCACCGATCCAGAAACCGCGCGCGCTGCGGTTGACCGGATTGTTGTTCAATACGAACCGCTACCCGCAGTGTTCTCGCTGGATGAAGCGATGGCGCCCGGCGCGCCGCTGGTACATGACGATGCCCCGGGCAACGTTGCCCATGAATTTGCGTTTGAGCGCGGCGAAGTCGATGCCGGCTTCAAGGCTTCGGACGTTGTCGTCGAAGGCACCTGGGACTCAATCCGGCAATGGCATTCGTCGCTGGAAACCATCGGCTGCGTCGCGCACTGGACCAATAACCGGGTGACGATGTGGTGCAACACGCAGACGCCCTTCCTCGCCCGTGGCCGTTATTCGGTGGCACTGGGTGTTCCGGAATCACAGGTGCGGGTGATCCAGACTGAAGTCGGCGGCGGTTTCGGCGGCAAGTCCGGCGATGACAACTGTTCGGTGATCGCGGCGATCCTCGCACGCAAAGCCGGACGCCCGGTCAAGCTGATCCATACCCGCGAAGAGGAGTTCCTCGCCAGCCATCCGCGCATGCCCATGCGTTACTGGGTGCGTCTGGGTTTCTCCAAAGCCGGCAAGGTACTGGCCAAGGAAATCCGCATGTGGGCCGACAACGGCGCCTACACCGGAAAATCACAGGCGATCCTCGGTGCCGCAACAGTGCGTCATGACGCGTTGTATAAATATCCGAATGCGCGTGCGAAATCGACGCTGCTTTATACCAACCTCGTGCCGACAGGCGCCTTCCGCGGCTTCGGCAATCCGTCGGCCGACTGGGCCGTCGAACAGGCTTGGGATCTTGCCGCCGAGGAACTGAAAATCGACGTGGTTGATCTGCTGCGCATGAACGCCGTCGAAGAAGGCGACGTCTCGCCGCACAACCACAAGATCACCAGCGGCGAATTGCGTCAGTGCATCGACAAGGCTGCCGACCTGATTCAGTGGAAAGACAAACGCAAGACGCACAAGCCGGATACCGGCCTCGGCATGGGCTGCAGCATCCACGTCAACGGCCGCCGCAGTTTCGGCGACTGGGACGGCAGCTCGGCCATCGTGCGCATCAACGAAGACGGTCGCGCCACCATCATTACCGGTGAAGGTGAAATCGGCCAGGGCACGCTGACGGTACTGCGACAGATCGCCGCCGAAGAATTGTGCATGCCCTACGACGACATCGACATTACCCGCCCGGACACCGATGTGCACCCGCACTCGCTGGGTGCGCTGGCCAGTCGCGTGACTTACGTAGCGGGCAATGCCGTCAAACGCGCCGCAGCGGAAGCGCACAAGCAGTTGATGGCAGCGGCGTCCGAGCAGTTCAAGAAACCGGTCGATGAACTGACCATCATCAACGGCCAGATCGGCCCGCGCAAAGGCGCTGAAAGCGAATTCAAGCCGATCAGCGCTGTAGTCCGCGCCAATATCTATAAACGCGGCGGCGAAGCCATCGTCGGCGTCGGCAACTGGGACAACCCCTCGGAGTTCCCGGATCACAGCCGTTACGGCAATGAATCCGGCGCCTACAACTTTGCCGCGCAAGCCGTTGAAGTCGAAGTGGATCGCGGCACCGGCCAGGTCAAGCTGAAGGAGATTTCGGCGGTGGTCGACTGCGGCACGGTCATTCATCCCTCTGCTGCGCAGGGACAGGTTGAAGGGGCCGTGGTGCAGGGAATCGGCCTGGCGATGATCGAACATTTCGACTGGCATCAGGGCACGCCCACCGATCCGCAATACATCGATTACCCACTGCCCTCCGCGGACTTTGTGCCGAAGATGCATGTGGCATTTGCTGACTCCTACGAGCCTTCGGGTCCGTTCGGCGCCAAAGGCCTCGGTGAAATCGGCCTTGATGCGATTCCCGCAGCCATCGCCAATGCGATTTCCGATGCGGTTGGCGTGCGCATTTATGAACTGCCGATCACCGCGGAAAAAATTCACCGCGCGCTGCATCCGGAACTGTATGCCGGCGAGGACAAGACCCCGGCAGCGCCGCCCAAGGGCGGCGTGTGGTCACGGCTGGTCACCGGCCGGCCCTCGGGTGTGCGTCCTTCGCAACCGGAACTGCTGCAACCGAAAACACTGGATGAGGCGATCAGGTTCTACGCCGAAGGCGATACCGCGATCATTTCCGGCGGCATGTCGCACGCGATCCGCCGCGAGCGCACCGGATATCCTCAGTCCAAACGGCTGATGGTGGTCAGCCGGATTCCGGAACTGTTAAAAATAGTCAATAAAAACAATGGGTTGTATATTGGCTCCGCGGTAAACCAGCAGACCCTGTACACCCAGCCCGGGCTGCGCGAACAATGGACCGTGCTTGCAGAATCGCTCGACGCCGCCGGCCATACCCGCGTGCGCCAGATGACTACCGTCGGCGGCAGTGTCGGCCCGCTGATCGGCGGCTTCGATCTGCCGGTGGCATTGGTGGGCGTCAACGGCCGCGTGGTTACGGCTTCGCCTGCAGGCCAAAAAACTCACACACTGGCCGAAGCCTTCGACACACGTTTCGCCAAAGATGAGATGGTGATCGCCGTCGAAGTCGACGCCCTGCCCCCACGCAGCGGCTCGGCTTTCCACAAGTTCCTGCCGCGCGGCGTGATGGAAACGCCGACCGCCAACGCTGCTGCAACTGTAACGCTCGATGCAAACGGTAAATGCATCGCTGCCCGTCTGGTCGTCGGCGCTGTCAGCTGGAAGCCGATCATTGTCGATCTGTCATCACTGAACGGATCAGTGTTCGATGAAGCCAAAATCCGCGCCGCAGTCAAACCGGTCCGTGACCTTGCTCAACCGCTGAGCAATGTCCGTGGCTCGGCGATGTACAAACGCAATATGGCTGTCGAAATCGGTGCGCGCACGCTGATCCGTGCGTGGCAGCGCGCTGCACAACAGAAATAATCCAATCCAAAACAACGTCACACGAGGACATGCAAATGGCTGACCGCTTCAAGACTTCCGACGGCTGCGAAATCGCCTACACCCTGCACAACGGTGCCGGCAGCAACGCGCCGCGCGTCGCACTGGTGCATTCACTGGCACTGGACCGCAGCATCTGGGACGACGTTGCCAAAGAGCTGTCGCGCGACTGCCAGGTGCTGACCTGGGACTGCCGCGGTCATGGCCGCTCCGGCCAGCCGCTGACCACTTACACGCCGCAGCTGTTCGCACGTGATCTCGCCGAACTGATGGACCACGTGCAATGGCCTTCAGCTGTTGTCGGCGGCTGCTCAATGGGTGGCATGGTCGCGCAGGCTTTTGCCATTGAATATCCCAAGCGCTGCACCGGCCTGGTGCTGATCGACACCACCGCCTGGTACGGCGAAGACGCACCCAAGGTATGGCGCGAGCGCGGTGCAACCGGCAAGGAAAAAGGCATGGGCGCGCTGGTTGAATTCCAGACCGGCCGCTGGTTCGGCGACGCTTTCCGTGCCAACCAGAAAGCCACCGTCGATCGGCTGGTCAAGGTGTTCCTCGACAACAATGTCGACTGCTACGTCAAAACCTGCGAGATGCTCGGTGACGGCGACCTGCGCAAGGATCTTGCGTCGATCAAGGTGCCGACCGCCGTCGCGGTTGGCGAAGAAGACTACGCAACGCCTGTCGCCATGGCCGAAGCCCTGCACAAAGGCATTGCCGGTTCAACGCTGACCGTGCTGCCCGGCGGCCGTCACATCACGCCGACCGAAAAACCGCAGGACATCGCCGCGCGCTTCCGCGAAGTTATCGCGCGGAGCAAATAAACATGAGCGACGCGAAACCGCGCTGCCTCGACATCCATGCCCATCACGTCGGCCAGCCGCTGGTCGAACGCATCAACGCCGACGGCGAAAAACACGGTGTCAAGATCGTCAGGGGTGAAGACGGCGCCACACGCATTTCCGTCGGCGGCCGGCTCACCGGCATGCCGCTGATCCCGCCGCTGAACGATGAAGCGGCAAGACTGAAGTGGATGGACGAAGCCGGCATCGATGTGCAACTGCTCGCCGGCTGGATGGATCTCGCCGGTTACCACCTGCCGACCGAAGCCGGCCAGTGGCTGGCCCGGGCACAGAACGAAACGCTCGCCGAAATGGCAGCGAGCCGTCCCGACCGTTACGCCGCAGCGGCTGCGGTGCCGCTGCAGGACGCCGCCGTTGCCGCCGATGAACTGCGCTACGCGGTGCAGAAACTCGGCCATCGCGCCGTGCAGATCGGCGCACGTGTCGAGGAGGAAGGACTCGATGCGCCGCAGTACGACGCATTCTGGTCAGCGGCACAGGAACTCAACGTGCCGGTGATCATTCACCCGGCCGACCTCGCCGTGCCGCCACGCATCCGCAGACTGTTTCTGCACATCCTTGTCGGCAATCCGAGCGAAACCACTTTCGCGGCGGCAGCACTGCTGCTGGGCGGCGTGTTCGACCGCTTCCCGAAACTGCGCGTGCTGCTGGTGCATGGCGGCGGCTGCGTGCCCTACCAGTTCGGCCGCATCGACCGCGGCCGCATCACCGCGCCACCCTTCGCCAAGGGTTCGGTGAAAAATCCGCTGGGGCAATACGCCAACAATCTTTACTACGACACCGTGCTGCATGATGACGAAGCGTTCCGCTACCTGATCGAACGCGTCGGCGCTGGCCAGGTGGCGCTGGGCAGCGATTACCCCTTCCCCTTGCGCGACCCGGACCCGGTGAACTTTGTAAACAAAAACAAAGCAATGGATGACGCCGCGCGACGCGCAGTGTGCTGGGATACCGGCGCAGCACTGCTCGGCCTGAAGTAATCACCTGGAGATTCAGCATGACAAACCTGCAATTGCGCACGCTGCTCGCCGCGCTGCTGATGTGCGCCGCCGGCAGCATAAGCGCACAACCTTATCCCGCCGGCCCCGTGCGCATCATCGTGCCCTTCCCCGCCGGCGGCGGCATTGACACCATGGCACGCCTGTTCGCACCAAAACTGTCGGAAGCCGTAGGCCGTCCGGTGCTCGTCGACAATCGCCCCGGCGCCAATGGCATGATCGGTTCGCGCATCGTCGCCAAATCGCCGCGTGATGGTTACACGCTGCTGGTCAACGGCGTGAACTTCGTCACCACGCCGAGCATGTTCAAGAACGCTGAATACGATCCGGTGAAGGACTTCGAAGCCATCAGCCTGTTCGCGCTGGCGCCGAACATTCTGGTGGTTCATCCGTCATTGCCGGTGAAAAACGTCAAGGAACTGATCGCCGTCGCCAAAGCGCGTCCGGGCATGGTGCTGTTCGCGGGTTCCGACAGCGGCAGCACACCGCACCTGGCCGGTGAACTGTTCAAGACGCTGACAAAGACCGACATGGTGCACGTACCTTATCGCGGCACCGGCCCGGCGATCACCGCGATCCTGTCCGGCGAAGTCAGCACGATGTTCATGCCGGCACTGACCGCGCTGCCGCTGATCCAGAGCGGCCGCGTGCGCGCTTTGGGCGTTACCTCGCTGGAGCGCCTGCCGGCGCTGCCCGACCTGCCTACGGTGTCGGAGTCGGGACTTAAAGGTTATCAATCCAGCCAGTGGTATGGCATGCTCGCACCCGCTGGCACGCCGCCGGAAATCCTCAATCTGCTCAACAGCCACGCCACAAAAATCATGCACAGTGCGGAGATGAAGGAACGCATGAAAACGAGCGGCAGCGTTGCCGTCGGCAGCACACGAGATATGTTCAGCAAGTTCCTTCAGACCGAATTCACCAAATGGGCCCAGGTCATCAAAGACTCGGGGGCCAAGGTAGACTGAGATCAGAAAACCTTTTTTCGCCACAGAGGGCACAGAGATCACAGAGAAAAATTTTCAAACGGGCTCGCCCGATGCGCCACAAGCGCTAGCGACTGTGGCATAGGCCGCGAAAAACCCTGGAAACCTCTGTGCTCTCTGTGTCCTCTGTGGCTGTCTTTGATTTTCATTGTTTAAAACAGGACTCATCGTGACTGAACAAAACAAGAACGCCATCAAACACGAAACCCCGACGCCTTCCGCCGCCAGCGATGCGCTTTATGGCAGCGACGTCATTGCCGGCACGCTGCGCGCGCTGGACATCGAATACATCGCACTGAATCCCGGCGCAAGTTACCGAGGCCTGCACGACAGCCTGGTCAATTACCTCGGCAATAAAAAACCGCAGATGGTGCTGTGCCTGCACGATGAAAACGCCGCCTCCATCGCCCAAGGCTACTGGAAGGCCAGCAACAAGCTGATGGCCGTCGGCCTGCACTCCAACGTCGGCCTGATGCATGCGTCGATGCCGATCTTCAATGCCTGGTGCGACCGTGCGCCGATGCTGATCCTCGGCGCCACCGGTCCGTGGGATGCCGCAAAACGCCGGCCGTGGATCGACTGGATCCACACCTGCTCCGATCAGGCTGCGCTGGTGCGCAACTTCACCAAATGGGACAACCAGCCGGGTTCGGTCGCCGCCGCAGTCGAAGCCATGGTCCGCGGCGCACAACTCTCGATGACCCCGCCACGCGCGCCGGTCTATGTAAACCTTGACGTGACCATCCAGGAAGAAAAACTGGAGGCGCCGCTGCCCATGCCCGACATGGCACGTTATGCGCCGCCGCCGATGGTGCGTCCGTCTGAAACGGAAATCGAGGTTGCCGCCAAACTGCTGTCGAACGCGAAAAATCCGGTGATGTTGTGCGGCCGCGGTTCGCGTCGCCTCGATCACTGGAACGCCCGCGTCGCGCTCGCCGAAAAACTCGACATGCGCGTGATCACCCAGATCAAACTCGCCGCGTCCTTCCCCACCGACCACCGTTTGCATGCCGCGCCGCCGGCCAACCGTCTGGTGCCGGCTGCGAAAAAAACCCTGGCCGAGGCCGACGTGATCCTCGCGCTCGACTGGCTGGATCTCGCCGGCGCGCTGAAGCAGACTTTTGGCAATAAACCCGGCGGCCAGATCAACGCGAAAATCATCAACATCTCCAGCGACAGCCAGTTGCACCGCGGCTGGAGCATGGATTACCAGGCGTTGCCGCCGGCCGACGTATGGATGAACTGCGAACCCGATGCCGCGGTGCCGCTGCTGACCGCCGCAGTGACAGCACGCCCGCGCAAGATCGAAGGGCCGGCCTATGCACTGGCCGGCGCCCCGGGCGAACCGCTGGCGCTTAAAGGCCTGGCCCATGCGTTTAATGCTGCAGTCGGCAAACAGGACATCAGCATTACCCATCTGCCGCTGGGCTGGAGCGGCGCTTACACGCACTTCCGTCATCCGCTGGATTACCTCGGCTTTGACGGCGGCGGCGGCGTCGGCGCGGGGCCCGGCCTGACCATCGGCGCAGCGCTCGCGCTCAAAGGCAGCGGTCGCATTCCCATCGGCCTGATGGGCGACGGCAATTTCCTGATGGGTAATACCGCGGTGTGGACCGCCGTGCATTACCAGATCCCCTGCCTGATGATCATCTGCAACAACCGCTCGTTCTTCAACGACGAGCGCCACCAGAGCCATGTCGCTGAATACCGCGGACGCCCCCCCGAAAACGCGTGGATCGGCCAGAAGATCAATGATCCGGATATCGACATCGCAGCGATGGCGCGCGCACAGGGCGCAGAAGGCATCGGTCCGGTCACGAAAATGGCAGACATGCAGCCGGCCATCGAACGCGGCATCGCCATCGTCAAGTCAGGCGGCGTCTGCGTAATCGATGCCCGCGTGCTGCCGGGATATGATGGCGAATAACTGAAGGCCAATAACAACATCCCGAGGAGAACCCGATGAACAAGTGCCGCAACATCGCCGCCATGCTGGTCGCTGCAGCCACGGTCATGTCCACCATGGCCACCGCTGCGGATTACCCGATACGTCCGATCCGCGTCATCGTGCCGCAAAGTGCCGGCGGATCCACCGACGTCGCCGCCCGCGTGCTGACCGACCGCCTGACCGAGGTGTTCAAACAGAACATCGTCGTTGACAACCGGCCCGGCGCCGGCAGCCTGCATGGCACCGAGGCGGCGGCTAAGGCCGCGCCCGACGGCCACACGCTGCTGATCATCGCAGCCTCGCTGTCGATCACCCCGGCCCTGCAACCCAACCTGCCCTATGACCCGGTGCGCGACTTCGCGCCGATCACCCAGATCGTCGACCTGCCGCATATCGTGGTGGTGCATCCCGCCGTGCAAGTCAAAAACCTCGCCGACCTGTTGGCGCTGCTGAAGGCCAAGCCGGGACAGATCAGCGCCGGCTTCAGCGGTATCGGCACCAGCACCCACCTCGCGATCGAGCTGTTCCAGTACATGAGCCAGACGAAGATGCTGCTGGTGCCGTTCAAGGGCGGCGCACCGGCGATGACCTCGCTGCTCTCCGGCGAGGTGCAGGTCAACTTTGGCACCAGCTCCACCGCGCTGCCGCACATCCGCGGCGGCAAGCTGCGCGCCCTCGCCGTCACCGGCGCCAAACGCTCGCAGGCCGCGCCGGAAATCCCGACGGTGGCGGAGGCCGGGGTCAAGGGCTACCAGCACGCCTCCTGGGTCGGCATGCTGGCGCCGGCAAAAACACCGCAGCCGGTGATCGACCGCTTGCATGCGGAGTCGGTAAAAATTCTCGCCCGCAGCGATGTGCGCAACGGCTTCCTCAAAGGCGGCATGGAAGCCGAGGGCAACTCTCCGAAGGAATTCGCCGACAACATCGTGCGCGAAGTCGACCAGTGGAAAAAGCTGGTCAAGTCGGCCGGCATCAAGGTGCAGTAAACCGGCCGCCATAAACAAAACCGCAGGCGACACCTGCGGTTTTTTTATGCCTGGAACTCCGGCCCGGTTCAGGACGAAGGTTTCAGTTTTTCAGGGTGATCCGCGCTCATCAGCGCGCGGAACGTTAGCACCGGAATGGATGCGCGATGCAGCACCCGGCTTGCCTCGCTGCCGAGAATCATCGACACCAGGCCCTTGCGGTGGCGTGAAGTCATCACGATCAGGTCGCAACCGCGATCATTGGCGGCATCAACAATGGCGTCGTAGGGCTGCATGCCCTTGACCATGATCGTTTCGCAAGACACCCCCGCGGCATCTGCGGTTTTCTGGACGAAGGCCAGAAAACTTTTGGCACGCTCGCTGTCACGCGCCTCCATGTCTTCGTCCAGTTCCGACGGCACCAGACCTTCGGGGCCGAGCATCATCCGGTAATCCTGCATCACATGGATGCCGGTCAGCTTTGCGCCGCAGAGCTTGGCCAGTTCGATGCCGCGTTCGACAGCACGCTCGGAATGTTCAGTGCCGTCCGTCGGCATCAGGATATGTTTGAACATTGACCCTCCTCATTGTTTGACATGAATGTCCGGCGCTTGCGGCCAATCAAAATCACATCCGCCGCCTGCCCCTCAATAAACGCACAGTACGTTGCCGTGCGGGTTGCATGGTCGCGCAATTCGGGCACCAGCGTCCATCCCGGGTCGATACAAAGTGCCCGGATCAACCGGGCATCCAGTCATACATCCGGGAGAATCAATAAATATTCAATAAAATCAAATACTTATAATTAATAATGCTGCAAGCTATTTCTGCGGATCCTTATCCGGGCGATAACTGGTCTCGGGTCGCAAGCCTTTGCGTACCGCTTTCTCACTGATGCGGCCGTTTTCCAGATAACCGCCAGTGGCCGCTCGTTTGCCGCCTTCATCCCAAACCGCCAGCCAGTCACCGACCGGTGATCCGAACCACGGCGACTGCGGCCGCAGTTTGGGCAAGCCCATCTCTTCCCAGATCTTGCGCGAGCGCTCCATGTATTCGCGTTTCGGCAAGGCAAACGGCGGCAACACTTCCTTGGTTGTCGCGTCGATCAGCAAAGTCGCATCTTCCTCGTCGGTCTCGTGCTCGCGCTCGGGACCATGACCGCCGCTACGGTGTTTCAGAATCTGCAGGTCTTCGGCGGGATTCATGCGGAAAGCCAGCGCCCAGAACAACGCGTCGGAGTTTTCCGGATCGACGTCCTCGTTGACTGCGATGCCTATCTTGCCGCAATCGGCCTTGAACGCGCTCATGCCGTACAGCGCACGCCACACTTCGCTGCGCGGCGTACCCTGCTCGACGGTAACGATGGTCATGCGCCGCAGGGCAGTCATGCGCTCATGCAAGGTGACGCGTTTGACGGTCTTCAGGCCCAGCGTATTGCGCAGGTGCGAGAGGAACATCGGCTCGAAGGACACGCGCTTGATCGCGCTCGACTCGCTGGGTGTCACCTGACTCAGGTATGACGCGACAATGGCATTCTTGCGATGCGTAATCGCCGTTACACGCATCGGCATGTTGAACTGTTCCAAGGCGACATGACCATGCGACTCGCCGAACGGACCTTCCGGTTCGACGTGCTCCAGGTCAATAAGGCCTTCGATGACGATCTCTGCATCGGCCGGCACCAGCAGATCAACCGTTTTGGCTTTGACCACGTTGATCGGCGCACCGGCAACACCACCGGCAACACCGACTTCATCCAGATCAATCGGCAATTTCATCGGTGCAACAAACGCCACGCAGGGCGGTGCACCGAGCACAATCGCCACCGGCATGGTCTTGTCGCCGCGTTTCTGATGCTTCTGATAGTGACGGTAGCCGCCGGCGCCGCCGACCCGTGTCGCCATGCGCACGACCATGCGGTCCGGGGACTTGAGTCCCGCGCGATATGTGCCGTGATTCTGGATGCCGGTTTCCGGATCCTTGGTGATGACGTTGGTCGCGGTCAGCGTCGGTGCGCCGTCAAAGCCCGGCGTCGACACCGGAATCGGCAACGCATCAAGGCCGTTGCCCTCACCCTTCAGTTGATCGCCGGTGATGACCACATCCTGACAGGCAGCGGTTTCAACAACACGCGGCGGAATCGGATTGGCAATCGCCTTGTCCCAGCGCTGCTGCACTTCCTCCAGCGGCGCACCCATGCCCACGCCATAGATCTCGCGGTTGCCGGCAAAGGCGCCGACCACGACCGGAAACTTGTACTTCCGGCCCTGCGCGTTGACAACATTGGTGAACAGGAAAGCCTTGCGCTCATGCTCCTCGATGCCGCCGACATACTGCCAGCGCACCAGCGGATGCATTTCCGCATCCTTGTCGATTTCCCTGTCCACCTCGACGAGCAGGCCGCGCTGGCGCAGCGCATCGAGGTGATCATGCAGATCCGCGTAACCGCGATCAGTTTTTTTCATGCTGTTGCAGATCCTGATACGCGGGTTATTTGGCGCGTGTCGCGTTCCACGGCGCAGTCTTGCCGCCGGCGGTTACCGTGCCTTCGATGCGATTGCCACTGACCTTGCCGGCGTAACGCGCGTCACCCGCGGTAAAGTTGATTTCATCGCCACGCAGACGGCCGCTCTGCACGTTGGCCAGCTTGCCCCCGCTGTTCACCGAGCCCTGCACCATCTGGTATTCCTGTGCGAACTTGATTTCATCATTGCCGGATTTCCACACGCCCTCGACTTTCGCCGGCACGATCCACAGATAGGCGGTGCAGTAGCTGGTGCAATCCCCTTTGGCGCCCTGCGTTTCGTCGGATTTCCAGTCGCCCATCGTGAACGAATTCGAAACAACGCGGGTTCCCGGCTTCATGTTGAGGATGGTCGGGCGCAGCTTGACGTTGAGGTCGGGCAGCAGGAACAGCGTGATCACCGTAGCCTTGGTGAAATCGGTTTCAAAAATATCGCCATGAATGAAAGTCGCCTTGCCGGTGACCCCTGCTGCAGCCGCATTGCGACGGGACAGCTCAACCATGTCAGGGTTGTATTCCACGCCGTAAGCGGTGGCGCCGCGTTTTGCCGCGGTGATCACCGTGCGGCCGTCACCCGAGCCGAGGTCATAGTGGATGTCCTTGGGTGTCAGCTTGACCATGTCGAGCATGCGGTCAACCAGGCCCTGGGCGGTCGGCACCCAAACCACGTCCTTGCCGGCCTGTCCCACTTCGGGCTGGAATTCCTGTTTGGCGGCGGTTTGCGCCTGCGCCGCAGTGGCGATGGTAAGGGAGGACAATGCGAGCGCCAGCAAAGTGCGGCGCGCTTGAGTCATCGAGTACATGGTCAATCTCCGGGCGAATTGATGAATGGCTGCCGGGCGATGATACCGGATTCAGCCTGCAAAATACGCCGGCAGCCATCGGGATTATGATGGTGTTTTGAAAGCCGCCATCGCCATGAACAAGCCCGCACCGCAACGCCGTATCGTCAGGGTCGCCTGTCCCCACGACTGCCCGGACACCTGCGCGATGGAAATTACCGTCGAAGACGGCAAGGCCGTCGACGTACGCGGCGGCGACATGCCCTTCACCGCCGGCACGCTGTGCACCAAAGTCGCGCGTTACCTGGATCGTACCTATGCGCCGTCACGCATTCTTTACCCGATGAAACGCATCGGCGCCAAAGGCGAAGGCCGCTTTGCGCGCATTTCCTGGGATGAGGCACTCGATACCATCGTCTCCCGCTTCAAAACCATCGCCGCTGACGACCCGCAGCAGATCCTGCCCGTCAGTTATGCCGGCACCATGGGCCAGGTGAATTACGCCGGTATGGACCGGCGCTTTTTCCACCGCCTCGGTGCCAGCCTGCTCGAACGCACGCTGTGCGCTTCGGCGGGGAAGGCCGGTTTGAAAATCACGCTAGGCGGATCCTTCGGCAGCGACCCTGAACAGGCCGAACACGCCAGGCTGATCATCATCTGGGGCTCCAACCCGGTCATCTCCAACCTGCATTTCTGGACACGCTGCCAGCAGGCCAAGCGCCGGGGCGCAAAACTGGTGATCATTGATCCGCGACGCAATGAAACCGCGGAAAAATGCGACCAGCACATTGCCCCCTATCCCGGCACCGATGCCGCGCTGGCGCTGGCGATGATGCACGTCATCATCGGAGAAGGACTGACCGACGCTGATTACATCGAAAAACACACCCTGGGTTTTGCCGAGCTCGCCGAACGCGTGCGTGAATGGACGCCACAGCGCGCCGCAGCCCTCTGCGGCATCACCGCGGAAGAAATCATCAACCTCGCACGCGAATATGCGCGCAGCCGTCCGGCGATGATCCGCATCAACCTCGGTCTGCAGCGCCATGCCGGCGGCGGCATGGCCGTGCGCACCATCACCTGCCTTCCGGCACTGACCGGCAGCTGGCGCGACGCTGCCGGCGGCGTATTGCTGATGACCAGTGACTTCTACGGCTTCAACCATCAGGCACTGGAACGTCCCGACCTGCTGCGCGGAAAACCCCGCACCATCAACATCGCCGCACTGGGCAACGCGCTGACCAGCGCACACCCCCCGGTCAAGGCCGCTTACGTCTACAACAACAACCCGGTTGCGGTGTGCCCGGACTCGCGCACAGTCATTGCCGGTTTCATGCGCGAAGATCTGTTTACCGTCGTGCACGAAATTTTCCAGACGGACACCGCCGACTACGCCGACATCCTGCTGCCGGCAACAACGCAGCTGGAACACTCCGACATCCACAAGTCGTACGGTCATCTCTACGTGCAGGCCAGCCAAGCCGCCATCGCACCGGTCGGCGAAGCCAAACCGAACGCCGAGGTGTTCCGGCTGCTCGCCGCGCGCATGGGTTTTGACGACCCCTGCCTGCGAGATTCCGACGAAGACCTGTGCCGCCAGGCGCTGGATTCCAATGCGCCTTCAATGAAGGGCATCAGTTGGGACTCATTGAAGGAACGCGGCTGGCAACGACTCGATGTTCCGTCAGCCCCGTTCGCGCACGGCGGCTTTCCGACGCCCTCGGGGAAATGCGAGTTCTACAGCGAGACCGCAAAAACCATGGGGTTTGATCCGTTGCCCGGCTACACGCCGCCGCGCGAAAGCCCGACCGGCAACACCGAACTGTCACGGCGCTATCCGCTGGCCTTCATCTCCCCGCCGCACCGCCATTTCCTCAACTCGTCCTTTGCCAACCTCGATTTCGCGCTGAAAGATGCCGACGTTCCGACGCTGGAAATCCACCCTGAAGACGCCGCCGAGCGCGGCATCAATGAAAACACCGAAGTCAGCGTCTTCAACGACCGCGGCGAGTACAACTTGCGGGCACGGATTACCGATCGCATACGGCGCGGCGTGGTGTCGGCCCCTTCAGTGTGGTGGAAAAAACTGTCGCCAGACAAACGCAACGCGAATGAGCTGACATCGCAGGCCATTGCCGATATGGGTGGCGCGGCGACCTATTACGACTGCCTGGTGGAAGTCCGCTTGGCAGAATAAACAGCGGCGACCCACATCAGGATCGCGACTGCAGGCCGTCACGCACACCATCCGCTTGATCTGCGGTCGGATTCCCAGTAACTTCATACGCATCATCCCATCCCTCAGGAAAATCAATGATCCGCATTTCAATGCTCGCGTTATCACTGCTGCTGGCCACCGGTGCCGTACAGGCCCAGCCCGCAGACAGCCGCCTGAAAAAAATCGCTTCGACTAAAACCATCACCATCGCCTATCGGGCCGACGCCACTCCTTTCTCATTCACCGATGAGACAAAACAGATGGGCGGGTTCTCCATCGATCTGTGCAAACGGGTGGTCAACATGATCGAAAGCCAGATCAAGGTTCCCGGCCTGCAGGTCAAATGGCTTCAGGTCACCACACAAAACCGCTTTGATGCCGTCGCCAAAGGTCAGGCGGACATGGAATGCGGGGCAAGCACCGTCACGCTGTCGCGGCTGAAGCAGGTGGATTTCTCCAACTATATCTTCGTTGAAACCACCGGCATGCTGGTGAAATCTGCCGCCGGCGCGCGTTCGCTGTCCGACATGTCCGGCAAAAGAATTGCCGTTGTTGCCGGCACTACCAATGAACGCGCGGTAACCACGCAACTGGCACAACGCAAACTTGCGGCGACCGTCGTTCCATTCAAGAGCCGTGATGAAGCTTTTGCCGCCCTTGAAGCAGGGAAAGTCGATGCTTTCGCCAGTGACAAGCTGCTGCTGCTGGGTGTGGCCAGCAAAGCCAAGGACCAGAAATCGCTGACCATGCTGCCGGATGATCTTTCCTACGAGCCTTACGGGATCGTGCTGCCGCGCGGCGACGCCGACTTCCGTCTTGCGGTAAACACCGCGCTTTCGCAGATTTACAGCAGCGGCGAAATCGTGGAAATTTTCGGGCGCTGGTTCGGAATATTCGGCGATCCGGGCCCGGTCACCAAAATCATGTATTTGCTGGGTACGATACCGGAGTAAGCGATTCAGCCGGGCATGCCTGCAGGCGCCGGCGGCTAAAACCAAAAGGGGCAGCGTTCGCTGCCCCTTTTGTTTTGTTGCCCGCTGCACTATCGGCACACCGTGCGCGACGTATCGCGTAGCCGCGACTGTTTGACGGAAGTGATGCCTGCACCGTGTCAGCGCCGCTTCGAATGTAAGTTATTGATTTTAAATAAATTTTAATGCGGGTTGCCGCAAACTCAAATCACACCTTGTTCACGCATGGCTGTGATTTCGGCTTCGCCATAACCCAGCGACTTCAATACCGGGTCGTTGTGCTCGCCGCGTCGTGCCGGAGGGGTTTCGATGCTCGGACCGCCGTGCTCGAATTTGAAGGCGCACATCGGTACCGTGACCGGCCCCTCGACGCCAGGCACCTGCTCATGCCGGTGCAACATCTTGCGGCTGGCCATCTGCGGATCTTCGAGCACTTCGTCCAGCGACCGCAGCCGTGTTGCCGGCACATGCCGGGCCTGCAGAAAATCCTCCCACTCCTGTGCGGTTTTCTGTTTCAGTACTTGCGACAGGGCCTGCACTTCTTCGGCGAAATGCGCCTTGCGTTCGTCGTTGCTGCGACCTGCCAGCGTATCGAGCCCGAGCGCCTTCATCAGCCTTTCGTTCTGGCGTTCGTTTGACGCCGCGAGCTGGATCTTGCCATCACTTGCGTCGTAGAGGCTGCTCCCGGCATAGCTGTGCCAGTTGCCTTTGAGCGGCGCGGGCTTGCCGGTCACGAGGTGGTTGGTGATATGCGAGGCCTGCAGCATCAGCGCGGAATCAAGCATCGAGCAGTCGATGTACTGGCCGCGGCCGCTGCGTTCGCGCTGGAACAACGCGCTGGCAATGGCAAAAGCGGCCATTGTGCCGGTACCGTAATCCACGATCGGTGCACCGCATTTCATCGGTGCGGTCTGCGCGGTGCCGGTCGACGCCATCAAACCGGAAATCGCCTGTATCGCATGATCATACGCGGTCTGCTCGCCGCGCGGCCCGTCCTGACCGAAAGCCGTCATCGAGCAGTAGATCAGCCGCGGGTTCAGCAATTTGAGGTCGTCGTAACCGAGGCCCAGCGCCTTGAATGCGCCGGCACGGTAGTTCTCGACAAACACATCGGCCTCCGCAGCCAGACGTTTGAGAATGTCGCGGCCTTCCCCGGTCTTGAGATTCAGCGTGATGCAGCGCTTGTTCGAGCCCTGCGAAAGATAGCCGGTGCCCATCAGTGTTGTGTTGAGCTCATCAGCAGAGCCGTGGTAACGGCTCTGGTCGCAATCATTCGGATCCTCGACCTTGATCACATCCGCTCCGAGAACGGCCAACTGATAGGCGGCGAACGGCCCGGCCAATACGTGGGTCACATCAACGATCTTGATGCCTTCAAACGGTCTCACGTTCAATTCTCCAGAAATTGCTGGCAGGGGACATCGACAATTTATCCTCACAAAAACCGGGCACTGTGCAATCAACCCATTTTTATGCGCCCTCCCGTGCACAACCGACCTGCGTCGCTCGATGTGCGCTCACGGTGCTTAACCGGCTGTGGGACCCCCGAAACCTTCGGCATGCCAGCGCAATAAACCACCGGCAAGATTGGCGACGCGCGTAAAACCCGCGCGCTGCAACAGCACACAGGCTTGAGCAGAGCGTGCGCCCGAGCGGCACACGGCGATGATCAGCTTGTCCTTTGGCAACTCGTCAAGGCGAGCCTGCAGATTTCCCAGCGGCAACAGCGATGAGGCGGGAATAGGGCTTAGCGGCCCCTTGTATTCGTCGGGTTCACGCACGTCGAGGATGACAGCGCGGTTGTCGAGTTCCTGCAATGCACCGGGCTGGATTTCCCAGATTCCGGCAAAGGTGTAGTTCAGCGGCGCCCACGAGCCGTCGAGAGTCGAAGCTTCGGCATCCGCAACATGGCCGCAACGCATATTTGCCGGTACCGCAACGTCAATCTGCTTGGGATGGGGCAAGCCCAGATTGTTCATGTAACCGACAAAATCCTCGACGCCGATGCCCTTGCCTAGCCGGGGATTGAAACCGAGCTCTTCCCCGACGCTGGTCGCCGTCAGACCCCGGTAATCATGTGCCGGGTACAACAGACACTCTGGGGGCAGGGACAGGATGCATTTCCGCACCGATTCAAACAGCACGCGCGGATTACCCTGCTGGAAGTCCGTCCGCCCGCATCCACGGATCAGCAGTGCATCGCCGGTAAAAGCCATGGACTGGTCGTCCAGAACAAAGGTCATGCAACCGTCGGTATGGCCAGGCGTGGCGCGGGCCTCCAGATGCCGTCTGCCGAAACTCACCCGGTCGCCATCACAGAGACGCCGGTCGGCGCCTTCCGCAAGGCTTGCGGCGGAAACCGCGATGGCACAACCGCTGCGCTGTTTGTGCAGCCAGGCCCCGGTGACATGGTCGGCATGTACGTGGGTATCCAGCACACAGCGCAGTTGAAGACCCAGTTCAGCGATCAGGGCGGCATCGCGCCCGACCTGCTCGAACACCGGATCGACCAATACCGCTTCACGGCTCTCGTCATCGGCCAGAAGGTAGCTGTATGTGGAGGACTGCGGATCGAACATCTGTCGAAATATCATGGAAAAACCCCTTAGGCTTGCTGGATCAATTTCCGGCTCAGATCCGATTCTATGCCAAGGAAACGGTGCCCGGCCTGCCGCCAGCCGGCAAGATCGATGCTGTTACACTGCTGCGGTCGCATCCTGATTCAGCATAGCTGTCATGCCACCCCAGACATCCCATCAAACACCGATCGATTGGCATCGTCAGGAGTTGTTGCTCCTGCGGGAGGTCGTAAAGCTCGTCGGCAAAAGCCTGACGCCGGACGTTGTCATACGCGAAATGCTGCACCTGATGAGCGAATTGCTCGGCCTGAACCGTGGCCGCCTGGTGCTCCGCCACCCCGAAGCCGGCCCGCATGCCGCCAGCATCCGCCATGCCTATGGATTGACCACTGAACAGGTGCAGCTGGGTCACTACATGCTGAATGAAGGCATCACCGGAAAAGTGCTTGCCACCGGCCAGCCGGTCATCGTCCAGGATGTCGATGCTGAACCCGCTTTTTTGTTCCGTACCGTCAGTCGCGCCGAACTGCCGCAGGACACCGTTTCATTTCTTGCGCTGCCGGTTCTCGTTTCGGGCGAAGTCCGCGGCGTGTTTGCCTGCCATCGCATTCGCAGCCGCCAGCGCCACCTCAACGATGATCTGTCGATCCTTTCCGTACTGGCCACCCTCTGCGGGCAGATGCTGCAGCTGGATGAAATGGTGCGCGAAAAAACTGAAACGCTTGAGGCACAAAACGCGCTGCTCTCACACGCCCTTGAATCGCAAACCACGCGATTCGGAATCGTCGGTCATTCCGCCAAACTGCTGCGCTCACTGGGCGAATTGGAAAGGGTGGCGCCATCCAACGCAACGGTACTGCTGCTGGGAGAATCGGGTACCGGCAAGGAACTTTTTGCACGCGCGCTGCACCTGCTGAGTCCTCGACTGGAGGCTCCATTCGTGCGCGTCAATTGCGCGGCGATTCCCGACACCCTTTTTGAATCAGAACTCTTCGGTCACGAGAAAGGCGCGTTCACCGGTGCGCAGGCGGCGCGGCCCGGACTGTTCGAACAGGCGCAGGGCGGCACGATCTTCCTCGACGAAATTGGCGAACTGCCTCTGCCCGTGCAATCAAAACTTTTGCGCGCCTTGCAGGAAAACATGATCACCCGGCTTGGTGGCAAGCGTGAAATCGCCCTTGACGTCCGTGTTGTCGCCGCCACCAACATCGAGCTCGGCACTGAAGCTGCGGCGGGCCGTTTCCGCCAGGATCTTTATTACCGGCTGAACGTCATTCCGATCCGCCTGCCACCATTGCGCGAACGCCCCGATGACATTCCGCCACTGATCCTGCACCTGCTTAACCGGGCGAACCAGTCCCACCAGCGCAATGTCTTTCTCGATCCCGCGGTCATGGAGCGACTCCAGCGTCATCCTTGGCCGGGCAATATTCGCGAACTGGGCAACCTGATCGAAAGGCTGGTGTTGCTGGCGCCGGAACCGCGAGTGGATCTGGAAAGCCTCTCCGCGCTTTGGCCCGACGCTGCCGGCTCGCCCCCCGCCGGGAATTCGCGGTCGGCAACACCATCGACGCCGGCAGGCGTCGTCCGCGGCTACCACGCAGCCGATACCCTCGATGCCGGCGTGTTGACCGAAGCACTCAAGATCCATGGCAATCAATCACGTGCGGCGCAGAGTCTGGGCCTGACGCTGCGCCAGTTCAGTTACCGCCTCAAAAAACTGGGCATCCGCACCTTGCGTTGACATTGTCGACAAATTGTCGACATAGATGCTGCGCCGGCCTCACCGGCCGCTACACCCTTCCTCTTAACAGGCATCTGGCACAGCCATTGCTAAATCCTGAGGCATCCGCCCATGCAAGCCGGGCTTTGCTTTCAACCATCAAATCACCACAAGAGGTCTAACATGTCTGCCGTCCTGCAATCTGTCCCGAACACCACCGTCACCACCTGCCTCCGTCCCATCGACCGGGATGCATTGCTGGGCTTTGCCGAGAAAGGCAAATCCAATCCCAAGGCCCAGGGCACGAACAAGGTCCGCACAGTCATGGAAGGTCAATACCGTTCACTCAGTCACGTCGGCGATCACAAACCGGTAGTAGTTGACGAACCATTGCACCTGATGGGCGAGAACACCGCACCCGCCCCTGGTGAAATCGTGCTTTCCGGCCTCGGCGGCTGTATCGCGGTCGGCATTACCGCAGTTGCGACATGGAAGCAGGTCAAACTGTCGAAAATCGAAGTGTTCATGGAAGCCGACATCGGCAACTCTGCCGCATGGGGCGCCGGCGGTGCACTCGACAAGAAGCCCGAGGACATGGGATTCAAGGCTATACGCGTGAAAGTCAACATCGAGGGCGATGCGCCGCGAGAAGTGCTCGACGAAATCGTCAAGCACGCCAACTACTACTCGCCGGTAGCCAATTCAATGCGCAATCCCATCCCTTTTGAAATTTCTCTCGCATAAACAAAGACAAAGGCAAAAAAGCAAAGGGGAAAAAATTGAACCAGGCTGACCTCCCGGCACAAGCGTCTGACAAGGCGCAACCCGTGCATCCCCTGATTGCGTCTGTCCGGGACATTGCCCGCAACCAGCTCGCCGGTCAGGTACTGGCCATTGATCGCGGGCTGTATCCCGCCGATGTGCTGCGTAACCTTGCAGCGGCGGGCGCCATGAGCGCCCACCTGAAGCCCCCCCATGGCCATGGCGATTTCGGGCTGGCCATCCAGGCGATGGCGGAGGTTGCCAAGGTTTGCGGCGCTACCGGCTTCATGATGTGGTGCCAGGCCGTCTGCGGACTCTATATGCAGGAGGCTTCGGCCAGTGAACTCGCCGGGCAACCACTGTCGGATCATGTCGCCGGCAAACGGCTCGGCGGTACCGCACTTTCCAATCCGATGAAAACCTATGCGCAGATCGAATCCTTTCTGCTGCAGGCGAAACCGGTGGAGGGCGGCTACCGGATCAACGGTGCCCTGCCCTGGGTCAGCAACCTCGACAAGGATCACTACTGCGGCGCCATCGCCACGCTTGAAGGCAGTCCGGGCCGGGAATTGATGTTCCTTCTGCGATGCGATGCGCCGGGGATGACGCTGCGCCAGTGCCCGAGCTTCTCCGGTATGGAAGGCACCGGAACCTATGCACTGCATCTGTCGGACTACTTTGTTCCGCAGCATGAAGTCATCGCGGATCCGGCAAAACCGCTGATCAAGCGTATCCGCGCCGCATTCGTCATGCTCCAGTGCGGCATCGCTGCAGGGGTGATCCAGGGCGCGATCGACTCCATGTGGACAGTCGAGCACCAGCTTGGGCACGTCAACCAGTATCTGGAAGACCGTCCCGACACCCTGCAGACCGAACTGGATGAACTGCTCGCGCGGATCATGAATCTGGCCGCAACGCCTTACAACGACAGCGACGAGTTTTTTATCGAGGTTCTCGATGCGCGCGCCCATGGCGCCGAACTCAGTCTGCGCGCTGCTCAATCCGCATTGCTGCACCAGGGGGCTCGCGGTTACCTGATGGAGTCCGGTGTGCAGCGCAGGGTACGTGAATCGCATTTCGTCGCCATCGTTACGCCTGCAATCAAACACCTGCGCAGCGAAATAGCCCGACTCAGCCAGGAAGAGATGCCGGCATGAGTGCGACAGTTTCCTGGCGCGAATTCATCTGCCGGGCCTGCGGGCATATTTACAGCGAAAGGGATGGTGACCCGGACAGCGGTATCTCTCCGGGCACCCTCTTTGAAGATATACCCGATGACTGGCTGTGCCCTTTGTGCGGCGTCACCAAAGCCGACTTCGTGCCTCATGACCGGGAAGCCGCGGAGAAGGCCCGGCAGTCAGCCTGCGTTTCTGCACCTGTTCTGGCGCGTAGTCGGGTGCTCGGCCGCGGGCACGATCACGATGTAGTCATCGTCGGAGGCGGCACCGCAGCCTGGCGCGCCGCCGAAGCCATCCGCCAGATCAGTGAAGACCTCAGTATCGCGATGGTTGCCACCTGCGATGCACATCGCTATGACAAGCCGATGCTTTCGGTCGCGTTCGCGCGCGGCCTGATGCCCTCCGCAATGATCAAGGAAAGTGGCGCAGCGGCTGCGGCAAGACTGCGCGTCGACCTGTTTCCGAAAACTTCGGCCACCCGCATTGCTGCGTCGCGCTCCGAGTTACGCACCACGCGCGGCAATTTTCATTACCGGCACCTCGTTCTTGCCCACGGCGCGCGTTCGATTCTTCCGGCCGGTCTGACGCCGGGTCATTGCTGGCGCATCAATCACCTTGACCATTACGCCCGCTTTCGCGCCGCTCTTGAACACGGCCGCAAGCACGTGCTTATGGTCGGCGCTGGCCTGATCGGTGCGGAACTGGCCAATGACCTTGCCTTGGGCAATCACCGGGTTACGCTGATCGACATTGCGGACCGGCCGCTGGCGCGGCTGGTAAAAGATGGCGCTGTCACAGACGCCTTGTTCACCGCATGGCAGTCACTGCCAATCCAATTCATCGGCGGCATCACCGTCACCGCAAGCGAAAAGCAAGCTGACGGATACCGGGTCACATTGAGCAACGGCGCCGAACTGCATCCCGACATGATCGTGGTTGCCGCCGGATTGCAGACGCCGGACCGGCTTTCGCGCAGCGCTGGCCTGGAATGGGACAACGGCATCGTTGTCAATCCAGTATCGCTGCGCACATGCGTACCGGGAATCTATGCGATCGGCGATTGCGCATCGATCGCCGGAAAAGTCAGCCGCTTCATCGAACCGATCGCGCGGCAGGCACTGACCATCGCCAGCCAGATTCACGGCGAAATACTTCTGCCATACGCAGATCTTCCGCTGCCGGTACGCGTAAAGACCACCTCTTATCCGATAACCGTTCGCTGACGGCGAACCAGAGCAACCGGCCGCTCCGCGGCTTCCGGAGGTGCGAACAGCACCCCCGGACTCCGGGATGCCGTTCAGGCCCTGCTGATCTTGAACGACTTGAGATATTGCTCTGGCTGGGCCGGATTGAATTCGCGCCCCATGATGGTGTGCCTGCGGGCGTTGGTATCCGGAGCCTTGATGCCGAGTTCAGCCATCCGTTTGCGCGCTTCGGTCGCGAGGAAGACCTGCTCGGCGATGCGCGCATAGTTGACCTCCTCCTTGATATAGCCCCACCGTTTCATCTGCGTCAGCATCCAGACCGCCATCGATTGCCAGGGGAAGGGATCGAAATTGATGCGGTTGGGCTCATTGCGCACCTGGCCCAGACCATCAGCGAACTTGCCCAACAGAACCTGCTCCAGAACCGTCAGCGGCTGATTAAGGTAATTGGGCCCCTGGATGGCCTGCGCAACCGCCGGACGGTTCGCCATCTGCGAGCAATGCACTGTGGAAGCCACGATGGCCCGAAACAGTGCCGCAAAGGTATTCGGATGCGCCTTGACGAAGCGTTCCGGCACCGCAAACGCGCAGCACGGATGGTTGTCCCAGATTTCGCTGGTCAGCATATGGATGAAACCGACGCCGTCGAAGACGGCGCGCTGGTTGAAAGGTTCCGCAACAATGAAACCGTCGATGTTTTCGGCACGCAGGTTGGCGACCATGTCCGGCGGCGCCATGACCCTCAGTTGCACATCCTTGTCGGGGTCAAGGCCGTTCTCGGCCAGGTAGTAGCGCAGCAGAAAATTGTGCATCGAGTAATCGAAGGGAATGCCGAAGCGCATCCCCTTCCAGGTCTTGGGATCGCGCTTGTCCTTGTGTTTGATATGCAGCGTGATCGCATTGCCGTTCACGTTCTCGATGGCCGGCATCACCATCGGTGTTGCGGCGGCCCCGAGGCCGAGTGTCATCGCCAGCGGCATTGGCGACAACATGTGCGAGGCATCGAATTCGCCGGCAATGACCTTGTCGCGTACAACCGCCCAGCCGGCCGTCCGGTTCAACTGCACATTGAGACCGTTTTTGGCGTAGAAACCCAGGGGATCGGCCGCAACAATCGGGGTCGCACAGGTTATCGGCAGGAAACCGATCTGCAGATCCTTCTTTTCCAGTGGCCGTTGCTCCTGTGCGAGCGCCTGCAGAGCGGTCAGCGGCAGCATGGAACCGATCGCAGCCATCGCCGTGGTCTTGCCCACGGCCTTGAGAAAACTGCGACGCAGGTTGTCCTGGGGAAACAGGGCCTTTACCAGCACCGCTTCGACAAACTCCGAGGCCTTGGTCTCAATCTGCGTTTCGGCTGTAGCGCTGAATTCCTGCGAGGACTTTGGATGATCAGCAGCCGAGTGATTCCCGCCGCAACTGCATTGCAAGTCCAGGGGTTGATTGTCATCGTACGGCGAGTAATAACGTCCCATATGGCCAGCCTCCGATCGGATTAAAGGTAGCCATACATAAGCAATACGCATGCCTGCGCATCAAGGGATTAAGCTAACCTCAACAAGAAGCCTGTTCCCGAAAAAGGAAATCCCGCATTCGCGGGATTTCCTCAAAAGACTACCTGCCGCACCCCACCTACCGCGTCAGCACCGGCCTCCATTTATAGGCCTTCGCACAGGCCTCGCCCATCAGCATCGCCCGTTCACTGGCGCTGATCCTGTCGGTCAGGCGGAAGGGTTCGACCGCCTGCTCGTAATTGACGACCGCAAATGCGCGGGTCCAGTCGGTTCCCCACAGGCAGCGCTCGAAACCCCAGGCATCGAACACGCGTGCCAGCGGATCCCAGATGTCCGGGAAGGGATAGGGCTTCTGCGATAAGGTGCAGGCGCCGCTGACCTTGATCACCAGATTCGGGCGCTTCGCCAGTTCCAGCACCTTGGGCAGATCGGCCCAGGGCTGCGCCGCACGCTGGGCGGCCGTATGCGGCTGCATGATGCCCAGATGATCGATGATGAAGCGCACATCGGGATTCTTGTCGATCAACACGGTGCCGGCATCAAGGTTGCCCCAGCACAGAATGTTGACCGGGAAATCATGGCGTACCGCGGCACGGAGGATGCGCTTGAGGCCCGGATCATCGGGGCTGCGGCCGGAATCCGGTTTCAGAATCACGCGGATTCCTACGGTACCCGGTGTTTTTTTCCAGTCGGCGACAACGTCCTCCGCCGCCGGGTCGTCCGGATTGATCGGCTTGACGATGCCGAACTTGCCCGGGTGGGCTTTCTGCACTTCGACGGCGTAACTGGCGTCATAGCCATACATTGAGAACGAGGAGATAAAAATGGCGCCGTCGATGCCGAGTTTGTCCATGGCCGCAACCATCTCGTCGCCGGTCGCTGACGCCGGCCAGTTCGGCGTGCTCTGCCAGGGACGTTTCGGGGTATTTGCTTCGTACGCGTGGATTTGTGAGTCGATGATCATCTTCGATAGCTCCAGTGGTTATTTTTATACGAATACAGTCTGCTCAAGCTGCGTAACTGGACCGCAACTGCGCGGCCCAGACGCCATGATTCTGAGTGATCACCCATAACGAACGGAATGAACCCATTGCGCTGTTGTCGGCGCGATAACGCGTGAACTGAACATCAAAATGCACTTTGTCGGGACCTGCGGCAACGGCATGGATGAAATCCCACGCACTGTGGTGCCAGTCATCGCCGGCACGCGAAAAAGAATCGGCAAGATAACTGTCCGCTTTTTCCCAGATTTTCATCTTGCCGCCGGTGAAGCGGTAATGCGGAAAATGCAGTGTTGCCGCCAGTCCGGCCGCATCCTGCGCATTCAGCGCCGACATGTGGCGGTCCATCACAGCCATTGCCGAGTTCACCGCTTCCGGAAACCGGTCCGGCTGATTCATTTGTTCCTGCATCAATTTCGAACCGGCAGACTAGCGAACGCCCAGCAGCGTCACTTCGAACACCAGCGTCGCATTCGGCGGGATCACGCCACCAGCGCCACGCGCACCGTAAGCGATCGACGACGGGCAGGTCAGCTTGGCAGCGCCCCCGACTTTCATCAGTGCCACACCTTCGGTCCAGCACTTGATCACGCCGTTGAGCGGAAACTCGATGGGTTCGCCGCGACCGTAGGAACTGTCGAACTCGCGGCCATCGGGAAACATGCCCTTGTAGTGCACGCGCACCGTTGACGACGCGCTCGGTTGAGTGCCCGTGCCCTCCTTGACCATGCGGATCACCAAGCCGCTGGGCGTGACTTTGGCGCCCGGTTCTTTGGCCGCGGCGGCCAGAGCCTTGTCGGCTGTGCCTTGGGCGTAAGCCGGGTTTGAAGCGTGAACAAAAATTCCGCCACTCATGGCGCAGACAAGCAAGGTATTCAGGAATTGTCTTTTCATTTTTTCAGAATAATTCATCAGGATTTCGGGATAAATAAGCGGGAAGGATTGAAGGTTGATCAGGAGATTCACGACAGACTAAAAAATTGGAAATACCAGGCAA
>CAZHFZ010000020.1:55202-58614 GCA_964531455.1 uncultured Bordetella sp.
CAAACAACTACAGCGGCAACAATTTTTCAAAATCTGTTTTGCAAGGCATTAAAGTACTGCCACATAGGAACGGACTGCGGCTTTGCGGTCTTGCGCGTATCGGCCGATATCACTCAGCCTTGGCACCTGAATCGCGCACCAATTTACCGAGCCGGGTGGTTTCCGTTTTCAGAAAATCGGCAAACTGCTGTGGCGTAGTGCCCGCGGGCTCAACACCCACACCCTCCAGCCGGTCGCGCGTATCCTTGGCCTGCAACGCCTTGTTGATTTCGGAATTCAGCCGTTCGATCAGTGGCGGCGCAGTGCCGGCCCTCGTAAGAACGCCATACCAGGTGTTCACTTCAAGTCCGGGCAATCCCGCTTGCGCGGCGGTCGGCACTTCGGGTAGCGCGGAAATCCGCTTGTCACGCAGCACCGCCAGCGCGCGCACCTTACCCGACTGCAACAATGGCAGCGCAGAAGGCGGGCTGATCGCAACCATCTGGATTTCACCGGTAATAACCGAGCTGAGAGCCTGCCCGGTGCCTTTGTATGCGATATGCACAATATCAATCCTGGCGAGGGATTTCATCAACTCCATCGTCAGGTGGTTGGACGTGCCGACGCCGCCGGAGCCGTAGTTAAGCTTTCCGGGATTGGCACGCGCATAAGCCAGCAGATCTTTCAGCGTTTTTGCCGGCACCGAGGCGTTGACGATCAGCAGCGTGGGAATCGTGGCGATCATGCTGATGGGCGCAAGGTCGCGTTGCGTGTCGTAGTTTAGCTTGCGGTAAAGGCTCGGGCTGATAGCGCAGGCGGGCGAGCACATCAGCAGCGTATAACCGTCGTTCGCCGATTTTGCGACAAGCTCGACGCCGAGGTTTCCGCCGGCACCGGGACGATTATCAATGACCACGGTCTGCCCGAGGGTCTCACTGAGTTTCTGGCCGAGCGCGCGGCCTATGGTGTCGGTCGCGCCACCCGCAGGGAATGGAAGTACGAAGCGGATCGGCCGGTTCGGATAGTTTTCGGCCGCGACTGCCGTTGCGGCGTGAAAGCCTGATCCTGCCAGCAGCACCGCGATGAAATGCCCAAGGATTCCAACCACACGCGATTTCATTCCGCTCCTCTCGATTTTTTGCGACGGGGCTTTGCGACCAGGACATAAAGCATCAAGCCGCGCGCCTCGGAATTGTTTTTATGGTCTCACTGATTTTTCCGCGGAATCACGATCTGCGTCTGCGTGACGATCGCCACCCGCGTGCCATCAAGATTGCTCACGGTGGTCTGCCATACCATGGTAGTGCGGCCGATGTGCAGCGGCACAGTATGGGCCTTTAGTTTTTCGCCCTCGCCCGCAGCAAAAAAATTCGTCTTCGACTCGAGCGTGGTGGTGCGATACCCCTCGGGCAGGTTGGCCACGGTGCCGATCGCGCCAAGCACATCGGCGAACGACATCAGGATGCCGCCGTTGATGCGGCCGCTGCGGTTGATATGGTCCTCACTCACCGTCATCTCGGCGGTAAGGCCTTTCCGGGTCAGCCGCGTCAGGTGAATGTGCAGCGCGCGGCCCATGCCTACGGACAGCGACTGCTCTATTGCTGCGCGGTTGGCCGGCGGCAAAGCCACCTTGGCCGGCATGCGTGCGGCAGCGCTTTTATGTTTTGCGGTTTTGGATTTTTTGGCGGTGCTCACAATAGCTGTCCCTGTATTGGTATCGGCTTGGGTTTCGCTGTCTGCTCAAGTATAGCCGAGGCCGACAGCGGCTCCATCAGCGCGGCATCGTCATTGCGCACACTGTTGACGCGTGGACTGACCGGATGGGCAAGCATCGCCTCGGCCGGATACGGTTGCAGCAAAGTCTCCAGGCCGCGCGCGCCGGTGTTGCGTGGGTCAAGCCAGTCCTCATAGGCTGCCGGCGGCACGATCACCGGCATGCGGTCGTGAATGGGCGCCATCAGCGCGTTGGCTGCGGTGGTCAGCACGGTAAAGGTCATCATCGCCGGCGCATCGGCATTGCCGGGCCAGCATTCATAAAGGCCTGCAACCGCGAAGAGTTCCTCGTTGCGCATCTGCACGTAATACGGCAGTTTCTGTGAGCCGCTGCGGTTCCATTCGTAAAAGCCGTTCATCGGTACCAGACAGCGCCGTTGCCGGTAGGCCGCGCGGAAGGCCGGCTTCACCGCAACAGTTTCAGCACGCGCATTGTTCAACGGGGCGCCCTTGCCGGGTTCGCGCGCCCAAGCGGGAACAAAGCCCCAGCGCATCACTGTCAGCCGCGCGCCTTGCTGCGCATCAACACAGTACACCGGGAGTTCCTGCATGGGCGGGATATTGAAATGCGGTTCGAAATCGACCGTCTTGTCGTGAAACGCCAGCGGGTCTCCCGGCTTCCGTGTTTTCGATCCATGGAGGGCATAGCGTCCGCACATGCCGCTATTTTAATTCACCGGCCCACTTTGAACGTCAGGCACAAGTATATGTTTTCATTATTTAATTTTTTACTTGCCGCAAGCGAAAAATCTTGGCGTAATAGCGGCCACCATGAGAACCAAAATCAACGGCGCAAGCCTCAGTTACGACATTATCGGCAATAGCGGCCCCTGGGTTGCGCTGTCCCCCGGCGGTCGGCGGTCGATGGCAGCGGTTCGCTCACTGGCGCAACGCATCGCCGCCGGCGGTTACCGCGTGCTGATCCATGACCGGCGCAACTGCGGCGCATCCGATGTGCTGCTGCAAGGCGACGCCGCCGAGCACGAGGTCTGGGCCGATGACCTGCATGGCTTGCTCACCCAGATCGGCGTTCTGCCTTCAGCATCCGGCGTTTTCATCGGCGGCAGTTCTTCAGGCTGCCGCATGTCGCTGGCATTTGCATTGCGTTATCCGCAGGCTGTGCGCGGACTGCTGCTGTGGCGCATCACTGGAGGCGCCTTTGCCGCACAACGGCTTGCCCGTGAGTATTACGCGCAGTACATCGCCGCCGCACAAAGCGGCGGCATGATTGCGGTCTGCGCGATGCCGCATTTCCGCGACATGATTGTGGCGCACCCCGCGAATCGGGAAAAACTGGTCGCCGCCGACCCGCAGTCCGTCATCAGCACAATGAATCACTGGAGCCAGGGTTTCCTGAAGGAAGCTGATTATCCGGTCATCGGCGCAACTGAAGCGCAGTTGCGTTCGATCAAGGTACCGACCTGCATCATTCCCGGCAACGACAACACACACCCCAAGGCCGTTGGCGAAAAACTGGCGCGACTGATGCCCGACACCACACTGAACATCCTCTTCGCCGAGCACCAGGATGTGGATGTCGTGCCCCCTGAAAGCTGGGCAAAACGCGAGGAAGAAATGGCCGCGATGCTGCTGGCATTCCTGTCGCGCAACGGCAAATAGCTACCGGTTCATGACTGACCTTGTGGTCAGCAATTGCAAA
>CAZHFZ010000021.1:0-57282 GCA_964531455.1 uncultured Bordetella sp.
GCCACCACGCTGGACGAATATCGCAAATACATCGAAAAGGACGCAGCGCTGGAGCGCCGCTTCCAGAAAGTGCTGGTCGACGAACCATCGGTGGAATCGACGATCGCCATCCTGCGCGGTCTGCAGGAAAAATACGAATTGCATCACGGCGTGGAAATCACCGACCCGGCAATAGTCGCGGCCGCAGAACTTTCACATCGCTACATTACCGACCGATTTCTGCCGGACAAGGCGATCGATCTTATTGACGAAGCCGCTTCGCGGATCAAGATGGAAATCGATTCCAAGCCGGAGTCGATGGACAAACTTGATCGGCGCTTGATCCAGCTCAAGATTGAGCGGGAAGCAATCAAGAAGGAAAAGGATGAAGCCTCCAAGAAACGGTTAGCTTTGCTTGAGGATGAAATCAAATCGTTGTCGCGAGAATATGCTGATCTAGAGGAAATCTGGAAAGCCGAAAAAGCGCAAGTGCAGGGCAGCGCGCATATCAAGGAGGAAATCGAGCGTATTCGCATCGAGATCGTCAAATTGCAGCGTGCAGGCAAACTCGACAAAGTTGCTGAGCTGCAATACGGCAAGTTGCCGCAGCTTGAATCACAGCTGAAGCAGGCAGAGACCGCAAACGCCGCGCCAACCAAGCACCGTTTGTTGCGCACCCACGTCGGCACAGAGGAAATTGCCGAGGTCGTATCGCGTGCAACCGGCATTCCGGTTTCGAAAATGATGCAGGGCGAGCGTGAGAAGTTGCTGAAGATGGAGGAACGGCTGCATGATCGCGTGGTCGGTCAGGACGAAGCCGTGCGTCTGGTATCGGATGCTATTCGTCGCTCACGCGCGGGTCTGGGCGATCCGAAGCGGCCGTATGGTTCATTCCTGTTTCTCGGTCCGACAGGTGTCGGAAAAACCGAGCTGTGCAAGGCGCTGGCCGGATTCATGTTCGATTCCGAAGATCATCTCATCCGCATCGACATGTCGGAATTCATGGAGAAACATTCCGTCGCCCGGCTGATCGGCGCGCCCCCGGGATACGTGGGTTATGAAGAGGGCGGATACCTGACGGAGGCCGTACGCCGCAAGCCGTATTCGGTGATCCTGCTGGATGAAGTCGAGAAGGCACATCCGGACGTTTTCAATGTGCTGCTGCAGGTTCTGGACGACGGCCGCATGACCGACGGACAGGGACGCACGGTGGATTTCAAGAACACCGTCATTGTCATGACGTCCAACCTTGGCTCGCAGATGATCCAGGCGATGCAGGGTGATGACTATCAGGTCATCAAGCTGGCAGTTCTGGGTGAAGTGAAAACGCAGTTTCGTCCTGAATTCATCAACCGAATTGACGAAATCGTGGTCTTCCACTCATTGGACGAGAAAAACATCAAGTCGATTGCACGCATCCAGCTGGCCTATCTGGAGAAACGGCTGATTCAGATGGAGATGAAACTCGAGGTCAGTGATGCAGCGCTGGGGGAAATTGCCGCAGCAGGATTTGATCCGATCTACGGCGCACGCCCACTGAAACGGGCTATCCAGTCGCAGCTGGAGAATCCGCTGGCCAAACAGATACTGGAAGGCCGGTTTGGTCCGAAAGATGTGATCCGTGTGGATTTGCGAAATGGCGTCATGACTTTCGAGAAAAAGCAGTTGGTTGCCTCGGCAGCCTGATTGATTGCACGGGAAAAGGCTGACACCGGGTTCCAGCGCACCGGATTGCGGCCTCGATTCCTTTTTATCCCCATGGATTTAAGGTGCGAATCAGCAACTGCAGTAGTTCCGAAATGGTGATGCCCTCACCAAAGTGAGCCACTTTATGGTGGCCCCGCACCTTATAACCGGTCGTAATCAAGCCCCGCTTCGGCGGGGCTTTTCAATTGTCCCCATTTAATCGCCCATTACCGTTGGTTCATCTTAACTTATTGATTCTATTTGTATATAAGCGCCAAACTTACTAATTTGATAAGTTTGGCAAAATTCTTGATATCAAAGAATATGTACTTGTTTTAACAAACAATTATGGACGCCCAAGTGTCCGCAGACAGGGGATTGGTGATGACCGCGTACGACGGTGCGAACACACTGGCGTCCAAGAAATGCGGGGCGCGTACCATTTATGGGACGCGCTGATTAATGACTTCCAAAGACGACACGCTGCTGCATTGGCTTTCGATTGAAAACGCAAATGACGGCATATACGTCATTGACCTCAGCGGGAAGGTGCTGCACGTCAATCGTGCATTCTGCACCATGCTTGGTTACTCAAGGGATGAACTTGAGCGTTGCAACATACATGATTGGGATGCCGAGTTTGATCCCGGCCAACTGCACGCTGAATTGGCTGAACTAACCGATCAGCGAAAGATCGTAAATACCGCCTATCGTTGCCGCGACGGCTCTTCCATCAAAGTGGAAGTTGCCGTGGCGGCATCCTACGTTGGTGGCAATGCAGTTGTACACTGCGCCTGTCGCGACATTAGCGATACGCGACGCACGGAGGATGCGCTTGCAGAGTCTGAGCGCCGGTTTTCCTCGCTGATGCAGCAGTCAATTGCCGGGGTTTACATTGTTCAGGATGGCCAGCTGGCATACGTCAACCCGCATTTTGCCGGCATGTTCGGTTACGGCAGCGTATCCGAGATAAAAGGGTGCAAAGTCGAGGACCTTGTAGCAAGCCAGTGGCGGGAGCGGGTTCTCGACAACATGAATCAGCGCTTGGCCGGAAACTGCCATCGTACACATATTGAGTTTGTCGCGCTGCGCCGGGACGGCAGCGAGTTTGAAGTTTCTGCAGATGGTGCTGTCGCGACTTTTCAGGGGCGACCGGCTCTGGTGGGGCTGATTGAAGACATGTCAGATCACCATAAAACAGCAGATGCACTTAAAGCTTACGTCTCCAAACTTGAGCTTGCCGTTCTTGGAACAGTGCAGGTGGCGTCTTCGATGGTCGAAATGCGAGACCCCTATACAGCAGGACATGAGCGTCGGGTTGGTGAAATCGCAGCAGCCATTGGCAGGAAGATGAAACTGGACAGCCATCGCATCGAAGGCCTTCGAATTATCGGGCAAGTCCACGATATTGGAAAAATAGGCATTCCCGCGGAAATACTTTCGAAGCCCGGTCGGCTGTCACGAAGCGAGATGGATTTGATTCGGGAGCACTCGCAAAAAGGTTTCGAGATATTGAAAACGGTTGAATATCCATGGCCGATTGCCGATGCGGTACTCCAGCATCATGAACGCTTGGATGGTTCTGGCTATCCGCAGGGCCTGTCGGGGGATGAGATTGTCATTGAAGCGCGGATCATGGCTGTTGCAGACACTATCGAAGCCATGTCTGCGCACCGTCCTTACCGCGCCGGACTGGGCATTGATGCTGCACTCAATGAAATAGAACGCGGCAACGGCATTCAGTACGATCCGGAATCCGCCGATGCCTGCCTGCAACTGTTTCGCGAAGACCGTTTCAGCCTGCCGGCCTGATTACAATGCAAGGGGCTGGCCGTACCCGGTAAGTTCCAGATATCCACGGCCAACAATGCGATCGTTGTTGCGAGCCGTGACCGCCCCCTCCCAGTAGACCGCCCCCGTTGTTCGCCTTGTATCGTTTTCCTGGTCATCGAAAAAGGGGTCCAGCACGATCTCCAGTGTGCCGACCTTCACCTTGAAGGCCACCGGATAATTCGTACCGGTGCGGGGCGATTGCCAAGATCGCAGCGCAGAAAAATATACTGCTCCGGGGCCGAAGGTACGGCTGCTGCCGGTGGCATCGCGCAAAGTAGCCGCAGACCATATCGGATTTGATGACTTCCGGGACCGCATCCGGAACGCCATCAATGCACCGCCGTCGTCGAGATTTATGCCGATCCAGTCCCAGCCTTCGGCATCCCCAGGCAGAAATGAAGATGACCACTCGTGATCCAGCCATGCCTTTCCTGTTACGGATTTTATGGAGTCACCACCGCGCAGCGTGCCACTGACTGAAAGGTGTGGTGAACTGTAATAGTGACTGGCTGCATCTGCTCCCGGACCTTTGCGGCTGTATCCATTTTGGCCTTGCAGCAACAGCGGCTGTGTCGGCATGAATGCCAGATCGAGCGCCAGCTCTGAAGAACTGATTTGCGCTTGATAGGTTTCACCGCGACGTGTCAGATGCCAGTCATCCAGCCATACTTTGGTGTCTTCCGTGGCGGCTCCGGCCAGTCCAAAGACGGCGCGTGCTGCACGCTGGGTGTGGAGCAGGCGGCGCTGGGTAGGATCAGCCACGGCAGCGTGTGCGATGATGATGTGTTCGGGATTGAAGGCGCTGGGGTTGCCAGCCTGCAGTTGCGGTTTGGCGCGAAAAAAAGTGATCTGGACGCCGAACTCGCGCTTTGCGCTGTCGTGCAACCAGCCGGTGATGTACCACCATTCGATGCGGAAACCCGGGTGGCTGCCGTGGTCGCCCGGGAACCTCAGGATACGTGCGGGATCTGCTGTTGCATGATTGGCCTGCGGTGAGGCTTCAGCACCGCTGCCGCACCAGGTGGCCAGTGCGGCGAGAAGCATGCGTCGTCTTGACCGATTCATCTACCAATCTTCCCGCACAGTTGACACCACTTCAAAGCGCATGACACTGCGCGCACTCAGTACAGCGGTGGCAGCAGCACTCGCCACAGTCACTATGAAGAGTACCAGCAGCGGCACCCAGGGCATATGCAGTTCCATGCTCCAGTGAAATGATTGCCTGTTGATGACGTGTATCAGCACCAGCCCCATCAATGTGCCGACAACAAGTCCGCATATTGCTCCAACGCCAGCAGTCAACGCACCTTCACCGGCCAGCATTGCCGAAATCTGGCTCCGGGTCATGCCGAGATGACGAAGCACACCAAACTCGCGGCGCCGCGCCAGTGCCTGCACGCTGAACGCGATGCTGACGCCAAACAAGCCCACGACCAGTGCAGCAAGCTCCAGTGCCCAGGTAATGGCGAAGGTACGGTCAAAAATGCCCATCGAGATCTGCCGAATGTTGCTGGCGCTGGCGATTTCCACTTTCGAATGGTTGTCGACCGCTGCGCGCAGGGCTTGCTCGGTTTTGGACAGCGCGGCTTCTGGATCAGCGAGACGGATGGCCGCGTCGTTTGCTGTCCCGTCACCGGTGATTTTTCTGTAGACATTGCGATCAATGATTACAGCACCGTTTTGCCTGGAGTAGTCGCGCCAGACCCCCGCAACAATGAAGGTTTGCGCGGCATTTCCCAGCGGCAGGGTTATGATTTGTCCGGTTTTCCAGGTGAATAATGCCGCTGAAATTTCGCTGATCCAGGCGGCTGGCGGTGCTGCCTCGGGCAAAATGGCAGGCGGACTCGCCAGAGGCAACGCAGATGGCATTTCTGCTGATGACATATCCCGGGCAATTACTGTGACAGGGGGTTGATTGCCCTGGATGAGCAGGCTCTGATAGCGGGAGAAGGTGACTGATGCCACGCCAGTTGTGTCAGCAATGCGCTTTTGCTCCAAGGGTGAAAATACCGCAGTTTCTGCCGATTGCGCTGCGCGCATGTACAGATCTGCAGGCAGAACCTGATCCAGCCAGTTGTCCAAAGACTGTCGGAACGACAAAACCATGATCAGCATCGAGACAACAAGGCTGAAACTGACAAGTATCGCAGCGACGCTGATGGCGACATGTCGTGTTGTGGCTTTTAATTGCGCCAGTCCCAGCGCCAGTGGGGTGTTAGCGGGTAACGGCGCGGGGGAAAGCAGAAGTCCCGCCAGCGCCGGCATCAGCAGCACGGCGCCAACCAGCAGCATGGCTATTGCGGCATAACCTGCGACAGGCAAACCGCCGATCGGCGGCAGCAGCGCCAGAGCAGCTCCGGTCAAAAGTGCCGCCAGACCGCTGGTGATCATCAGCGGGCGATGCAGCTCATCGCTGTCATCACCGGCATGCAAGGCGCTGGCAGGTTGGCGTCGGGCAGCATCCCACGCCGGTAATGCAGCTCCGATGACGGAGAAGGTGATGCCCAATCCGAGAAAAGCGGCAAGCGTAAGAGAGTCTGCGGCAAGGCCGGCATTGAGATTGCGGAAATAATCCGCCCCCAGATCGGCACCCACAAACGCCATGGCTTGACCTGCCAGTACATAACCTCCGAGCAGTCCTATTATCCCGCCGATGCAACCGATCAGGGCACCTTCGGCAATCAGCCATGTCAATACTTCGCCACGGGTCACCCCGAGCGCGCGCAGCAGGGCGATTTGCGTGCGTCGCCGCAGCAACGCCAGCACTTGGGAGGAGAACACCATAAAGGTGCCCGTAAAAAGAGCGATCAACGCCAGCATGTCCAGATTCAGCCGGTAAGCGCGAGTAAGGGCAAGACCCCGTTCGCTGTCGATATCTGGAGTAACGGCGTGCACGCCGGGTGGCAGCAGCGACTGCAGGCGGCGCTGGAATGTTTGCAGATCGGTGCCGGCCTGAAGACGCAGGTCAATCCGGCTGATGATTCCGATGCGATTCAAATGCCACTGGACAGCGGCAATATCCATGATGCCGAGACGCTGCCGGTAAACACTATCCGGAATAATTCCGGTCACACGCAAATCAATGGATTGCGTGCCAACCTTCAGTGTTACGGTGTCGCCCGCGTCTACACTGAGTTCCTTTGCAGCACTCGCCGAAAGCCTGATGGCGCCTGCATCGAACAGCCCATTGCCAGCACTGCCATCCCAGCCCGCCAGTTGCGGCTGCAGCTCATAAGCCCGCAGTGCGTCAATGCCGATGATTTTCAGGGTATCGCGGAGACCGTGAAACGTGGCTTCGAGTTCAATCACAGGACTGGCCGCAGACACTTCCGGCAGTTTCGTGATTTGCGGGTAAAGTTGCTCGTCAAATCCGGCACGGCCGCCACGGACAAGCAGATCCGCTTCGCCCGCGAGCTGACGTGCAGCCCGTTCGAATTCACTGGCCGCGCTGGCGTTGATCAGGTGCACTGCAAGGCCAAGCGCAACGCCAATGGCAATAGCGGCCACGGCAAGCAGGGTCCGCCCCGGAGCGGCGTACAGCGGTCCGCTGATCAGGGCGCGCCAGACGGCTGCGTTCATGCCGCCAGCAGTAAGCCGTTGTGCAGCCGGTAAATGCGATCAGCGGTTGCAGCGGCATTGCTCGAATGTGTCACCAGGATGCCGATGCTTTTCTGGTCCTTGATTCGTTCGCGCAGCAGGCGCAGTACGTTCGCTGCACTTTCTGCATCAAGATTGCCTGTGGGTTCGTCGGCCAATACCAGCTTGGGTTCGTGGGCGAGAGCGCGTGCGACCGCGACGCGCTGGGATTCGCCCCCGGACAGCGTCCCGGGAAAACGATGGATGGCCTCGACCAGTCCGACAGATGCAAGCGCCGCATGTGCTTTTCGTTGCGCGTCGCGATGGCTGACCCCGTTGAGTTTGAGGGTTAATGCCGCATTGTCGAGAACGGTCAGATAGGGCAGGAGTAAAAAGGCCTGGAAAACAAATCCGATGTCACGACGGCGCAGACGGGTTCGACAGTCGTCATTCATTGCCGTGATGTTCTGATCATGCAGGGTCACGGTTCCGGAATCGGGCAGATCGAGGCCTGCAATCATGTTGAGCAGTGTTGATTTTCCGCACCCGGATTCGCCGATGATCGCTATGTAGTCGCCGGGAGCGAGTTCAAGACTGACGTCCTGAAGAATGGGGCGCGGAACAGGTCCTTGATAAGTTTTGTGCAAGTGCGACAGATTCAGCATGGCAGGCGCATTATGAAGTAACAAGCAACAGGCTCCTTGGATAAACCGATGCGATGATGGCTTGTCGTAGACGCATTGATTGCTATTGCAGGAACCAAATGGCTGCAGTCGGTTTCTGAATGGCTGGTGGTATCATTGGCCGCTTTTTTATATGTACAGGAATTAAGGATAAAGTCAATGGAATCAATAAGTTATAGTGCAACCAAGTTTGTAATAGGCATTGTGGCTGCAATCATGGCCATGCCAGTCGCTGCACAAGGGTACCCAGCCAAGCCCATACGCATGATTATCCCGTTTTCGGCTGGAGGCGCTGCCGATGTTCCAGGCCGTATCGTGACGCAGAAGCTCGGTGAATCCTTGAATCAACAGATTCTGGTGGACAACCGTCCCGGAGCGGGGTCAACAATCGGTGCAGATGCGGCTGCGAAGGCAGTTCCCGACGGCTATACGCTGTTCATGATCAGCAACACCCATTTTGTCAGCGCTGCTTTGCACAAGAAACTGGCTTACGACTCACTCAACGATTTCACGCCGGTGACGCAGATCACCAGTGCTCCCAATGTGCTGGTCGTGCATCCTTCACTCCCTGCGAAATCGGTTAAAGAATTGATCTCGCTGGCCAAGGCCAAGCCGGGTCAGATTGATTATGCGTCTTCGGGCAATGGCAGCACGCAACATCTGACCGGCGCATTATTCGCGAGCATGGCTGGTATCAACATCACTCACATCCCGTATCGCGGGAGCGGCCCTGTAACCTCGGATCTGCTTGGCGGCCAGGTAATGGTGGCCTTTCCGGGAATTGCCGGCATGTTGCCGCACATCAAGAGCGGCAAACTGCGCCCTCTTGGTGTAACAGGAGGCAAACGTTCACCGGAATTGCCAAACGTGCCGACGATCGCAGAAGCAGGGGTCAAGGGATATGAAATGGTGGCATGGTTCGGCGTTGCGGGACCGAAAAACCTGTCGCGTGACATCCAGTTAAAATTGCATGGTGAACTGTTGCGAGTGTTGAAAACGCCGGATATGAGCCGGAGCCTGCAAGCTGTAGGCCAAGAGCCGGCATGGCAGGACTCGCCTGAGAAGTTTTTCGATTTCATGAAAATCGAGTCTGCTAAATGGGCCAAGGTAGTCAAGGCCAGTGGTGCCGAGGTCAATTAATTCCGCACCGCAGCATGGCCATTTTGAAAACACCGCCAGCAGGCGGTGTTTTTTTTGGTCTAATGCTGTCGAATTGTTAACATATTTCCGTAGTTCCAAAAAATACATTGGGGGAGAACATCATGAAGCAGAACAGGTTTCAGGCATACGCCTTGTCATTTGCCGTTTGCGCTGCGATGCAGGCGCAAGCGGCATTTGCAGCGGAAAAATATCCCGAGCGCCCGGTTCGCATGATCATTCCGTTCGCAGCGGGGGGGGCAACCGATGTACCGACACGCCTCACTTCTGCCAAGTTGGCTGAGCGGATGGGGCAGCAGTTTGTGATCGACAACCGTCCCGGGCAAGGTGGTGCATTGGGAACGGCGGTGGCAGCCAGGGCGGAACCCGACGGCTATACGATACTGCAGACGGCCACGCCTTTTGTGGTCAGCCCTCACGTTTACAACAAACTTTCTTATGATCCACTGAAGGATTTTATTCCTGTCACGCAATTCGGCTCGGCGCCGAATGTGCTCGTGGTGCACCCGTCATTGCCGGCAAAATCGGTCAAGGAACTGATCGCTCTGGCCAAAAGCCAGCCGGGCAAACTTGACTGGGCTTCCTCCGGCACCGGCGGAGGACAGCACTTGTTCGGCGAGTTGTTCATGTCGATGGCCGACATCAAGGTCACTCACATCTCTTACAAGGGCAGCGGTGCAGCGGCAGCGGATGTGCTCGGCGGGCAGGTAAAAATCGGTTTTCCGGGAATTGCCATTGCTCTTCAGCACCACAAATCGGGGCGCCTTCTGGCGCTTGCGGTAACCACTGCGCAGCGCTCACAACAAATGCCGGAAGTGCCCAGTGTGGCCGAAGCTGGCGTGCCGGGTTACGAGGCGACATTCTGGATGGGCATGGCGGTACCGAAAGGTACGCCGAAGAGCATCATTGATAAATTGCACCGCGAAACCACGGCGCTGCTAAAGTCGCCTGACATCATTGAGGGATTCAAGCGCGCCGGCACTGATGCAGCACCTTCGGATCCGGCGCAGTTCCGCAAATTCATCGAATCAGAATTTGAAAAATGGGGCAAAGTGATCCGTACCGTGGGCATCAAGGGCAGCTGAATTTCGTCACGCAAAATAAACGCCGCCCACGGGCGGCGTTTATTATTTCAAAAGCCGTTATCAAGTCGCATTGAGCTGTGGCCACATTGCATTGAGACCGTCAGCATCAGTCGCCGAAATCGTGGTGCGCATCATGTTGCGCGGCTGATTTTCAGGCCAAGGACGTCCCCGATGCATGGTGGCGCGGTTATCCCACATTACTACGTCCCCGGCACGCCAGCGATGCTGGTAAACATGCTCCGGCCGGGTGGCGATTGCGGTGAGGTTGTCTATGATCCTCAGCGCATCGTCACTCTCCATGCCATCGATGCCGCAGGTATGTGATGCAATGTATAACGCGTCGCGGCCATTCACCGGATTACGCCAGCGGATGCGCCAGCTGACCGGTGGCATGGTGGATCGTTCGCGCTCGGATGCCAGATGCGACGCGATTTTTCCGCGGGAATGCGCGTAGTCATGCCGGGCGTAGGCGTTGTCGAGTTTGCTGCGGAGATCGGCGCCAAGGTTCTGCCAGGCGCGGCGCATCGAAACAAATTCGGTTTCACCACCGGTGCTGGCAACCACGCGCGCCGACAGTACTGAGGCCAGCGCCGGCGGGATCTTGAAGCAGCTGTCGGTATGCCAAAGCTGGTTGGCGCGTGCGCGCAGCGCTTCCTTGTGATCGGGAGGCACCAATGTTCCATCAGGCTCGATGTTGGTGAGAATGCTGAACGGTGTGCCTTCTCCACGGGAGGCCGCTTTGGCGACTTCCAGAGGACCGAACCGGCGGGAAAAAGCAACCTGCAGTTCGTCGGTAATCGGTTGATCGCGAAATACCAGCACCGAATGTTCTTCGAATGCGGCCCGGACCACGGCATATGCAGCAGGGTCGGCGGCGACTTCGGTCATGCCGATGCCGCGTATTTCTGCGGCAAATCCCGGTCCCACGGGTATCACTTCCATGTCCTGCTCCTCCGATGACGTGTTGTGCGCTTTTATCGGATTGATTCTACGCCTGGCAATTCAGGAAATTTCGCGGGGGTCACGATATGGAACGGCAGCGCATAGCGGCTTTTGGCAAGTTTCAGCAATGCGCGGTCTTTGGTCAGCAGGCAGAACGCTCTAGCAGCGGCTGCCAATACGAGAAATTTCTGATCGTCTGGATCTCGACATGCCGGCAGCTTTACAGGATCCGGCGGTACGATGAAACGGTGCGTAACGCTGCGAAAACGAACTACGCAGGCGGCCTGCGCTTCTGCATTCAGCGTCCATTTTTGCAGCGGATATGCGAGAACCCGGACCAGTTCGGCATCGCAATCGGCATCGATGATGATTTCGGCTTTACCGGCATCGACCAGATCCTGTATCGGCTTGATCGATGCGTCATTGAATACCAGCCAGTCCAGCCACACATTGCTGTCCAGGACCAGCCGCAGCGGCACAGCGTCACCCCGCCTTGGGTGCGGGGTGGTGGTGTTGCTTCAGCAGTTTCCAAGTTGACGTCGCATACGCGATCATTTCGCCATGCTCGTCGACCAGTTCCGAACGCAGGAAGGAAATGCTCCGGCCTTGCCGGATGAACCGCGCGGTGCAGGTCAACCGTCCCGATCGCGCCGCTTTCAGGTATTGCACTTTCATTTCGATGGTGGTGCCCGGGCCGCTGGTCTGACGCAGCAAATGTCCCATTGAAACGTCCAGCGCAAATGCGGTGATGCCGCCGTGGATGCCACCCTGCGGGTTGAGCATGAATTCCTTCAGGTCGAAGGTAATGATGCATTCGTCAGCCGTATAGGCCAGTTCAAGGCCAAACAGCCGGGCGAGAAAAAATTTGCCGAAATCCTGCTCATACGTGGCCAGTGCGTTTTCGAAAGCAGCTCGGGCTTCGGTTTCATCAATATGGGTTTTACGGGTCATGGCGGTCGGCAAAAGGCGCCATCCTAACATTGCCCTCTGCGCAACGCGACGCACAGCTTGCACCTTGCTTTAAGCTATAGTCATAAAACATGGGTTCAAACACAGACTCATCAATAACAGCTTTGCCGGAGGAGATCGCATGCAGGTATTGAATAATGTTGCGCGGCTGACTGCATGGTTTGCCGTTCTGTTGATGTTGTCCGGCCATGCGCTGGCCCAACAGGGTGGCTGGAAGCCCGACCGCAATGTCGAGATCATTGTGGGCACTGCACCGGGGGCCGCTCCCGACAAGACCGCGCGGCTGATCCAGCGATTGTGGCAATCGCAGCGGATTTACGAGGGCCCGTTGACGATCATGAACAAGCCGGGCGGCGGAAACGTCATTGCCTGGAGTTATCTCAACCAGCATGCAGGCAACGGTCATTATCAGATGATCGGCAATCTCAATGTGCTGATCAGCCGCTCACTGGGGCTCAGTCCTTACGCGCATGGCGATTACACCTGGATTGCAACACTGTTTGATGAATATTTTGCATTGTCGGTGCGTGCGGACTCACCGCTGGCAACCGGCCGCGATGTCATTGCCCGCCTGCAAAAGGATCCTGGCTCGGTCGTGATTGGTGTTTCAACCTCAATCGGCGGCGCGAACCATCTCTCAGCCGCATTGGCATTGCAGCGAGCGGGCGTGGATCCGCGTCGCGTGCGGTTCGTGGCTTTCAAGGGCAGCGCAGAGTCCGTCACTGCCTTGCTCGGTGGACACGTCGATGCCGTCTCAACGGCGGTCTCGACGACAGTCTCTTTTATTCGCAACGGGCAGTTGCGGACGGTTGCCGTGTCTTCACCAAAGCGGCTGAGCGGTGCGCTGGCCACCGTTCCGACGTGGAATGAGCAGGGCATAAAGGGCGCAATGACCAACTTCCGCGCAGTGATGGCTCCCAAAGGCACTGATGCCGGCGCCGTAAAGTTCTGGGAGGCCCGTTACGCACAACTGGCAGCACAGGACGAATGGAAAAAGGATCTCGAAGAAAACCTGTGGGCCTGGAACTTCCTGGATGCGGCAAAGACCGTTGCTGCAGTGACCGAATACGCCGGGGAGGTTGACGCACTGGTGAATACGCTGGGCTTGCGCAAGCAGCCCTGATTATTTTTAACTTATTGTTTTTAAAACGTTATTTTAGTTTTTGGAAGTGCGGGCGATCCAGCGATCCAGTTGCGCAGCAAACGTCTTGCGGTCACTGTTGCTGAGCGCGGGTGGGCCGCCGGTTTCTACGCCACTGCTGCGCAGGGTGTCCATGAAATTGCGCATGTCGAGCAGTCCCTGCACGTTGTCCTTGGTATAAAGCTCGCCGCGGGGATTCAGCGCACTGGCACCTTTGCCGACCACGGCCGCTGCCAACGGAATGTCCGCGGTGATGACCAGATCACCGGGCACGGCGACTTCGACGATATGGTTGTCGGCAACATCAAACCCAAGCGGCACCTGCACCATGCTGATCCAGGGCGAGCGCGGCACCTGCAATGCGCGATTGGCCACCAGAGTGACTTGCAGTGAAGCGCGTTGCGCGGCCCGGTAGAGAATGTCCTTGATGACGCCGGGACAGGCGTCGGCATCAACCCAGATCGTCATCCGCGACTGACTGATGCCTAATGGGCGGGCAATCGAAATACCGATTTGTCCTGCTCGCCGAGTTGCGCCATCAGGCCGGTTTCCCAGGCCAGATACTGCTTCATCGCCTCGCGGTTGCCGGCATGGCGATCATGGACGAAGAACAGGTAGTCAATACATTCACGGTCTGCGGGAATGTCGGGCGAGGATGCCGTTGTGTTTCCCGCTTTGACCCATCCGGCGACACCGCCTTCAAGCAGGCGAACGTCACTGATCCCGGCGTCCGCCAGTTCAGTGGCTGCGAGCCGCGCTACGTTCAGATCCTGGGAGACCAGAACAATCGGCAGCTTTGCGGTTTTGGCATCGCTCGCGAGGCGCGAGCGGATGCTCCAGTGACTGCCGGGAATGTGAGCCTTGCGGTAGCCCATGCTGGGGCCGACATCAAATACGCTGCACGCCTTGTTGTCGATCAGTGCTTTCAGTTCGCTTTCGCCAATGGGCGCCAGCGCGGGCAATGCGGAAACAGCGGGTTTGACACCTTCAAGCCTTGCCGAGGCACCGGCTTCAAGCACGCAGGCATCACAGCCGAGTTGAAGTAACCAGCTGGCGACTACCGGCGCGCGCACCATTTCGCCACCATCGAGGAGCACGATGCGCGCATTGCGTACGCCAACCCACTGGTCGGTCGCCTGGATCAACTGTCCACCGGGTGTGTGCTGGGCACCAGTGATGCTGCCGGCAGCAAATTCCTCCGGCGTACGCACGTCGCAGAGGTAGGTGGTGCGGCCAGGCTCCTTCAGCCAGCCCGCCACTTCGGCGGCGGCAGCGATGCGCACATTGAACCGCTTCATCAGCGCACGGGCTGCTTCCTGTTGTGCCGGCAATTGTGCGGCATCGACAGTGTCGGGGTACTGGAGCGCCGAACCGTATTCGAGTTGCAGATCGGATAAAAACCAGCCTTGCGTGCCGTTTTCCAGCGCATAGACCGGATTCGGCACGCCGAAATTGATCAGCGTCTGCGCGCCAAGAATAGAGCGGGTGCGGCCGGCGCAGTTGACGATGATTTTGGTTTTCGGATTTTTGACCATGCTGGCGACGCGGTATGGCAGTTCGGCATTCGGGCAGCAGGTGCTGCCGGGGATGGTCATCTTGTGGTGTTCGTGTACCGGGCGGCCGTCAAACAGCGCGAAGTCCTCGCCGGATTCGCGCATTTTCACCAGATCCTGCGCGGTGATGCGTGGCGTGTTGTAGGCGTGTTCAACCATTTCACCGAACAGTTTGCTTGGCACGTTGACGCCCTTGAACAGCGCAAAACCTGCGGCCTTCCAGCCTTGCGTACCGCCTTCCAGCAGGAACAGGTCGGTGTACCCGAGCGCGGCAAGCCGGCTGGCGGCGTGTTGCGCCATTCCTGAACGGCCGTCGTCGCACAACACGATACGTACGCTTTTACGCGGCACCAGCGACGCAATACCCAGTTCCAGCCGGCTGTAAGGCAAGGGCGTGGCAAACAGCATGTGGTCCTCGCCGAATTCGCCGTCCTCACGAACATCCAGCAATGCGATTTCACCGCCATCGTGCAAGGCCGCCTGCAGAGCGGCGGGAGTAATCAATCGAGCGTCAGCCATGAATGCACCTGTATCTGGAAAGAGCGGCAATTATAGCCGCGGCGAACCGTACGGAATCAACGCAACAGCAGTGGCAGGCCGCTTGCCATCAGTATCCCCGCGACCAGCCGCTTGAATGCGATGTCATTAAGATTGGCATTGATCCGGTTGCCAATGAAAACACCGATGCCCATCATCGGCAGCGCCACCGCACAGGCGATGATGACGTCGCGCGTGAATTCCCCGGTAATGACATAGGCGCCGCCGCGCAGGATGCCCAGTGCGAACAGAATCGCGGCGACGGTTGCACGAAACACTTCACGATTGTGGCGCAGCAGGTCCAGATAAATGGCGAAGAACATGCCGGCCATTGAACCGAACAGGGTGCCGACAAAACCGGCCACCGTACCCGCGACCGGGGTAATGGCATACATGGGTAGCTCGACTTTGCCCGGTTTGCGCCAGGTCAGCAGCAGCGAGTAGGCGCCGTATGCCAGCACGAAACCACCGAGTATGCGTGCCAGCGTGGCGGCATCAAGAATCTTGAAAAAATAAACGCCAATGCCCACACCCACGATCGTCCACGGCATCACCCGCCACAGGTCTTGCCAGGCAATGTGCCGCCGCTCGGTGTACAGGATGGCAATGGATGAGGCAAGGCCAAGGAAGGTCACCATCGGTACCACCGTTTTCAGCGACAGCACCCAAGCGAGCAGCGGCACCGTGACGCCGCCAAAACCTGCGCTGCCGCGGATGGCGTAGGAAATGAGAATGATGAAGCAGAAGTAAATCAGCTCCGGGACGGACAGCGTGTCCACGGCTTAACAGCGCTGGAGGGGCAGTGCGCCGGTCACTTCGCTGTCACTTCTTGTCTCTGGCGACAAATCCGCCGAGAAGTGCTGCGGTCGGGCGACCGGTGCGTTGACGTTGTGGCGGCGGAGGTGCAGCACTTGCTGTTGCCGGACCGGACGTCGGCTCGTAGGGCTTGCTGAAATCGAAACCGTCGGCAGCGACCTGGGGCCGGGGTTTGGGCGAGGGGGAGGCAGGGGCTGCGCGCCGGGGCTCGTCGTTACGCTCCTCGCGCCGTGGACGACGCTCCCGCTCCTTGCCGCGCTCGTATTCGCGCTCCGCCGCAAGGTCAGCGGCGCCTTCTTCGACGGACTGGCGTGGAATCGCGCGCTTGAGCAGCTTCTCGATGTCAGCCAGCAGACGCATTTCGTCAGGGCAGACCAGTGATATCGCCTCGCCCGGCATGCCGGCACGACCGGTGCGGCCGATCCGGTGCACATAGTCTTCGGGCGTGTAGGGCAGCTCGAAATTGATGACGAACGGCAGTTCTTCAATATCGATGCCGCGCGCGGCAATGTCGGTCGCTACCAGCACGGTAGAACGGCCTTCCTTGAAATCCGTCAGTGCCTGTTCGCGCTCGGCTTGGGTGCGATCACTGTGAATGGCCGTGGCGTTGATGCCGTCGCGTACCAAATCACGCGCCAATTTGTTGCAGTCGCGTTTCATGCGCAGGAATACCAGAACCTGCTTCATGTCGCGGGAACGGATCAGATTGGCCAGCACGGCGTGTTTGCGCGACGCCGGGGTCTCGAATACCTGATGCTTGACCAGATCCGCAGGCGCATTGCGGCGGGCAACCTCGATCAGTGTCGGGCTGCGCAGCATCTGGTTGGCCAGCTTTTTGATTTCTTCCGAAAACGTCGCCGAGAACAGCAGGCTCTGACGTTGTGTCGGCAGCAGGGCGAGGATACGCCGGATGTCGGGCAGGAATCCCATGTCTAGCATGCGGTCGGCTTCATCCATGACCACGATTTCAACCTGGCCCAGCGAAACGCTTTTCTGCTGCACGTGATCGAGCAAGCGCCCCGGCGTTGCAACCAGGATGTCCACGCCTTCGCGCAGGATCTTGGTCTGGGGCGGCATGTCCACGCCGCCGTAGACCACGGTTGAACGCAGCTTCAGGAATTTGCCGTAAGCCTTGACGCTGTCACTGACCTGCGCGGCGAGTTCACGCGTCGGGGTCAGCACCAGTGCGCGCACTGGATGCCGGGCAGGTGAGGGGCTGGAGTTGGCATAAGGAGCCAGCAGTTGCAGCATCGGCAGGGTAAACCCGGCGGTCTTGCCAGTACCGGTCTGGGCGCAACCCATGATGTCACGGCGTTCAAGAACTGCCGGGATGGCCTTGGCCTGTATTGGTGTGGGTTCGCTGTAGCCTTCGTCGGCAACGGCACGCTGGAGTTCGGGAATGAGGTTCAGATCGGCAAACGACATGGGGCTAACCGGAGTAGCGCGAGGGAAACGCGGACGTCAAACTCGCGAAGCGCGGCACGGAGGCGCGGCGCAACAGGATGGGACCGGCGATGACGCCGGATTGGATGTATGGCTTTGGGGGTAAATCACGCCGGCGAAGTATAGCCTGCCCTTGGCTGCGGGGCCAGTCACACTGGCAAATTGTTCCAAATATTCAAAAATCTGGTAAATTGAAGCGGCTTCCTGAAAAGTGTTTTAACCCTTGTTTTAAACCCCGTTTTTGGATGAAACTGCCTGCAATGGATGGCGATCTTCCGATCCTGAATGAACCGGCAACAGTCAACCTGTTTCCGTTGATTCTGACGTTGGACACCCACGGTATTCCTCATCGGTGGATTACCTGGCAGCACGCCTGTTACTACTACTCAAAAAATCAGGTGGCGTGGAGCCTCGGTGAACAAGCCTTTACGGTTCACGGCGGATTCAACCGGATGACCGGGGAACGGTCGACGATCAGTGGCGCCAGCATTATTGCCATCAAGGGCAAGGCGATGGCGATGAAGTCGTTTAACCAGGTGCCGCCGCTGAACAACCGCGAGCTGTTTCACCGTGATCGCCAGATTTGCGCTTATTGCGCAAGCAGTTTCGCCGGTGCCAAATTGACGCGTGACCATATTGTTCCGTTTTCCAAAGGCGGGCGCGACACCTGGATGAATGTGGTCACGGCCTGTCGCGCCTGCAATGAACGCAAAAGCGACCGCACCCCGGAAGGTGCCGGCATGGAACTCGTTTACCTGCCATATGTACCCAATCGCGCGGAGTATCTGATCCTGACCAACCGGCGGATCCTCGCGGACCAGATGGAATTCCTCGCCCAGCATGTGCCGGCGCAAAGCCGGCTGCATCAGCCTCGTTAGATCAGGCGGCCCGCTGCTGGTCGGGCCTGATTCGCGGGGCCGCTGCTATCGCTGCTGGAAATCGCGCATGGCCGCACGGATTTCTTCTGCCGTCGGCGGCTTGCGTTCCTTGAAAATCAACCAGAGGAACGCGCCGTTGACGAGTATGAAGGTCACCTCAAGGTAAAGCAGGGTATCGACGATCACGTGCGCGGGTTTATGGGCGAAGATGAAAAAGAATCCCTCGAAGCTCGGAATAGCCGCTTTGGTTATTGCGAAAACGGATTCCATCGGCGGGAACAGCAGCATCAAGATGAGATTGATGCCGGTGAACAGCATTGACGCGCCCTGAAGCCCCAGTTTTGGTCGGGTACTGCCGGCAGGCCGGACGGCGAAAAGCAGCCAGGCAATGGCCAGATTGACCAACACTACCACCAGCTGAATCACCAGGAGGTCCGTGTTAATGACACTCATGGGCGGTTTGGCGAGAATAAAGTAGAAGCCCGCAAACGCTGGAATGGTGGAGGATGCAACGGAAAACTGATCGACCGGCGGAAACAGCGTGATCAACAGTATGTTGGCGACGGCAACAGCCAGTGCAATGCCCTGATTGCGGTTCATTTCCCGCCAAATTCCATTGGATTCGAATTCGCGAAGTATAACCGAAGGCTTATGACGGGCATGTTTTCCGTTGCGGTGCGGAAATTTTGCTGTTCCCGGTAACCTCATTGTTCACGCAACGTCGTGGTGAGATTCAGCACGACTTTGGTATGATGCGCCCCTTGAGTCACTTAATACTTTGATTTTATTAAATATTCATGATTTTTGACCTGCACAGCCATTCAACCTGTTCCGACGGCCTTCTCAGTCCGTTTGATTTGGTTGAGCGCGCCGTGCAACGCGGCGTTGATGTACTGGCACTGACGGATCACGACGAGATCAAGGGCGTTGCTGCCGCCCGTGAAGCCGCTGACCATTGGGGCATTCGTCTGGTCAATGGCGTCGAGATCTCGGTGCTCTGGGATGACGTCACACTGCATATTGTCGGACTGAATATTGATACTGGTTATCAGCCCTTGGCCGATGGTCTTGCGGCCATTCGCAGCGGGCGCGAGATGCGCGCCCAGCGCATGGCCGAAAGTCTGGCTGCGGTCGGCATCGGCGGTGCGCTTGAAGGCGCGCGGCGTTATGCCAAGAACCCCGAACTGGTCAGTCGATCGCATTTTGCGCGCTACCTTGTGGAGGTGGGCCATGCTCGTGATACCAACGCGGTATTCCGCCATTTTCTGACGCCCGGCAAGCCCGGCTATGTGCCGCACAAGTGGGCCGCTCTTGCAGATGCCCTGCAATGGATTCACGGCAGCGGCGGCATTGCGGTGCTGGCGCATCCGGGACGTTATGAACTTGGTGACGCAAAGCGCGAGCGCCTGCTTGGAGAGTTTGTCGAGCGAGGGGGCGCGGCGGTCGAAGTCGTTACCGGATCACATGCGCCGACGGAATTTGTGACCTGGGCGCGCCATGCGCGTAATTTTGGTCTGCTGGCTTCTGCGGGATCGGATTTTCACGGTCCGGGCGAGGGCTATCGCGACATCGGTAACGTTCCGGCACTGCCTTCCGGATGCGATCCGGTGTGGGCGAGGTTCTGAACGCGCCGCTGCGCGACGAACCGGCATGTCCCAGTTTTTTTCCATTCATCCTGAAAATCCGCAGCCCCGCTTGATCAAGCGTGCGGCGGAAATCATTCGCGGCGGCGGCATCGTGGTGTACCCGACGGACTCCTGTTACGCACTGGGTTGCCACATTGGTGACAAGGCTGCTATGGAGCGCATCCGTGTGATTCGCGACATTGATGACCGTCATCACCTGACACTGGTATGCCATGACTTGTCGGAACTGGCGACCTATGCGCGAGTCGACAATCAGCAGTTCCGCTTGTTGAGGGCGGCGACACCTGGAAGTTATGTGTTCATTCTCGAAGCGACGCGTGAATTGCCGAAACGTTTACAGCATGCAAAGCGGCGCACCATAGGGCTGCGCATCCCAGCCCACCCGGTAGTCAGCGCGCTGCTCGCCGAACTGGGTGAACCGATCTTGTCGTCGACCTTGTTGTTGCCCGGTTACGACGTGCCGCTAACGGATGCCGAGGAGATTCGTCAGCAGCTGGAGCATCAGGTTGATCTGGTGCTTGATGGTGGCTCATGCGGCATCGAGCCGAGTACCGTGGTGGATCTGACCGGGGCGGCGCCGGAAATCATCCGGGTCGGCAAGGGCAGCCTTGCACCGTTCGGGCTGTAGCGAGAGCGGTAAACGATGCGTTATTGGCATTGCGCTAAAATCATTACACTCAATTTGCCGCCCTCAAGGGGCAAAATCAATATAACTAATTGTTTTAATTAAACTATAGCTTATGGCTCATTGCGCCGCTGACTGCATCCTTACCCCGGAATTTCTCCCCAATGTTTGAAAATCGTGTTCTCTCCGGCATGCGCCCGACCGGTGCTTTGCATTTCGGTCATTACCACGGCGTATTAAAAAACTGGGTCAAGCTGCAGCATGAACACCAATGCCTGTTTTTTGTAGCCGACTGGCACGCGCTGACCACGCACTACGACGATCCGGCGACGATCGGCAATCATGCCTGGGACATGGTTGTTGACTGGCTGGCCGCTGGAGTGGATCCGGCGCAAGCAACGCTTTTCATCCAGTCCAAGGTACCGGAACATGCCGAACTCCATTTGTTGCTGTCGATGATCACGCCGCTTTCGTGGCTTGAACGCGTACCGACTTACAAGGACCAGCAGGAGAAGCTTGCAGAGAAAGACCTCGCAACATACGGTTTTTTAGGTTATCCGCTTTTGCAAAGCGCGGATATTCTGATTTATCGCGCCAACCTGGTGCCCGTCGGAGAAGACCAGGTTCCGCACGTCGAGATCACCCGCGAAATCGCACGGCGTTTCAACCATGTTTTTGGGCGTGAAGCAGGCTTTGAGGAAAAGGCCGAAATTGCGATCAAAAAACTCGGTGCAAAACGCGGCAAGCTGTACCGCAAGCTGCGCACCGACTACCTTGAAAAAGGGGATGGCGATGCGCTTGCCGCTGCGCGCTCCCTGCTGGAGGAATCGCAAAATCTGCCATTGGGTGATCGCGAAAGGCTTTTTGGTTACATTGAAGGCGGTGGCAAAGTCATCCTGACGGAACCGAAAGCGCTGTTGACGGAAGCATCGAAAATGCCTGGACTCGACGGTCAGAAAATGTCGAAGTCTTATAACAATACGATCGGGCTACGGGAAACGCCGGAGAACATCAGCAAAAAAGTGAAAACGATGCCTACCGATCCGGCGCGAGTCAAACGCACGGATCCCGGCGATCCGCTGAAGTGTCCTGTCTGGCAGCTGCATCTGATTTATTCGGATGATGCAAAGAAAAAGTGGGTTCAGGAAGGGTGTCGCAGCGCCGGTATTGGTTGTATCGAGTGTAAACAGCCAGTCATCGATGCAATCGTCGCAGAACAAAAACCAATGCGGGAACGGGCGGAGCGGTATCTGGACGACCCGACATTAGTCCGCAATATCATCGCTGATGGCTGCGAAAAAGCACGCAAACACGCTCAGGAAACGCTGCGTGATGTGCGCGAAGTCATGGGACTGGACTACTCGCTCTAAGCAGGGCGAGGTCGCGGCACGATTGCCGCTTTACAGATAAAGATCAGGACCATTTGCCGTTGCGGATGACACCCACGGCAATACCTTCAATTTCCAGCGGGTCACGCTTGAGATCGACAACTATCGGCTCAAAGTCGGGATTTTCCGGCAGTAATTCCACCATGTTGCGGTTGCGCTGGATACGTTTGACAGTTACTTCGTCATGAAGGCGTGCGACCACGATTTGCCCCGAACGAAACTCGGTCGTTCGATGTACGGCCAGCAGGTCACCCTCAAGAATGCCGACATCGCGCATGCTCATACCCCTGACCCTAAGCAGGTAGTCCGCAGGCGGGTCAAAAAGCGCGGGATCTACGCGACACTGTTGCTCGACGTTCTCCTCAGCCAGCATGGGGCTGCCCGCTGCGACACGGCCTATGACCGGTAATGTGGAGGGGCTGGGTTGCTGCGTCAGCCGTATACCCCGGGAAGCGCCGGAAGTCATTTCAATGACACCTTTGCGCTCGAGAGCGCGCAAATGGGTCTCAGCCGCATTCGGAGAACTGAAACCCATCGCTGTGCAGATTTCCGCGCGTGTGGGTGGAAAACCCGAGTCTTCCACGTGCATTTCGATCATGCGCAGGATTTCAACCTGCCGGGCGGTCAGCGGTTTTTGGTTGTTTTCAGTCATGACTGTAATTATATACAGTCTTTATGCTGATGCAAATTGCTAATTGGCGCGACTTCCAGCATAAGCCAAGATCATTTAAATAAGTATTTGATTAAAAATAATATTCTTGCGCCGCTGGAGGGACCGGTCATGGCGGTCATTGATTGAACGAATGGCAAATTTTTGTTATACTTCAAAGTTCTGTAAAACAGTTAGGTGGCACACAGTATGGGCGGATCGCCCATTTTTTGTTTGTGGCACCGCTTTGGCATGGATTTACAAGGTTTACTCGATAACACGCTCGTTGGACTGGGCTACGAACTGGTGGATCTGGAAAGATCTCCCAAGGGCGCTCTTTTGCGGATTTTTATCGACAAACCCGGTGGCATCACGGTCGAAGACTGTGCTTTGGTCAGCAATCACCTAAGCCGGGTTTTTACGGTGGAAAATGTGGCATACGACCGCCTGGAAGTTTCATCTCCGGGTCTGGACCGGCCGCTGCGCAAGGAGGCTGATTTTGTTCGTTTTTCCGGACAGAAAGCAAAGTTGAAATTACGTGTGGCGCAGGAAGGCCAGCGCAATTTTGTCGGCGTGATTCGCGAGTGCGAGGCAGGCAAAGTAGGTATCGAGGTTGACGGACGCGTACTGTCGGTTGACTTGGGCAATGTGGATAAAGCGCGGCTGATGCCGGCGTTTTAAGCGGGAGACGGATATGGGTCGTGAAATTCTGTTGTTGGTTGATGCGCTGGCGCGCGAAAAGAACGTCGACAAGGAAATTGTGTTCGGCGCACTCGAACTCGCCCTGGCTTCTGCAGCCAAAAAGAAGTTCACTGAAGATGTTGAAGTTCGCGCTTCAGTGGATCGTGCGACCGGCGAATTCACCTTCTTCCGCCGCTGGGAAGTGGTGAAGAATGAGGAAATAGAAGTTCCTTCCCGGCAATACAAGCTGCACGAAGCCCAGGAAGAGGATCCGGAATCCCAAGTCGGGGAATTCATTGAGGAACCGCTTGAAGGCATGGAAGTCGGGCGCATTGGTGCGCAGACTGCCAAGCAGGTCATCGTGCAGAAGATCCGCGACGCTGAACGCGAGCAGATACTCAATGACTTCCTGGCACGCAAGGAGCACCTTGTTACCGGTGTCATCAAACGGATGGAACGGGGCAACGCCATTGTAGAGTCCGGCCGGCTTGAAGCCATGCTGCCGCGCGACCAGATGATCCCGAAGGAAAATCTGCGACTTGGTGATCGGGTTCGCGCCTACGTCTGGAAAGTGGACCGCATGGCGAGGGGGCCGCATCTGATGCTGTCCCGCACAGCACCCGAATTCATCGCAAAACTGTTTGAACTTGAAGTCCCGGAAATCGAGGAAGGTCTCCTTGAAATCAAGGGGGCTGCCCGGGATCCCGGTTCGCGCGCCAAGATTGCCGTGCATTCCAAAGATGCGCGAATCGACCCAATCGGCACCTGCGTCGGCATGCGCGGTTCACGCGTCCAAGCGGTGACGGCCGAACTGGCACAGGAACGTGTCGATATCGTTTTATGGAATCCGGATCCGGCACAGTTCGTGATCAATGCGCTGGCCCCCGCGGAAGTCAGCAGTATCGTCGTTGACGAGGAAAAGCACAGCATGGATATCGTCGTCGACGAGGAAAACCTCGCACAGGCGATCGGGCGAAACGGGCAGAACGTGCGCCTGGCCGCCGAACTTACCGGCTGGGAATTGAATCTGATGACGGAAGTCGACGCGCAGAAGAAGAGCGAAGAGGAAACCTCCAAGACACGCGCCGATTTCATGGAAAAACTTGATGTTGACGAGGAAGTTGCCGACATTCTCGTGCAGGAAGGTTTTGCCACCCTCGAAGAAGTTGCCTATGTTCCGCTTGCCGAGATGCTGGAGATCGAAGCGTTTGACGAGGCAACAGTCAACGAACTGCGCAGCCGTGCCCGCAATGCACTGCTGACTCAGGCGATCGCCAGCGAGGAAAAAGTCGAACATGACATTGAAGACCTGATGAAGGTCGAAGGCATGGATCACGACACCGCACGCCTGCTGGCTTCGAAAGGCATCGCAACACAGGATGACCTTGCGGACTATGCAACAGACGACCTTATCGAGCTGACCGCGATCGACGCGGAGCGCGCAAAAACGCTGATCATGGCGGCACGCGCGCCGTGGTTCGCCGAAACCAACGCTTGATATTGCAGAGAAGAAAAGTAACCGGCTATGCCCCAGATTAAAGTCAAGGAATTTGCCAAGGAACTCGGTGTTCAGCCGGAGCTGCTGATCGAGCAGCTCCTTGCCGCCGGCGTGAAAAAATCATTAACCGAAGATACCGGCCTTACCGAGAAGGACAAGACCCAGCTTCTCGACCATCTGCGAGAAGCCCATGGTGGCAAGGAAGCCAAGCAAAAAATCACACTGACGCGCAGACAGACTACCGAGATCAAGAAAGCGGATGCCACGACCGGCAAGGCCCGCACGATCCAGGTTGAGGTCCGCAAAAAACGGGTGCTGATCAAGCGCGATGCCCCGGAGCCCGAAAAAGTCGAAGAAACGCCAAAGCCGATTATTGATGCTGCAGAAATTGCGACGCGCGAGGAAGAAGCTCGCAAGCAAGCTGAACTAGCTGCGCGCCAGGCTGAAGACGTTGCGAAAAAGCGTAAAAAAGAAGCCGAAGTGGAAGCTGCTGCGAAAGCCGATGCCGTTGCTGCTGCACCGGTACCCGCGCCGGAAGCTGCTGCGGCACCTGTCGTTGATCCGGCAATTGTTGTCGAAGGTACCATTCACAAGCCCGCCGCCCCGACAGGCGACGCCGGCGACAAAGCCAAAAAAGGGGCCAAGAAACCGGCCAAGCAGGTTGTCTGGCAGGATCCGACTGCGCGCAAGCGCACTATCAAAACTCGCGGCGACGCGACCGGCGGACTGGGGTGGCGCGACCGCAAGGTTCATCGCACCTCTCACAAGCAGGATGTTGATCAGCAGCATGGCTTTACAGCACCGACAGAGCCCCAAGTTAAAGACGTTCTGATTCCGGAAACCATTTCTGTGGCGGATCTCGCACACAAAATGTCGGTCAAGGCTGCTGAAGTCATCAAGACACTGATGAAGCTCGGCACAATGGCGACGATCAACCAGGTTCTGGACCAGGACACTGCGATCATCCTCGTCGAAGAAATGGGCCATGTCGGCAAACGGGCAAAACTCGATGAGCCTGATGCTTATCTGGAAGAATCAGCGGGGCAGGTCGAAGTGAAATTCGAGCCGCGTGCTCCGGTGGTTACTGTCATGGGCCACGTCGATCACGGAAAAACCTCTCTGCTTGACTATATCCGTCGAACCAAAGTGGCGAGCGGTGAAGCAGGCGGCATTACTCAGCATATCGGTGCCTACCACGTAGAAACGCCCCGCGGAATGATCACCTTCCTTGACACACCGGGTCATGAAGCCTTCACGGCCATGCGTGCGCGCGGCGCAAAAGTCACCGACCTGGTCATTCTGGTGGTGGCCGCCGATGATGGTGTAATGCCGCAGACCGCCGAAGCAATTCACCATGCAAAAGCGGCGAAAGTGCCGCTAATTGTGGCACTGAACAAAATTGACAAGCCTGAAGCCAATGCCGAGCGCGTGAAGCAGGATCTTTCAGCTCAAGAGGTCGTACCTGAAGAGTGGGGCGGCGATACGATGTTCGTCGAAGTTTCCGCACGAACTGGTCAGGGCGTAGATAGTCTGCTGGAGCGCATTCTTCTGCAGGCTGAGGTGCTGGAACTGCGGGCGCCGAAAGATGCGCCGGCCAAGGGTATTGTTGTTGAGTCCCGCCTCGACAAAGGGCGTGGCCCGGTGGCGACGGTGCTGGTGCAGTCCGGAACTTTGAAGCGTGGTGACATTGTTCTCGCTGGGTCCGTGTTCGGTCGCGTTCGCGCGATGCTGAACGAAGCCGGCGAAACCATCGACTCGGCAGGGCCTTCGATTCCCGTAGAAATCCTCGGTTTGTCAGATGTTCCCGCAGCGGGTGCCGAAGTCATGGTGCTTGGAGACGAACGCAAGGCCCGGGAAATTGCGCTGTTCCGTCAGGGCAAGTTCCGTGATGTCAAACTGGCCAAACAGCAGGCTGCCAAACTTGAAAACATGTTCGACCAGATGGGCGAAGGCGAAGTCAAAACACTGTCGCTGATCATCAAGGCTGACGTACAGGGTTCGTATGAAGGCTTGACGCATGCCCTCGGCAAACTGTCGACGGACGAGGTCAAGGTAAACATCGTACATGCCGCGATCGGCGGCATTACCGAATCGGACATCAACCTGGCGTTGGCCTCAAAAGCCGTTGTCATCGGGTTTAATGCCCGCGCCGATGCGGCCGCCCGAAAACTGGCCGAAAGCAGCGGAGTTGATATCCGCTACTACAACATCATTTATGACGCTGTTGATGAAATCAAAGCCGCGCTGACCGGCATGCTGTCTCCAGAGCGCAAGGAAAGCATTCTGGGGTTGGTTGAAATCCGCCAGGTTTTCCGGATTTCCAAGATCGGCGCTGTGGCCGGCTGCTATGTGCTCGAAGGATTGATCCGCCGCGGTTCAAAGATACGTTTGCTGCGTGACAATGTTGTCATCCATGAAGGCGAGCTTGATTCGCTGAAGCGCTTCAAGGACGACGTGCGCGAGGTCAAGGCAGGATTCGAGTGCGGCCTGTCGCTGAAGAACTTCAATGACATCAAGGAAGGCGACCAGCTGGAAGCCTTTGAAGTTGTCGAAGTGGCGAGGTCTCTGTAACCGCCGTGTTTTACGGGGGTGGCCTCACGGCCCTCCCGGCTGGCTTTCCGGAGCAGTTGCCTCATGCCTAAAGATTATCCCCGCGGGCGGCGCATAGCCGACCAGATCCAGCGCGAACTGTCAGAGATCATTCGCATGGAACTGAAGGATCCGCGTGTCGGTCTGATCACCATCACTGATGTTGAGGTGACTCAGGACAACGAACATGCGAAGGTTTTTTTTACCGCCCTCGGTGAACCGGTACAGCAGGAAGCCGCAGAGCGTGCGCTCAACCATGCTGCCGGATTCTTGCGCAGTTCGCTTGCCAAAGTCATGAAACTGCGGACGGTCCCGCAATTACGTTTCAACTATGACATTTCCGTCGAACGTGGCGTAAGGCTGTCGAACCTCATTGACGAAGCGGTTGCCAGCAACCCGGGTAATAAACCGCAGCAGTGAACAAGCCACGCGTCGATCGCCAGGAAGTCAACGGCGTGTTGTTGCTCGACAAACCGCTGGGCCTGACCTCCCAACAGGCTGTGGCGCGGGTCAAACGCCTGTTTTCAGCGCGCAAAGCCGGTCATACCGGGACCTTGGATCCGATGGCTGACGGTCTGCTGCCCATCGGACTGGGGGAGGCCACCAAATTTTCACAGTTCTTGCTCGACGCCGACAAAGGCTATCTGGCATCCATTCGTCTGGGCGCTACAACCAGTACCGGCGATGTTGAGGGTGAAATTCTGCAGCAACGCCCTGTGGATGTGACAGAAGCAGAGGTCAGGAGGGTGTTACAACGCTTCATCGGCATGCAAAACCAGACGCCACCGATGCATTCCGCATTGAAAGTTGCAGGAAAACCACTGTATGCCTATGCCCGGGCCGGCGTCATGGTAGAGCGTCAGTCCCGAGCCATCGTGATAAAAGATATACAACTAATTGATTTTAAAGAAAATATAGTAAATATCCGGGTACTCTGCAGCAAAGGTACATATATTCGGGTACTGGCTGAGGATATTGGTTCAGCGCTAGCTTGCGGTGCCCACCTGATTGCCCTGACTCGAGAGAGCGCCGGGGGCTTTAAGCTGGTTCAGGCAATCTCCTGCGATACCTTGGAATCCCTTTCTTTGGCAGAACGCATGGACCAGCTGCTGCCCATTGATGCCTTTGCGTCAAGCCTCGAACGGATTGAACTGGAAGCCGATCAAACACGCCGGATCATGACCGGGCAGGAGGTGGTGCAGCCGGCAGTCCCGGTGGGGCTATACCGGTTGTATGACGACCAGATGGCCTTTTTCGGGGTGGGCGAGGTGGAGTCTGGCGTGTTGAAGGCGCGACGTCTGACCAGCCAATTGCAGGACAGGGAAAAATTGGAAAAGAACTTGAGTAATCCGGCAGTTACCGGTTAAAATTGCGTGATTTTTCGTCGGAGACAGAATAATGGCTGTTAGCACTGCCCAAAGGGCGCAAGTAATGCAGGATTTCCAGCGTGCAAAAGGTGACACTGGGTCGCCTGAGGTGCAGGTTGCTTTGTTGACCGCACGCATCACGGATCTCACTGAACACTTCAAAGCCCATACCAAAGATCACCACTCGCGTCGTGGCCTCCTGCGTATGGTCAGCACGCGTCGCAAGCTGCTGGACTACCTGAAAAGAACCAAAGTCGAGCAATACAAGGCGCTGATTGAGCGTCTGGGCCTGCGCAAGTAACCTGCAGCGCATGCAAGCACGGTTCGCCAGTTTTTTTGACCGGTCTGCTGGGCAGTCCGGTCGGCTGCCGACGCTGGAGGGCGTCGGTTTCTAGTCTGCATTGATCCTCCCGAAGACCGCGTGTGCGGTCTTTTTTGTTTTTGAGAAAAGGAAATCATTTTGAACCCGGTAAAAAAATCATTGATGTGGGGCCGCCACCAGCTGACGCTGGAAACCGGCGAAATCGCGCGCCAGGCTTCCGGCGCAGTCATGGTGACAATGGAAGACACGGTGGTCCTGGTGACCGTCGTAGGCGCCCGTAATGCCAAACCGGGACAGGACTTCTTCCCGCTGACCGTCGATTACCAGGAACGTACTTATGCGGCCGGCAAGATTCCCGGCGGTTTTTTCCGTCGTGAAGGACGTCCTTCAGAAAAGGAAATCCTGACCAGCCGCCTGATCGACCGCCCGATTCGCCCGCTATTTCCCGAAGGCTATAACAGCGAAGTTCAGATTGTTGCCACGGTGATGTCGTCGAACAATGAAATCGACTCCGACATTCCGGCAATGGTCGGTGCTTCGGCCGCTCTGGCACTGTCCGGCATGCCTTTTGGCGGCCCGATCGGTGCAGCCCGCGTCGGTTACGCCAATGGCCAGTACATCCTCAATCCGACGCAGACCGAGCTGAAAACTTCACAACTCGACCTCGTTGTTGCAGGAACGCAGCAAGCGGTGCTGATGGTTGAATCCGAAGCGCAGCAGTTGCCCGAAGACGTGATGCTCGGCGCCGTGGTGTTCGGTCACGAGCAGATGCAGACCGTAATCAACGCGATCAATGAAATGGTCGATGAAACCGGGGTTCCCGAGTGGAACTGGACTGCACCGCAGAAAGACGAAGCCCAGATCGCGCGCATTGCTCAAGCTGCGGAAGCCAATCTGCGTGAAGCCTACCAGATCAAGCAGAAGCAGGCTCGCACTGTCCGCCTCAAGGAAATCACTTCAAAGGTTGTTGCCGAAGTGCTGCCGGCTGACGCCACGCCCGACCAGATCAATAATGTCAAGAATGAACTGGGTAACCTGGAAGCCAAGATCGTCCGCAACCAGATTCTCGACGGCGAACCGCGCATTGATGGACGCGATACCCGCACTGTGCGCCCGATCACCATCCGTACCGGCGTCTTGCCGCGCACCCACGGTTCGGCTCTGTTTACCCGCGGTGAAACCCAAGCTATCGTGGTGGCAACGCTGGGCACCTCGCGCGACGAACAGATCATCGACGCGCTTCAGGGCGAATACCGCGACCGCTTCATGCTGCATTACAACTTCCCGCCGTATTCGACCGGTGAAACCGGCCGCGTCGGTTCGCCGAAACGCCGCGAAATTGGTCACGGCCGTCTCGCCAAGCGCGCGCTGGTCGCGGTGCTGCCGACTGCTGAAGAGTTTGCCTATTCGATTCGCGTGGTTTCGGAAATCACCGAATCCAACGGCTCGAGCTCGATGGCTTCGGTCTGTGGCGGCTGCCTGTCTCTGATGGATGCCGGCGTTCCTCTGAAGGCTCAAGTCGCAGGCATCGCGATGGGCCTGATCAAGGAAGGCAACCGCTTTGCCGTGCTGTCCGATATCCTGGGTGACGAAGATCACCTCGGCGATATGGATTTCAAGGTTGCGGGAACCGAAAACGGCGTTACTGCACTGCAGATGGACATCAAGATCACCGGCATCACCAAGGAAATCATGCATGCCGCGCTGGTTCAGGCGCGCGAAGGCCGCCTGCATATTCTCGAGAAAATGCAGAGCGCGATTAATGCGCCGCGCACTGAGCTGTCCGCATGGGCGCCGCGCATGATCACGATGAAAATCAAGCCCGAGAAAATCCGTGACGTAATCGGCAAGGGTGGCGCCGTGATCCGGGCGATTACCGAAGAAACCGGAACCACCATCGACATACAGGATGACGGAACTGTCGTTATCGCCTGCGTATCGTCGGAAGGTGGCGAGAATGCACGCAAGCGCATTGAAGACCTGACCGCAGATGTCGAGGTTGGCCGGATCTACGAGGGCACCGTGCTCAAGCTGCTGGACTTTGGCGCCATTGTCAGCGTTCTGCCGGGTAGAGACGGCTTGCTGCACATTTCGCAGATCGCCAACGAGCGCGTGAACAGCGTCGCCGATCACCTCAAAGAAGGTCAGATTGTCCGCGTCAAAATCATTGAAGCGGATGAAAAAGGACGTCTCCGCCTGTCGATGAAGGCAGCTGCAGCGGAAGCTCAGGAAGCGGCCCCTGCACAGTAAGCAGGGCCTGCTTCAATAACAAAGGGGGCCGATGGCCCCCTTTGTTTTTAACCGGATGCAGCGTTATTTTGCGACTTGGCGTTCGCGCATTTCGTCCAGCGTTTTGCAGTCGATGCACAGAGTGGCTGTAGGACGGGCCTCCAGCCGCTTCAGGCCGATCTCAACGCCACAGGAGTCGCAATAGCCATACTCCTTCGAAATGATGCGTGAGATGGTTTCGTCGATCTTCTTGATTAACTTGCGCTCCCGGTCGCGGTTACGCAATTCCAGCGACATGTCTGACTCCTGACTGGCCCGGTCATTGGGGTCGGCAAAAATGGTGGCTTCGTCCTGCATCGTATGTACGGTACGGTCGATGTCCTCGGACAACTCGCTCTTCATCTCTTCGAGCATCTTGCGGAAATGCGCAAGTTGCCGCGCATTCATGTATTCCTCTTTGCCCTTGGGTTTGTAGGCGGGATAGTTCTTTAGGATTTCGGTGGCCATAAGGGGAGGGCTTTATGTACTTAAAAAAAGAGCTTTAATAGCAGAATTTGATACCCGTCGCAAGCAAGTTCCGCGCATAAAACGGGTTATGGAATTGACGGTGACTTGATGCGTGGCGTATATTACGCGCCTTCGGTTTCGGCGGGGAAAGTTCGGTTTGCCGGCCCATAGTGCCCGTAGCTCAACCGGATAGAGCACCGGCCTTCTAAGCCGGGGGTTGTGGGTTCGAGTCCCGCCGGGCGCGCCACAAATCGGTTTGTTATCAGATAGTTCTTGCAGTTCAGTGGTGGCTGTAGCTCAGCTGGTAGAGTCCCGGATTGTGATTCCGGTTGTCGCGGGTTCGAGTCCCGTCAGCCACCCCAGCCCTTATTTTCCTGTTTCACTTCGTCCGCACCAGGCGCTGCTGCTCTCGCTGCCATTCCTTTTCTTTTTCGGTCGCACGTTTGTCGTGCTGCTTCTTGCCCTTGGCAAGACCGATTTCCAGTTTGATGCGCCCTTTGGCGTAATGCAAATCGAGGGGCACCAAGGTATAACCCGCTCGTTCGACACTGCCTATCAAGCGATTGATCTCCTCGGCATGCAGCAATAGCTTCCGGGTGCGCGTGGGGTCAGGCTGCACATGCAATGACGCAGTGGGCAGGGGCGTGATGTGGCAACCGATCAGAAACAGCTCGGAATGGCTGACAGTCACGTAGGCTTCCTTGATCTGGGCGCGACCCGCACGGATTGCCTTCACCTCCCAGCCTTGGAGCGCGATACCCGCTTCGAAGCGCTGTTCGATAAAATAGTCGTGAAACGCTTTTTTGTTCTGAACGATACTCATCGCGTGATCAAATAATGACAAACGGTATTCTAACCGCACGGACTGCTTCAACGCAGGCAGGCTGCAAATGAACATTGTTTCGCGGTCTGCGCTCGTCCAATTCAGCGCGAAACAGATGTTCGATCTGGTTGAAGGTGTTGAGCAATATCCCCAGTTCCTGCCCTGGTGCAGCGGCACCAGTGTCACCCACCGGGACTTGCAGGTGACGCACGCCACGATCAGCATCAATTACCGGGGCATCAAACAGAGTTTTTCGACCAAAAACCTTAAACAGCCGCCGGAGCGGATGAGCCTGCAACTGGTTGAGGGGCCGTTTCAGGCCCTCGATGGTGAATGGCTTTTCACGCCTCTCCGTGCAGATGCCTGCCGGATTGATTTTCGCCTGAGTTATGAGTTTTCCAGCGCATTGCTTGAAAAACTGGTTGGACCGGTGTTCGGACATATTGCCGGCACGATGGTGGATGCCTTCCTGAAACGCGCAGACCAGGTATACGGTCAGTCGTGAAGATTTCAGTTGTTTATGCGTTGCCAGACCGGCAAATTATCCGGGACCTTCAGGTTTCGGAAGGCGCAACCGTTGCCGATGCTTTAGTGCAGTCAGGAATTTTTGAAAACTTTCCGTCAATCGACGCTGAGCATGCGATTGTCGGAATTTACGGCAAAGTCACGGCGCGTAATGCAAGACTCAAGTCCGGGGATCGAGTGGAGATCTACCGGCCGCTGCGCGAAGAGCCAAAGGAAGCAAGAAGAAAGCGCGCCAGGAAACGCTGAACGCTATTTGCAGTTGCTTTCGACGGCACGCTGGGCGCGTTCAATTTCTGCGGCACGATCAGCATCTTCAATAAAAATGCGTTCGCCTGATTTCGGATCGGTTTTGGCTATACGCATACCGCCCTGCAAGCTGCGCAGGTAACCCTGAGCGCTTTCACAATTCTGCGAACGGTCTGCCGTATCCCGGCTCTTTTCATCAGACTTTTTTGCGGATTCAAGCTGTTCAAGCTGACGCTTGCGGAAATCCGCATCCTTGTCGGACAAGGACTTTGATGAAGAAGATGGCGCAGCCGCCGGGTTGTTACTGATGCCGGTATTTTGTGCCTTGGTTCCGGGGGGGCAGGCTGCGGCAAATTCCACACGACCGCCTGCACCAACACATTTCATGATCTGTGCCTGCGATAACGCAGGCAGCATTGCAAGAGCCAGCAGGAGAAACAGGTTTTTCATGGTCTGAGCCCGGACTTTGGTCGAGTGGCAGGCGCGCAAATTGTGCACCCAGGACGACTGACCGAAAATAGCCAGTTTGAATCCAGCCGTCAATGGAATAACGACCTTCTCAGTTTACCGTTTACGCCCCAAAGCCTATAATCCGCCCTTTGCGAAGGACGCATCTCATGCGCGTGGTGCAGAAAGCCCTGACTTTCGATGATGTGCTGCTGATTCCGGCACATTCCGCCGTCCTGCCCCGGGAAGTCAGCCTCAAAACCAAGTTGACCCGTGGCATTTCCCTGAACATTCCGCTGCTTGCAGCTGCAATGGACACCGTCACCGAGTTCCGCCTGGCGATTGCCATCGCCCAGGAAGGCGGCATCGGCATCGTCCACAAAAACATGACTCCGAAAGCGCAGGCCGCTGAAGTCACCAAGGTCAAGCGATTCGAGAGCGGCATTGTCAAGGATCCGATCACCATTACTCAGGACATGACCGTTCGCGATGTCCTGGCGCTCACGCAACTGCACCGCATTTCAGGCCTGCCGGTTGTCGGTGCTGACGGCAAGATTGTCGGCATCGTAACCAATCGCGACCTGCGTTTCGAAAGCAAACTGAATCAGCCGGTCAAGAACATCATGACGCCTCGCGCCCGCCTTGTTACCGTGCGTGAGGGATCAAGCCGCGAAGAAGCCCGGTCACTGATGCACAAACATCGCCTTGAGCGCGTGCTGGTGGTCAACAGGAACTTCGAACTCCGCGGTTTGATTACCGTAAAGGACATCCTCAAGTCTTCCGAACACCCGAACGCCTGCAAGGACAAGCTGGGCCGCCTGCGCGTCGGCGCGGCCATCGGTGTGGGTGAGGGCACCGAGGAGCGTGCGGAAGCGCTGGTGGAGGCCGGGGTCGACGTGGTGATCGTTGATACGGCCCATGGACACTCCGAGGGTGTGCTCAAGCGCGTGCGCTGGCTGAAACGGACTTATCCAAAGCTGCAGGTCATCGGCGGCAATATTGCGACCGCTTCTGCAGCCAAGGCGCTGGTTGACCATGGTGTTGACGGCGTCAAGGTCGGCATCGGGCCGGGGTCGATCTGCACTACACGTATCGTCGCCGGTGTCGGCGTGCCGCAGATTACGGCTGTGGACAATGTAGCAAAGGCTTTACTGAAAACCGATGTGCCGCTGATTGCCGATGGCGGCATCCGCTATTCGGGCGACATCGCCAAAGCCATTGCGGCCGGTGCTCATGCAGTCATGGTCGGCAGCCTGTTCGCCGGCACCGAAGAATCGCCCGGCGAAATTGAATTGTTCCAGGGGCGTTCCTACAAGTCTTATCGCGGAATGGGTTCACTGGGTGCCATGCAACAGGGTTCGGCTGACCGGTATTTCCAGGAACACGACGAACTCGACACCGAGAAACTGGTGCCGGAAGGTGTCGAAGGGCGTGTGCCCTACAAAGGCGGCGTTGCGCCGCTGATTCACCAGTTGATGGGTGGCTTGCGCGCAAGCATGGGCTATCTCGGCTGCTCCAGCATTGAAGCGGTTCGCCGCGACGCGGAGTTTGTGGAAATCACTTCCGCCGGCATTCGCGAATCCCACGTGCATGACGTGCAGATCGTCAAGGAAGCGCCGAACTACCGCGTTGAATGATCCTTGCGCCGGCGCGCCATGCGCCGGCGTCTCCTGAACCTGCCATCCGGGTCCGCAATTGCAACACGACAAAATACTCATCCTTGATTTCGGTTCGCAGTACACCCAGCTGATTGCACGCCGCGTACGCGAGTTGCATGTTTACTGCGAACTCCATCCCTATGACGTTCCGGAGCAGTTCATCCGCGACTTCAAGCCGAGCGGTGTCATCCTGTCCGGCGGTCCCGCTTCGGTGTGGGAGGAGAGCACACCTCGCGCACCTTCGCTGGTGTTTGAACTCGGCGTTCCGGTGCTCGGCATCTGCTACGGCATGCAGACCATGGCCGACCAGCTGGGCGGCAAGGTTGAGAGCGGAAAGGTGCGCGAATTCGGTTACGCAGAAGTGCGGGCGCGAGGTCATACCGCACTGCTGAAAGACATACAGGACCGGGTCACCGCCGACGGGCACGGCATGCTTGATGTGTGGATGAGTCACGGCGACAAGGTCATTGAACTCCCGCCGGGTTTCAAGCTGATGGCCAGCAACCCGACTTGTCCGATTGCCGGCATGGCCGATGAAGAACGCCGCTTCTACGCGGTCCAGTTTCACCCTGAAGTGACGCATACCCTGCAGGGCAGGGCAATGATTGAGCGTTTTGTGCTTGGCATCTGCCGGCTCAGCGGTGACTGGAGCATGCCGAGTTACGTGGACGAAGCCGTGGCGCGCATCCGTCGCGATGTTGGCGTCGAAGAAGTGATCCTCGGCCTGTCCGGTGGCGTGGACTCGTCGGTTGCCGCCGCACTCATTCACCGTGCCATCGGCAAACAGCTGACCTGCGTATTCGTTGATAACGGCCTGCTGCGACTCAATGAAGCCCAGCAGGTCATGGAGACCTTCGGACGCAACCTGGGCGTCAAAGTGATCCATGTCGATGCGCGCGAGCAGTTCATGGGACATCTCGCCGGCGTGACCGATCCGGAGCAAAAGCGAAAAATCATCGGCCGTGAATTTGTCGAAGTGTTTCAGGCCGAGTCGGCGAAACTGCCGAATGCCAAATGGCTCGCGCAGGGCACCATCTATCCCGATGTGATCGAATCTGCCGGAGCCAAGACCAAAAAAGCGCATACCATCAAGTCACATCACAACGTCGGTGGACTGCCTGATACGCTGCACCTGAAACTGCTGGAGCCGCTGCGTGAACTGTTCAAGGACGAGGTTCGTGAACTGGGGCTGGCACTGGGCCTGCCGCGCGACATGGTGTTCCGTCATCCGTTTCCCGGCCCCGGTCTGGGCGTACGCATACTCGGCGAAGTAAGGGCACAGTATGCAGACCTGCTGCGGGAGGCCGATGCAGTTTTCATCGAGGAACTACGGGCGTCAGGCTGGTACGACAAAACCGCACAGGCATTCGCCGTATTCCTGCCGGTAAAGTCAGTGGGCGTGATGGGCGACGGCCGCACCTATGAATACGTCGTGGCTTTGCGCGCCGTACAAACCACCGATTTCATGACCGCACACTGGGCGGAGTTGCCTTACAACCTGCTGGGCAAGGTCTCCAACCGCATCATTAACGAAGTGCGGGGCATCAATCGCGTGGTTTATGACATTTCCGGAAAGCCTCCGGCAACGATTGAGTGGGAGTAGGTCGCAACAGGCGTAATAGCCGAAGCAGCTCCTGATCACAGCAGCTATTTCGGAATGACGTAGTTCTTCTCGCGAACCAGACGCACCAGTGCATTGACTACATCCGGGTCATAGAGCTTTCCGCTGTTGGCCTCGAGTTCGGCGATCGCTTTGTCAGTACCCAGAGCAGGGCGGTAGGGCCGGTAGGACGCCATGGATTCGAGGACATCGGCAACGGCAAGAATTTTTGCTTCAGGAAGAATCTGGTCACCCGTCAATCCCTGCGGATAACCGCTGCCATTCATGCGCTCGTGGTGCTGGCGCACTATTTCCGCCACCGGGAGATCATCAAACTGCAGGTCTTTGAGGATTTCATAACCGGCCTGTGCATGGCCTTTGATGATCTCGAATTCGTAAGGGCTTAATTTGGTCGGTTTGGTCAGAAATTCCGCAGGCACGGCAATCTTGCCGATATCATGGACCAGCCCCATCATTTCCAGTGCCTCGCAACGCTCATGCTCCCATCCCATTTCACGGGCAATGGCCGAAGAGATGAGGCCGACACGGTTCTGGTGGCCGGCGGTGTAGGGGTCACGCAGTTCGACCATCTTGGAGCATGCCTGAAGGGTGGCGCGCATGCTTCCCTCAAGCTTTGCGACGTAACCCCGGATTTTTTCCTCGGCTCGAACCCTCTCGGTCATGTCTTCCAGGATCGCCACGATGGCCTGCTTACCATCCCAGTAACCCAGCGTGCTGTGAGCGGCCAAGTTAATAATGGAACCATCTTTGCACCGGGCATCGAGTTTGATCGTTACAGTGCGTTCACCAGCCAGCAAACGTTGCCGGGCCATGATCAATCTCTGCGCAGACTCTTCGTCGACAAATTCCTCGGGGCCGTGACCAATTACATCGCCCTGACTCCAGCCCACCATTTCGGTGAGACGCGGGTTGATATAGGCAACACACCCATCCACCACAACGTAAAAGCCGCTGATGCTCTGTTCCACCATGCCGCGAAAACGCTTTTCGCTTTCAATAAGCGCAGTTTCGCTGTTACGTAGCTCGGTCAGATCAGTCCAGGAAACAATAATGTCGTTGCCGGAAACACTCATGCTGGACCGCACGGTTCGGACGAAACCATTCCGGCACTGTATGCGAATTTCGGGCGATTCAATGACCATCCCGTCCTGGCATGCTTTTTCGACCGCAGAGATCCATTCCTTGCGCAAGGACTCTCTTACATCGGGATCCGGATAAGCCTTTTCAAACCACAAGTTAATGTCGGAAATTTCATCCAATGCATAGCCAAACAGACGCTCATGCTCTTTGTTGATCGCCGTAATGTTCAGATCACGCAGACTGTGAATCTGCTTCGGTACTGGAGATGCATCAAATATCCGAGCGAAGCTCCCTTCGATCCGGCTACGGAGTTGTTGCTCCGTTTTGATCATTTCCGAGCTTTCATCAAGCTCGTGCTGCAGCACGGACTGGCGAGCTTCAAATTCCATGGCCTTGTTCCGCCACAGAAAATACAGAGCCAAACCGGCGATTGCGATAAAACCCGAGGCCAGCAGAGCGATTGTTTTTCCAAGACTGGCTACTCCCGAGTAGGCTTCGTCTTCATCAATCTTGGTCAGCACAATCCAGTCTGTTCCCGTAATTGACATCGCCGCCCCGAGAACTTTTGCTCCGCGATAATCCGTTCCGCCTTGCACGACACCTAATTCCCCTTTCACAGCCTTGACAGCGATCAGGTTTTCGCTTGTGACCGGTCTTTGCATGCGAAGGGGACGCATTTCCCGGTCATGCCGCAATGGGCTCAGGTAAGTGATGTGTTCCTTGTCACGACGGACCAGAAAGGATTCGCCGCTTTTACTGGGGATAGTCGGCCAGCTGGAGACTATTCGGTTCAAAACAGGATGGGCGGGCATTTCCAGGAGCATGAACCCGATTACCGGTCCCTCGAGGGCACCAGATGATCTTATGGGGTGCACAATTCCGAAGTAAACCGTATCCTCGTCATGAAAATGCAGATCAGCGATCTGGGGCTGACCGGTCTGCCGGACTTTCTCCAGCGCGTCCATAACCAGGTGATCATAGTTGTATCCGGGTTGACGCGGATAAACCGGCTGCAGATTTTCGTCAAACACCACAAGATCGCCATATCCATAGGCATTTTTTATTTGAGTGGCGATGTCCGCGACAGACATGGCCATGCCCATACCAAACATGGCGCGTCGCGCATCCGCATCGACAAGAGTCCATACCCCCGGGCGCTGCACCAGCACTTTTGCATCACTGATCCGTTCTGTCAGAAAATCAGTGACCTGTTGATCCTTGAGTTCTGCGACTGCAAGCAGGTCCTGTTCGACCGCAGTTCGAATTTGCTCGCGATAATGGGTAAATGCCCAAACGGCAGCGGCGACAATGGTGACTGCGGTCAGCAACTGGATGCCGACCAGACCAAGCAGCTTCAGGCGGCCCAGTTGTGACTGGTTGGCGATGCCGACACTTTTATTCATTATTATTGTGACAATCAGAACCTGATATTGACCAAGAATTATAAGGTCAATAAGGTCATTTCCACAATAAGCACATGGTTATATTAGTGTTTATATTGATTCTAATTTTCCGGGAGTTTTCGTCATCGTGGCGCGGGATGACTGTCCGCTCAAGCGCAAAGAAATCCCGGTCATTGCCTTTAGACGCAGTCTTTGAGCGACACCACGCACCGGCAGCCATGAAAGATTAAACCTGCCATGACTTCAGGATGCACTGACCAGATTCAACCCCAGTTTGTCCTCAAGCGTCACTTCGAGGTCGGCCAACGCAACATCCGTCATCATCAGGGCGCTGGCTTCTTCGCTGGCCGCAGGCATCAAGTCCGGTTCAGCATTGCAGCCTATGCCCATTTTGCGGCACACCTGATCAATCAGGCGAACGGCCACCATCAGTACGTTGCCGGTATTGCATTGAGGAAGGTGATGGTCCCTGCCGATCAAGCAGTAGATCTCGGGCAGATTCCAGCGTTGCATCAGTTCGTAACCGAATTCGCAATGCAGGGCCTCAATCATTTCCGTCGCGACGGTATCAGGTAACGGCCCCTCAAACCCCTTCTCGGCGATGAGTTTCTCGATGGATCTCAGGATGACCAGTTTGCCGACATCGTGCAGCAATCCGGCGATAAAAGCCTGTTCCGCCATTTCGCCATGTCCGCTCTTGTGGGCAATCCAGGCCGCGCCCATTGCCGAGGCGTAGGCCGTTTTCCACATCTCCGCGAGGTGCCGCTTGAACAGCGGATGATGCGACTGATACAGACTGACCTGGGCCGCCGCCAGCACCAGCCGCATGATCTGCTGGGCACCAACGCGGGTCAGGACCTGGCGCAGGGTGATGACCGCTGAAAGGCCGGCATACATGGATGAATTGGCCATGCGCAGCACCTGTGCCGACAGCGCCGGATCGCGCAACAAGGTTGATTCAATGCGAGCGATCGGAACCGATTCGTCGTTGATCAGTTTTTGCACTTCCAGTGCCACGGAATTGAATACGGGCAAATGGGTGCCGGGTTTGCGGGCCGTTTCGGCAATACGGTCTTTTAACGAGAGCGGGGCGTTCATGCGTGTAATCCAGTGAGGCGGAAGAGTTCGGGAATGGGGCGGGGTTTTTTCATGCGCGGCAGGTTCTTCAATACTTCGGCGATAGTTGTCTGACCCAGTGCCGCCTTGGCGATACCGTCTTCGATCAGTGTGACCAGACCGGAAGTTTCCATGCTGACCCGGCGGATCTGAGAGGAACTTTGAGCGGATCGAATGGCGGTTTTGACGTCTTCGTTGAGCACCAGCAGTTCGAATACGCCGACACGGCCGGAGTAGCCGGTAAAGCGGCAGTGTTCACAGCCTTTGCCCGAAACAAAGCGGCCTGCGGTGATTTCATTTGCGGTATAGCCCAGCTTGCGCAATTCCATCAGCGTGGGATTGTAAGGTTGTGCGCAGTGAGAGCAGACACGACGCAACAGTCGCTGGGCGAGCACGGAAACCACGGTCGATGAGATCAGGAAAGTTTCAATATCCATGTTCATCAGACGCAGCAGTCCGCCGATGGTGTCTTCGGTATGGAAGGTTGTCAGCACCTTGTGCCCGGTCAATGCCGCTTGAATGGCCGCTTCAGCGGAGAAGTTATCGCGGATCTCACCCAATACGATGACGTCCGGGTCCTGGCGCACCATGTGGCGCAGGGTTTCCTCGAAGGTGATGTTGAGCTGGGTGTTGATTGAGCACTGGGAAATGCCGTCCACAACATATTCAACCGGATCCTCGGCAGTAACGATGGAGGTCTCTTCGTTGTTCAGGTAATTGACTGCGCCGTAAAGGGTTGTGGTTTTGCCGGAGCCTGTGGGCCCGGTGATCAGGATGACGCCGCTGGGCACATCCAGCGCCTCTTCGAGAAATCGATCGAGCACACGTGGCGCCAGTCCGGTTTCACGGATATCAATGCGTATCGCCTTGCGATGCAGAACACGCAACACGATTTTCTGTCCATTCAGCGTGGCGTAGAAAGACGCACGCAGATCGCTGGACTGCCCGGAAACCGGATCCTCGAAACGCACACGGCCGTCCTGATGGCGGCGTTTGTCGGAAACACCGGCGCCGGCCATGATCTTGATGCGGGCGGAAAGCGTATCGGCAATGCCAAGGTCGAATTCGCGATAAGGCTCCATGACGCCGTCACGACGGAAACGCACGCGCAAACGGTTTTTCAGGGGTTCAATATGGATGTCGCTGGCACCGTTGCTGAGCGCATCCAGGATCATGCGGTTGACCAGCTCAACGACGGTTTCTTCGTTTGAACTTTCGTTGCCCTCAGCCGGTTTTTCAGCTTTTTCCAGTGAGGCAATGGCGTCGAGGATTTCCCTGCGACCGGCAATGCCGATGCTGATTTTGCTGCCGAACACGGATTCGGCGGAATCACGCGCGACCTTGTCCAGCGGGTCAGCCATGGCCACGAGCGTATGGTCGCCTTCGCTGCGCAGCGGCGCCACCAGATGCTGTTTGCACCAGTTGACGTTGACCTTGCGCATCAGGTCCCGGTCTATGGAGCCGTAGTCGGGCGTGACCTGTTCGAAACCGAGCTGTATGGACAACACCTCCATCAGACGTTGTTCGTCGATGAAACGTTGCTCGACAAGGATTTCACCGAGTTTCTTGCGCACCGGGCCACGCTTCTGCGCGTCCAGCGCAGTCTCAAGGTCCGCAGGCTTGATGTAACCGAGTTCCACCAACAGGGATCCAAGTCCGATGGACAGGCGGTGTTCGTGAAGGATTTTCCGGGCTTGTTCTTCAGACGTGAATCCGAGATCGCGGACGATGGACAGGAAGCTGCGATCCGGCAGTTTTTCCTGGATGCGGCGGGTACGACTGGCTTGCGCCGGAGTAATGGCCTTGGTTTTCAGCAGCAGCGACGCGACGTCGTTCTCTGCGCGGGCTGACGGCGCAGCACTGCCAGTCACCCCGGAGGGGGTTGCAGGCGCAGTTGCAGGCTCAACGATGGGCACGACGGTTCTCCAGCTCAGATTAAAAAGTAATCGGCATAATTCGCAAAACCTTTAGGGCTATCGATTTCAGAACAGTTTTGCATTCCCTGAGCACGATATCCAAATGTTCAACGCTGAATCCCCGGTAAACCGCTTGTTTTTCAGCGCTATTCGAGGTTTCAGCAACTGACGGGTGGAACGGCCCGGCAAAGAATTTGTGGGTCGGTCCATCGCAATTGCCGGGCTGGGTGGAAAATTCTTCGTGAGATAATGGCGGCTTCCATATCAACAACCCGCTGCGCTCGCATCCGCAATGCAGATCACTCTTTACGGCATACGCAACTGCGACACGATCAAGAAGGCCAGGGCCTGGCTGGACGGGCATGACATTGACTACTCATTTCATGACTACAAGACCGCCGGGATCGATCGCCGGCAACTCGAAAAGTGGTGTGCTGAACTGGGCTGGGAAAGCCTGTTGAACCGTGCCGGGACGACATTCCGCAAACTGCCCGACGCGGACAAAGCCGGACTGAACGAGCGCAAAGCGGTTGAGTTGATGCTTGCGCAGCCGTCAATGATCAAGCGCCCATTGCTGGATCTGGGCAAAAACCGCCTGGTCGGATTCAAGGCTGAGGTCTACCAGTCGGTATTCGGGAAGATGCGTTGAGCGATATCAGCTATATGCAGATGGCACTGGACCTGGCTGCCCAGGCAGCGGCGGCGGGCGAGGTTCCGGTAGGGGCGGTGGTGGTTCAGAACGGCGTAGTGGTTGGTCGCGGGTATAACCAACCGATCAGTGGGGTTGATCCGTCGGCCCATGCCGAAATAATGGCGCTGCGTGATGCCGGAAGGACTTTGGGTAACTACCGGCTGCCGGGCTGTGATCTTTACGTCACCCTGGAGCCCTGTGTGATGTGCAGCGGGGCAATTCTGCATGCGCGAATTCGCCGGGTAGTGTTCGGCGCCACTGATCCCAAAACCGGCGCTTGCGGCAGTGTCATTAACCTGTTTGCCGAGCCACGGCTGAATCACCATGCGGCTATAACTGGCGGGCTGATGGCAGAGGAAGCTGCGGCTTTACTGCAGGGTTTTTTTGCTGGTCGTCGCAATAAATCTTGATTATCAACATTAATATTACAACACAAGTCATTGAATTAAAATATTATAAAGGCGATTTAATTCTAGGCTATTCGATTTCCAGCGCTCGCAACGGCAGCGGTCAGGTCAGCGGCAGTTATTGCACGCCCTTGGGTAAACACATTGTGCGCGCCAAGATCGGCGCCGGTTTGCCGGAAAACACCGTTTTTGTCGGACGCCGTCCCACCGGCGAAAGGTATACGCCGGAATTGTTGGCGCAGTTTCCCAAACGGGACTGGATTCTGACGCGGATTCTGTGGCTGTCGGGTTGTGAGGTGGGCTTTAACCGGCTCGGCAATGTCGATACGATGCGCCGCTTCATTTATATCCATGGCAGCCCTGATTCGGTGCAAATGGGCCGCCCGGGCTCCATTGGCTGTATCCGCATGCGCAATACGGATATTGTTGAATTATTTGATCGGGTCGCTATTGGAACGACGGTAAATATATCAATATAAACATATAGTTAATCACCTCAACCCGATGTTGCATGCATTGCAGAATTCGAGCGTCGGATCTTTGCTTTTTCAGCAAAAGAGTTATTTATAATCAATAACTTAATTGTAACCATTGCGTGCGTTGTGCAATGCGCCAAAATGGGCTAAATTGTGCACTGCAACTGCCGTAATTTAGTGCAGTCACTATAAAAGTAAAAGGGGCGAAGCATGCGACTCAAAGACAAGGTTGCCATCATCACTGGCGCCGGGCGGGGTATTGGTCAGGCCACCGCAATTAAATTCGCCCGCGAAGGTGCGAAAGTCATGGTTTGCGACATCAATCAGGAATGGATTGATGAGACGGTTCAGCAATGCAAGGCGGCGGGCGCAGATGCCGTCGGCCAGATCGCCGATGTACGCGATATGAAATCCCTCGAAGCCATGGTCAAGACGACGGTGGACAAATGGGGCAGGGTTGATTGCCTCGTCAACAACGCGGGTATTGTCGCCGACGCCCAACTGAAGAATATGACCGAGGACCAGTTCGACCGGGTCATCGACATCAACCTGAAGGGGGTCTACAACTGCACCAAGGCCGTTGTTCACAAGATGCTGGAACAGCAATCGGGCGTGATCCTGAATGCCTCTTCAATTGTCGGTCTCTACGGCAACTTCGGCCAGACCAACTATGCCGCCGCCAAGTTTGGTGTCATCGGCATGGCCAAGACCTGGGCCCGCGAACTCGGCCGCAAGGGCATTCGCTCCAATGCCGTATGCCCGGGGTTCATCGCAACGCCGATTCTCGGCACCGTCCCTGAGAAAGTTATTCACGCGCTGGAAGATCGCGTACCGATGGGACGGCTGGGCAAACCGGAAGAAATTGCCAATACCTTTGCCTTCCTCGCATCAGACGAAGCCAGTTACATCAACGGCGCCGTCATCGAAGTTAATGGTGGCCTGACGATCTAAAGGGTCAAACCGGCGTCACCCGGCGAGCAGCGCCTGCAGGCTCGTGCGGTCAGGTGACCGCACGACGCCTCTCTCCGTAATCAGCGCACTGACCAGTTCAGCCGGAGTTACATCAAATACCGGATTGGCGATACGGATGCCCTGCGGCGCCCAGCGCAGGTCGCGATATCCGGCGACCTCATCCATGGAACGCTCCTCAATCGGGATCGATTCACCGTCGGGTGTATCAAGATCAATGGTCGACAACGGGCAGGCGACGTAAAACGGAATGTCATGCCGTTTTGCCAGCACGGCCATCATGTAAGTGCCGATCTTGTTGGCAACGTCGCCATTGGCGGCCACCCGGTCTGCACCGACAATCACTGCATCAATATGTCGCGTGCTCATCAGATGCCCGGCGGCACTGTCGGCAATCAGCGTGACCGGAATGCCATCCTGCTGTAACTCCCATGCCGTCAGTCGCGCGCCTTGCAGAAAAGGGCGGGTTTCATTGGCAATGACGTTGATGTGTTTGCCGGCTTCAATGGCTGAACGAATCACGCCGAGCGCGGTGCCATGCCCGGCGGTCGCCAGGGCGCCGGCATTGCAATGAGTCATCACGCAGGCCGTTGCAGGAAGCAGCATCTGCCCATGGGCGCCTAGCATGCGGTTGATTTGCACATCATCCGCGGCAATCTGATGCGCCGCCTCCAGCAAATTTTGCGCGCGATCAGCATTGTCCGACCCAGCCAGCGACTTCAATCTGGCGTTCATCCGCTCCAGAGCCCAATGCAAGTTGACCGCGGTAGGGCGGCTGTCGGCCAGTGTAATTAACGCGGTGGCCAGTCCTTGATCAAACTGCTCCGGAGAGAAATCGCGCAGTTTCTGCGCCTCAAGCGCCACGCCGTACGCCGCAGCACAGCCGATTGCCGGCGCGCCGCGCACAACCAGTGCGCTGATCGCCCTGGCTATGGTCACTGCAGAGTCGCAACGCAGGTATTCGCAACGGTCGGGCAGCCAGCGCTGGTCGAGGAGTTCCAGAGAATGCTCAATCCAGCGCAGGGTATTAAAAGCAGCCATGGTGTTTCCGTTGTAACGATTTACGAAATTTGAATCAGGCCGGTTGTCGCTCGCGCACGCGCTGTTCAAAACCGCCATATTCCAGTTCGGCGCGGGCGATGTCTTCAGCGGATGCGGAACGATAACGGCCGTGCGCACTGGCACGGCTGATGATGGCGATGTCGTGCAGATAGATTTCGGCAGCAATGGCGGCGTAATGATCATTGACGCCGAATGCGCACAGGCCGAACGCCGGATCGAGGACGATGCGCGGCGCCATATCGAGACCGTGAGCCGCATCACCCAGGGTTTGCTGCAGATACATCTGGTAACGCGCTGCATAGGACTGCATGTCGCCGTCAATCAATGGAAGGCGTTTGGTGTAAATCGCGTGTTGTGGCGTCGGCGGTCCCTGCAGCGCCACATCGCCAAGATCAGTCCGTCGGGCAAAGGCAAGGGTTTCCGGTGTGCTGACCAGGTGCATTGAAAGCGGGAATCCGGCCAGTGTTGACGCCTGGCTACGCATTTCCCCGGCAAGCGCTGCGCTGGTGCTGCTGCCGGCAACAGCCGAGACCGGCAAATCCCAGGCATTACGGCTGCGCAGCCAGTCCTCAGCCAACGTCACCAGGCGCAGCAGATTGTCATAGGACTCCTTTGCGCTGTTACCGAAAGCCACAACACCATGAAAAGCCAGGACCAGACCGATGGTGCGACTGGTCGCACGGGTTTCAAAAACCTGTTGGCACGCCAGCGCCAGCCCTGCGCCTGAATGCCGGTAGGGCACCACCGGCGCCAGTTCACCGAATACTTCCGCGCAGGTGGCCCCGCAGGCTTCAACATTCGCGACAGCCAGCACAGCATCGGCATGGGCATGCTCGACGTGGGCGTGCGGCAGAACTGCGTGCATCAGGGTTTCAATCGACGGCTTTGCGGAACGCGCAGTCTTTTTGCAGGCCTCAACCCCGCGCATGCGTTCGGCGTCAGACAACTGCGGATCATTGATCAATCGGCGCAACCGGTCCAAATCGAGGGCAGTGAAATGCTCCTCAGTGACTGAGGCCAGATCGGCGCCGGTGCCTTTGACATGCAGGGTATCCGGCGTTTTCAGCGAGGTATTGCCGCCGCCGTGCAGCACAAGATCGGGGTTGCCGCCGATCAGCCGGGATGTGTACGCACGCAATGCCAGTGGTGTGGCGTGGCGCTGTGCCGCGGTTTCATCCCAGAGGCTTTTCATGGATCGACCGGTTGGAGTGATGCAACTTTAACTTGGAGGTGCCTTGAAGTCCGGCCATTATAATCTTCACCATGACATCGACTCGTGAATTCAGCGTTCGCCCGGCATGCTGGAAAGATGACAAAAATCCGCTACAGGCCTTGCGCAGGACTGTCTTCATCATCGAGCAACAGGTGCCTGAGTCGCTGGAATGGGACGAGTTCGACGCGGTTTCATTGCATGCGCTGGCGCAGGACGACCGGTGCAATGCGATCGGCACCGGCCGCCTGTTACCAGACGGACATATCGGGCGAATGGCGGTAATTCCCGATTGGCGGGGCCATGGCGTCGGCGCCGCCATCCTTGAATTCCTGATCGATTGTGCGCGCAAGCGTGGTGATCACACGCTGCGCCTCAACGCGCAGACGCAGGCCATCGGCTTCTATCAGCGCCATGGTTTTGTTGCACATGGCGACGAATTTCTGGATGCCGGTATTCCGCACCGGCAAATGACCCGCGAACTTTAGCCTTGCATCCTCAGGCAGTTGTTTTCTGCAGCCGGAACGCACGTGCATCTTCGCCTGTCGGCATGCCGTTGGCCCCGAAACGCTTTTCATGAAAAAACACTTCACCGCTGTCATTGACCAGAATCAGGGTCGAGGTACGGGTTCCATAGTGTTCGCCGCGGATGAAGGGCGGTGACAGTTCTTTTTCACGTTGCCGGGTGATGCCGGTATCCGGCAGTTCCGTCTCGGGTGCCGGACGGTCGTAGGCGAGCATGGCGAACATTGCTGCACCGATGGCGTCGGGGTCATCGAAATCAGCGGTACCGCTCAGTGTCTGTCGCCCGGCAGTGACCTTGGTCCATGGAGTATTGAGCAGGTGGTTGCTCAATCCGTGAACTCCGGGCGCAATGACTTGCGGTTGATCGATGCGGTTGGAAAAAAACTGCAATTGCTGCATATCACCCGCAATCATGGAATACGGGTTGTAGAGTGCGTTGGCGGCAGCGGCTTTGCCGAAAAAAATTTCAGCCGGATCGTTGCCGGCAAGAAATCCGCTGACAAGGTCGCCGCGTGAGCGTGGTGCGGCGGCGCCCGGTTTGCCTTCCCGATAATTGGTGATCGCAGCAAATCGACCATCCGTATGCAATCCCATCCAGGTGCCGCCTTTTTCCAGGTCACGCCCGCCATAGATGTCCGGTTGGTCAACCCAGAACGCAGCCGGTGCGGCCGGGCGACTGTGATGTTCGTCGCGGTTTGCGGCGACTACCAGCGGAAAATGACGGTGCGCCCTGAAGCTGAACAGAATCAGGCACATGCCTTTATTCGCTGAAGCATTCAGTATGACGACCACTGCCGGGTTGCAGCATATTGCTGATGCCGCTGCCGGCAACTGCCTCGGCCAGTTCCCATTCGAAAGCCGCTTCGTCAGTGACGTTCTCGTAGATTTCCATCCATAACTGCGGTTCGTTGCGCTTTTTCATGACACGTCCCTGTATGCCGGTTTTTTTATGAACGGCATCCAGCAGGTATTCAACAGCAACGGCGCAAGGGCCGGTTTTGTCGGCGTCGACGCGGTAATAGATGTAATAGCACCAGTTCATGTTCAATTCACCTGATAAGGGAGCGTGATCAGTGTCAGGGCGGCGCCCTGCAGAGAACCGCAGTGATAAATGGATGACTGCGCATGCGCAGTCTGCAATACCGCAAGCACGTTGTGATGTCCGTTTGCTGTCGGGGCTGCAGCCACAATCATGCCGGCTGCCTGGTCTCCGAGTTCAGCGCAATAGAGCTTGTCGCCCGCCGTTGCCGGTCCGGCAACGACGGCACCATACATGCGTTGTTTGAGCTTCCCGAGATAATGCGTGCGGGCGACGATTTCCTGACCCGGGTAACAGCCTTTGCTGTAACTCAGCGCACCGATCAAATCAAGGTTGACCATTTGCGGCACGAATTCTTCCTGCGTGGCGGGCAAAATGAACGGGATTCCGCTGGCGATATCAGATGCAGCCCAAGCGCCATCGTCAGCCGCCAGATGCGCGGACTCCCGGGGCAGCACCATCAGGCAACGGTTGCCGGACAAGGCGACCGTGGTGATGCCTTGGCCGATTGCCACGCCATGAACGCGTTGCGGAAGCTGGCCGCCCAGTGCTGAAATCTGCTGCGCGGTATCGGACCCGGTGACGCCGATGCAGGCGAGGGTGGTTGTGATGTCCTCGGCCTTGACCTTGGAGCGCAGGATGTACATCGATAACCGTTTGCGCACGGGTTCTGCGAGGGTCGCCGGCAGCAACATGCAGTAGCCGGCATCGTCCGGCCACAGCAGGAAAGTTGCCAGCAGACGTCCTTTGGGGGTGCAATAACCGCCATAGCTGCTTGAGCCGGGCTTGAGTGCCTGCACATCGCAGGTCAGTTGCCCTTGAAGAAAGGCCGGTGTGTCAGGACCGGAGAATCGCAGCAGGGAGAAATCAGTGAGTAAAGCGGCAGGCATGATTGATTTTAGTTTTCAAACAGCGGGCGATCATAGCGCCGTTGTCGAGGCGTGTAAAATAATCCATTAAAATCATGGGGTTATTTTCCGCCTTGAAAATTGCAATTGAGCCTTGGATAGGCTGCAATGCACGCAATGGATAAGCCCGCTCCGTTCAGAGTCGAGTTGCAGCCTTCCCGCGGCCTTGCATGGCTGCTGGCTTCTGCGCATGGCGGAGCGCTGGTTCTGCTGGCTTTGATGCCACTCCCATCAATTCTGCTGTTTGTCGCATCGCTGGCGCTGATCGCAAGCGCAGCCTTGACCATCAGCCGGCAGGCTTTGCGACGCGGCGTCCCTGCCGTGCAAGCGCTGGAGTTCTCTGATCGCGAGACGCTGCAGGTTCGCACCGGTGACGGTGTGTGGCATGACGCCTGCCTGCTGGGAAGCAGTACGGTTGGAACAGGACTCACTGTGCTGAATCTTCGCCTTGAAGGTCGCGCGACCCGCCACGTGGTGATTACCGGGGACGGGATCAACAGCGATGACTTCCGCCGTTTGCGGGTCTGGTTGCGCTGGGGGCCGGGCCCGGCAGGAAACACCGACGAGTCCCCCTGAAAAGTCCCGTTCAACGCTCTTCCGGTGGTTTGACGCCGCGGAACATGCGCAGCAGCGCGAGGTCGTAAACAATTTTCAGCGCACCGCAAATGACCAGCGGCCAACCGAAGGAACTCGCAGCAAGCAGTGCACCTGCAATCGACGGGCTGAGGGCGCTGGCCAGGCTGCGCGGCACGGCCGTGACGCTGGCCGCTGCAGGACGTTCTCCGGGCGAAACCACAGCCATCACATACGAAGTCCTCGCTGGCACATCCATGGACGACAGTGCACTGCGCAGGAACAGGAACAGCAGTGCCAGCTCCAGTGTCGGCATGAATGGCACCAGAATCAGGAACACATTGGCCGGCAGGTGGGTGAACACCATGGTATTGATCAGGCCGAAGCGGGCCGCCACGCGTGCAGCAGCCAGATGCGAAAAGGCAGTCAGCAAACCCGTCCAGAAAAAGATGGTTCCTGCAGCAGTCACCGACAGGTCAAAACGCTGCAGCAGCCACAAAGCCATCAGCGACTGCACTGCGAATCCGCCGGCAAACGAGTCGATGCTGAACAGGCCAGCCAGCGTGTAGACGATGCGCCGTGACTTGCCCAATGGCACCGGCTGCTCGTGATGTTCGGCTTCCAGAGCCGGCGACAAACGCCGGTAAAGCAGCAGGCTGGCAAAACCGAGCAGTGCATACAGCACGAACATGCCCTGCACGGCCTGCAGGCGATCCGCATCGCCGCCAGCCGCAAACAGGTCAGGTATGCCGGCACATTGTGCGCCGATGGCAGCTACCAGCGCCCCGATCAGGCTGTAACGCGCGAACAATGCCGTTCTCGACTTTGCGGAGGTCGCGCGGGCCAGCAGCGTCTGCTCCAGCGGCGAGAACGGCGTGACATCGTTGGCTGCGGGGTTCAGGGTGCCGACAGCGGCAATGACCACCAGCGGCCAGAAGTCTGTCACGACAGCGGTGGCAAAGCCGGTAACCGCCATTAAAACACTGGCAAAAAGCAACAGACGACGTGTGGAGTGGCGGTGTGCAATGAAGCCGATGGCCAGTGTCATCAGGCCCGACCCCAGCAGAGTGGCCGTAACCAGCAGGCCGATCTGCAGGGCGCTGTAGCCGAGCAGCGTCAGATAATACGGCAGCAACAGACTGACGTATCCGTCGCCGAACGCACGCAACGCACGCGCAGCCAGGAGGATGCGTGCATCGGGCAGGGTGCCCGGCGGCAGCAGAAAATTTCGGGTCGATGACATTGCGGATGTGAAGCAGATTAACAGCAAGTGCGGTGGCTTCGAAGCTGCAAAGGGAAGCGTCAGGCTGCGCTATACTCAAAATACCACTGAAGAACCCCATGCGCGGAGGAATGATGATCGAGCTTTACAGCTGGGCGACCCCGAACGGCCACAAGATCCACATCATGCTTGAAGAAACCGGATTGCCGTACCGCGTTCATGGCGTGAACATCCGCACCGGCGAACAGTTCAAACCGGATTTCCTGAAAATCAGTCCGAACAACCGCATTCCCGCCATCGTCGATCCCGATGGCCCCGGCAACAAGCCGCTGTCGTTGTTCGAGTCCGGCGCGATTCTGCTGTACCTCGCATCCAAGACCGGCAAGTTTTTGCCTGATGATGTTGCACAGCGCTGGTCGTGCATGCAGTGGCTGATGTGGCAGATGGGCGGTCTGGGGCCGATGTTCGGTCAGGCCAACCATTTCCGGCGCTACGCCAAGGACAAGATCGAATACGCGATCGAACGTTATACCAACGAAGCCAACCGGCTGACGCATGTGCTGGACAAGCAGCTCGCGCAATCCCGGTTTGTCGCCTGTGATGAATTCACCATAGCCGACATGGCGATTTTCCCGTGGATGCGCGGCGCCGACAGCCGCGGCATCAATATGGACGAATACCCAAATGCCAAGCGCTGGTTCGACACCATCAATGCCCGCCCTGCGGTACAGCGCGCACTGCAGGTACTCTCCAGTGAATCAAACAGCAATCCTGTCGATGACAAGGCTCGCGAGGTCATGTTCGGCAAGACGCAGTTCCAGAAAAGATAAACCGCGGGCGCTACTGAATTGATCAAGCAGAACCGCAACGTTGCATTGCTTTGCGCCACCCAGGCGCTGCTCTTCACCAACAACACCATCCTGATTTCGATCAACGGGCTGGCGGGTTACGCGCTGGCGGACGACAAGTCGCTGGCGACCCTGCCGGTCACGGCGTACGTGATCGGCGCGGCGTTGACGACGATGCCGGTTTCACAACTGATGCGACGGGTCGGCCGCGTCAACGGCTTCTCGATCGGCACACTGATCGGCATTCTCGGCGCGCTGATCTGCGGCTTTGCGGTCTTCAGCCACAGTTTCTGGACCTTGTGCGCTGGCACGCTGGTGATGGGAATCTATAACGCTTCCGGACAGTACTACCGGTTCGCCGCGGCCGATGTGGCCAGCGCAGATTTCAAAAGCAAGGCGATTTCACTGGTAATGGCGGGGGGGCTGGTGGGCGGCATCCTCGGTCCGCAGACCAGCAAGCTGACCAAGGATGTCCTGCCGGCGGAGTTCCTCGGCAGTTATCTGGCGCTGATCGGATTCTGCATCTTGGCCCTGACCCTGCAGCGGATGATGGACATTCCACGCCTTACAGCCGCAGAGCAGAAAGATCAGGGAAGGCCGCTGTCCGAGATTGCACGGCAACCGGCGTTTATCGTGGCGGTGCTGAGCGGCATGATCGGTTATGGCGTGATGAACCTGCTGATGACGGCGACACCGCTGGCGATGCAATCCTGCGCGCACCCGTTCAGCGATGCGGCGTTCGTCATCCAGTGGCATGTGATTGCAATGTTTGCACCTTCATTTTTTACCGGCGCCCTGATCAAGCGCTTCGGCGTACGCACCATCATGTTTACCGGCGTAGTGCTCAGCCTGGGCTGCGTGGCAATAGCCCTCTCAGGTATCGAGGTCATGCATTTCTGGATAGCCCTCATGCTGATCGGCGTGGGCTGGAACTTCATGTATCTGGGCGGCACGACCTTGCTCACGGAAACCCACAGCCCGGCCGAAAAAGCCAAGGTGCAGGGCGCCAATGACATGGCGATTTTTATCACCATGGCGATCAGTTCAGCCTCTTCCGGCTGGCTGTTTTCCGCCCGCGGCTGGGAAATCATGAATTACGGTGCAATCCCGTTTCTACTGGTTACCGGGCTGGCCATTCTGTTTTTGGGTACGGGCAGGCGTTCTGCCGCCGTCTGAACCCGATTAAAGGCAATTTGAGGTAAAATTCTGGCCTCCATGGGCAGAGCGGAAACCAGAAACTTCCGCTTTGCCTTTGTTTTTTCATGAAAATCAACGTGTTCCGTAAGAGGAGTCTCTGATGAACCAGCCCGCGACCAACGCGCAAATCGCGCCGACGATGGACGCTCCGGCCTATGTCACGCACGCCAAGCTGAAAGCCTGGGTTGCGGAAGTTGCCAAAATGACCAAACCCGACCGCATCGTGTGGTGCGACGGCACTCAGGAAGAATATGACCGTCTGTGCAATGAAATGGTCGCTGCGGGCACGCTGATCCGCCTGAACCAGGAAAAACGCCCGGGTTGTTTCCTCGCCCGTTCTGATCCTGATGACGTGGCGCGCATGGAAGACCGCACCTTTGTTTGCAGCAAAAACAAGGAAGATGCCGGCCCGAACAATAACTGGATGGCGCCCGAGGAAATGAAGGCGACCATGAGCAAGTTGTATGACGGCTGCATGCGCGGCCGTACGATGTACGTAATACCGTTCAGCATGGGCCCGCTGGGTTCGCACATTGCCCACATCGGCGTTGAACTGACGGATTCGGCTTATGTTGTGACCAGCATGCGCATCATGACGCGCATCGGCCGCAAAGTGCTGGACATCCTCGGCGACAAGGGCGAGTTCGTGCCTTGCCTGCATTCGGTGGGCATGCCGCTGGAGCCGGGTCAGAAAGACATCCCCTGGCCGAGCAGCAAGGAACACAAGTTCATCACCCATTTCCCCGAAGAAAAACTGATCTGGTCCTTCGGCAGCGGCTACGGCGGCAATGCCTTGCTGGGCAAAAAGTGTTTTGCACTGCGCATTGCCTCGACCATGGCCAAAGAGCAGGGCTGGCTGGCCGAGCACATGTTGATTCTCGGCATACAGCCCCCCGGCGGCAAAAAACACTACATCGCAGCGGCATTCCCAAGCGCTTGCGGCAAAACCAATCTGGCCATGCTGGTCCCGCCGAAAGCGCTTGAAGGCTGGAAAGTGACGACCATCGGCGAAGACATTGCCTGGATCAAGCCGGGTGCAGACGGACGACTTTATGCAATCAATCCCGAGTCCGGCGCTTTTGGCGTCGCACCGGGCACTTCAGTCGAAACCAACGCCAATTGCCTGGCCGCACTGCATAAAAACACCATTTTCACCAATGTCGCGATGACCGATGACGGCGACGTATGGTGGGAAGGTCTGACCAAGGAAGCCCCCAAGCACCTGATCGACTGGACCGGCAAATCATGGACGCCGGACAGCGGTCGCCTGGCCGCACATCCCAACTCGCGTTTCACGGTCCATGCGTCGCAGATTCCGTGCATGGATGACGACTGGGAAAACCCGGCCGGCGTACCGATCAGCGCCTTCCTGTTCGGCGGACGCCGCACGACGACCGTCCCGCTGGTCACCGAAGCCAAGGACTGGGCACACGGTGTTTACCTGGCCGCCACCATGGCATCCGAAACCACTGCCGCGATTGTCGGCAAGGTTGGCGTGGTCCGTCGCGATCCGTTTGCAATGCTGCCGTTCTGCGGCTATCACTTCGGCGATTATTTCAAGCACTGGCTGAGCGTAGGTTCCAAAGTGAAAGTGCCGCCGAAGATTTTTGCGGTGAACTGGTTCCGCCGCGATTCCAACGGCAAATTCATGTGGCCCGGCTTCGGTGACAACATGCGCGTACTGAAGTGGGTCGTGGAGCGCTGCGAAGGCAAATCGGGCGCAACCGAAACGCCCATCGGCAACATGCCGCGTTATGAAGACATAGAATGGGGCGGCATCGGCAGTTTCAGCCGCGAAACGTTCGACGAACTGACCCATGTTGATCACGACGCCTGGCGCGCCGAGATCAAGGATCATGATGAACTGTTCGGCAAACTCAAGTCCCGCCTGCCTGCGGAAATGACCGCGCAGCGTCAGGCGCTGGAGAAGGCGCTATAAGCAGCACCTCCAGTCCGGTTGCAGCGACAACGGCGACGGCGCTTTTGCGCCGCCGCCGTTTTATTTTTCTACAGGAGCAAAATGCATGAAACCGAATTATGGTTTTGCCAAACGACAGCGTGAAATGGCGAAAAAGCAGAAAAAGGAAGAAAAGAAATTGCGCAAGCAGGCCGAAGATGCCCCGCAGGATGCGGGCGCGGCCGATCCGCAGGACGCCGGAAAAACAACGGAACCCGGTTCTTCGCAGGGCGCCTGACCAGGCAGCGGGCAGGGTGTACCGCTGCCCTGGGTTCTTTATTCCTCCTTGAAGCCGATCACCTTGATCAGCTTCGCATATCGCGCCAGTTCGGCCTTGATGTGTTCGCCCAACTGCTGCGGCGTGCTGCCCTCGGGTTCATAGCCAACCCGTGCCATCCGCTCTTGCATGTCTTTGGACTGCATTGAAGTGACAACTGCCGCATTCAGGCGATCCACCACGTTTTGCGGCGCGCCTTTTGGTGTCACCAGTCCGTACCAGGGTGTCATTTCGTAACCGGGCAAGCCGCTTTCGGCAATGGTGGGAATCCGGGTATCCAGCGGTGAACGTTTGGCGCTGGTGACTGCAATCACCCGCAGCTTCTTTGCATTGACGTAGGGTGACAGCGCCGAAAGGCTGCCAAAGGTCATTGTCGTTTCGCCGCTCAGCACCGCGTTCAGGGCGGTATTGCCGCCTTTGTAAGGCACATGCAGGATGTCAACACCTGCCAGAGCCTTGAATTGTTCGCCGGAGAAATGGGTGCCGGTGCCAGCGCCCGCCGAAGAAAAAATCATTTGTCCAGGGCGGGCCTTGGCGAGCGCGATGACCTGTTTGACCGTAGTTGCCGGCAATGACGGATGAACCGCCAGTGCAAAAGACTGCTTCGCCAGCAACGATACTGGCTCGAAGTCACGGACCGGATCGTAATTGAGCTTGGGGCGCAGATTGGGCAGCAGGGCATAGGTGGTATGGCTGGTGATCAGCAGGGTGTAACCGTCTGCAGGTGCGCGAGCAACGATTTCGGCGCCTATGGCCGTGCTGCCTCCGGGTCGGTTGTCGACCAGCATCTGTTGACCCAGCCGTTTGCCCAGATCGTCAGCGACGATGCGTCCGATGATGTCGTTGCCGCCGCCCGGAGGATAGGGAATGATCACCCGCACCGCTTTTGACGGATACACCGGCTGTGCCAAAACGGAAAAATTGCTGCCCGCGAAAATAGCTGCGGCGCATAACGTAAAATAAATACGCATCAAAAAGTCCCCGGATTTTCTTGTGGCCGAACGATAAGGCATTTTCTGTTACCACGGCAAATTGGTCCATTTGGTGGCGTAATTCACTTGCGTACATACTTACCATCGAATTTTCTGAACGTTAAGCTGATGTTCCTGGCGGCAGCAATCAGGTCTTCCGAAATCCATCTTTTTCAGCATTACTGAGCACACTTCACTATGACCATGGCAGCCGACGATCTGACCCTGTTAAGCGCATCCGAGCAGTCTCGATTGATCCGGGACCGCAAGTTGTCACCGGTGGAACTGATGCAGGCCTGTCTTGCACGCATCGAACGCTGGGATCCGCTGCTCCG
>CAZHFZ010000022.1:0-52900 GCA_964531455.1 uncultured Bordetella sp.
ATGGATCCGGTGCCGGCGGTGGGGGCGCACACGGATTTGATTCTGGATGACTTGGGGTATTCGGCGGCGCAGGTTGCCGAATTGAAAACGGGCGGGGCGGTTTAGGCTGTGTCCCCTCTGCCCACCTTCTGATGGGCAGAGGGGATAAGCCGTCTTGTGTTGCTTTGGCGCTGTTTATAAATAATTGTTTTTATTGATTATTTCTTAACCCCCGCCGCCTGCCAGTCATAAACTTTCCGGTCCAGCAGCAGTTCGGGTTTCATTTCCTTCGGCGAGTTCACGCCGATCAGTGCCATGTCGGTCATCAGTTCGCTGCTCAGCAGATTGATGACGTGTTGCGCGCCGTGTTCGGCACCGATGGCGATGCCGTAGAGGAAGGGGCGGCCGACGAAGACGAAGTCCGCACCCAGCGCGAGGGCCTTCAGCACGTCGGTGCCGCGGCGGATGCCGCTGTCCATCATCACCGCCATATTGCCGGCATTGGCCTTGACGCCGGGCAGCATGCGCAACGGGCTGACTGCGCCGTCGAGCTGGCGGCCACCGTGGTTGGAGACCAGCACGCCGTCGACACCGGCATCGCGGGCGCGGGCGGCGTCCTGCGGATCAAGGATGCCCTTGAGTACCAGTTTGCCTTTCCATAATTTCCGCATCAGGTCTACGTGCTGCCATGACAAGCGGTCGCGGCGGCCGGCCTGGCGGTTGAGTGCGGAGATCATCGGCACGCGCGGGCCCATGTTTTCGAAATGCGGCATGCCGTGGGTCAGCGTGTGTTTGAGCATCGACAGCGCCCAGCGCGGCCGGGTGCCCATGTCCCAGGCGAGGCGCAGCGAGGGGCGCAGCGGCGTGCTGAAGCCGGTGCGCACATTGTTCTCGCGGTTGGCAAGCACCTGGACATCCACGGTCAGCACCAGTGTGTCGTAGCCGGCTTTCTCTACCCGGGTGATCAGCGCCTTGATGACGTCGTCTTCGCCCGGCAGATAGGCCTGGAACCACGCGGTTCTGCCTTCCTGTTTCACGCGCTCCAGAGAAGTCAGCGCGGCGCCGCTGACCACCATGGGAATGTTGTTGCGCGCAGCGGCGCGGGCGAGGGCGACGTCGCCGTCAGCGCAGGCCATGCCGGTGCCGCCCATTGGCGGAATACCGAAAGGCAGGTCGTACTGTTGGCCCATCAGCGTGGTCTTCAGTGAGCGCGCGCTGGTGTCGACGAGGGTTTTCGGGATGAACTGCAGTTCGTCCCACACCGCGCGGTTGTCGTGCAACGAAGCGTTGGTTTCAGCGCCGCCGTTGATGTAGCCGAAGATCGGGCGCGGAATGCCGCGGCGCGCAGCGTTTTCAAAATCTTCGAGGGCCAGCATCTGCTGGAGGATGCTCGGTGCGGATGAGGACAGGGCCGCGGTGGCGGCGTTTTCGTAGCTGACGCTGGACATGTTTTTTCTTTGGCAGATTACGTTGGACGCGTGATGATACCGGTTGTCGGGTGGGGCGTAAAAAAAGCCCGGCGTTGCCGGGCTTTTTAGGACGCTGTTTGGAGATTACAACGGCCGCACCAGAACCTTGCGCCACTTGATCGCTCCTCCGGGAATACCATTGGCGCCCAGCGCGTATTGCAAGGAAAACGGACCTTCCTTGAATTTGTCGTTGTTCATGGCGACGGTGACATGGCCATTGAGTTTGACGACAACCTCGGTGCCCTTGACGTAGACCTCGTAGGTATTCCACTTGCCGCCGGCTTTGGGATAGGGCTGACGCACCTGTGCAAAATCGACGATCCCGCCGGTGCTGTATTCCTGCCCGGGACGCTGGTCAAAAATGTTCACTTCATAGGAATTGGCGGCGCCGATGTTCTTCGGATCCTGCGCACGCATGAAGATGCCGCTGTTGGTGGTGGCCTCGGCCCAGAATTCCGCATAAATCTCGAAATCCTTGTAGCGGTTTTTGGTCACCAGGTGGCCGCCCTTGCCTTTGTCGGCAACGATCAGGCCGCCTTCAGCACGCCAGTTGGCGTCTCCGATACGGTCAAAATTTTCCAGGCCTTTACCGTCTTCAATGAGCGCGACCCAGCCGGCGGAAGGCGTAAGGGCGCAACCGGTGATGAACAGCGATACAGCAAGCGCGAGCAAAGCGAACAGGCGTTTCATATTATTGGTCTCCCCCAGATTAGCCGCGACCGGACGATCAGCGGCGGCATTGATTTTGCGCCCCCTGACTGCTTTGTCAAGAATGGGGCATGTGCCCCCGCAGTATTTTCCCGCGCCAGACAATGGGAAGTAGCCCGCATGTTAAGCTCAATAAAACCCGTTTTTTTACAACGTTAACCATGATTCGCGAAGCGGATCACTATCTGCAGGGGAAGGTTTAATTACATGAAAATAGCCATCATGATGGCGGCGGTGCTGGCCATGCAGTCCGGGACATTTGCACAAGCGGCGGATCCCGCCGGAGATTATCCAAAGCGTTCCGTGCGCTTTATCATTCCATTTGTTCCCGGTGCAGGCACTGATGTGACTACGCGAACAGTTGCCAAAAAACTGACGGAAACCCACGGCCAGCAGTTCATCGCGGACAACCGCGCGGGCGCAGCCGGCGCCATCGGCGCTGAAATTACCGCCAAGGCCAACCCCGACGGTTACACCATCTGCCTGATTTCATCCGGACACACCGTGCTTTCCGCGACTAACGACAAACTGCCTTACAACCTGGAGAAGGACTTGCACGCCGTTTCGCAGGTGTCGACACTGTTCTATGTGTTGACCGTGCACCCGTCGTTTCCCGCGAAAACGGTCAAGGAGCTGATTGCTTACGCCAAGGCCAATCCTGGCAAGGTCAACCAAGGTTCATCGGGCACCGGTGCGTTGCAGCACTTTGCCGGCGAAATGCTGGCCTACCAGTCCGGCGTCAAGTTCACCCATGTGCCGTACAAAGGCGGGGCGGCGTCGCTGGCTGCAGTAATGGCGGGGGAAGTGCAAATGAGCTTTACCACTTTGTTGAGCGCACGGCCGCACATGTCTTCCGGGAAAATCCGCATCCTTGGCATTACTGCGGGCAAACGCTCGCCGGCCATTCCCGACATCCCGACCATTGCCGAGGCAGGTGTGCCCGGCTTCGAGGCCAATCAGTGGTATGGGGTGGTTACCTCGGGCAAGGTGCCCATGCCCATCGTCAACAAGCTGTCGGCGATGCTGAAAAATGCAGTGAATGCGCCGGATGTGGTGGAGCGTCTGGCGGCTGACGGTTCAACGCCGCTGACCAGCACGCCGGCGCAGTTCAAGGCGCATATCAGCTCCGAAATCATCAAGTGGCGCAAACTGGTCAAGGACGCCGGACTGCAGATGAATTGAGTAGCCGGGCAGTTACCGTGATCAGGGGCGGCTGACCGCGAATTTCACCAGCAGTATCAGAAGGCTGATCACGATGATCGTCGTGATCAGGCCGCCGACAATGACCTGGCCCATGGTCAGCGTTGCGCCGTTGCGTTCCCAGGTGCCTTTTTTGCCGATCATGCACAGTGCCCAGAACATCGTGGACATGACCTGTGCCAGGCCCGCTTTGGAGGGCGGGGCAGCGGCTTCCGGCGGCGGGGAGTCCGGTGTCATTTATCCCGCATATGGGCGGTGGCTTCCTCTTCGGCGCGCTGCTTGATTTCGTAGGCCATCGGGTTTTTCATTTCCTCAAGGATGTGACCGACGAGGCCTATGGCGCGTGCCAGTACGCCGATGCCGCGGACGATTTTCCAGGGCAGTTTCAATTCGCTGGCGATCGCGCCAATCGCACCGGTGGCATTGACCGGCAGCGATTTGCCATAAACCTTTTCGGCCTGCGCACCGACCTTTTGCATCAGCTTGACGTAGGGGCCGTCGTATCCCTGCTCGGCGGCAATTGCAAACAAACGCGGCGCGCGCGGGTCGACCGGCTTGTGCAGGGTGTGGCCGATACCGGGCACGATTTGTTTGCGCGAGTGGAAACGCTCAACGATCTGGATGGCAAGCTGGTCGAGGTCGGCATCGACCGTCGGGTCGGGCAGGGCTTCCTGCAGCATGCGTGCCGCCGTTTCCATGCTGCCGACAAACACGCTGCCGAGCCCGCAGAGACCTGCGGCGACGGCGGCCTGCATCGCTTCGGGCGCGCCGGTATAGGTCATGCGCGCGGCAATCGAACTCGGCGTCAGGCCGTGTTCCACCAGCGTCACGGCAATGGCGTTGAACATGACCGACTCGCGGGGTGTCGGCAGGCGGTCGGTGATTTCAAGAAAAGCCATATCCCCCAGCGAAAGCTTACCGAGGATTTCGGTGCACAGGTCGTGGCCTTTGACGGTGATGCGGTCGACCGCGCTCCAGGCGATGTCGGTACGGATGGATTTGCGTTTTGCCATGTCGATAGTCCGGGTTGATTTGGATCAATCGAGCTTAGCACTGACGCCGGATTCGCGCATTTTCGGACGATGGGGTGGTCGTTTCATTCTAAAATGGCGAATCTTTGAGGAGTCCAGAATGCAAATGTCAGTCAAAAAAGAAAGTCCGGCCCCTGCGGTCAGTCCAACGCAAACCCTGAGCCGTTTTCTTGCAGGCATCCGCTACGAAGATCTGCCTGAACCTGTTGTTGCCCGCACCGAAGAACTGTTTCTTGACTGGTTCGCCTCTGCGCTGGCGGGCAAGGGTGCGCGTCCGGTTACGGTGATCAATGGTTTTGCTTCCGCGATGGGGCCGCAGGATGGTTCTGCGGAAAACCTGCTGACGCGCAAGCGCACGTCGCCATTTTTTGCGGCGCTGGTGAATGGCGCCGCGTCGCACTTTGTCGAGCAGGATGATCTGCACAACAGTTCGGTATTGCATCCGGGCACGGTGGTGTTTCCTGCGGTGCTGGCTGCTGCGCAGGAAGTGGGCGCCACCGGCAAGGAACTGATTGCGGCCTCCGTGGCGGGTTATGAATGCGGCGTACGTGTCGGCGAGTTTCTCGGCCGTTCGCATTACAAGGTTTTCCACACGACCGGTACTGCGGGCAAACTTGCGGCGGCTGCAGGCGTGGCGCATGTGCTCAAACTGGATGCCGGGAAAATGCAGCATTGCCTTGGTTCAGCGGGCACGATGGCGGCGGGGCTGTGGGAATTTCTGCGCGATGCCGCGGATTCCAAGCAACTGCATACTGCCAAGGCCGCGGCTGACGGTTTGATGGCGGCGTACATTGCGCGCGATGGCTTTACCGGTGCCCATGCAATTTTCGAAGGCAAGCAGGGCATGGCCGCAGGGATGTCGAGCGATGCCGATGCAAGCTGGCTGACGGATGGTCTGGGTACGCGCTGGGCCACTGCTGAAACCTCGTTCAAATTTCATGCTTCGTGCAGGCATACACATCCCGCCGCCGACGCGTTGCTGGCATTGATGCAGCAGCACCAGTTAAAAGCGGACGATATCGTCAAGGTCACGGCGCATGTTCATCAGGGCGCAATTGATGTGCTGGGTCCGGTGACGGATCCGCAAACCATTCATCAATCCAAGTTCTCGATGGGCTTCGTGTTGGCGCTGATCGCAACCCTGGGTCGTGCTGCATTGGCGGACTTTACGGATAAATCATTGATAAACAATGAGTTACGTTCATTCCATGACCGCGTGACCATGGTGCTGGACCCTGAAGTCGACGGTGCCTATCCACGACGCTGGCTGGGGCGCGTCTCGGTGCAGACGCGCGACGGCCGCACACTGGAATGTCGCGTCGATACGCCCAAGGGCGATCCCGGCAACACGCTGTCGCGTACCGAACTGGAAGACAAGGCGCAACGTCTTGTCAGTTATTCCGGTGCAGCGACGCCGGAGGAAATGAAGCAGGTCATCGCCCGCATCTGGCGATTGCGCAACGAGACCGGCATTCGTGATTTCATGGCAGGTCGATAGGTGCCCATGCGCCGGGTTCCCTTGCTGGTTGTCGCGGCCGTCGTTATGGCGGCCGTGTTGTTTGCAACATTGCGCACCAAGCCGGTTGCGGTGGACATGGTGACCGTTGCAGCAGTTGATGTGCAGACCAGCGTAGTGGCCAGCGGCCGGGTACTGCCGCCATCAAAGGTGGAGATCGGCGCGACGATCACTGCGCGTGTGGAAAAAGTGCTGGTGCGGGAAGGTGCGCGGGTAGAGGCCAACCAGGTATTGGTGGAACTCGAACGCAGTGAACTGGCTGCCGCAGCCGCACAGGCGCGTGCCGCAGTCGCGCGCGCAAAAGCGCGGATTTCTTCGGTGCAGACGCTGGCGTTGCCGACGGCTCAGGCCGGGTTAAAGCAGGCCGAGGCCAACCTGCTTCAGGCTGAACGCGATGAGCAGCGCAACCGCGATCTGCTGGCCAAGGGATTCATCAGCCAGGCGCGGGTGGATGAAGCCGTCCGGCAACTCGATGTCGCACGCAGCCAGTTGAGCAGTGCACGGGCGCAAGTCGGCGCGCAGGCGGCGAGCGGTTCCGAGGCGCAACAGGCGCAAAGCCAGTTGGCGGAAGCGGTTGCCGCGCTTGAAGCGACCGAGGCAAAACTCGCGCAAACGCGCATTCGTGCCCCCGGCATCGGCGTGGTGCTGGAGCGTCTGATCGAGCCGGGTGACATCGCCCAGCCCGGACGGCGCATGATGACACTCGCGCTGGACGGGCCGGTGAGATTGATTGTGCAGGTCGATGAAAAAAATCTGCCCTTGATCAAACAGGGGGCCGTAGCGATGGCTGCGGCTGATGCGTTTCCTGCTGAACGTTTTGAAGCAATCGTCAACTATATTTCTCCCGGCATTGATGCGGCACGCGGATCGGTGGAACTGCGGCTGGATGTCGCCAGGCCGCCGGCATTGCTCAAGTCCGACATGACCATATCGATGGATTTGCAGGGCCCGCTGCTGAAAGGCGCGCTGATGTTGCCGGCTGATGCTGTGCGCCAGTTGCAGACCGAGGCGCCCTGGGTTCTGGTCGAGCGCGACGGCATTGCCGCAAAGGTGGCAGTAAAGGTCGGCTTGCAGACGCAGGGGCGCGTGGAAATCATCGACGGCCTCAAGGCCGGTGACCGGGTGATACTCAACCGCGAAGTGGAAGACGGCAACCGGGTCCGTGACCGGCGATGAACGTGCCCGGTCATGAGAACGCCCAGCCATGAACGCGCTGGCTAATGGGAACGCCCAGCGATGAACGCGATGGGATTTGAACTGACGGTGGCCCTGCGTTTCCTGCGCGAGGGACGCATGCAGACTGCGTTGATCATTGGCGGCGCAGCCATCGGCGTTGCAGTGATTTTTTTCATCACTGCGGTGCTCACCGGCGTTCAGGGCGACCTGATCAGGCGCGTTACCGGCGCGCAGGCGCATATTGTCATCAAACCACCGGAAGAAATCGTGGCGCCACTGGTGGCGGGCGATGCCGACGGTTCACGGCTGTCTTCGATTCAGGCGCGGCCGCAACGCCTTACCACCATAGACGGCTGGCCGGCGCTGGCGCGCGCCACTGAAACCACCGAAGGTGTCGTTGCCGTGGCGCCGGTGGCAACCGGATCGGGCCTGGGAATCAAGGGCGAGGCTGCGCGTTCAGTGGTGATCGTCGGCACCGATCTTGAGCGTTACCTGCGAGTGGTCAAGCTCGATGACAAGGTCAAGTCAGGGGTTCTGGTGATAGAGCCCGGAGATGCGCTGATCGGCATCGAACTGGCCAAAGACCTCGGTGCCGTGCTCGGCGACCGTTTCCGCGTGCAGACCGCGCAGGGCGGTAGCGAAGTCTTCCGCATCCGTGCTTTGCTTGACCTCGGTTCTCGTGAACTGAACCGGCGTTATGTTTATACCGACCTGCGTGCAGCGCAAAGCCTGCTGGGTATACCCGGGCGCATTACCAATCTGGATGTGGCGGTGAGCGACATCATGAAAGCTGAAATGATCTCCACGCAATTGCGTGCGCAGTCTGGGCAATTGATCGAAAGCTGGATTCAGACCAATAACCAGGTTTTCGCCGCGATCAAGAATCAGGACATCATGACGCTGTTGATCCGGGTATTCATCACCATCGTTGTCGCGCTGGGCATTGCCAGCGTACTGGTGGTGTCGGTGGTGCAGAAGCGCAAGGAAATCGGCATCCTGCGCGCGATCGGTGCCACAAGGCGGCAAATGCTCGGCGTGTTCCTGTTGCAGGGCGTGATGGTCGGCATCGGCGGTGCGCTGCTGGGCTCGGCGCTGGGCATGATGCTGGTCTCGCTGTTTAGCCGGATCCTGCGCAATGCCGAAGGACAGGCGCTGTTCTCGCTGTCGTTTGATTTCAAGTTGATCGGTTATGTCGTGATCGGCGCCGCGGTACTCGGGCTGATGGCTGCGGTGCTGCCGGCGCGCAATGCGGCGCGGCTGGATCCGGCGCAGGCGATCCGGGGCTGAGATGGGCACGAACGGGAAAACACCGCTGGTCGAGATTCGCGGCCTGCACAAAACATACAACGAGGGCTTGCCCAATGCCGAAGAGGTACTGCATGGCATTGATCTGGTCATGCAGCCGGGTGAATTCACCGCGCTGATCGGCCCTTCAGGTTCCGGCAAAAGCACCTTGCTGAATATTCTGGGCCTTCTTGAAAGTGCGTCAGGCGGCAGTTACCGTCTGGGCGGCCGCGATGTCACTGCTTTTGGCGATGACGAGCGCACACTCGCCCGACATGAAGTGCTGGGTTTCATTTTCCAGTTTCACCATTTGCTGCCGGCGTTCACGGCTGTCGAGAACATCATGCTGCCCGGATTGATCGGTCGCCGCCGTGCAGTGGTGCAGAGTGACCTGCGCGAACGCGCGATGGAATTGCTGGACGCGGTCGGATTGCGTGAGGCCTGCGACAAGAAACCTACGGAGTTGTCCGGCGGCATGCAGCAACGGGTGGCCATTGCACGTGCGCTGGTGCACGGTCCGCAACTGGTGCTCGCCGACGAACCGACCGGCAATCTCGACACCCACAGCAGCGACAGTATTTTTGCGCTGCTGCGCCAGTTCAACCGGGAGCGGGGCACCGGTTTGCTGATCGTCACCCACGATCCGCGGCTGGCGGCGCGCTGTGACCGCATCATTGAACTGGTGGACGGTTGTATTGCGTCGGACAAACCCAATACGCCCGTGGTGACCTGAGCCGCGTTTCCGGCAGATCAAGTTTTGCTGCAGCCGCACTGCCAGCAATCGCTGAACTGGCCCTCGCAGGATTCCCCGCAACCCGGACACAGCCAGCGCTCACCGGCTGCGGCAGCAGCAACGTTGCCGTCAAGGAAATCCCTCAGTAAACGATCCGCTTCATCCAGTTTATGGTCGTCCGTTACCCATACTGCGCAAGCGTCGACCGGCAGTTCGCCGAATCCGCCAGCCAGCCATTCGCCACGCACCACTGCTGCAATGCCGCATGACTGCAGCAGGCCGCAAATCAGGTGGGCTTCTGCGGCGTGACGTGCGTTATGGATGCGTTTCATCGTGTGCTCAAGACTAGGTGATGCCTCCTTTCGGTGCAAGCCGGCATTGCAGGGGTAGGAGCACTGCGGTCGGGCTGGTAACATCGGGCGCTTGTACAACGCGAGGGGATAATGAAATGGCGGTATTGCGCTTGCTGAGTGCCGGTGCGGCTCAGGCGGTCTGTGAAGAAGTCATCGCGGCATTCGAGCGCGACACGGGACATCGTGTCGAGGCTGCATACGGTGCGGTCGGTGCGATGAAGGCCCGCATGGTCGGTGGTGAAGCGGTTGATGCGATCATCCTCAGTGCGCAGCTGATCCAGGATCTTGTCTCCGCCGGCATGGTGGCCATATCTTCGGTGAAGGACATCGGCAAGGTCGGCACCGGTGTCGCTGTGCGTGCGGGTACGCCGCTACCGGAAGTGCGCACACGCGAGGCGCTGCGCGCCAACATTCTTGCTGCATCGGTCATTGTCTGCCCTGATCCGGCGACCGCTACCGCCGGCAAAATTGTGATGAAGCTGATGGAGCGCCTGGGTGTGGCTTCGCAGGTCGAGGACCGCATGCAGTTTTTCCCCAACGGCAATGCGGCGATGCACTGGCTGACCGCAAGCAATGGCAATTTCGAACTGGGCATTACCCAGAACACGGAAATCCTGCCGATCAAGGGCGTGACTTTTGTCGGTCCGCTGCCCGACGAATTCCAGATGAAAACGGTTTATACCGCGGGCGTTGCCGCACTCGGGGCGCAGCCTGAACTTGCGCGTGAGTTCATACGCCGCCTGACCGCGCCGGAGTTCCAGCCCCAGTTGCGTGCTGCAGGTTACGAAATCGATTAATGGGAATTCGCGTGGCCAAGAAATCCTGGTTCCTGAAGGGGGATGTCGTTTCAGGCGCGGTTCTCGCTGCGCTGGGCGTTTACATCATTTCGGAAGCGAGGCAGTGGAACTACATGGGTCCCGAAGGTCCCGGACCGGGGTTTTTTCCGCTTTGGTACGGCATTGCGATGGTGGTTCTGTCGCTGTGGCTGGTGGTTGTTTCGGCAGTACGTCCGGCTGCGCGTGGCGCGAAAGTTGAATGGGCCGGTGTCGGCCGTGCGTTGCTGGTTTGGGCTGTTTTTGCCGCTTGCACCGCCTTGCTCAAGCTGCTGGGCTTCCTCACGGTCCTGGCGCTGCTGACCCTTTTCATCGTTGCGGTGATGTATGGCAAGTCCCTGAAAATCGCCTGTGCGGCGGCTGCAGGCAACGCTATTGGTTTTTACCTGGTGTTTTCACTGGCGCTGAATGTCGGCCTGCCGGTGGGACCGCTGGGCTTCTGAGCGGATCTCATGGACGTATTAGCCAATCTCGGGCACGGTTTTCTGGTCGCGCTGGAACCGCTGAACCTGTTCTGGTGTTTCGCCGGCGTGTTCCTCGGCACGGTGGTCGGCGTCATGCCGGGCCTCGGGCCGGCGGCGACCATCGCGATGTTGCTGCCGCTGACCTTCAAGATGCCGCCGACCAGCGCGCTGATCATGCTGGCGGGCATTTATTACGGGGCCAAATACGGCGGATCAACGACGGCCATTCTGCTGAATGTGCCTGGCGAATCGGCTTCGGTGGTGACCTGTCTCGACGGTTATCAGATGGCGCGCAAGGGGCGGGCGGGCGCGGCATTGGGTATTGCCGCAATTGCATCGTTCATCGCCGGCACGGTCGGTGTGGTGGCACTGATGCTTGTGGCGCCGCCGCTGGCAAAGTTCGGGCTCGCGTTCAGTTCCCCGGAGTATTTTGCGCTGATGGCGCTTGGGCTCGCGATGGTGGTGCTGCTGGCGGGAGAATCACTGGTCAAGGCCCTGCTGGCCATGCTGGTTGGTTTGTGGATTGCCGGGATGGGCATTGACCTGTTCAGCGATTCCTCGCGTTTCACCTTCGGCAACAGCGAAATGCTTGATGGCGTTGATTTTGTCATTGTCGCCATCGGCGTGTTTGCGTTGAGTGAAGTGTTTGCCAATATGGAACGGCGCGAAGAGGGCACGATGCTGCCGGTGCCCAAGGGGCTGCGCAACCTGTTGCCGACCATGGAGGAGCTGAAGGCCTGCCGGTTTGCTTTTCTGAATGGTTCGGTAGTCGGCTTCATCATCGGTGTGCTGCCCGGTGCGGGTTCGACGATTGCCTCGTTTATTTCCTATGGCCTGGAGAAGGCGGTATCCAAACATCCGGAGAAATTCGGTACTGGCGTTCCCGAGGGCGTTGCTGCGCCGGAAGGGGCCAACAATTCAGAGACCGGCGGTGCGCTGGTGCCATTGCTGACACTTGGCATTCCCGGCTCGGGCACCACGGCGATCCTGCTGGCGGCGTTTGTACTTTGGGGGCTGAAACCCGGACCTTTGATGATCCAGGACAATCCGGAGTTGTTCTGGGGACTGGTGGCCAGCATGTATGTCGGCAACGTGATGCTGCTGGTGCTAAACCTGCCGCTGATTCCGCTGTTCGCGCAGATCCTCAAGATGCCGTCGTATCTGCTGTATCCGATCATCCTCGGCATCTCGCTGGTCGGGGTTTATACCGTGTCGGGCAGCCTGTTCGACTGCTATATGCTGGCGGCCTTCGGCCTGCTGGGCTATCTGATGCGGCGGCTGGATTACCCGTCGGCACCGCTGATTCTTGGTCTGGTACTGGGCGACTCGATGGAACGCGCGCTGCGCCAGTCGCTGATGATGTCGCAGGGCGACCTGTCCATTCTGGTGTCTAGACCGATTTCAGCCACAATGCTAATTTTGACTGTGTTGCTGCTCATCATGCCGCTGTTCCGCAAATTCAATTCCTGGCGGGTCAGGGCGATCGAAGAAAACGGCTGATCGATTATTAATTCGGCTGAACATTCAACGGCTGATATTGCCGTTTAATCCACGAGGAGAAATGACCATGAAATTTCGTACATCAATCATTATGGCGGCCTGCGCGGCTGCTCTGGCCGCTGCGCCTGCCTGGGCTCAGTTCAAGCCGACCAAGCCGGTTGAAATTGTCGTGCATACCGGACCCGGCGGCGGCGCCGACGTGCTGGCGCGCTTCATGACCCAGTTGATCGAGAAGGAAAATCTGGCTCCGGTGCGGTTTCAGGTGAACAACCGTGACGGCGGCGGCGGATTGCGTGCAATGGCTTATGTCGCCGAGAAAAAGGGCGATACGCATACCATTGCCGTATTTACCGGCAACTGGCTGACCAATCCGCTGGTGCGTGCTGAAGCCAAATTCACGCTGAAGGACATGCAGCCTATTGCGCGTCTGGTGCTGGAGCCAGCTGTTGTAGCGGTTAAGGCTGACTCGCCGTTCAAGACGCTGAAGGATTTCATCGACGCCGCGAAAAAAGCCCCTGGCACGCTGAAGCAGTCAGGCGGTTCGCAGACCAGCCGTGACAACGTGGTCCGTCAGTTGCTGATGAAGGAAACCGGCGCCAACTGGGCCTATATTTCTTTCCCGGGCGGCGGCGAGCGTATTGCCGCGTTGCTCGGCGGCCACGTCAACATGATGGTGATTGAGCCGCAGGAAGCCGGTGAACACATCAAGGCAGGAAGCATGCGCGTGATCGCGCAGGTTGCCGACAAGCGACTCCCGGCCTACCCGAATGTTCCGACCATCAAGGAAGCAGGCTTCAATATCACCAACGTGCCGCAGGTGCGCGGTGTGGTGATGCCGTCCGGTGTCTCCCCGGACGTCGTGGCCTACTACGAAGACCTGTTCCAGCGCATGGTGAAAACACCGACATGGCGCAAGTATCTTGAAGACCAGCAGTTTGAGGACGGCTTCCAGAAATCCGCTGAACTCGCCAAGTTCTTCGAGACCTTCACCGACCAGATGCGCGTGATCCTGAAAGAGGCGGGTACCCCGGTCGTACGCTGACCAGCCCTGCGAGTGCGTGCCCTGTTGTTGGGGCGCGCGGACCACGGGGGTGAAAGCCCCCGTTTTTTTGAACTGTAGCGGATGAAACAATGAGCGAAAAACTGCCTGAAGTTGCGCTGGCCGAGCGTCTGGCCGACCAATCCATTGCCCTGACTGTTGATGCCCTTCCTCCCGAGGTGCTGGCAAGGGCCGAGGAGTTGCTGATCGATGTGGTCGGCCTGTGTGTGGCCGCCCGCAATACTGATTACATCAAGGCGGTCATCGCTGGCGTCGATGCGGGCGGTCCCTGCACGGCCATCGGCCATCAGCAGACTTTTTCCGCGGAAGCGGCGGCGCTGATCAACGGCACAGCCACGCATGGCGAAGACTTTGACGACACCTTTGAGGGCGGCCCGGTGCATTCCAGCACGGTAATCGGCCCCGCGGTGCTGGCAGCGGCCGAGCGTTTCGGATGTGACGGCCGCGATGTGCTGGCCGGTTTTGTGGTGGGTGTGGAAACACTGTGCCGGATGTCGATGGTGATTCCCAAGGCCATCCATAAATCCGGATTCCACCCGACCGCGGTGTTGGGCGCGATGGGCGCGACGCTGGCGGTGGCGCGGACACTGAAGCTCAACAAACAGCAGACCGTCGACGCACTGGGTATCGCCGGCAGCATGGCCAGCGGCATCATTGAATATCTCGCCGAAGGCGCATGGACCAAACGGCTGCATGCCGGCTGGGCGGCTCAGGTGGGCATCCAGGCCGCCCGTTTCGGCCAGCAGGGTTTCCTCGGGCCGCGTACGGTGTTCGAAGGCACTCACGGCCTCTATTACGCGTTTGCACGTTCCACGTCTGGCGATTACGACGTGCTGACGCGCGATTTCGGCAAAGACTGGTATATGTCGCGCATCACCTTCAAGCCTTATGCGACGGGAACGATGAACCAGCCCTATGCCGATTGCGCGCTGCGTCTGGCGAAAAAGGGATTCGCTGCGGAAGATGTGGTTGATGTGCTGTGCGAAACCGCAGAAGGTTATGTGCACCGGTTGTGGGACCCGTTGCCGGCCAAGCAGCGTCCGGCGAACGACTACGCCGCGAAGTTCAGCGCACCGTTCAATATCGCCGTGGCTTTTGTCACCGGTGGTGCAGGGCTGGCGGCATTTACCGAAAAGACCGTGCGTGACGAACGCATTCTGGCATTGGCCTCGAAGGTCAAATACGTTGTTGATCCGAACAATCCCTATCCCAAGGCCTATACCGGCCATGTGCGCATGACCCTGAAAGACGGGCGTGTTTTTGAGGAGCGCCAGCCGCATATCCGCGGTGGCGCGCAGGAGCCGCTGTCGCGTGCCGAGATCGAAGAGAAATGCCGGCTCAACTGTGTTTTCGGTGGTTGGAACGAGCAGCAGATTGCGGCGTTCCTGAAATCCGTGCCCAATCTTCTGAAAGGCAAGCTGGATTTGAAGGCATTGCGCGGTTGAGGGCGTGGGGATAAAGTGTCAATAAAAACATGTACTTAATATCAACCCTTTTAAGGGAGTCGTGATGAGCCAGCGCATCAGCATCGATATCGTTTCCGACGTGGTTTGACCCTGGTGCTTCATCGGCAAGCGCAAGCTGGAAATCGCGCTGCAGCAGTTCGCTGAACTGCACCCCGATGAGGGAAAACCGGCCGTGCGCTGGTTGCCGTTCCAGTTGAATCCCGATCTGCCGCCGACCGGTATTTCGCGCGCCGATTACATCATGCGCAAATTCGGCGAGCGTGACAGCTCCCGCTACAAGCGCGTGGCGCTGGTGGGCAAAAGCGTCGGCCTCGACATGGCATTCGACAGCATCAAGGTGCAGCCGAATACCGTGAAGGTGCATCGTTTGATTCATCATGCCGGTGAACTGGGTAAGCAGGATGCGGTTGCCGAAGCGCTGTTTCGCGCCTATTTTGTCGAAGGCGCCAACCTGACGGACAGCGCCGTGCTGGCCGACTATGCTGCGCAGGCGGGGCTGGATCGGGAGCAGACGACCGCCTATCTGGACAGCGACGCCGACGCCGATCTGATCCGCAGCGCTGATCAGGAGGCACGGCAGGTGGGGATCGAGGGTGTGCCGTTTTTCATCATCAACCGCACGATCGGCATCTCCGGCGCTCAGGACCCGGAAGTACTGTTGCAGGCGATGGAGCAGGCGAGGGCAGGCAAGACCCCTTAAAACGCTGGAGCTTGGAGCGATGAGCGATTCAACTGAATACCGCAATGCGCTGGAGTTAAGTACCAAGCTTTGCGAGTATCAGTTGAAGTCCGTGCTGGGCGTCGGCGGCTTCGGCATGACCTATCTCGCATGGGATACCAATCTCGAGAAACACGTCGCGATCAAGGAATACCTGCCGGGTGATCTTGCGGTGCGTGCGCTCGACGGCAGCATCGTTCCGGTATCGACGAACCACCAGTTTGATTATCAGTGGGGGCTTAACGCCTTCATCCAGGAAGCGCGCACGCTGGCGCGATTCAGCCATCCGCACATTGTTCGCGTCAACCGCTACTTCGAGGCCAACGGCACCGGCTATATGGTGATGGACTACGAAGAGGGTGAATCGCTGAACCAGCTGCTGAAACGCTCGCCGCAACCAACCGAGGATGTGCTGAGAAGCATTCTGCTGCCGCTGCTGGACGGGCTAGCTGCCGTGCATGCGGCAAAATTTCTCCATCGCGACATCAAACCCAGCAACATTTTCATTCGTGCCAATGGTTCGCCGGTGCTGCTGGATTTCGGCGCGGCACGGGCGACCAGCGGCGGCACACGGACCCTCACGGCCGTACTCACGCCGGGTTTTGCACCGCTCGAGCAGTACGCGGTCGAAGGCAAGCAGGGACCATGGTCGGACATTTATGCGATGGCCGGGGTGATGTTCCGCGCGGTGACCAACAGCAGCCCGCCGGATGCCGTGAGCCGGCTGCATGGCGATACCGTGCCGCAGAGACTGGCCGAGGCTCAGGGTCGTTACAGTGCGCCGCTGCTGCGCGCCATTGAATGGGCGCTGTCGATCAAGGCGGAATTGCGGCCACAGACCATTGCGGAATGGAAAGCCGCTTTCGATGCGCAGGTTCAGGGCGCTGTAATGCCGCGTGCAGCAGTTGCGACGCCATTGACCACGGCACCGTCTGCGGCAATCCCGTCGCGAACGGCGCCGGCACGGCCGCTTCCCGAGCGATCTGACCCGCGCGCAGGCTGGCGTCATCTTGGATTGGGCCTCCTGCTGATTCTTGCGCTGCTGGCCGGCCTGGACTGGCACAAGCGTAATCCTCTGGAGGTGAATGAACCCCAGCCGGCACCGCCACCGGCCGAGATCAAAGAGCCTGCTGTTGATGATGCGTCATCCGCGAATTCACCGGCAATGACGTCAGCACCTGCACCGGCAACCGGCGCCGAGGAGGCAAATACACCGCGACTCGCGGACCCGCAAACGGTGAGGGAGTTTGCCCCAGGGGCTGAATCGCGCGAACGGCTGCCGCGCCCGGAACCAACTACGCCGATTCCCGACCGCGCCCGCGAGCGCGTCAGCGAAGAGTTTCGCGGCGCTGACCGCAATGGCGATGGGTATCTGTCCCCGGCAGAAATTGAAGGCCGTTTTCCGGCGGTTAGCCGGGATTTCCAGGCGATTGATCGTGACGGCGACCGGCGCTTGTCGCTGGATGAGTTCATCACATACCGCCGGCTGCAGTTTGAGGCGCGTCGCGTGCAGCCATCGCCAAAACCTTAGCGGCATTGTGCATTCATTGATCACGGGATTTTGTAATATCAGTCCATCAGGGCGGCGCGTATTCTGACGCGAAATTAAACGAGGAGTGTTCATGGGTCTGCGACTGAAGTTCAACCTGGTGCTGCTTGTGGTGTTCCTGCTCGGCCTTGGCGTGACCGGAACCATTTCTCATGAACTGCTGCATAAAAACGCGCGGGAAGAGGTGCTGCGCAATGCCGGCGTGATGATGGAGGCGGCGCTGTCAATGCGCAGCTACACCAATAACCAGATTCGCCCGCTGATTCCGTACAGCGAAGAAGTGTTCCACCCGCAGAGCGTGCCGGCCTACGCGGCGACCGAGATCATGAGTTCGCTGCGCAAAAAATATGCCGATTTTTCCTACAAGGAAGCGGCGCTGAACCCGACCAATCCGCGAGACAAGGCAGTCGACTGGGAGGCAGACATCGTCAACGCCTTCCGCGCCAGCCCGGATCGCGGCGAGATCAGCGGCACCCGCGCGACACCCACCGGGCCGTCGCTGTATCTGGCCCGTCCGTTCCAGATCAAGGACCAGGCCTGTCTGGCCTGCCACACCACGGCGGCCGAAGCTCCGCCGGCGATGGTGAAAATCTATGGCCCCAACAACGGCTTCGGCTGGAAACACATGGAAGTCATCGGCGCGCAGATTGTGTCTGTGCCGATGGCCTTGCCGGTGGAGAATGCCAACCGCGCGTTTTATACCTTCATGGCGTCATTGTCGGCGGTGTTTGTGGCGCTGTTCATCATCCTCAACATCATGATGAGCCTGCTGATCGTGCGGCCGATTACGCGCATGTCCAAGGCGGCGGACGAAATCAGCACCGGCAATATGGAAATTCCTGAATTCAACGAAAAGGGCGGCGACGAGATGTCGCTTCTGGCAAAGTCGTTCAACCGCATGCGGCGCAGTCTGGAAAAGGCGATCGAACTGATCGACCAGAAATAACTGACGCCATTCGATATTCAACGGGTAGCATTTTTTAATGGCCGAAACCCTTAACGCGCTGCCCAACGGTTATGCGCTGCACGAGTACCGCATCGAATCCGTGCTCGGCGTCGGCGGTTTCGGCCTGACCTATCTCGCAACCGACAGCAATCTCAACCTGCGTGTTGCGCTGAAGGAGTATCTGCCGGGCGAATTTGCCATGCGCAATGCCGATTCCACTGTGGAGCCGCATTCCGGCACGACCACCGATTCGTTCCTGTGGGGCCTGCAGCGCTTCATGGAGGAAGCCAAAACGCTGGCTTCCTTCCGCCACCCCAATATCGTCCGCGTGATGCGCTTTTTTGAGGCGAACCAGACCGGCTATATGGTCATGGAGTTTGTTGAAGGCGTGCCGCTGCCGAACTGGATGGCCAGCCGCAGGCCCTTGCCGCGCGACAACCTGCTGAACATCGCCGTGCCTTTGCTCGACGGTCTGGCGCTGGTACATCGTTCGGGCTATCTGCATCGCGACATCAAACCCGCCAACGTGTTCATGCGTGAAGACGGCAGCCCGGTGCTGCTCGATTTCGGTTCAGCACGTGAATTGAAGCGCGGCGATCAGGAATTGACGGCCGTGGTGTCGCCCGGTTATGCGCCGCTGGAGCAGTATCACGCCAACGGCAAGCAGGGGCCGTGGACTGATCTGTATGCCTTTGCCGGGGTGTTGTACTGGATGCTGACCGGGAGCAAGCCGGTCGAAGCCACTGCGCGGGTGCGGCAGGATGAAATGCCCGCTGTTGCCAAACAATGCAGTGCCGAAACCTATGGCGCCGACTTGCTCGCCGCGATTGACTGGGCGCTGAAGCCGCACGAAGACGAAAGGCCGCAGACGGTTGCTGCATTCCGCAGTGCATTGACCGGTAATACGGCGCCGGTTGCCGTGCAGCGGCCGACCGTTTCCGTGGATGCGCCCACCGTGCTGGTCAAACCCTCGGCGCCGGTGACCACTTCCGGCCTGACCGGCATGGCGATTGACCGCGAGCAGCTGAAAAAAGTCGAAGCCGAACTGGCGCGCCACATCGGGCCGATCGCTCCGGTGGTGATCCGCAATGCCGCGAAAACCAGTGCGACGCTGGAGGCGCTGTGCGAGATGGCGGGGCGTGAAATCAACGATGAAAAAGTCCGTGCGGCTTTCATCGCGAAATTTACCGCCGCTGAAAAGTCGGCGCCGCCATCGGGGCGCACCGGACTTGCCGCGGCCCCCAGTGCCGAAGCGCTGGAATCGATATCAAGGAAGTTCTCGCCGGAAGCGCTGGCGCGTGCTGAAAAGGCGCTGGCCCAGCACATCGGCGCGATTGCCCGCGTGGTGGTGCGGCGTGCGGCGGCCAAGGCGCGTGATGAGGCGGAGCTTTACCTGTTGATTTCGGATGAGATCAAGGACCCCGTCGAACGCAAGGCCTTCGCCAAAAAAGCAGTGTCGATCTCGACCCGGCTATAAACCGTAAGTTCCCCCGCGTCTCTGCGCGATCTATCCGACCAGGAATTTGCGTACCGCAGCGATCTGCTCATCCGCCATCAGCGCCGGCGCGTGTCCGACCCCGGCAAATTCAACCAGTTGCGGCTTCGGCCCGCGCTGCGTCATTTCGACAGCGGTTTCATGCAGCAGAAGGTCCGAGTCTGCGCCGCGCAGCAGCAGCGTCGGGCAGCGGATCGCATCGTAATAACTCCACAACACGATGTCCTTGGCCGCGGCTTTGCGGAAAGGTTGGGCGATGTCGGGATCGTAAATCATGCCCCAGCGGCCGTCGGCATCGCAGCGCGCATTGTGTTCGGCGAGGTGGCGCCACTGCGCATCGCTCAGCGGGCCGAAGGGGGCCGAGACCTTGCGCACGTATAGCTCGAACTCGGCAAAGCTGCTGAACAGCGGATTCTTGCCGACATAGGCGCCGATGCGTTCCATCGAGGCCTTGGGGATCAGCGTGCCCACGTCATTGAGTACGAGGCGGCGGATGGGGTTGTTCGGTTTGGCGGCGAGCAGCATGCCGAGCATGCCGCCCATCGAGGTGCCGACCCAGCTGATGTCCTTGTCGCCGCCGGCGGTGATGCGGGCGATCAGTGCCGTCGCATCATTCATGTACTGCGCGTAGCCGTAGTCGTCCTTGTTCGGCAGCCAGTCGCTTTTGCCGCGTCCGGCCATGCTGATGCTGATGACCCGGAACTGATCCTGCAGTGCTGCGGCCAGCGCATCGAAGTCGCGGCAGTTGCGGGTCAGGCCGTGCACGCAGATCACCACGCGCGGATTGGCCGGATCGCCCCAATCGGTGTAGTGCAGTTGGTGAAAACCGGTGCTGTTGAGGCCGGTGATGAATGATTCATTCATGTAAGTAATTGATTATTAACGAATTTAATGGTGCTTCTATTTCACGCCCAACAATACCAGGCCGGTGATGCCAAGTCCCAGAAATGCGGCGAGATGGAACCATGCCCAAAGCTGGTAACGCCGACCCAGATCATCTGGCATTTCGCCAGCCAGCAGGAACAGGCGGCCATCCGCCGGTTTGCGCAACAGATGCACCCCTTCGGTGTTGTTACCGAGTTGTTCCACACGGCGCTTGCGCACTTCGCGCATGGCCTGCATTCGCGCGAGTTCCCACTCCTTGAGGCTGATCGTGCCGTCGTTGTCCAGGTCGAAGCGCTTGAGCAGGCTGCTCTTGTCGTTTTTCCAGTTGGTGAGCAGTGCACTGACATCGCTGCGTTCATCGGCAGGGGACGGCGCATTGCCGGTGTGGGTGATGAATTCCCCGATGGCATAAAGCGGTGCATCCGGCAGCAGCAGCCATTCGCTGTAGCGCATATTGCCTTCACGCCAGGTCTTGCGGTGACCGGTAATCACTTCAGCGCCGTCGGGCGAGATCACGCACGGCCCGCTGTCATCGACCAGCAGGAAATGGGCGACGCTGCTGCCTTCTTCGACGATTTTGTATTTGTCGTCGTTCACTTCCTCTTCGACGGAGTAGCGATACCAGCAGCAGGTGCGCTGGCTGATCGGACAATACACCGGCGAACCTTCAATCAGCCGGCCGACACCGACCAGTTCAATATAACCCTGGGCTGCCGATGCGACACTGGAAGTCGGCAGGTCGTGAATGATGCGATAGCGGCGAAAATTACCGATCCACGCAAAAAAACTCACCACGGACATGGCCAGAAGTGCCCAAGGCCAGACTTCGGTGGAGTCGGCCTGCCCGGCAATGGCGAGGATGATGAAATGCAGGCCGCCGGTGAGCAGCAGCGGGCCGCGGCCGCTGTTGCTGCCGACGTTGAGCGAGAACCGCATTCAGCGCCGCCGTTCGGCGATGATCAGGTGTTGAACAGCGACTTGACGTCGACGTCCTTTTTTTCTTCCTCGGAAAACTCCAGCAGCTGAGCGGCCTTGAAGCCGAACATCGAAGCAACGATGGTGTCGGGGAACTGTTCGATGCGCACGTTGTTGATATTGACCGACTCGTTATAGAACTCGCGGCGGTCGGCAATGGCGTTTTCAAGACTGGAAATGCGCGTCTGCAGTTGCTGGAAGGTCTGGTTGGCCTTGAGTTCGGGGTAGGACTCGGCCAGCGCAAACAGGCTGCCCAGCGCGGCGCGCATGCCGGTCTCGGCCTGGCCCAGCGCCGGCACGTTCTGCGCTTCACGCGCCGTGAACACCTTGGAGCGCGCCTCAATGACCCGGGCCAGCGTGTCCTGCTCGAACTTCATGTACTGCTTGCAGGTTTCGATCAGCTTGGGCAGTTCGTCGTGGCGCTGCTTGAGCAGCACGTCGATATTGGCCCAGGCCTTGGAGACGTTGTGCTTGATCTGGACCAGCGCGTTGTAGATCGTGATCACGTAGACGACGATGACGGCGAGTACGCCGAGGGTGATGATGGTGCCTAGACCCATTTTTGTTCTCCCTGAAATCCCTTGGTGGGATGGGGGGATTGTATAGCAGTGGTTATGGGTGGGGCAGGTGGTAAGTCACGTTCGACTTTGCCGGGGGTGGCCCGGCGGCCAGTTACTTTTCTTGCTTCGCCAAGAAAAGTAACCAAAAGAAGGCGACCCCACCGTGCCGGTCCTTCGGACTTCCCTGCGTTGCTCGCGCGGCCGGGCGGCTCCGCAACTCGCCCTCGCAAGCGAGTGCTCAGACAGTGCTCGCCGACGGCCCCCGGCCGCGCTGTGCTACTCGGCGGCTCGGAAGGGGTTAGCGCTTATGCTGTTCCCAATTACGTTTCCAAGATGCGAGGATGGTTCTCATACTACGCTTAGGACGTCGCAATCGGCGTTGGCAAAAATGAGAAAGCCCGCGGCGAACTACGAGTACTGCGGCCGGCACTGCAATCGCAAGAGTCGTTTCAAACTGCGCCATTAAGACCGTGACGATTGCGACTGCTAGTTCTTTTTCATCCCCGCCCAGCACTTGGTCTGTCCAAGCCTTAGGTTTGGACTTTTGGCATAGCACCTTGTGTAGATCGAATTCAACGGCGCGCCAAAAGTCTTTCCCAAGTTCAATGTACGGGGCTGAACATGCAACTCCCAGTGGAGCGTACGCGTGAACGAGGCCTTCGCCCAAGCGAAAAAATATCTCGTCGTCTGAGGCGCGCAACAGTTTTGTAATGCTGTGTTTTGCTGTCATTTGAAATTTTCTGGAATCAGAGAAGTGAGGTCAGAGTTATATTTAATAAATCTTACTCTGATCTACAGTCGGTTTTGAAAATCCCATGTGAGCCGCCGAGCAGCACAGCCGGTTCAGGGGTTGTCGGCGAGGACTGTCTGAGTCCTTGCTCCGGAGGAGCAAGGGCGAGTTCCGCAGCCGCCTGAATCGGCGAGCAGCGCAGGGAACCCGAAGGGCGGTGAGCTTGGGTCGCCTTCTCTTTGGTTACTTTCTCTTGGCGAAGCAAGAGAAAGTAACCAGCCGCCGGGCTGCCCCTGGCGGTTTTGCTGGCGCTACCAAGTGTAAGTCACGTTATACCGCACCACGGCCTCCGCCCCCGCAGCCACTTTCACCGGAAACGTCACCGTTCGTGCATCGTCCTTGCGGTAGTCCTGGCTCTTGCTGGTGATCTGCCAGTTGGTCCAGCGGTAGAGGTTTTCCTTGACCATGACTGTCACGGCTTCTTTTTTCTGGTTGCGCAGTTTGACTTCGATTTCTTCAGTCATGGTTTTGCGTGAGGTATCGACGCTGAAGTTGACCTGGCGGCGTTCGCCGACGACGTCGAAGGCGGAGCCCATTTTGATCAGGACGTTTTCGTTGCGCGGGGTGTGGTCGATGACGTCTTCGCCGATGAATTCGAGGGTCTGGTCGGCGCTGTCGAGTTTGGAGACGCGGATGCGGCCGGCCGGGAGCGGCATGCCCATGTTCTGTTCTTTGGCGTTTTTGAAGCCGAGGTAGACGTCGACTTTGCGGTTGCTCTGGATGCCGTAGTTGCGGTCGGTCGCGGGGCTGCCGTAGGGGCGGGCATCGGCGGCGCCGGTGTACACCAGGGTTTTTTCGCAGGCGACGCCGCGGGCGGCCGGGAACAGTTCCAGCTGCTGGGTCGAGTTGTCGGCGATGGTGGCGGGGCGGCCGAGGGTGTAGAGGTGGTATTCGAAAAAGGATTTTTCTTCGAAGCCTTTTTCGTTCATGTCCATCGCCATCGCGCGCTGTGCGGCGGGTGCGGCGTAAACGCGGCCCTGCGGCTGCGGGCGATGCACGTCGCCGGCGACGAGTTTGAGTTTGGCGTCGGCGTAACTCGCGCCGGATTTGTTGACGATGCTGACCCAGGCGCCGACATCCAATTTGCAGCTGTTGGCATCCGCACCATCCTGATAGGTGAGGTTGTAATCCGCCCACCAGGTGATGCCGGTAGTTTGGTAGGACACGCGTGTGGCATGGCTGCCGGCACGGTCGGCGGCGACGTCCCACACCAGCGTCGGCCGGGTGATCAGGCCGCCGGGCAGTTCCGGCAGGCGCACGCCGGCGTTGTGCGGCAGGGTCTGGATGCTGCCGTCGTCGCGTTTGAGCACGATACCGCCCGCGGTTGAAAGCAGGGTGCCGGAGAACGATTCGGTACCGTTGCCGCGTACCTGATCGACGCTGATGCGCCGGTCGATGTATTTCTCCAGCAGCTTTTGTGTGCTGACCAGGTCGAACTGGAAGTTCTGTTCGATGACGCGGGTGCCGGCGGGATCGGTCAGTGATTCGAAGCGCACGGTGGTGGGATCGATCAGTGCTGCGACATCGGTGAAGCGCACATTGTTGCGGCCGCGGGTGAGGGCGAGGTCGCGCTGGGCGCGGATGACGGCATAGCCCGGCACGGTAGGGCCTGCGCCGCCGCCGCGGTAGAGTTCCGGCGACAGTGCACCGGGGCGGGCGGTGCTGTAGATGGTCAGGGCCTGGCCGCTGGTGTCACTGGGCGTGGCAGCGTGCACAGGGAGCGCAGCGGCGATCGCGGCGCTGATCAAGAGGACTTTCGGTTTCATGGCTGTTCCTTTTGTTGGGAGTCCAGCCTTGAAACGTCCGGCGAAGGTGTTCGGGGTTAACGTCGCTGCGATTCCTCTAGAATCCGGTGATATTGAAAAAATCAGGGCCTGTATTCATGAAGAACATCTGCATATTCTGCGGTTCCAATTCCGGTGAGGGCGCGGCCTACGTGGTGGCGGCGCAGGCCATGGTGCGAGCCATCGCCGACGCGGGCATGGGCATTGTCTTCGGCGGCGGCAATATCGGCTTGATGGGGGTTGTTGCGGAGGCGGGGCTGGCTGCCGGTGTCAGGGTGATCGGGGTGACGCCGCGCCGCCTGCTGGAGCGGGAGATGGTCCACAAGGCGCTCACCGAATTACATGTGGTGGAGTCCATGCATGAGCGCAAGGTGAAGATGGCGGAAATGTCCGATGCCTTTATTGCCTTGCCCGGTGGCATGGGCACGCTGGACGAATTTTTCGAGATGGTCACGCTGAACCAGCTTGGTGTGCAGAGCAAACCCAGCGGGCTGCTCAACGTGGAGGGCTATTTCGATCATCTGCGTGCGTTTCTGGACCATGCGGTGGCGGAACGCTTCGTCAATCCGGCGCATCGCGACATGATTGTTCTGGATGATGACCCGCGGCGCATGATCGAAAAAATGCGCAACTGGACCATGCCGCAGACCAGCAAATGGATGGATTCGAAGACCTGAGTCCGCAGCGTGGGCATTTATGTGTGCCATCAATGCCGGAATCAATGGCCCGATAAGAATTTTTAACCCAGTGTTTCAGGGGCAAACCCTATAATTCCCGCGGTAATCAACCCTGAATTTACTGGCCATCCCATGACCGTCAGCGCACAGCCTGCAGCCCGCCTCGAAACCCGCCTCGAAACCCGCAATACCACCTGTTATATGTGCGCCTGCCGCTGCGGCATCCGCGTGCATCTGAAAAACGATGAAGTCCGTTATATCGAGGGCAACCCTGAACACCCACTGAACAAGGGTGTGATCTGCGCCAAGGGCGCTTCGGGCATCATGAAGCAGTATTCGCCGGCACGGCTGACGCAGCCGCTGCGGCGCAAACCGGGTTCCGAGCGCGGTGCCGGTGAGTTCGAGACGATCACCTGGGACGAGGCCTTCAAGGCGATGGAAGAGCGGCTGGGCAAGCTGCGCTCCACCGATCCGAAAAAATTCGCCTTGTTTACCGGCCGTGACCAGATGCAGGCGCTGACCGGTTTGTTCGCGCGCCAGTTCGGCACACCCAACTACGCAGCACATGGCGGTTTCTGCTCGGTGAACATGGCGGCCGGCATGATTTACACCATCGGCGGCAGCTTCTGGGAATTCGGTGGTCCGGATCTCGACCGCGCCAAGCTGTTTGTGATGATCGGTACGGCCGAGGATCATCACTCGAACCCGATGAAGATGGCGATCTCGAAATTCAAGCGCGAAGGCGGGCGCTTCATTTCGATCAATCCGGTGCGCACCGGTTATTCGGCGGTGGCGGATGAATGGATTCCGATCCGCCCCGGCACGGATGGTGCGTTGCTGATGGCCTTGTGTCATGAACTGGTCAAGCTCGGTCTGTATGACCGCGACTTCCTCGCGCAATACAGCAATGCCGGTTATCTGGTGAATCTGGACGAGAACAGCGAAAAATTCGGACTGCTGGCCTGTGATGAAACGGCGGAAGAAAAAAATCCGCATCGCAAGCACCAGCAACTGTGGTGGGACCGGCATAGCGGCCGTGCGGTGATCAATCACACGGGTGATTCCGATCCGGCGCTGACCGGCAGTTATAAATTGCCCGATGGCACGCCGGTCAAACCGGCGTTCGAGTTGTTGCGTGAGCGGCTGACCGAATACACGCCGGAGTGGGCGGCAAAAATTACCGGCATTGATGCGGCGACCATTCGCCGCCTTGCGCAGGAAATGGGCATCACCGCGCGTGACCAGAAAATCGAATTGCCGATTGCCTGGACCGACAGCTGGGGCCGCAAGCATGACAAGGTCACCGGCAATCCTGTGGCCTTCCATGCGATGCGCGGTCTCGCGGCGCATTCCAACGGTTTTCAAACCATCCGCGCGCTGTCGATCCTGATGTCGCTGCTCGGCACCATCGACCGGCCGGGCGGGTTCCGCCACAAGGCGCCGTTCCCGCGCAGTACGCCGCCGGTGTATGCGCGTAATCCGAATGATCCGGGTGCCGTGAAGCCGGATACGCCGCTGGGCGGCGCGCCGCTGGGATTTCCCGGTGGCCCTGAAGACCTGTTCGTCGATGAGAAGGGCGAACCGGTACGGCTCGACAAGGCCTTCTCGTGGGAGCACCCGCTGGCAGTGCACGGCATGATGCACAACGCGATCACCAATGCCTGGAAGGGTGATCCGTACCCGATTGATACGCTGATGCTGTTCATGGCGAACATGGCCTGGAACTCCACCATGAACACCAGCGAAGTGCGCAAGATGCTGAACGACAAGGATGCGTCGGGTGAGTACAAGATCCCGTTCCTGATTGTCTGCGACGCATTCCAGTCGGAGACCACGGCCTTCGCCGATCTGGTGCTGCCGGATACGACCTACCTTGAACGTCACGATGTGATGTCGATGCTCGACCGGCCGATATCGGAATTCGACGGCCCGGTGGATTCGGTGCGCGTGCCGGTGGTGCCGCCCAAAGGCGAATGCAAACCTTTCCAGGAAGTGCTGATCGAACTTGCGGGGCGCCTCAAGTTCCCCGCTTTCACCAAGCCGGATGGCTCGCGCAAGTTCAAGGATTACCCGGACTTCATCACAAACTTCGAAACCGAACCGGGATCGGGGCAGGGCTTCCTGATCGGCTGGCGCGGCAAGGATGGCGACAAGGCGCTGGTCGGCGAACCCAATCCGAAGCAGTGGGAGATGTACGCGAAGAACAATTGCGTGTTCCACCACGTGATGCCGGAGTCCTATCAATACATGCGCAACTGGAATCAGGAGTATTCGGAGTGGGCGCAGAAAATGAAGCTGCGTCGCTTTGCCGATCCGGTGATCATCCAGATCTATGCCGAAGTATTGCAGCGATTCCGTCTCGCCGCACGCGGCCAGGGCAAACGCGTGCCGCCGATGCATCTGCGCGAACGCATCACCACTTACTTCGACCCGCTGCCCTTCTATTACACGCCGCTGGAAGTGCAATGCACCGACACCGCGAAGTATCCGTTGTCGGCGATTACGCAGCGGCCGATGGCGATGTATCACTCCTGGGATTCACAGAATTCCTGGTTGCGCCAGATTCATGCGCATAACTATTTGTTTGTAAATGAAAAAACGGCATCGACCTACGGTATCGCCGATGGCGACTGGATCTGGGTGGAGTCGATGCATGGCCGCGTGCGTTGCCTGTGCCGCTGCAGCAATGCGGTGGAGCCGGGCACCGTGTGGACGTGGAATGCGATCGGCAAGGCGCAGGGCGCCTGGCATCTGTCGCCCGACGCCAATGAAGCGCGCAAGGGCTTCCTGCTCAATCACCTGATCTCGGAAGAGATCCCGATGGGCGAGGGCCGCACCGTTTCGAATTCCGATCCGGTGACCGGTCAGGCCGGCTGGTATGACGTGCGGGTGCGCATCAGCAAGGCGGAAGCCGGCGAACCCGAAGAAACCTCGCCGCAGTTTGCGCCGATGCCTGCGGCGCCCGGAACCAACAAGGTGCGCAAGCTGTGGCAGGCCTTTGTCGCCGGGGAAGGGAAATTTAAATGAGGAGATTTCAAATGACCGGACTCGATCAGCGGGAGTGCTTGCAATGACCCAACTCGCATTGGTGATCGACCTCAACGTCTGCGTGGGTTGCCATGCCTGCGTGACCAGCTGCAAGGAATGGAACACCTCGGGTGAAGCCGGTTTCATGTCGGATGACAATCCCTATGACCGCGATCCGACCGGTACTTTTTTCAATCGCGTGCAGACTTTTGAAGTCGGCGAGTATCCCGATACGCAGACCGTGCATTTCCCGAAATCCTGCCTGCATTGCGAAGATCCGCCCTGCGTGCCGGTGTGTCCGACGGGGGCGAGCTACAAGCGTCCGGAAGACGGCATCGTGCTGGTCGATTACGACAAGTGCATCGGCTGCAAATATTGCGCATGGGCCTGTCCGTACGGCGTGCGCGAGCTGGACGAGCACCAGAAGGTGATGAAAAAGTGCACGCTGTGCGTGGACCGCATTTACGACGAGAAGCTGCCGGAGTCGGAGCGCAAGCCGTCCTGTGTGCTGGCCTGTCCGACCAATGCACGGCTTTACGGCGACATCCATGATGAAGAGTCGATCGTGTCGAAAGCGATCCGCGAGGCGGCCGGTTACCAGCTGATGCCGGAGTGGGGCACGCAGCCTGCCAATCACTATCTGCCGCGGCGCAAGACCGAGGCAAACCTTCAAGGCGGCGTCGCCGAGCGCGCCGACAATCCGCTGAACATCGACGGCCGACCCGCCAACGCGGCGACCCGCTGACGGAGTAACGATTCATGAATCCTGCATTTTCCGTAATTTTTCTGACCACCCTGCTGGGCGCGGGGCAGGGATTGTTCCTCGCCCTGTTTGCCGTGGAAGCCGGCGTTGCCGGCGGCGCGTGGGCGGGGCCGGCATCGGGCTTTTATTCGTGGGGGAGTGCGGTTTCGGTGGTCCTGCTGGGCGCGGGACTGCTGGCGTCGTTTTTCCATCTGGGACATCCCGAGCGCGCGTGGCGTACTGCAACGATGTGGCGGACGTCCTGGTTGTCGCGGGAAGTCATCGTGCTGCCGGCGTTCATCGCGATTGTCGCGGCCTACGGCTGGGCGCATTGCCAGGACAGTTCGCTGTCCATGGGGATCGGCATCGCCGGCGTCGTGGTCTGCCTGCTGCTGTTCATCAGCACGGGGATGATCTATGCCTGCATCAAGTTCCTGCAGGAGTGGGCGACACCGCTGACCATTATCAATTTTGTGGTGCTGGGATCGGCATCGGGCGTCATGCTGGCGGCCGTGCTGTCGGCGCTTCGCGGCGAGCCGAATACGCATGGCCTGGTGGTCACGGCGATCACGCTGACGCTGGTGGGTCTGGTCACCCGCAGCGCTTCGCTGTACCGGAATGCGCAGCTCAAGCCGCGCTCGACTCTGCAGAGCGCCATCGGCATCCAGCACCCTCGCATCGTGCAGAAGGCTCAGGGCTTCATGGGCGGTTCGTTCAATACCCGTGAATTTTTTCACGGTCGTGGACCGGGAGCTTTATGTGCCGTGAAATGGGTGTTTATAACCGGGACATTTATCCTGCCTCTGCTGCTTGCAGGGGGCGCGACTGACACCGGATCGACTGCGTTGCTGGTTGCCGCCTTCCTGATCCAGTTTGCCGGGCTGATTGCCGAGCGCTGGTTCTTTTTTGCCCAAGCGAATCATCCGCAAAACCTTTATTATCAAGCGGTGTCCTGACCCCTCAAGAAATGTTGTTTTATGCCGTCCATCCAGCATCTCCGCATTCGTGCGACCCGTGCGTTCAGTTATGTCTATGAACTGACGCAGCGCGAAAAGCAGAACCTGCTCGTCGAGATTCAGCAGACAAGCGGGTTGATGCCCATCTTGATGAAGCCCCGCAACGGGCAGAATTGGTCACCTGAAGATCGTGCAGAACTGCGTGATCACCTCGGACGTCTTTCGCGGATCAGTCCTTACTTGGTGCTGGTGGTGATGCCGGGCGGTTTTTTCATACTTCCGGTTTTCGCCTGGTGGCTGGATCGACGCCGCTTACGTGTACGCAACGGTAACGGGGCACCTCCGCGTTATTGATTGATTGGTTCATTGATCGTTCGTTCATCGCCCAACACAGCGAGTCCTGAACCCTGTGACTTTCATCTGGTATCTGCTGGTTTTAGCGCCGTTTATCGTTATTCCATTCCTGTGGTGGAATTACCGGCGCAAACAGAAGGCGCGTGAACGCGCAGCTGACGAACGCTGGAAGGAGATGCTCAGCAAACCAGCGCGCAAAGAGGCCGAACCTCCGGTTGCCGCCGCGGCTGCTGTGACAATTGCGACTGTAGCTTCAGTTGCGACAGCGAATTCAGTCACTGCATCGTCGTATCGCCTCCAGGACCGGGTGCTCGATCAATCAGCCACCCTGACTTATTACCTGTTGCGCACCAGTCTTCCTGAATACGAGGTGTTGACCCGTGTCGGACTGGATCGTTTGTTGACGCCTTCTGCTGAGGGTGATCGCGAACGACGTCTGCGCGGTTTATCTCAACACGCTGTTGATTTCCTGATTTGTGACAAAGCCATGCGGCCGATGGTGGCTGTCGACATTCTTGACGTAGAGGCTCCGGCGGCGCTGACCGCAGCGCCTGATTTCAAGACGCAGTGTCTGGCGCATACGGGAATCCGTTATGTACGCATCCCGCGCAACGCATTGCCCAAAAGGCAGGACATGCGTGCGGTGGTTTTAGGGGCTGCTGCCCCCGATTAGGAAGGTCAGGCTGTCGAGGACAAACATTGGCGAACGGGTTATTTGCCGGGTTTTTGTCTGTTAAGAGTGCATCATAAGTATTTGAATTAAAACAATAAATTATTCTACCCTCTAGGCTTTATACATTGTGCTTGACGGGTTACCGGGCATTCCGTATAACGGCCACGCGTGTTTGGTTTCCAGGTACTTGAAAGTCAGCTGTTCCGCGTAAAGCAAGTTGTCGGTGTGCGTGCTTTTGGGGCTGTGAGATTTAAATACGATATTCGGCGAAAGCCGGCTTTAATCATCCTCAAAAGGAATGCACAAAATGGCAACAGGTACTGTTAAGTGGTTCAACGACGCCAAAGGTTTTGGTTTTATCACTCCTGACGGCGGCGGCGAAGATCTTTTCGCACACTTCTCCGGCATCGCGATGAGCGGCTTCAAGACCCTGAAGGAAGGCCAGAAAGTCTCCTTCGACATCACCGCCGGCAACAAAGGCAAGCAGCAAGCCAGCAACATTCAGGCAATCTGATCGTTGCAGCTGCTGTGAAAAGAACCGGGCGCAAGCCCGGTTTTTTTTCGTCCGCTGGTTTTGTGTTGTTATCCGCCGGCCGCAATATTTACGTTGCCGATATGCCGGTCCGGGATGCCGGGAGTGGCCAGTGCCTCCTGTTCTGGCCGAGGGGCTTTCGAAGAGCCGTCGAGATGCAGCAACGGGCAAATGCAGTCAAGGGGTAATGCGCGGTTATGCAACTGCACTTACCGAATGCCGTTGTTTCGGTGATGCAGACCTGTTCGCGCTGCGATTGCGCTTGATGCTTCACCATGGCGGGGCAGCACTGCCATAATCCGCCCCTTCATGGTCGTCACTCCCTCAGTTCCCGCATGGGACATTTTTTGCAAAGTCGTCGATAACTACGGCGATGCCGGCGTTTGCTGGCGTGTTGCCCGTTTGCTGCATCAAGAGCATGGCCTAGTGGTGCGGTTGTGGATTGATCATCCGGAAACGCTGCGCGCATTAACCCCCGACCTGGTGGCGGGCTTGCCGGTGCAGCAGATTGGCGGTGTTCAAGTGCATGACTGGTCGAAATGCATTCCGTTACCGGATTCAGCCATGGTTGTGGTTGAGGCTTTTGGCTGCGGTTTGCCTGAAACCTACATCTCGGCGATGGCGACACTGTCGCAACCGCCGGTCTGGATCGTGCTCGATTACCTGACAGCGGAAGCCTGGGCCGACAGTCACCATGGACTGGCTTCACCGCATCCATCGCTGGGTTTGCCGCGCTGGTACTTTTATCCCGGATTTTCGCTGTCAACCGGAGGTTTGCCGCGCGAGCATGACCTGCTGACGCGGCGGGATGCATTTGGGTCGGAAGCCTCGGATGAATTCTGGCGCAGCCTCGGTTTTGCTCGGCCGGCACCTGATGCGTTGACACTGTCGTTGTTTGCTTATGCGGATGCACCGGTCACGAATTTGCTGTCAGCATTGGCGGAAGGGAGCGGGCCCGTTGTGGCAGCGGTGCCTGCGGGGGTTTTGCTGCCTGCTCTAAAAGCATTTTGTGGTCACGACGTTGCGGTCGGAGATACCTTGCGCCGGGGCGAACTGGAGATTCGCGTGCTGCCGTTTCTTTCACAGGCGCGTTACGACGAATTGTTGTGGGCCTGCGACATCAATTTTGTTCGTGGCGAAGACTCCTTTGTCCGGGCGCAGTGGGCGGGCAAGCCTTTGGTCTGGCAGCCTTATCGACAGGATGACGGGGCGCATCAGCGCAAGCTCGACGCTTTTTTGGAACAGTACGCGGCAGGCCTTGATTCAGTGGCCGGAGCGGCGCTGACGGCTTTTAACCAGGCCTGGAGCGCCGGGGGGGCGGTGCAGGGACTGTGGCCGGCCTTGCGGGCTGCCCGGGGCGAATTGACCCTTCACGCCCTCAATTGGTCCCGGAAGCTGGTCGATTTGGGCGAAATGTCTGCCAAACTGGTGGAGTTTGTGCGCAACAAGGTAAAATAGCGCGTTTTTTCAACCGCTTAATTTATTACGCTTAATCAAGGATGTAGGTTATGAAAATCGCTCAGGAAATCCGCGCGGGCAATGTCATCATGGTCGGCAAGGACCCGATGGTGGTGTTGAAGGCCGAGTTCAGCAAATCCGGCCGTAACGCGTCAGTGGTCAAGATGAAGCTGAAGAACCTGCTTTCGAACGGCGGTACGGAAACGGTATATCGCGCCGACGAAAAATTCGATGTTGTGCAGCTGGAACGCAAGGAAGTGACGTATTCCTACTTTGCCGAGCCGTCGTATGTGTTCATGGATGCGGAGTTCAACCAGTTCGAGGTGGACAAGGAGAACATGGGCGACGCGCTGAACTACCTTGAAGACGGTATGGAATGCGAAGTGACGCTCTACGAAGGACGTCCGATTTCAGTGGAGATTCCGCAGACGCTGGTCCGCGAGATCATCTATACCGAACCTGCGGTGCGTGGCGACACATCAGGCAAGGTGTTGAAGCCGGCGAAACTGAGCACCGGTTTTGAGGTTCCGGTGCCGCTGTTCTGTGCAACCGGCGACAAGATCGAGATCGATACGCGCACCGGCGAATACCGCAGCCGCACCAAAGGCTGAGCCATGTTACGCGCGGAGATGGCCTCGCCGTCCCCGCTGCTGTTCTTCGATTGAATCCGGAGGCTGTATGAATAAAAAACGCCGCAGAATTACTGCGGCGTTTTTTATTCCGCGACCAACCAGTCGCAGCGGGTGCCGCCCTCTTTTTCCGGTGACATGGCTTGCCAGAGCCAGTCGAGCAGGGGGCGCGCTTCCTTGTCCAGCCCAAAGGGCGGATTGACGATCACCATGCCGCTGCCACGGATGTGTTCGGTCCAGTCGTCCGGATGAACTGTCAGTTCGAGTTGCAGCGTTTTGGGCAGTCCTGCGGCCTGCAGACTGCGCGCAAAGGCCTGCATCGCGGATGATGCCATCAGGGGATACCAGACTGCGATCGTGCCTGTTGCAAATCGCGCATGCGCTTCCTTGGTGCTGCGCACGATGCGGGCGAATTCGTCGGCCTGGTCGAATGACGCATCAATAAATGTCAGCCCGCGCCGCTCCTGTGGCGGCAGGAAAGCACGGATCGCGCTGAAGCCGTCCTGATTGTGGATGGCGGTATGCCGGGCACCGGCTAATACTGTTTTCAGGACGGCATAATCGTCCTTGTTCAGTTCACACAGCGCGAGGCGGTCGGTGGGTCGCATCAGGCGCCGGGCAATGCGTGGTGACCCCGGATATTGGCGCAGGTGCCCGTCGGTATTGTCAGCGCGTACTGCTTCAAGGTAGGGTTGCAGGGATTCGGGCGCATCGGCACGCGCCCAGACCCGGCCGATGCCGTGGCGCCACTCAGCGGTTTTCTGCGACCATGGGTGCTCAAGATCATAAAGCCCGAGCCCGGCATGGGTGTCGAGCATGAAATAGGGTTTATCCTTGCGCGCGAGCGCTATCAGGAGGCGTGACAGCAGGGCGTGTTTGAAGACGTCGGACACATTGCCGGCGTGAAACTGGTGGCGGTAAGAAAGCATGGGGCGGATTACAGCACAGTCAGCGTAGCTGCGCCTGCTGGGCACTCATTCAATTTTTTCAGGAGCATGTGATGGGTTTGCAAAGACTGCATGTTGCCGCTCGCTACAGCGAAGCGGCGATTTTCAACGGCGTTGTGTATCTGGCCGGCATGGTGCCGGAATGTGAGGCAGGCGATATCCGCAGCCAGACAGCCGACGTGCTGGCGCAGATCGATCACCGGCTGGCGGAGGCGGGCAGCAGCAAGGCGCATTTGCTGCGGGTGCAGATTTTCCTCGCCGACATCAAGGATATCAGTGCGATGAATGAGGTATGGGATGCCTGGGTTGCGCCGGGCACGGCGCCACCGCGCGCTACCGTGCAAGCTGCGCTGTCTGATCCCGGTTACAGAATCGAGATCGTGGCTACCGCGGTTCAGACTGCAGCAGCCTGATTAAACGTAAAAACGTATATAAGTAACTGTTTTATTTATATTTTTAATCGGCGGCCGATACCGCTCCGGCGGCCTTGCAGCGCTTACGCAGCGAATTTAACGGTGCGGTTGCGGCCTTGTTCCTTGGCGGTGTACATGGCGCGGTCTGCCCGGCCCTGGACGGCATCAATGCTGCGCCCGTCCTCGGGGTAACAGGCGAGTCCGATACTGACGCTGGTCTTGATCTTTTTGCCTTCGTATTCCAGAGGCGTATCAGCGACGGCATGAATGATCCTCTGGGCGACTTCGATGGCCCGGTCTGAAGCAGTCTCCGGCAACAGTGCCACGAACTCGTCACCGCCGTAACGGGCGAGGACGTCGGTATGGCGTAACTCGGTTTCGATACACTTGGCTGTCAGCTTGAGAAGGCGGTTGCCGGCTTCATGGCCATACTGATCATTCACGGCCTTGAGGTTGTCGGAATCGATCATCAGCATTGTTGCCGGCCGGCTGTAGCGTACGGCTTGGCCGAACAGGCGGTCGACCACGATACTGAAGCCACGCATGTTGTAGATGCCTGTCAAGTCATCGGTTTCTGAAAGCAGCCGGGCCTGGTTCAGCCCGTATCGGATGTCGGCTGAAAACATGGTGGTGATGTAGGCGACCAGAAGCATGGGGGCGAGTTGCGCCGCGAGGCCGCCGATGTAGGCAAGAGTGAAAACTTCGCCGGCGCTGGAATTGTCACCGAGCAGCATGAAGCAGGCGACGATCAGCGCCATTTCCAGCATCGTCGCGAGTTTGCCCAGTGTGAGCGCGCTGGTGATGATGACAAGCAGATAGGTGTTGAGCAGGGGGCTGGCAAGCTTTCCCGAGAACCACAGCACCCAGGTGATGAAAAGCAGCATCGCGAAGGTTTCAATTGCGATCTTCCCGCGCGACTCGGTCTTGTAGAAATTGGTGTAGCGGAAACTCAGGACGAACGCGGCATAGAAGAACAGCACCATGGTGATGGCCGTCCGTTCATGTTCGTCTGGACCCGCAAAAACCTGATACAGCAGCACCAGCACCAGCAGCAGCCATTCGATTTCAGCGACGGTTCTCGAAATGCCCCGCAGTTCCTCCTGCGCGATGCTCAGTACGTTGGCGGGCTTTGAATGCAAGGGTGTGCTTTCAGCTGGGTTTTCTGGTCGTGATTTTCACGGAATCTCCGACGTTCTGATTTCAGCGCCGATTATGGCTCAGACCACAGAGTTCTTTCCAGATATGACTAAGCGGTTCGAACGAGCTTAAGCCATCGGGGGCAGAAAAGTGCGTCAAGGAATAAACAAAAAAATGCCCAACCGAAGTTGGGCAATGATATTGGTCGATGTGCCGGGAAACGACCTGCCATCCGAATCCATATTAATCAATAAAATCAATGTGTTGTATGGTTATCCGGTTTTATCCATGGTTTGCGTGATCCGCAGTCGGCAGCAGCAATTCTTTATCCTTTCCAAGGCGTATTTGGAATTTGCACATTGTTCCCGATGAAAACAAACGATCGTCCAGTTAGCAGGCTCATCTGCAGGTTACGGGTGCCCAATTTGGGAATACTGGGTCATGCCGTTTACGGTTTGATGCCGGCGCGTTTTACGATTTCTGCAGCACGACGCATCTCGGCTGCCATGAGATCCTGAAATTGTTTTGGCGTTCCGCCGTCAGGTTCAGCGCCGTCAGTGATGATCTTGTTTTTTACATCCGGAGAGTGCACCGCTTTATTCATGCTTGCGCTGAGCAGATTAACAATCTGTGCGGGAGTGTTGGCCGGCGCCAGCAAGCCGTACCAACTTGTTGTTTGATAACCTTTTACGCCTGCTTCAGCAATGGTGGGCAGTTCTGGAGCGCCCGGTGACCGTTTGCCCCCGGTGACGCCCAGTCCGCGTAGTCTGCCGTTTTTGACGTGACCCATGGAGGAAAGCACACTGCCGAATGTAAAGTGCACTTGCCCCGCCATGACATCCACCAGCGCCGGTCCTGCACCCTTGTACGGGATGTGGACAATGTTTACCCCGGCGAGAAACTTGAATAGTTCACCAGCCAAATGACCGGAGCTTCCATTTCCACCTGAAGCGAAATTCAGTGTTCCGGGTTTTTGTTTGGCAAGGGTGACGAGATCGCTGACAGAGCGAACGGGCATGGAGGGATGCACGACCAGAAGAAAAGGGGCCTCAGCGATCAGCGTGACGGGTAACAGGTCCCGCACCGGATCAAACGGCATATCCGTATACAGACTCGGATTGATTGCGTAACTGCTGGAAGCAACGAGAAGGTTGTAGCCATCTGGTGCGCTTTTGGCAACAAACGCAGCACCGATCGAGCCGGCAGCCCCGGTGCGATTTTCGACGATGACTTGCTGTCCCAGTTGCTCGCTGAGTTTCGGGCTCACCAGCCGGGCAATTACGTCAGTGGCTCCCCCCGTTGCCTGACCGACAACCAAACGTATTGGTTTGACTGGATAGTTGGATTGTGCAAGCAGCCCGGTCGATACGAAGCAGGGCAATGCAGCGCAGGCAATGATGACAGCTTTGATCAATTTGTATTCCTCCGAATGGGACTTGTATTTTAAGTGTTAATGCAAGATTGCCGATCGCTGAAAATCGGCATTTTGGGGCTGCGGCTTTTTTGCTTGTTGATGTATTGCGGTTATTGCGATTAACAGGATTATTGCGTTTTTTCTACCAGTATTTCCATGTATACATTAGAATACTGTCGAAAACAGTGAGCGTCAATTCTGGATTATCAACGCAACTTGAAATCATCCAACCATGTCGCCAAAGAAATCCACAGCAGAAATCCTTCGTCATGGTTCGCGCAGCGAGCACGCGTACCGGTGTCTGCGTGATGCCATACACGAAAGCCAGATCAAGCCTGGTGAGCGAGTCATGGAAGTGGAGGTGGCTGATTGGTTGAAGCTCAGCCGCACTCCTGTTCGAGATGCAATTCGCCGGCTGGAGAATGAAGGAATGCTTGTTCATGAGCCGCGAATCGGATTGGTCGTGGCAACGCTTGATCGGCAGGCGGTAATGGAATTGTACGTAATGCGTGAGGTGCTTGAGGGTACCGCCGCCCGTCTGTGTGCCCGGCATGCTTCGGACATGGAGGTACAGGATTTAACCGACCTGGTGGTGCGCGAACGTGAACTGGAGGGTGATCACAATGCACTCGCTGATCATAATCGCCGGTTTCATGATGCGATCCACAAAGGCGCACATAACCGTTACCTTGAAAAGAGTCTTGCTGCCGTGAATGACTCCATGTGGCTTTTGGGAAGGCCGCTGATGTTGTTGCCTGAACGTGCAAAAACGGCCCTGATGGAGCATGCGAAACTGGCGGATGCCATACGTCGCCGCGACCCGGAAAAAGCGGAAGAAGCCGCGCGGAGTCATGTCAACGCGGCGCAGCGTGAGAGACTCAAGCGGTTGTTCCCGAACGGACATTCATAGAGAACGCCGGCGAGTTTGATTGTTTACAACCCTTAGACAAGGCAACAGCTGAAGATGGCGCAAACAATTGCAGAGAAACTACTGACCCGGAACAATTTGAAGGGGGAGGAGGTCCGGGCCGGCGATTTCCTTGAGGCCCGCATTGACGGGGCAATGTGCCACTACCATGCCAGCGAGCCCATGCATGACATGGCGATCGAGGCTGGTTTTGAAAATGGTTTGCCGGAAGTCTGGGATCGCGATCGCATCTTCGTTCTGCTCGATCACCATCAACCTACGCTGTCGCAGAAACTGGCCGACGAGAACGCGCTGGTCAGGCGCGAGGTGGAGCGGCTGGGCATCCGGTGTTTCCATGATTCCGAGCCTGGAATTGCCCATCAGATGATGCTCGACTACGGACTGGTGCGGCCGGGCGAGCTTGTGGTGGGCAATGATTCGCATACCCTGGGTTACGGGGCAATCAACGCCGGTGCGACTGGCATTACCCGTGCAGACATGTTGTACGTGTTGTTGTTCGGCGAGTTGTGGTTTCAGGTGCCGCAATCAGTAAGAATTCATCTTAACGGCACCCAGCCCGATTATCCGATTGCCAAGGACATCATTCTGCAACTCGCCGGTTTGTACGGTGAGGATTTTGCGCAAGGCATGTCCATTGAATACGCGGGCTCCATGGTCCCGCAATTGTCAATTGACAGCCGAATGTGCCTGTCGACTCATGGCGTTGAGCTCGGTGCAAAGTTCGCGATGTTTCCTGCCGATGCCACCACAGACTCCTTCGTCAAGTCCCGCACCGGAAAGCCCTATGAACCGCTGGCGGCGGATTCGGGTGCGGAATATGCGAGAGAGATCACTCTGAACGTGGATGAACTTCCGTTCGTCGTGGCTAAGCCTCATCAGTTTGGCAACATCGCTCCGGTGGACGAGGTGCTGGGCACGCGTATCCATCAGGCGCAGATCGGTTCTTGTGCCAATGGCCGCTTTGAAGATATCGAGATCGCGGCTCGGGTGCTCAAGAAACACAAGGTGGCCAAAGGCGTGCGCTTCATCATTTCACCTGCTTCGCAGCAGGTTTATCTGCAGTGTCTGAAGGCGGGCCTGATCGAGACTCTTATCGAGGGCGGGGCTCAGGTCATTACGCCGGGCTGCGGTATCTGCCAGCCCCGCGTCGGCTTTTTATCGGACGGGGAAATTTGCATCACGGCGACAACCCGGAACTTCAGGGGGCGCAAGGGCAGCCAGAGCGCGGAAATTTATCTCGGCGGGCCGCTGACCGTTGCCGCAGCTGCCGTAGCCGGCGAAATCGTGAACCCGAAAGAGGTGCTTCGTGGCCTTTAATCTGAAAAAAGTCATTCGTGGACGAGTCTGGAAGTTCGGTGATTCGATCGAGACCGATGCGATTAATCCCTATTACCTCTATCCCACGATGGAGGAACTCAAGTTGCACACGATGGAGGTCTACCGACCGGAGTTCCCCAGGGAGGTCAAGCCGGGTGACATTCTGGTAGCCGGCCGTAACTTCGGCTGCGGATCGAGTCGTCCGGGCCTGGTGCTGCGGGAGGTCGGGATCGCAGCCATTATTGCCGAGTCAGTGGCGCGATTGTTTCTGCGCAACAGCATTTCAAGGGCGATTCCGATTTTTGTCGCGCCTGGGATATCGTCTCTGATCAATGATGGTGAGCAGCTTGAAGTGGATTATCCGCGAGGATTGGTCAGTAATCCGCAGTCCGGAAAAAGTGTCGCGCTCAGAAAATATCCTGCCGCGATTGAAGAGATTTTCGAATGTGGCGGTCTTCCGCAATTCGCCTACGAGCGCTATCAGCGCAAGCGGGCAATGGCAAACAGCAATGCAATGAAAGAGGATGGCAAGAATGGCTGAGAAATATGATGTTGTGGTAGTCGGCGGCGGCAATGCTGCACTGTGCGCAGCGCTGTCTGCAAAGGAGCATGGTGCATCGGTATTGCTGCTGGAGCGCGCACCCGAGGAGAAGCGGGGCGGGAACAGCGCTTTCACCGGCGGCGGATTTCGGATGGTGCATAACGGCGCCGAAACCGTACGATCCGTAGTTCCGGATCTGTCCGAGGGCGAGATAGCCAATACGGATTTTGGCGAATATACCGCGGAGCAGTATCTGGACGACCTGGGGCGAGTCACCCAGTATTACTGCGATCCTGATCTGGCCGAGACCGTGGTGCTCAACAGCACGGATACGGTCCAATGGCTTCACGGGCGTGGCGTCCGCTTTGTCCCCCGTTTTGGCCGATATGCTTTCAAACATGAAGGCAAGTTCAAATTTTTCGGCGGCACGGTCGTTGAGGCCACCGGCGGCGGCCGTGGCCTTGTTGAGGCGGAATACAAGGCAGCGGTGAAATTCGGTGTGGATATTCGATATGGAGTCCGCGCTACAGGTCTGCTGCGCGGGCCATCAGGCATTTGTGGTGTGCGCGTTGAAACCAAAGGTGTCGAGGAGCAGATTCACGCCAATGCCGTGGTGATCGCTGCCGGTGGCTTCGAGGCCAACCGGGAGTGGCGGACGCGCTACCTAGGCGCCGGCTGGGAAATGGCCAAAGTCAGGGGGACCCGCTTTAACACGGGTGACGGTATTCGGATGGCGCTGGATGCCGGCGCACAGGCTTATGGGCAATGGTCCGGCTGCCATTCAGTGTCCTGGGAACGCTATGCGCCGGATTTTGGTGAGCTCGACCGTCCGATCACGGCAAGCCGTAACGGTTACCCCTTCAGCCTCATGATCAATGCCAATGGCGAGCGTTTTGTCGACGAGGGCGCTGATTTCCGCAATTACACCTATGCAAAATATGGCCGCATCGTGCTGGAGCAGCCGGGCAGCTTTGCCTGGCATGTGTTCGACTCGCAGGTTGATCATCTGCTGCATGACGAGTATCGCTCCAAGGGGACCACCAAAGTCCAGGCGAATACGATTGAGGAGCTCGTGGCGAAGATGGAGGATGTGCACGCGCCGAAGTTCCTGCAAACGGTGCGCGAGTTCAATGCAGCGGTCAAAAGGGAAGTTTCATTCAATCCCAATATCAAAGACGGCAAGTGTACGGAAGGACTTTCCATCAACAAGTCGAATTGGGCAAATCCGATTGAAAAGGCGCCCTTCAGCGCATATGCCGTGACTTGCGGCATCACCTTTACTTTTGGTGGTATCAAGATTTCTCCGAAAACCCAGGTGCTGGATATTGAGGATGAACCGTTGCCCGGGCTTTATGCGGCCGGGGAATTGGTTGGCGGGCTGTTTTACTTCAACTATCCCGGAAGCTCGGGGCTGATGGCCGGCGCAGTATTCGGCCGTATTGCCGGTCGCGAAGCGGCTTTGCAGTCTCTTTCCAAATCAAAGCAGGCGGGCTGATGATGGATCAACTCAAGAAAACCACCCGCCTGAAGCAGCTCATTCATCGACAGGGCAAAGTGCTCGTTGTGTTGCATCCGCCGTCCGCGACACATGCACGAATCATGGCGCAAGCCGGTTGCGAAGTCGGTTTCGTTGGTACCAGCGGCGTCGTGGGCTCTTATACGGGTTTGGCCGACGTAGGCACGGCCAGCATGACGGAATGCATACAGATCGGCGGTTGGATCGCGCAGAGTGCCGATTTCCCCATCATTCTTGACGGCGATACCGGCCATGGGGGAATCATGGCCGTACGTCGCTTGGTCCGTGAATCAATCCGGGCCGGTATAGCGGGGATACGCATTGATGACCAACCCATTGAGGGCAAACGGCGCACGCAAAGCGCGGGTGTCGAGGTCGTTCCCATCGAGCAGGCCATAGCGCGTTACCGGGCCGCGGTCGACATGAAGAATGAAATTGATCCCGACTTTGTGATCATGTCGCAGTGCTACGCCCGTGATGCAGTGAATAGCAGCCTCGAGGACGCCATTGTTCGCCTGAAGGCATACCGTGAAGAAGCGGGTGTGGACTGGGTGCAGCTTGAGTCCCCTCACTCCGAAGACGAGATCCGGCAGGCACGCAAGGTATTGGAGGGACCGTTTTCGTTCATGAGAGGCAAGTTGCCCCGTTATCTTGGTCTGGACGAGCACTTGGCACTGGGTGTCAACATCGCCTGGTATCCGGGGTTTACGCATCAGGTGATGTGGGCTGCCTTGCATGACTTCATGCAGGATTTCCAGCATCGCGGAATTGCGGCCTGGGAAGCGTTCGAACTGAGCCGCAAGGACCGGCCATATCCACGGCCTTTTGTCGGTCCGGAAGGCGAGGGCGCAGACCGGCAGCAGGAACTGGAGACCCGTTATCTGGGCGCTGCAGCTAAAACCAAATACGGCTGATCAGGCAGGCTGGGGATGAATACATTAAGTCTATTGGCGTGCGGTGATGTTGGTCCGATTCATGAGCCGATTGAACGCTATTCGGAATTGGTAAAACCGGTGTTGCAGGAAGCGGATCTGCGCTTCGCGCAGGTCGAGCGAGTCTATTCAACTCGCGGCGAATTTCAATTGCACTCCAATGGGGCGCATAGCCGGGTTGCGCCGCAAATGATTTCCGTATTTACTGATTGCGGCTTTGACGTTGTTTCACTCGCCAGTAACCATGCCATGGACTGGGGAAGTGATGCCCTACTCGATACTGCGGATTTGTTGCGTAGCAAGGGCATCAAGGTTGTGGGTGCAGGCAGGAATCTCGCGGAGGCGCGAGCTCCGGAAATCATTGAAAAAAACGGCGTCAAGGTGGCCTTTCTTGCCTACTGCTCCATTTTGCAGAACGGCTATGCGGCTGGCCCGGCCAGTCCTGGAGTGGCGCCCCTGAGGGTGCACACCTATTACGAGGCGTTTGATTACCAGCCCGGCATTCCGCCCAGGGTGATTACCATACCCAATGCAGAAGATCTGGCGAATCTCGTTGAAGATATAAAGAACGCAAAAGCCAGGGCCGATGCCGTGGTGGTCTCGCTGCACTGGGGGGTTCACTATATTCCGAGGCTGATTGCTGATTATCAGGTCGCGGTTGCTGAGGCGGCGATTGGCGCTGGAGCAGACTTGCTGCTGGGCCATCATGCCCATACGCCGAAGGCGATAGGCGTGCACCAGGGCGCGGTGTGTTTCTACAGCCTGTCGAACTTCATCATGTCATCGACGGCCAAATCCCCGGAAAAAGCGGCTTCTTTCGAGAAGAAATATGGTGTTGTGCTGGATCCGGATTATCCGCACCTGTCCTACGGATCGGATGCCAAGCGCAGTCTTGTGGCAAAGGCCATCATCGGTCAAAAGGGTATTGAGAAAGTATCGTTTCTTCCGGTACTGATTGATAAAAAACTTCGCCCTGAGGTTTTGTGTAATGGAGATGCGCGGTTTCAGGAGGCCGTGCAGTTCATGGAATGGGTATCTGAAGACTTCGATCACCAGTTCAAAGTCGACGGTGACGAGGTATTGATAACAAGTCGTAAATAAAAAACAAGGAGGGGTGCATGACGATAATTAATGGATTCCTGGTTGCTGTCGGGATGCTGTTTGTGTTGCCGGCTGGTGCGCAATCTTTGCTGCCGGGTTATCCCAAAAAACCCATCAGGGTGCTTGTCGGTACGCCGGCTGGCAGTGGCAGCGATGTGATGACCCGGGCGGTTGCGCAAAAGCTGTCTGAACGTCTCAGTCAATCTGTCGTGGTCGACAACAGGGCAGGCGCTTCGGGCGCCATTTCTTTGCAGATGGGCGCGCAAGCCACCCCTGACGGATACACGCTGGTCACCCTAAGCGCGCAGAATGTCACCGCCATGCTGCTGGGCACTGTGTCTACCGATATATCAAGGGAACTGGCGCCTGTCTGCATGCTGCTGTCGCAGCCTTACATGATGGTGGCAAACCCGACTCTGGAGGCCAATACGGTCAAGGAGTTGATATCCCTGGCCAAATCCAAGCCCCTGGTTTATGCCTCAAGCGGTGTTGGTACGGTCGTCCATCTTGGCATGGAACTTTTCAAAGCAATGGCGACTGTTGAAATGACGCATGTGCCCTACAAAGGCAGTGGGCTGTCCATGGTTGATTTAATGGCGGGGCGTGTGCAATTGTCCATTACCAATACATTGACTGCCGGACCGCTGGTGCGCAGCGGCAAGTTGAAGGCGCTTGCCATTACCAGCCCGCAACGTGTCCCGGCTTTACCCGATTTGCCCACAGTGGCGGAGTCCGGTGTGCCGGGTTATGACCTTCGCAGTTGGTACGGGTTTCTTGCTCCGAAAGGCACGCCGGCACCGATCATCAACGTAATCAACCGGGAGTCCATTGCGGTGGTGAATGCACCTGAGATGAAAGCACGTTTGGCTGCTGAAGGAGCTGACTCAGCATCGCCGAATACGCCAGAACAGTTTCGCAGTTTTATCGACTCAGAAACTGCCCGGTGGGGAAAAATCATCAAGAGTCTCGGGTTGGCCAATAAAAAAGGATAGCAATGACCATTCAGGCGAATTCTTCTGCGCAACTGGATGTTTCAGCGGCCGCAGGCATTACATTAAAACTCGCGCACCATGCAGCAAAATTGCGGTACGAGGACTTGCCTCAACCGCTGGTGGATGTCATCAAGCAGTGCGTGATGGATACGGTAGGCGTGTCAATCGGCGCCAGCAGTCTGTCCCCTGAGGCAAAAGTACTTGCTGAATATGTGGCGGAAATGGGCGGCAAGCCAGAGTCGACGATTTTTGGTTTCGGGGGCAAGGCGCCTGCCGGATGGGCCGTGTTTGTCAATGGCAGCCTGGGCCATATGCTTGATTTTGATGATATTGGTGAGAGTGGGCACCCGAGTATCGTCACCATACCCGTAGCAATCGCGCTAGCCGAGAAAATAGGGTCTGTCAGCGGTAAAGAACTGATTACCGCTGTTGCTGCAGGAATGGATTTGATGACCCGAATCAGTCGGGCCATTGATGTTCCGGACTGGACCATGACTGAAGGATGGTTCGCAACCCAGCTCATTGGTTATATCGCAGGCGCCGCGACTGGCGGGCGACTGCTGGGGTTGGATGAGCAGCGCATGGAAAATGCGCTGGGCATCGGCTTTAACCAGATGAGTGGCAGCAGGCAGATGGCAGTGGGCGCTGCAACACACATGAGATCCATGCAGGCAGGATTTTCAGGCCAGGGTGCGATTCTTGCTGCGCAGCTTGCGCAGCGCGGCATTATTGGCTCCAAAGAGGTTATTGAGGGACGTTATGGTTTTTTCCGTACTTACATCAGGGGAAATGAGCCGGATTGGGGCGGTATAGTTGACCGGCTAGGCGAGCACTTTCCATTGATTGAGAAACATGGTTTCAAGGTTTGGCCTGCATGTGCTTACACCCGCACAACCAATGCTTCAATCATGGCCATCATGAAGGATCAGCACCTCAAGCCGGACGACATTGGGGCAATCACCATCGTGGGCGGAACCGGGGGTACGCGTCTTCTTTGTGAACCGATTGAATTGAAGCGCCGACCCAAAGTGAGTATTGATGGCAAATACAGCATTCCTTTCACGACAGCGATCATGGCGGCGAAGGGCAATGTCACCCTTCGGGCCTATACGGATGAAGGACTGCAGGACCCTGTTGTTTTGGCGATGGCTGACAAGGTCAGTTACCGTCCGGCAGACAAGGCTGCAACAGGCCGTGGTGGTTCCGCTGACATTTCCAGCACCTCAGTCGAGGTTGTGACGCGCGACGGAAGGCGCTTTGAGCACAGATCAACGGGGGTTCCCGGAGATCCCAAAAACCCGGTCAACTGGGACCAGCTTGAGGCCAAGTTTCGGGATTGCGTGTCTTTCTCAGCCAATCCGATTTCTGCGGGCAATGTTGATAAAGCGGTAGGGCTTATCCGGAATCTTGAGGATCTGACCGACGTTGCAGCGCTAGTGCGTGTATTAAGTTAAAAATTGATTTCTTAATGGGATTGATTGGGTGTTACCCCGGTATCAGTTAGTCCACGGGAAAGTTAAAGAATGTTGTGCAAGGAAATGTGTTGTTCCAATAAATTATAGGGATTTCGAATGCTTGCCAATCAGCGCGGGGAATCTTTGCCGGAGACCGCTTTATTGACTGCCTCTCGGGACGGCGATACCGTCGAAAATCGGGGAAAAGGTTTTTTGAAATTCCTATACGCCTCCTCTCGACCGCCCAGGTGGGGCGTATTAGACTTTGCCGCACACAATTCGGCCCTTCCAACAGCAAAGCGAGCCCCGGACCATGCAGCATAAGACCAGCCCCCTGAACGGCGATTTCGGTGTGATGATTGAAGGCGTCAGCCGCCGCGACCTGAAAGACGCAACCTTCAAGCGTGAAGCCTATGACCTGTGGACCCGCCAAGGCGGCCTGCTGGCTGTCCGCGGCAACGATTTGGCCGCCATCCCGCCGGAAGAACTGGTTGCCTGGTCGGAGGTTTTTGGCGCGGTGGAATACGAGGGCATGACTGCCCGCGAAGACAAGTCAGTCAAAGGCTTTCCCATCCTGCGCATCGGCAACATCCGTGACGAGGCGGGCAAGCTGAAGGCCTCCCTCGCGCGGGTGCCGCAACTGCGCACCGATGACGACATCCGCTATAACCCGGAAACCCGACGCCCGGTCTGGCACACGGACTCCACATTCCGCAAGCATCCGCCCATCGGCTCGGTCTTTCATTGCAAGATTGCGCCCGACGAAGGCGGCGAGACGCTGTTCGCCGACATGCGCACGGCTTACCAGAGGCTGGACGGCGCGACCAAGGCGAAGCTGGACGGGCTTGAAGCGGTGTGCTCGCTGGCCCATCACGACAAGAAGATCAACACCTACTCGCCGGACTATCCGATCCTGACGCCGGCGCAGCGGGCAGCCAATCCGCCGAACCGGGTGCCCATCGTGCTGAAACATCCGGTCAGCGGCGAGCCGGCGCTCTATGGCCTGAATTCCTCCACCTGCGCCATCCTGCCAAAAGGCCAGGACATCGCGCCGGACGTGCTGGACGTTTGCGATCTGGAAGGCACCGAGCACGAAAGCGTTCAGATACTCCGCAGTCTGGTGCCTGCGATCACCGGGCCGGAATACACGGTGAAATGGTGCTGGCAGCCCGGCGATATCGTGGCCTGGGACAATCGCTGCACCATCCATTCCGCCACCGGTTACGACTATGAGCGCTATAGCCGCGAGATGTGGCGCCTGACCCTGCTCGATCGCGCGCAGGCGCAGAGAGCGGCTGCGGAATAGCTGGCAAAAGCCCATCCGTGTGCCTTCCTCGCGCAGTTCGGCGTGAATATTGGGTGCGACATAGCCACCGCAGGCCTTTGCGCCCAAGCGCACGGTTTCAGCCTCCATGCCTGAGTGAGCTGCGGCGCGCATCAGCGCAAGGAACTCAAACGCCTGTGCCACTACATTACGCGTCCGGCGATCGCCAACGATCAGCAGCTATGGAGAAACGTGACTGACTGGTACGAGTCGGAAACGGTCGTTGGCCAAGTTCTGCTTACAGCTGACTTGCCCCCAGGGCGGCACTTCTCGCGATGCATCCATACCGACCCCCTGACTTTCGGTATAGCGCCGCACTGAAGACAAAACCCCGCCGGGATGGCAGGGCTACGTCCAATATGTGAAGAATTTTCTGCGGGAATAGGGGACAAGATCTCTGTTTATCTGAAGCATTCTGTACTCATGACAATATGACGTGCAAAGTTGCTCTCGGGGATTCGGTTCTTGAAAATTGTATCGATAAATAAAAAATGCGATCGTTATATGATGCTGATCCCAGTCACATGGGGCGTGAGTGGAAAGGCGGGTGGTTCATTCACGGAAACTCAAAGTGTCTTTGCAATCTTCCCGATAAGATTCCGAAACCATTCGTGCATTGTTGATCGTAAGCTTGGCTACTGACAACGTTGTGCTATGAGTGATCGCCAACGACCAATCGAGAGAAAATATCCCGCGCGGGAGTTTGGGGCTGACTCGATGTTGCGGATTTTCAACTTAACTTGGTGATTACTGGAAGTGATGGTGCACATAAGTACGAAGCAGTCTGGCGAGTATTGCTAATAGCATTTAGTAACCACAGGATGCGGTTTTTGCGGATTAATGTTGATTTCCAGCCAAAACTGAGCCACTTTGGGATTAGTTTTTGCTGGAATTTGAGCTACACATTGACACTCCCCTGCTCAAAACATGAGAAGGGGTTGCAGGAGTGATCAACGTAGCCATATTGAGTTCTATCAGGCGATGGCATTTCCGAGACGGTGTATCAATTCAATAAAGTTGGCGACGCAAGTGGTGTTGCGGAAAACCATAAAGAAGTATCTCTGCAGTACGGCCGTCGGGCCGCTTGATCCGAAAGGACGCAACGCACTTTCCCGCGGACTGAAAGAGGGAGAAAAGGCAATTTCTGCGAATTTTTTGCGAATTTCTTGGCGTTTAATTCGCACAATGGCGCAGAACAGGGCCTCGAAGTGGCGCTGTCCCAGCTTGTCTGATACCGTCAGTTGGTGTCGCAGACGGGTGATTAATTAGATTAAGGAGGCGGGTTCGGTGAATTCGACCCTTCAAAAAAATAAATAATAATCAATATGTTGGTGGAGGATTGGCTGTGATTTCAATAAAACCTGTGAGGCCGGATTTTGTTGCGGAAATTGGTGATGTCGATTTAACTCAAACAATCTCCGAAAAGCTATTCAGCGAAATTGAAGCCGCCTTTAATAAGTATGCTGTTCTGGTTTTTCATGGACAGCCACTATCAGAAGATCAGCAAAACTCGTTTGCGAATAAATTTGGTCCTCTTGGACGGCCAGCGGCCCCGTTTCGTCCTCCAAATACCGATCGGCTTGCGCGTCCTGAGTCTGCAGATATATCTAACGTTGATGAACGTGGGGCGGTACTCGCAGAGGGAGATGTAAGGCTGCTTATTAACCGCGCGAATGCACTTTGGCATACTGATTCCACGTTCAAGCGAGTTCCAGCAAAGATGTCGATGCTCTGTGCTCAAAGCGTTGTGCCGACCGCTGGTGAGACAGAGTTTGCCGATATGCGTGCGGCGTGGGATGCATTACCTGAAGTGCGTAGACGAGGGCTCGAAGGGCTGGTTGCAGAGCATGATTATTTCCACTCCCGGATGAAAGTTGGGTTGGATCCCAAAACAGTGAGTCCGGAGCGGCGAGCCATGTTGCCCCCGGTCCCACAGATCCTGGTGCGTACGCACCCTGTCAGCGGAAGAAAGTCGCTCTACTTGGCCTCACACATCAGGCGAATCTTTGGAATGCCTGATGCGGAAGCGCAAAAATTGGTCGAGGAGCTGACTGCGCACGCGACCCAATCTGCCTTAACTTACGCTCATAAATGGGCCGTAGATGATGTGGTGTTATGGGATAACCGTTGCACCATGCATCGCGGTAGGCCGCACGATCCGAAATTCCCACGCGTAATGCGGCGTGCAACGGCCATGGACGTGGGGCCGAGTGTCCCGGAAGCTTGGAAACCCGCTGCGTAGCAGTTCAAATATAAAAATCTGCGGACTTAATGGGAGGGGGCATGAAGGTATTCAAGGCTGTTCTCGTTTCGGTGCTGTTTTTCCAAGTTACATCAGTACTCGCGCAGGTTTTTCCGTCATGCAAGTCCATGCGCATGGTGATTGCATACCCGGCTGGTGGCGGGACTGACTATCAGGGGCGGATACTTGCCCAGAAACTCTCCGAAAAGTGGGGGCAGACCTTAGTTGTCGAAAACCGCGGTGGCGGAGGGACTGTGATCGCTACGGCAATCGTGGCCAAGGCTACCCCTGGAGGCTGCACATTACTGCTGACTGCTTTGCCGTTTGCAATCAACCCGTTCGTCATGTCGAACCTTCCCTACGAGGCGAAGGAACTTGCTCCTGTAACGCAGACCCTTCGCTTCCCGCAAGTATTGGTGGTGACGCCAAGTCTCCCAGCAAAGAACGTTAAGGAGTTGCTTGCCTATGCAGCCACCGCTCCTGGGAAGGTCAGTTTTGCGTCAACTGGACATCTCGGGACTAGCCACCTCGCTGGTGAACTACTAAGCAATCTGTATGGTGTAAAGCTGGTGCACATTCCTTACAAAGGGGCGTCTCCTGCGCATTCAGACTTGTTTACTGGGCGAGTGCCGATGATGTTTGACAGTTTGGGGAGCATTAACAAGTTCATTGCATCCGGCCAAGTACGTGCCTTGGCGGTTACCTCTGCAAACCGAAGTGCTCAGCTTCCTAATGTCCCCACAGTTGCGGAATCCGGCTACCCGGGATTTGAGGTTTCAGCATGGCACGGCGTTGTGACAACGGGGGGGACGGGAAAACATGTCGTTGAGCGGATTTCGGCGGATGTCCGGTCAGTGCTGTTGACTGAAGAAATGCGTGATCGAATGGCGCAGGTTTCAGCCGAAATAGTTGGCAGCACTCCCGCTGATTTTGAGATTTTCATCAAAGCGGAAGCAAATCGCTGGAGCAAGATTATTCGTGATTTGAATATCAAGAAGGAGTGAATGCAGGTCGGACCGTTTTTCCGCTGCAGTCCGGCGAGAGCTGCTGGAATGGAATATAGACGAGACACTGGGGGCGTAATGAAAAAAGCTTACTGCGTAGTGGCTTCATCGTTATTCGTGCTATTGCTCCAATCATCTTTGTTGTTTGCGCAAAGCGGCGCCTCCTATCCAGAAAAGGCGATACGCTTTATCGTGCCATTCCCACCAGGTGCGGCAAATGACACGCTCGCTCGAGCTGTAGGGCAGAAACTTTCCGAGCGCTGGCAACGCCCCGTGATTATCGACAATAGAGGGGGGGCGGGTGGAGTGCTCGGCACCACAATTGCCGCCAAAGCCCCTCCCGATGGCTACACCATCGTTCTTGTCCCCGCGACCCACGCGATCAACGTGTCGCTTTACAGCAAGCCCCCCTTTGACGCGGTGAAGGATTTCTCGCCGATTTCGCTGATTGCAACAGGGGCTTACATGCTGGTGGCCAACCCATCATTGCCTGCAAAAAACGTGAAAGAGTTAATTAGTCTAGCGAAAGCCAAGCCAGGGCAGCTGAGTTATGGGTCTGCGGGAACAGGGAACGCGACGCACTTGGTAGGCGAGCTGATGAGCAATATGGCTGGCATCAAGATGACGCATGTGCCATATAAGGGCGTAGGGCCGGCGCTGACTGAGGTTATGGGTGGGCAGGTGAATATGATGTTTGGCAGCATCTCGGCGACGAATCCGCAGGCAAAGGCGGGTAAGGTCATGGCGCTGGCAGTGACCAGCATCAAACGCTCGGCAGCCGCGCCCAATGTGCCGACACTGGATGAGTCAGGTTTGGCGGGGTTTGATGCTGTCGGATGGTGGGGGGTGCTGGCGCCAGCCAAGACATCACCAGAGATCGTTCGTAAAATTAATGCTGAAATTGAAACAATTACCCAAAATTCTGAAATGCGTCAGTGGTTGCAAAGCCAGGGGTTTGAACCGGCGAGTGGCGATCCGCAGCAGTTTGTGCGCTTTCTCAGTGACGAAATTAAGAAGTGGGGTGGGGTGGTAAAGGCTTCGGGAGCAAAGTTGGAGTAATTGCCAACGGGCTTCGCTTTTAATGCGACCCTTAACCTTAGGGTTGGCTGCTGAATCCGTTATTCACTGAATTATCCATGGTGTTTGGTCATTTAGGAGATGTAAATGTCGATTGATTGCGTTGTAAAAGATCACATAGCACTCATTACCATTAACCGTCCGGAACGGTTAAATGCGATGGATGCGGATCACTATAGAGCCTTGTCTGAGGCGTGGATACGAGTAAGAGATGATAGCGATATTCGAGTGGCGATTATTACGGGTGCTGGGGAGAAGTCGTTCAGCACGGGTGCGGATCTTAAAAGCTTCGCCAACAATCCCGCTCCGCTTTCTGAAATGTGGCTCACGCAGCGTGACCAGTTACTAAACCGTGGCTTGGAAGTCTGGAAGCCCGTCATTGCTGCGGTCAATGGTTATTGTCTGGGCGGCGGGACAACCTTGCTGCTGGGGACGGATATCCGTGTTGCTGCGCCACATGCGACGTTTGGGTTGTCGGAGGTCAAGAGGGGATTTATTGCGGGTAATGGCGGAACGCAGAGAATATTGAAGCAACTGCCCCATGCCATTGCGATGGAAATGCTGCTGACTGGGGATGCGATTAGTGCGGAAACGGCGGCGCGATGGGGGCTGATTAATCGTGTTGTGCCGGCCGATAAGCTGCTTGATGAAGCGTACGCATTTGCGAAGCGTATTGCTGCCAATGGACCGCTGGCGGTGCAGGCGGCGAAGGAACTGGCTATTCGCGGGGAGGACATGGATATTGCGACTGGCTTGCGCGTGGAGCAGATGTGGAACCGTATGCTGAGATTCAGTGAAGATGCCAAGGAGGGGCCGCTGGCGTTCGCTGAGAAGCGGCCGGCTCGGTTTAAAGGGGAGTAGCCTGAAGATGAGCCAGGCGCGGCAGCCCCTGCAGGGCATCACGGTTCTTGATCTTGGACAGATTTACAACGGGCCCTACGCCACGTTTCTGATGGCCATGGCAGGTGCGCGCATCATAAAAATTGAGCCGCTTGAGGGGGAGTCGTTGCGGCAACGAACGCTCATAGGCGGGGCGGCG
>CAZHFZ010000022.1:53000-55022 GCA_964531455.1 uncultured Bordetella sp.
TTTCCGGATGGTCCGCCGACAAAAATAGGCCCCGCACTTTGTGATTTTTCGTCTGGGGTGCATCTGTATGGGGCGGTGGTGACAGCGCTGTATGAGCGGGAGAAAACCGGGCAGGGTCAGAAAGTGGAAGTGGCAATGCTCGATGCAATTTATTTTTCGTTGTCATCGAGTCTGGGGTTGTATTTCAGTTCGGTTAACTATGGCGGGCCTATTAATTTTTCGCAGAGAACGGGCAATAGTCATAGTGGAAAAGCAGCAGCGCCATATAGTGTTTATGAGGCCAGTGATGGCCATATCACCATACTTTGTACCAATAATAAGCATTGGGTGTCACTGTTGAAGGCTATGGGGCGGGAAGAGCTGGCAACCGATCCGCGATTTGATACACCTAAAAAGCGTGCAACGAACAGCGTGCAAGTCGATGAGATTGTGGGGGTGTTTGCAGCGAAGTACAAACGGGAAGATTTGTTCAAATTGCTATTTGAGAACCAGGTGCCCTGTGCACCGGTAAGGGATTTGGCGGAGATCACCAACGATCCTCACCTCCATCAGCGGGGGATGCTGGAGTGGATGAACCACCCTAAATATGGACGGATCGCGGCAGCGCGCAGCCCGCTCCGCTTCGGTGGGCAGGGGCTAAATCAACTCGTGCCCAGTGCAGAGCTGGGGGCGCATAATCAAGAAGTCTATGGGGACTGGCTGGGTATTCCCAGTGATGAACTGGAGCGGCTGCAAAAGGAAGGGGTGATTTGATACGCCACGCTCGATTCGTGTTCCTGACACCCTCGAGCTTTAATATCCTTTGAACTTGCCTTTCATTCGACGGCAAACGTCGAGTTGGCGAAAGACGGAGGCGATTTAAGCAGGGCGGCCTAATGCGAGTATTTCGTGAGCTGTCTTTACCATGGCTTCATCGACCATGTCGCCTTTGTAAGTCACTGCTGCGATGCCGTTTTTCCGCGCTTCATCCATTGCCTGAATCAGACCTTCGTAGTAAGCGATTTCATCGGCAGATGGGGTGAAGACGCGGTTAACGATGGGGACATGAGTGGGGTGCATGACCGTCTGCCCTCGAAACCCCAGTTGACGATTCCATCGCGCATCCCGCTCCAGCCCCTCAAGATCTTTGATGTTCCACCATGAGCTGATTGTTGGGTATTGGATGCCGGCAGCACGGGATTCCAGCACAGCTCTGGATCGAATAAAGAGCGTCTCCATCCCTTCCTTGGACCAGAGATATCCGATCGCTCTCGCCGCATCTCCACCTGGCCCCGCTGCCAGGCTTACCCGGGTTACCCGTGGGCAAGACGTCACAATGTCGTAGATGTTGCGCATCCCCTTGGCTGTTTCACAATTCAACGGTGTTTCAATTGTTCCTGGTGTGATTCCCTTGCGCCTTTCAAGATGCGTCAGCAGCACGTCCAACTCTTTCATATCAGACGCTGTTTCGACTTTTGGTAGCGTTACTGCATTGAGTTCAGGGCAGACGATCCCCTCAAGGTCGTCAAGTGTGAGCCCCGTGACGAACGGGTTGATGCGGACAGTGACTGCCTGTCCTTTCGCCTTGAGCCCTGCAATTGCTGTTTTAACCAGTGGCCGGGCGACGACTTTTTCCTGATCCGGAACGGAATCTTCGAGATCAAGGATCAGGCAATCAGCACCATAATTTGCCGCCTTTTCCATCCAAGCTGCACGGTTGCCGGGTACGTACATCGTTGAACGATAGGGTTTCATAGGGCATGCCACTCCTGTGTATTAGCGGGAACGTTGTTAACGATTCTAGAGAATACGTCCGCCCCCATTTTTTTATTTTGAATGTTATCGCTTTACAGCCTTCACTTTTATTTGCGACGTATTGGACATTACGATTTTTAACGCATGTTGGACGTCGTCTATAGCGATTGCGCGAATTCAAAAAGTGAAGCCAGTGCATCTTCCGCGGCCTTCCAGAGGAGGCAGTCGCGATTTGTGCGAATTTTGTGCGAATTTTGTGCGAATTCAAGCCAATTTTTAGCCTAAAAA
>CAZHFZ010000023.1:0-55002 GCA_964531455.1 uncultured Bordetella sp.
CGATTTCGACGTTGCGGGCGAGTTCGCCGGTTCGGTTGGGGTTGGCGTGGTTCATGATTCCTCAGAGATCAGTTAAAGAAGACTCAATGACCTAATCCAAGCTGCACTTCCATTCGCTTAATACGTGCAATTTGCCGAGCCAAGCCCAACTTCGTCAAAGAATAAGGTCGGGGGCGATATTTAACCCGGAAATCGATGGGTATCCAGTGATGTGGAACTTCAGTGAGTAAATAACAAACCCTGTTGACGTAATGAAACCCCGTGGCGATCAAATAGTCATCCGATTCACAATCCTCAAGCACAGTCCAAAGATGATTGGGGTCGGAGCGACGCACGATCTCAAGATCGGATCCAAAAGTTTCAAGCCCATGCCCTCCCCAGACGTCGTCACTGGCTTGGGGGTGGCGATAAGGCTTGTAATAATCGTAAAAAGTATCCTCGTGCAACACAACGTAATTACTCATTCAAGCACCTCGGTTATCTATAAACCATGCAGTACGATGCCAAGCTAAAAATTCCACCTTGGGCTGAAACCGATCAGGTAAGGCAATCTTTTTTTCATGCAGCGACAAAATTACATCTCTAAGAAAGTCGCCCTTCTTCTGCCTTAATTTCTTAGAGACGATCACCCTAAAATCATTAGATACTGTGATCAATCCCTTATCGAAGGCTTTATCGTGTATTGCCGATAAACACAAACCATTACTCGGATTTAAGCGATTCGCTTTATCTTTACTCCATGGCACGATATGACTCGCTACCAAGAGTTGCGGTTCCGACAATCCCGACATACAGCACTTTTCACCATATCCGCTCAACACAACACGCCTAAAAAGAGCTTGCTTGATGCGCTGATTAACTAATCTTGCGCGAGTTTCACCGACATAATCTTCAGAAAGGTCGTTGTCGGCATTTTGAATAATCACTGATGTCGAACCACCAAGTTTTTGCCTTAAGCCTTCCGATTCAACAGCCAGTTCTTCCCAATTTTCGTGGAACTCAGCCCACACCTGTCGGTCAAGACCTGATGCGCCGCTTAATCCTCTTCGTCCAGTGCCAGTGATTTTCGGATCTAAGCTAGCAAAATTGGTTAGCTTCATTGCAACCGCGCCAGGAGTGCGCCCAATCAATGAAGCAAGTTCAATGATCTCAGGGTTACGATAGTGCAATTTTCCGAACGGCAATTGGAAATACAAATGAAACGCCAGCTTTAACTGCTCTTTTGTCCATAGCTTCACTGGCATATAAAATTCGACGCTGAAATGCTTAATTGCAGCCGTCGCCCCCCTAAAGACAAATTGAGATTATCAGTGTAGCAACTGTTTAACTCCTCAGCGAAACGCTGAAGACTAAGTTGCCTTTTTCTGCCACCGCGCCAGCCCTGCCCCCACCGCCATCACCCCCGCCAGTATCCAGAACACCCCCGAAACGCCGACCAAAGTACCAATCGCACCAAAGGCCATCGGCCCGCTCATGCGCACGGCATTGTTGACGGTAAGGCGGATGCCCAGCGTCTGACCGGAGCGGCCATCGGCGGAGTTGGCGAACATCATGATCACCGTCAGCGGAATGCCGATGCCCATGCCGAGGCCGAACAGGAAGGCAATGGCGCCCAGCACATAAGCGTTGGTCGAGAACGGCACCAGCGCAAAACCAATCGCACCGGTCACAAACACCCACAGCAGCAGTTTCTCGCCGGGATACCGTTCGGCCAGACGCGCGAGGAAATTACGCACGATGAACGCGGCAATCGCGAGCGTCGCCAGCACGCCGCCGATCGCCGAGGCCGACAGGCCGATGGCGTGGCCGTGAATGGGCACATAAAACTGGAACAGGTCATAACCGAGTTGCACCAGTGCGCCGGTGACCAGCATGATGACGACACTGCGGTCCATCCAGGTGCGTGTTGCGGCAGTGCCCTTGCTGCCACCACGCGCCGGCGGCAGGCTGCGCCCCATGGTCAGCAACAACACGATCACCACCACCGACAGCGCCGCAGTGACCAGACAGGCCCAGCCGTATCCCAGGTGGTCAATCGACAGGCCGGCAATCAGCGGACCGAAAAAACTGGTGGTCGCCCCGATCATGCTGAAGTTGGCGAAATTGCGCGCGCGTTTCTCGGGTGTGCTGAGGTTGCCGATCAGGTTTTGCAGCGTCACATGGAAAAACGACAGCGCAAGGCCGTTGAGCGCGGCGGCGGCGTAAAACACCGGCAGCACCGGAAAGAAGTACATCAGCAGCAGCGACACCGCGGCGCAGGCCGCGGCAAACAGCAGCAGCTTGCGCGCGGCCTTGCGGTCGGCGAGTCCGCCGACCAACCACGACAGCAGCACCGGAAACAGGAACAGCAGGCCGCCGATCAGACCGACTTCCGTAGCCGATGCACCGAGGTGCAGCGCATACAGCGTCAGCAACACCCGCATCGAGTTGTTGCCGGTGAAGTTGAAAAACGTCAGCGCTAGCGTCAGGTATAGGGGGCGCACTGTGTTACGCGATTCTGCCGTGAAATTTAACGATGGACTCGCGCACGCCGCAACGTCTGCACCACCACCGGGACCGGAAACGAAGCGCGCAGTTCATCTGCATCACTAATACCATACCCCCGCTGATCACGGGGAACTGCCAGTCGCCAGCCGCTTATTTTTTCGCTGTCGGCCGCGAGGCATTGTTGAAGGTGAAATTGTCGTAAGACATTTCGGCAACACGGAACCACAGGAACTGGTCAGCGCGGAATTTGAGCCACTGGCTGTAGATGCGCTTGAAATGCGGGCTTTTCACGGCGGCTTCGTCGTAGATCTCGAATGCGGCTTTCTGTGCCGCTTCCATGATCGGTTTCGGAAACTGGCGCAGCTGCGTGCCGCTGCCGACCAGTCGCTTCAGCGCTTCCGGATTTTTGGCGTCGTAGCTCGCGAGCATGTGCACGTTGGCTTCCGCGCAGGCTGATTCAAAAATCGATTTGTAGGCCTTGGGCAGCGATTCCCACTGCTTCAGGTTGACCACGGTCGAGAGCTGCGGCCCGCCTTCCCACCAGCCCGGGTAGTAATAATATTTGGCAACTTTGTTGATGCCGATTTTCTCGTCGTCGTACGGGCCGACCCATTCAGCGGCGTCGATGGTGCCCCTTTCAAGGGCTTGATAGATCTCGCCGCCGGCAATCTGCTGGCCGACGACGCCGAGTTTCGCCATGACCTGGCCGGCGAGACCGCTGACGCGCATCTTCAAACCCTTGAGGTCGGCGAGCGATTTGATTTCCTTGCGATACCAGCCGCCCATCTGCACGCCGGTGTTGCCGGTGGGAAACTGCACGCAGCCGTAGTCCTTGAACAGGTCCGCCACGGCCTGCAGGCCGCCGCCGTAATACATCCACGCATTCTGCTGGCGCGCGTTGAGCCCGAATGGAACTGCGGTCGCAAACGCAAACGCGGGATCTTTGCCGATGTAGTAGTAAGGCGCGGTGTGGCCGCATTGCACGGTGCCGTTCTGCACGGCATCGAGCACTTGCAGGCCGGGAACGATTTCACCGGCGGCAAACACGCGGATCTGGAATTTGCCGTCCGTGCCTTCGGACACGCGCCGCGACAGGATCTCTGCGGCGCCGTACAGCGTGTCGAGATTTTTCGGGAAGCTGGACGCGAGCCGCCATTGAATCGCCGGTTGCGCGTGAACGATGGCGGGCGCAGCGACCGTGCCTGCGGCCAATCCGATGCCCGCTTTTTTCAGGAATGACCGTCGCTGCATACCGCCTCCAAATATAAGTATTTGATTATTAAATGTTTTTTATGTGCCGGCGAGGGTCATGCCTTCGACCAGCACCGAACCGCACTGGCGCGAACTGCGGTGTGACACATCGGTGCCGATGGCAACGATGTTTTTGAACATGGTTTTCAGATTGCCGGCGATGGTGATCTCCTGCACCGGATAGACAATCACGCCGTCTTCCACCCAGAAACCGGCGGCACCGCGCGAGTAGTCGCCTGTCACCGCATTGACGCCCTGCCCCATCAGTTCGGTCACCAGCAGGCCGCGGCCCATCTTCTTCAACAGCGCCGCAAAGTCCTCGCCGGTGTCTTTCATCATCAGGTTGTGGTTGCCGCCGGCATTGCCGGTGGTCTGCATGCCGAGCTTGCGCGCGGAATAACTGGCGAGGAAGTAACCCTGCACCACGCCGTCCTTGACGATGTCGCGCGCCTGCGTCGCGACACCTTCTTCATCAAAAGCGCCACTGGCCAGACCTTTCGCGATCAGCGGCAAATCACTCATCTGCACAATGGGCGAAAACACCGTCTGGCCGAGACTGTCGAGCAGGAACGACGATTTGCGATACAGGCTGCCGCCCGACACCGCCGACACAAAATGCCCCATCAGGCTGGATGCGACACCGGATTCATACAACACCGGCACCTGTTCGGTCGGCACCTTGCGCGCCTTCAGCCGCGCGACGGCGCGCTGGCCGGCCTTGCGGCCAATGACATCCGGCGTCGGCAAATCGGCGGGATCGCGCGCGGTTTCATACCAGTCGTCGCGCTGCATGCCGTCGCCCTTGCCGGCGATCAGCGCGCACCACATGCTGTGGCGCGAACTCGGATAACCGGCGAGGAAGCCGTTGGTATTGCCGTAGATGAAATGCGACTGCTGGGTCGATACCGTGGCGCCTTCGGAATTGGTGATCTTTTTATCCACCGCAAAACCCGCAGCCTCGCAGGCCTGCGCCATCTCGATGGCGCGCTCGACCGGCATGTCCCAAGGATGGATCAGGTCGAGGTCGGGAAATTCACGCGCGAGGCGATCCGGGTCGGCGAGGCCGGCGCAGTCGTCTGTGGCGGTGTAACGCGCAATTGCCAGTGCGGCATCCACGGTGTCGCGCAGCGCCTGCGGCGACAGGTCGGAGCTCGATGCATGGCCGCGCTGCTTGCCGATGTAAACCGTGACGCCGATGCCTTTGTCGCGGTTGTATTCAATGGTTTCAACTTCACCCTGGCGGGCGGTGACGGTCTGGCCAAAACCTTCGCTGACTTCAGCGTCGGCTGCAGTGGCGCCGCGGGTTTTGGCATGGGTCAGCGCGTCGCTTACGAGCTGTTTGAGCGTGTCGTCGGTATAGGAAAACGGATTGGAGGCCATGATTTTTGCGGGGCGCAGGGACCGGCCCTGCAGGAAAGGGCGTTATCATAACAGCTTCAATTTTTTGCCTGACCTTGCGGAAGACCCCCCTGGTGGACGACACCCCTGATTTCGACGATCTGCCCAGTAAAAGCCAGCGCAAGCGTGACATGGACGCCTTGCAGGATATCGGCGCAGAACTGACCGAACTGAACGCCCAGCAACTCGACAGCATCGAACTGCCCGAAAGCCTGCGCGAAGCCGTGCTGGAAGCCCGCGCGATGAAGCACAACGAGGCGCGGCGCCGCCAGGTGCAGTACATCGGCAAGCTGATGCGTCAGGTCGACCCGGCGCCGATCCGCGCCAAACTGGACGGTTTCCTGTCGGTGTCCGCCGAACACACCGCACAACTGCATCACATCGAACGCTGGCGTGAACGGCTGTTGGCCGACCCGAAGTCGGTCGCGGAATTCATCGCCGCCTATCCGGAAGCCGACAGCCAGCAACTGCGTACGCTGTTGCGCAATACCGCTGACGAGCGCGCCCGCGCCAAGCCGCCCAAACATTACCGCGCGCTGTTCCAGATGATCCGCGGTCTGGTGGAAGCACGGAACCGTCTGAATGCTGCCACGGAGACTCCGGCTGACACGGCGGATCACGCATCGGATCACGCATCTGATCATTAAGTCACTCGATATAATCCGCGCCATGGCCAATTCCGCAGAACAACTCATCATCGGGCTGGTTTCGATCAGCGACCGCGCATCACAGGGCGTCTACAAGGACGAAGGCATTCCCGCGCTGGAGGACTGGTTCAAACTGGCGCTCAGTGCGCCGCAATGGCGCACTGTCACCCGGCTGATCCCGGATGAGCGCCCCTTGATTGAAAACACGCTGAAGGAACTGGTGGATCAGGAAGGTTGTCATCTGGTGCTGACCACCGGCGGCACCGGCCCCGCGCTGCGCGATGTCACCCCCGAAGCCACGCTGGCGGTCGGCGACAGGGAAATGCCCGGCTTCGGCGAGCAGATGCGCCAGGTCAGCCTGAAGTTCGTGCCGACAGCGATCCTGTCGCGGCAGGTTGCGGTAATCCGCAAACAGGCGCTGATCATCAACCTGCCCGGCCAGCCGAAAGCAATCAGGGAAACACTGGAGGGCCTGAAAGACGAATCCGGCAAGCCGCTGGTGCACGGTATTTTTGCCGCCGTTCCCTACTGCATCGACCTGATCGGCGGGCCGTACATCGAAACCAACGACGCCGTGTGCAAGGCCTTCCGGCCGAAATCGGCGGTACGGCCAAAACAAAACCCTTAGCCACAGAGGCCACAGAGAGCACAGAGAAAACCGAGGGTGGTTATCTGCCGAATTCAGAAAAATGACCTTCAGGTAAAACGCACGCCCAACACCCAATGAAAACTCTGTGCCCTCTGTGCCCTCTGTGGCTAAAACACCTTTGACTTTAAAACCATGACAACACTCCTCGAAACCATCGAACTCGAAACCACACCGAACCCGACAGCAGCCGTCATCTGGATGCACGGCCTCGGCGCCGACGGCAATGACTTTGTGCCCATCGTCAACGAACTCGATCTCACCGGCGCACCCGGCATCCGCTTCATATTTCCGCATGCGCCGACACGACCGGTGACCATCAACAACGGTTATGTGATGCGCGCCTGGTACGACATTGCCTTCGGCGATCTTGAAGGCAAAACGCGCAAGGCCGATGAAAAGGGCGTGCGCGAATCACAGGCGCAGATCGGTCAGTTGATTGCGCGCGAGAACAGCCGCGGCATTGCCGCAGCAAAAATCGTCCTCGCCGGTTTTTCGCAGGGCGGCGCGATTGCGCTGCATACGGGCCTGCGATATCCGCAACAGCTCGCTGGCGTGATGGCACTGTCGACCTACCTGCCGCTCGCTGACAGTTTCGCAGCGGAAGCCGCGCCGGCCAACGCAAAAACCTCCGTATTCATGGCGCACGGCACCCACGATCCGGTGGTGCCCTATGCGATGGGCAGCGATTCGCATGAGCTGCTGCAGAAAGCCGGTTACGCCGTGCAATGGCACGAGTATCCGATGCAGCACTCGGTATGCCTTGAGGAAGTGAACGACATTGGCCGCTGGCTGACAGGCCTGTTTCGCTGATACGACAACCACTGCGCTGAAAACATAAAAACAGGGGGAGCAGGAATGAAAACGAAAATAAAATTTGCCTTCACGCTGGGCGCACTGACCTGCGCCCTTTCTGTCGCCGTGCAGGCGGCAGCGCCCGCAACGTATCCGAACCGCCCGGTGCGCTTCATCGTGCCCTTCGGTGCAGGCAGTGCAACCGATGTGGTCGCGCGTACCGTCGGCCAGAACCTGTCCGAAGCACTGGGTCAGGCCATCGTTATTGATAATCGGGCTGGAGCAAATGGCACCATCGGCGCCGAACTTGCCGCGAAGTCGCCGAAAGACGGCTACACGATACTGATGAGCACCAACACGCCCAGCGCTGCCGCGCCGAGCCTGATGAAAAAGATCAATTACGATCCGGTAAAGGATTTCTCGCCGATCGCCCGCGTCGGCACCATTGCCTTCGTGCTGGTGACCAACCCTTCCCTGCCGGTGAAGAACATGCCGGAACTGATCGCGCTGGCAAAAAAGCAGCCGGGCAAACTGACTGCCGGTTCGGGCAGCGCCGGCAGTCTGGTACCGATATTCATGCTGCAGCAGATGGCCGGCATCGAACTGACACATGTGCCCTACAAGAGCATTCCGCCGGCGCTCACTGACGTGATCAGCGGCCAGATCAACATGGTCTACGCCGACATGGTGAATGGCGCGCCGCAGGTCAAATCCGGCAAGCTGCGCGGACTGGGCGTCACCTCGCGAAAACGCGATCCGCTGCTGCCCGAAGTACAGGCGATCGCCGAAACCGTGAAGGACTTCGAACTGATTGCATGGTTCGCAATGTTCGCCCCGGCAGGCACGCCGCAGGCCGTCGTTGACCGGCTCTCGGCCGAGTCCGCAAAAATCCTCGCCCGCAGCGACGTGCGCGACCGCTTCGCAGTGCTCGGCATCCAGGTCGATCCGATGAAACCGGAGGAACTGGGCAAGTTCCAGAAAAGCGAGCTGGAAAAGTGGGCACGGCTGGCAAAAGCCGCAAACATCATCCCCGAATGAATACGCATCCACCGGGCACAAAAAAGGCGCCGTTCAGGCGCCTTTTTTACGCCTGAACGGCGCCTGTTCCCGTGTACCGGGGCTGCAGCTAGAAGGAGAAGTTGACCTTCGGTTTGACCGTAATGTCGGAACTGAACGTCACCTTGGGCTGGGGCGCTGTTTCACGCACAAAAATATCGTAGAGCAGCAGCCAGCGTTTGGTGCCCGGGTCTCCGACCGGCTCGACGCCGTGGAAGGAGTTGTTGGTCTTGAAGAAGGCAAACATCGAGTTCGGCAAAAACGGATTGGTGTGCAGGCGCGAGAACTGTTCACGCGGGTAATGCGGCCCGCCGGGACAGGTGAAATTCGGATCATTGGGCAGATAGAGCGAGGTGCCCATGTGCTTCTGGGATTCATCCGCCGGCAGGTAGAACAGCATGGTCACCACCTTGCGCGGCGCATCCGTGTGCGGTCCGAGCTTGTAGTTGGTGATGTCCTGCACCAGCAGCGCTTCCGAGTAAAACTCGATGTCGGAGCGGCCGGCGAAACGCTGTTCGATGAACGGCTTGAATTTCTGGAAGATCAGCGTGCCGAAGTTGCCCTTGATGACCAGCCATTCATGAAAGGCGCGCCAGAATGCGAGCTTGTCCGCCGGCAGGCCGGCATTGTCGATATTGCCGATATCAAGCACGAAACGCTCGTCGTAGCCCTTGAGCCCGCGCGCTTTTTCGATGGGAATCATCGCCTGCGGGTCAGGCAGGTTCTTCTGGATCTGCTGATAGAAATCCGCCGGAAATATGTCCCGCTCGTAGAAATGCGGGTACGGAAACATCTTTAAAGGTGCATTTGCGGCCCTGTAGGCCAGATGCAATTCAGCGTCTAAATACATGCTCTGCGACTCCCTTGAATGGTCCCTGTTTGCGTTCGGCACGCTGCACCTGCGCAGGGTCGTGCTTGAAGCCCATTGAATTCAGTTCGCGCACCATTTCCATATGGTCTGCGAGATTCTGGTTGGTTTCGATCAGCAACGAGCGCATCTCCGGCCGCGCCAGCGTCCTGCGCGCTCCTGCGGTCACCTTGGGCTCGAAACCGTCAACGTCAATCTTGATATGGTTCGGCACGGCAATGGCGCCGCTGTCGACAAGCTCATCCAGCGTGCTGGCCGAACAACCCTGGACGAACACGGTGTTCAGCGGTTGGTGCTGGAAATCCAGCGCCTCCCCGACGGAATGGCAGGAGCCGCCGACGCGCATATCGGCCATATGCAGGTCGAACAGCCCGGACTTGTCCGACAGGCCCATGCAATAGGCTTTGACCAGTCCCTGCAGGCCGTTGAGCTGGATATTGCGGTTGAGCAGCGCGTAATTCTGCGATTCGGGCTCGAAGGCGTAAACGCGGGTTTTGCGCGTTGCCGCCGCCCAGATGGTGTACATGCCGACGTTGGCGCCACAGTCCACCAGCACCTCGCCCGGCTGGAAGGTGGCAATCCACTCCAGGGTCCACGGCTCCTTGGTGTAAATCGATTCAACGCGCCAGCGCGTCATCTGGCTGGGTGCCGCGAAGGTCATATTGACCCCCTCGTGCACCACCTCACAGCGTGGATTGAGGTTCTCGTATTCTTCCAGGGTCAGGCTCATGGTCGTATTGGGCTGTCGTCAGTTTGTGCAGGTCAGGAACTTCTGCTGCGGATTTTATACCAAGGTCCGCCGCCAGCCGCCGACAGACTGGCCGTGAGCGGTCAATCTTGTACAATCCGCGGCAGTCCAAAGGGAGCATGCGCTTGACTCAACCACTCGATAACGTTCGCATCATCGATCTCAGCTCGGTCGTGATGGGACCTTTTGCCACCCAGTTGCTGGGCGATCTCGGCGCCGACATCGTCAAGGTCGAAGCGCCGGACGGCGACATCCTGCGCCATATCGCGCCGATGCGGCATACGGCGATGGGCCATATCTTCCTGCACCACAACCGCAACAAGCGCTCGATCGTGCTCGACCTGAAAAAGCCCGACGGGCTGGCGGCTTTGCACAAGCTGATCAAGACCGCGGACGTGCTGTTTTACAACGTGCGTCCGCAGGCGATGAAACGGTTGAAGCTGTCATACGAGGAAGTCGCAGCGATCAATCCACAGATCATTTACGTCGGCGCCTATGGTTTCAGCCAGCGCGGACCCTACGCCGCACAGCCGGCTTACGACGACCTGATCCAGGGCATGTCGGCGATGCCGGCGCTGTTCCACGAAGCCGGCGCGTCGTCACCGCGATATGCACCGCTGGCGATTGCCGACCGCATCACCGGCCTTGCGGCGGTCAACGCCATCACCACGGCCCTGTTCGCGCGAAGCCGCACCGGCAAGGGCCAGTCAGTCGAAGTGCCGATGTTCGAAACCGTCACGCAGATGGTGCTGGCCGACCACATGGGCGGTTTCACCTTCGACCCGCCTGAAGGACCATATGGCTATGCGCGCATGCTGGCGCCGAATCGCGCACCTTATGCGACCAAGGACGGCTATATGTGCGTGCTGATCTACAACGATAAACACTGGCGCGCCTTTTTCAAGCTGATTGGCCAGGAAGCGATGTTTGAATCCGATCCGCGTTTCGGCAGCCATGAGGCGCGTTCGCGCAACATCGCCGAGGTTTACGCATTTGCCGCCGAGCAGCTGAAACTGCGCACCAACGCGGAATGGGAAAAACTGCTGCGTGAGGCCGACATCCCTTCTGCACCGATGAAAACCGTCGGCGACGTGCTCAACGATCCGCATCTGGCGGCAACCGGATTCTTCAAGGAATCCGAACACCCCAGTGAAGGCCGGCTGCGTGAAATGACACTCGCCAGCCACTGGTCGGGGGCTGACGAGATGCCGCATCGCCCGGCGCCGCGTCTCGGCGAACACAGCGCGGAAATCCTGCGCGAGGCCGGTTACAGCGACGCGGAAATCAAGGCGCTTGCCGCAGGCGGAGCTACCAAGCTCGCCTGAACCAAAGCTGCGGTGAATCAGGGTCCAGGCACCGGACCCTGATCATGCCAATTGATTTGATTTAGTTTAATAAGTCAATTAAATCAATTACTTGATAAATGCTTGATCAAGGGCGGTCACACACTCAGCTCGACCGCTGCATGACCTTGAACATCGCCCAGTCGAAATCCTCGCCGCCTTCGGCAAGACGTGAGGGCATCAACAGATAGGGTTTGCTGTTAACCATCATGTCGAGGCTGTCGCGCGAATTGTAGATACCCTCGCGCAACACGAGACCGACTTCACCATTTTTGTCCGGCGTTGTTGCCAGCAGCAATGCCGAATCCGTGGGCTCAGCCGGCGCCGAGGCAAATGCGCCGCCGGACTTGCCGATGCGAACGGGAATGGCGATCTTTGACAGCGACTGGATGCCGACGCGGCGCTGCTGGTGTTCATCGCGCGTCACACGCCGGATGATGCCGATGCCCCAGTGCTTTGAGGTTTCGGTCTTCACGCCGATCAGTGCACCAACCCGCACCCAGTCGCTTTTGGCCGCGGGAATGATCGCGCCGTAACCACCGTCGCTGACGTTTTCGACAATCCAGCTTTCAGCGGAATGTTCGGCCGCTGCCGGATCGCTGAAATCGAGTTCGTCGCTGTTCGAAGGATCCAGCGTGCCCAGGATTTCAACCATGCCGTGCAGCACCGTCATCCGTGTCGCGGTGTGCCGCCGCTGGGTGTTGCGTGCAGGCGCGTCATCAGACCAGTATGAGACGAGGTGGCGCAACACCGGCAGCACGGCGTCCTTGCCGTAAACGCCGCCGAGGTGCACGTCCGAAGGAATCGCACCGGTTTCAGTCACGATCGATTCGACACGTTTCAGTTGCGCGAACGCATCACCCGCACCAAAGAAACGCGCGGTGGGCGATTCCGGCGTTTTGCCATCAATCACGCGAAACGGCGGTTTGCCGCCGGCGATGTCAAAACAATAGCGGCAACCGGGCGCGGGTTCGCGTGCAAGACGGAATCCAGCGGAAAAATGCGCCACGGCGCGCTCCGCCAGTTCCTGGCGCTGGGGACTCAGTCCATCGGTGGACGATACGCAAAGCATTACTGCCTTGAGAAACTCCTGCTGCACCGAGCCGCCGCCATGGGTGCCCGGATAAATCGCCACGGGATTCCCGGCAAAACCGATTGACTCGGCAAACTGGTAGAGCCGCCCGATGTCGGACCACACACGCGGATCCACCGGGCCGTAGCGGACCAGCGCCCATTTCAATTACAGAGTCAGCGCCCGCAGCGTACGCGTAACAATGACCGGCAGGTTGCGCCGGAATGCAGTGCCGCCGGTCTGCGTACTCTCGTAACGCGCCACACATTCAAGATAGGCTTCGCTCAGCGCCTTCCAGAACGTGAAGCTGCTGCTCCACAGCCGGTTTTCCTGGAACTTCTGCTGCCGGGATGTTGCGAAATAATCCTGCGCCAGTTTGCGCTGGTGGTTTTTTGCTGCGCCGTCGAGCAGGTCAATGTTGTCGAACAGCCGGTCAACCTTGAACGCCTTGGTGTCGCGCAGGCTTTCCAGCCATTGCGTGATTTCCGCCAGCGCTTTCAGCGGATCAGCGGGCAGTTCGGCAATGATCTCCCTGGCCTTTTTTGCATCGGCCATCGGATGATCAACCTTTGACCCGGCCAGAAAATTGAGCATTAAATTCCCCTGTATCGAAGCACCGGCCCTGAGAATAGCCAGTCCGTTTTTGCTGCCATTTACGCAAACAACATCGTCAACCGCCGCCGCGGGCACCCTGCAGGGCGGCGCCGCGTCCGCGTTGTGCATCAATGCCCGTCAGCAACAGCAGGCCTGCGACAAAATAAGCCCCGGTCAGCAGGATCGCAAGACGGTGATCACCCCCTGAAATCCATGACACCACGCCGTAGGTAAGCGGACCGAGGATCGATGAACATTTAACCGCCAGTCCCCACAGCCCGAAAAACTCCGCCTGCCGACCGGCCGGGCTGAGATACGCAACCAGCGCACGACCCGCCGACTGGCTGGACCCCAGACACAATCCGACGCAGTTGGCTGCCACCCAGAATACCGCGGCATCGACAGCCCGCCATGCAATCAACACAGTAACAATCCAGCACACCAGAATAATCCCGATCGCCCTGACGTGTCCCGCACGATCCTGCAGGTAACCAAACAGGAAGGCGCCGATCGCTGCCGTCACATTGACCACCAGGATCAGCAGCAGCGTATCGCGGGTCGAGAATCCCATGGCCTGCTGCGCATAGATGGCCGCAAGCGCAATCACGGCCTGGATGCCGGCCTGATAAAACACCAGACACAGCAGAAAACGGCGCAGGTCGCGATATTGATGCGTGCTACGCAATGTTTCGCGAAGATCGGCAAACACTTCACGCACGGCCACACGTGCAGCAGATTGCGGCTGCGCGCGTTCGCGCAGGAACAGAAAGGTCGGCACGCTGGCCAGCGCAAAAATCACGGCGGTCAGCACCATGGTCACCGGCACAAACGAAGTCGCCGGCTCACCCTGCGCCTGTGCGTGGCTGACATACGCGAGACAGATGCCCAGCGACACCAGTCCGCCAAAATAACCCAGCGCCCATCCCCAGCCCGAGATCCGCCCCAGCGCTTCGCCCCGTGCGATCTCCGGAAGAAATGCCGCGATGAGGTTCTCGCCGGAGCCAAAGAAAAAATTCGATAACACGATCAACACGATCGCGCCTGCCACGTCACCCTGCCCGATCGAAGCCAGTGCGGCAGTGAAAGCAACACAACCCAGTGTGGTCATGAACAGCAGCCGCTTTTTTGCGGCATGTGCATCGGCCCAGGCACCCAACAAGGGTGCGGTCAGCATGATCAGCGCGTACGAAACGGCCAAAGCAGCGGTCCAGGCCAATGTCGCCCACGGCGCATTGCCAGCAACTTCGGCAACAAAATAGGCACTGAACACGGCGGTGATGACCACGGTCGTGTAACCCGAATTGGCGAAGTCGTACATCGCCCATGACCAGACCTCGCGGGGCCGTACGCCGGCTGCCAGGCCACTGGGCCGTTGGTCAGTCACTGACAGTGCGGCCCGTGATCAGAAGCCGTGAAGCGCGCCGGCCTGCCGCAGCCGCCTGCAACAACCGGTACAGCCTCGCGCTGGTCCAGCAGACCACTGCGCCAAAAAAAACCGCCAGCAACATCAACAGCAGTTCCATGATCATTCTCCAGAAATGCGCCTGCAGGATTAACAGCAACTCTTGTACCGGACTCGACAGGCGATCAACGCGGCGGCCTGCCGGATAAACGGTCGGTTCCGGCTGCACACCGTCGGAACTCAGACACTGTCGACGATTATCCGGCGTGAACTATTGCACAGCCAGTGACAGCCATCGCGTCTCCAGCCAGAGACAAAATAAATGATGCGGATCAGCAGCTTGGCGATAACGAACCGGAGATTGTCTGGGACCGGCGACAAGCTTCTTTCGGCAATAATTAATAACTATTTGTTTTTATTCAATAAATTATCTGGCACGCGATCTGCTCATTGAATGACAGACGAATCCTTTCTCGAGGAGCAGATATGCAGCGATATCCGGGGATTTTACTGGTCGGGGCGATATTGTCGCTGACCGCTTGTTCGACCACACCGACCAACAAGCAGGTGGGTGCGACTGCTGGCGCCGTGGTCGGCGGTGTGGTCGGTTCTGCTTTGACCGGCGGCAGCACGGCAGGCACGGTTGCAGGTGCAGGCGCCGGTGCTGCAGTGGGCTACGAAATCGGGAAACGGGTCAAGTAATAACGCGGATCAAGTCACAACGCCAGACTCCTCCGAGCAGGGCGCAACAGCAAAGAACCCCTGTTTACCCCGGCACACCCCCAAGGAAGTCCCCTTGGGGGACAAGCCGGGGTTTTTTTTGACCAGTGCAGGTCGCTCACACGTTCACGGCGCGGCAGGCACCTTGCGCACCACGACCTGATCGCGGCCGCGGGTTTTGGCTTCATACATCGCCGTATCCGCTTCCCGCACCAGCAGTTCGCCGGACTGCGAAGCATCAGCACTGACGGCAACGCCGATCGACACGGTGATCTTCCCCAGCGACTGCCCTTGGTAATTGACTGACATCTCGGCAATGCGCACACGCAATTCACGCGCACGCAGCAATGCCACCTCCTCGCTGGCCTCCGGCATGACCACCACAAACTCCTCACCGCCATGACGCGCAACGATGTCGGTGCCGCGCACCACGCGCCGCACCACCTGCGCAAAGCCCTGCAGCACCATGTCGCCCGCTTCGTGACCCCACTGATCGTTCAGAGCCTTGAAATGATCTATATCGAAGAGCATTACCGCCATCGGCATGCGCTTGCGCCGCGCCCGCACAAGCTCCGCCTCCAGCGCGTTCCACAGATGGCGCCGGTTAAACAGTCCGGTCAGTTCGTCGGTAATGGCCTGTGATCGCAGCCGCTCCAGAGCATCCTGCAACAGCTTGTCCCGGTTCTGCAATTCGTTCGCCATCTCGTCGAGGGCAACACCGAGCTGATTCAACTCCTCGCGCCCTTCACCAAAACCACTGCGCGCGCTGAAATCACCGGCGCGCACGCGAGCGGTCATTGCAAGCAGAATTCGAAAACGCCGGGTGAAAAAAATCTCGGCGCCATACCAGGCCAGCAGCAGCAACAACACCGACATCCCCACAACGATCATGACTGTTTTGTGCAGCGTCCGATTGGCATCGTCGTTAATTTCACTGATCGCGGTACTGATCAACACCCGGACCTGCGGTTTTCCGTCAGGATTCACGCCAACACTGTCAAACGCAAACAACCGTTGATTCCCATCAATGTCCAGTACACTGAATACCCCCCGCCGTTGTTCCATCACGCTCTGCAACACCTGCGGATTACGGATTTTCTGGCCGATGGTGGCGTGATGCGTCGGAAACTGCGCGAGCACTACACCATTGTGGTCGGCGATGGTCACCACCCGATCCTTGCCGCGCGAAGAGAAGCCGCTCCGGAGCTCGGACTGCTCGTCAAAAACCCCGAGATTCAGCGCCGCATAAGCAATCGCAATCACTTTCCCGGAGGCATCCAGCACCGGCTGCGCCAGATTGATCGCCGGCAGTCCGGTAAACCGCCCGATCTGGTAGCCGCCGACCGCAAACTTGCCGCTGCTCATCGCGAGCTGGAAATAATCCCTGTCCTTTACATTGACATTGAGTTCAACAGGCGCGGTGGTGGCATTACAGAAAATATCCCCGTTGGGCAGAATAATGCCCACGGTTCGATAAAGGCCCTGAACCTGCGCCACGATTTTCCGGACCTGCAGAGCGCAACTTGCCTTGTCCTTTAACAGATCGTTGATGTCCGCAGTCGCCGCAAACAGCAGTTGTCTGGCACCTTCGATCATCTGCTCCGGACGCCTTGCAGTCAGCCCGGCAATCAGCTGAAGATGCTGCCGTTCCGTCAATTCAGCGGCTGCGCGCTGCTGAAAACCGTTGTAAACGGCGAGCACCAGTATCGGCAACGCCGAAAGGATCACAAGCAGGACAATGCGGGAGCGAGCGCTGAGATAATTCAAGATAGAAGTTACAAATGAGGATGGAAAAATGACGGCTCTTCGACCGGCATGTCCAAGACTAGCAATCAGCCCGGGCATAGTCCAGCAACAGCACCCCTGCGGTTGAAATAAATCAAGTCAGACGCGGCTCCAGCGGAGTCAGCCGGGACAGTCCCAGCAACTGCTCAATCCATGCGCCGTACGAAAACAGGGCCGCCTCCCCCTGCGGCCGGCCGATCACCTGCAAGCCCAGCGGCAGGCCGGATGATGTAAAGCCGCCGGGCAAGGCCAGTACCGGACAGGCCGTCATGGTCACCGCATACGTCAGCACCAGCCAGCCCATATAACCTGCGAAGGCGACACCGTCCCAACTTTCGGGATAGCGCAGGTCCACAGCGAATGGCGGGCACAGGGTCGCCGGGCAGATCAGCGCATCGTATTGCTCGAAAAAAGCCGCGGCGCGACGGATGATTTCGCCCTGCGCGATTTCTGCGGCAACCACGTCGGTCAGTTTGAGGCCCAGTCCGAATTCGATGTTCTCGACCACCTCGGGTTTGAGCACATCGCGATATTGCGCCAGCAGCGGCGCAACACGGGCGATATATACAGCGCCGCGCAACTTGAGAAAATTTTCACCCGCATCGCCAAGGTCGGGATGCGCCTCCACCACTTCGACGCCCTGCGCCGCCAGTTTTTCAGCAACATTCGTGATGCACGCGCGCACATCACGATCCACCACCGGCGCAATACCCAGGTCGGCGCTGACGGCGACACGGCGCGGGCGTTCAGGCCGGGCCGCACATTGCGCAAACGACGGCAAGGGCTCATGCGGTGACAACGGATCGCGGGAATCAAATCCGGCTTCGGCATCAAACATCAGTGCCACGTCGGCCACGGTACGCGCCATCGGGCCTTCCACCGACAGCGGATTGAAGGGCTGCTTCTGCAGACGTGCCACGCGACCCGGACTGGGCCGCAGTCCGCTCACCGAACAGAACGCAGCCGGCGTGCGGATACTGCCACCGAAATCGTTCCCGGTGGCCATCCACACCTGTCCAGCCGCCAGCGCTGCGGCGCTGCCGCCGGAAGAACCGCTGGCACTCATCCGCGTGTTCCATGGATTGCGTGTTGCGCCGAATACATCGTTGAAGGTATTGCCGCCGGCAGCAAACTCCGGCAGGTTGGTCTTGCCGACAACAATGGCGCCATGCGCCTCCAGCCGTTGCACCACCGGATCGGAACCCGGTGCAATGCGGTGTTCGTAAACGCGCGAACCGGATGTGCAACGCAGGCCTTCAACATCGGTGTTGTCTTTCACCGCAATCGGCAGGCCGTACAGAAAACCGGCGGGCCGCCCGCCGCGCGGCTCGTTCATCAGGCGTTTGGCGTGTTCACGCGCACGCTCGAAACACAGCGTGACCATCGCATTGATCTGCGGATTGGTTTCAGCAATGCGTGCTTCGGCGGCCTCCAGCAGTTCCAGCGGCGAAACCTCGCCGCGTGCCAGCTTTGCGACAGCCTCGGCAGCAGTCCATTTTATGAATTCATGCATCGCCGCATCCTCATGATCGCTCGTATTGGCCAATCAGTATAACGGCCGGAACCGGCGCGAACGTGATAGGCTTTCGCTCCCCGTATTCCCTATAAAAACAGTCCAGGAAGCTCCTCATGACGGCCAAATCCGCTACCCGCCCACTGATGCAGACCGGCGCGCAAATTCTTGTCGATTCACTGATCACGCACGGCGCCAACCTCGGCTTCGGCGTACCCGGTGAATCCTATCTGGCGGTGCTCGACGCCATCCATGAGCGCAGCGATGAATTCAAATTCATCATCTGCCGCCAGGAAGGCGGCGTCACCAACATGGCCGACGCCTACGGAAAAATGACCGGGCAGCCGGGCATCGCTTTTGTCACGCGCGGACCGGGCGCCACCAATGCCTCGATCGGCGTTCACACCGCGTTCCAGGATTCGACGCCTATGATTCTGTTCATCGGCCAGGTCGGCAACGACGTGGTTGAACGCGAAGCCTTCCAGGAAATCGATTTCCGCCGCATGTTCGGCCCGATGACCAAATGGGTCGCGCAGATCGACCGCGCCGACCGTGTCGCAGAATACATCAGCCATGCCTTCCATGTCGCGACCTCGGGCCGCCCCGGTCCTGTGGTGTTGGCATTGCCCGAAGACATGCAGACCGAAATGGCGCCGACCTCGAAAGCCGCGCGTTACCAGCGCGTCGCCGCCAACCCCGGCGAGTTCGACATGCACAAGCTGCGCGACCTGCTGGGTAAGGCAAAGAAACCCCTGATGATGGTCGGCGGCGGCGGCTGGACCAAACAGGCCAGCGAAGACATCCTCGCCTTTGCCCGCGCCTTCAACCTGCCGGTGTGTGCGTCCTTCCGTTGTCAGGACCTGATCGACAACCGCGATTCGCATTACGTCGGCGACGTCGCCGTCGGCCTCAATCCGAAACTGGCCGATCGCATCAAAGCCTGCGACCTGATGCTGGTCGTCGGCGCACGGCTCGGCGAATGGACCACGGCCAACTACACGCTGTTCGACATCCCCTGTCCCGCGCAGAAACTGGTGCATGTGCATGCCGGCGCCGAGGAACTGGGCCGCGTGTATCAGGGCACGCTGCTGATCAACAGCGGCATGCCGGAATTCGCCGCTACCGCGAAAAAACTCGCCCCGGTCAAACCGGCCTGGGATACGTGGACCAGGGAAGCGCGCGCCGAACTGGAAGCGTGGCAGCAGCCGGTCAAGGTGCCGGGCAATCTCAACATGAGTGAAGTCATCGCCTTTTTGCGCAAACGCCTGCCGCCGGAGAGCATCATCACCAACGGCGCCGGCAACTTCGCGATCTGGGTCCATCGCTTTTATCCCTATCCCGGCTTCCGCACCCAGCTCGCGCCGACCAGCGGCGCGATGGGTTACGGCGTGCCGTCGGGCGTCGCCGCGAAAATCGTGTACCCGAAGCGTCCGGTGATTTCCTTCTCCGGTGACGGCTGCTTCCTGATGAACGGCCAGGAACTGGCCACTGCCGCGCAGTATGACGCCAAGGTGATTTTCATCGTCGTCAACAACGGCATGTTCGGCACCATCCGCATGCACCAGGAACGCAATTACCCCGGCAACGTCAGCGGCACGCAGCTGAAGAACCCGGACTTCGCCGCGCTGGCACGCGCCTACGGCCTGCATGGCGAGATCGTTGAAAAAACAGAAGATTTCGAAGCGGCGTTCGAACGCGCGTGGTCAGCCAAGACCGCCTCGCTGCTGGAACTGCGCGTCGATCCTGATGCGATCACGCCGCGCACCACGCTGTCGGCGATCCGCGCCGAGGCGAAAAAAAACAAAAAAGGCTAAAAGCAAAAGGCAGCCACAGAGGTCACAGAGAACACAGAGAAAACCCAGGTCATGGACGACCTCACCGAGAAGATCATCGGCGCGGCCACTGAAGTGCATCGGATTCCAGGTCCAGGGCTTCTCGAATCCGTTTACGAGGAAGCCCTGTGCAGGGAATTCGAGTTGAGGGAAATTCCATTTGCCAGACAAGTCGCCGTTGACATCGAATACAAAGGAAAAACAATATCCGGACAACGAATCGATCTCATCGTGGACAACAGCGTAGTCATCGAACTCAAGTCGGCCAAAACTCTTCCGGAAGTTGCATCCGCGCAAACACTGTCCTATTTGCGGGCAACTGGTTTAAAACGCGCACTACTCATCAACTTTGGCAATACCCGTTTAACTGAAGGCATCAAACGCTTTTCTCTGTGAACTCTGTGCCCTCTGTGGCCAAGCTTTTGACTTTTGTTCATTTCAACTCTGTAGCTAAAGGTTTTTATGGTTCTGTTTCTTAATGAAGACAATGTCAAAGAACTGATCACGATGCCACTCGCGCTGGAGCAGGTCGAGCGCGCGCTGAAGGACCGCGCATTGGGCAAGGCCACCGACCTGCCGCGCGCGCGCATCCAGACGCCCTTCGGCATCCAGCATGTGCTTCAGGCCTCGGCGCCGGAATTGAACACCATCGGCTTCAAGTATTACTACACCGCCGGCAGCGGCCGGAAATCGTTTTACATTCACCTGCTCAACATGAAGACCGGCCTTCTTGAGGCCATTGTCGAAGCGGTATGGCTGGGCATGGTGCGTACCGGTGCAGCCAGTGGTGTCGCATCGAAAGCGCTGGCCAATCCCGGCGCTTCCGTGCTGGCGCAGATCGGCGCCGGGTTTCAGGGCATGGGTCAACTGGAAGCCGTGGTGACCGCGCTGAACATCCGTGAAGCGCGCGTTTACGCGCGCACCCGCGACAAACTCGAAGCCTGGTGCAAGAAAATGAGCGACAAGCTGGGCATCCCGGTGATCCCTGCGGTATCCGGCGCGGAAGCCATCAACGGTGCGCATGTCGTCAACGTCATGACCAAATCCTCGACGCCGGTGATTGACGGCGACTGGCTGCAGCCGGGCCAGCATGTCAATGCAGCCGGCTCCAATGCATTGTCGCGGCGCGAGATCGACAGCAAGACCGTCGCACGCAGCAAACTCATCACCGTCGATTCGCGCAGTACTGCGCGCAACGAATGCGGCGATCTGCTGCCCGCAGTTGAAAACGGTTTGCTCACCTGGGATGCACTGACTGAAATCGGCGACGTGCTGACCGGCAAGGTGCCGGGCCGCGCGGCGAAGGATGACATCACGCTGTATGAATCACATGGCATGGGCATTCAGGACATCTACACTGCAGTGAAGCTTGTTGAACTGGCGCGGGCGCGCAAAGTCGGCGTTGAACTGCCGCTGTAAATTCACCGCAACTAATTTTTTATATTGGTAATTTATGACAACCTCGAATGAAGTGATCGGATTTGTCGGCATTGGTGCGATGGGCACGCCGATGGCGGGCAACCTCGCGCGCGCCGGCTATCGAGTGGTGGTATTCGATCTGGATACCGCGCGAGCCGAGAAACTGGCGGGCGGACATGGCATCACCATGGCAATGGATCTTGCCGACCTCGGCGCAGCCTCGAATATCGTCATCACGATGCTGCCTGACGGCAAGGCCGTACGCACGGCGCTGTGCGGAGACAACGACAACTTCAAGAACTGCGTACTCGAACGCGCAAAGCACAATACGCTGGTCATCGACATGAGTTCGTCATCGCCGATGGGCACGCGTGAACTCGGCGAAGTACTGGCAAACCGCGGTTTGCAGTTCATCGATGCGCCCGTATCCAACGGCGTCAAAGGCGCGATTGCTGCAACGCTGTCGATCATGGTTGGCGGCGAGCGCGCCCTCTTTGATCGCGTGAAACCGATGCTTGAAAAAATGGGCAACCAGATTTATTACGCCGGCCCGCTGGGCGCCGGCCATGCGATCAAGGCACTCAACAATTATGTTTCTGCAGCGGGACTGATCGCCGCCTGTGAAGCCATGCACGCCGGCCAGGCCTTCGGCATTGATCCCAATGTCATCGTCGACATCATCAATACCTCAAGCGGCATGAATAACACGACGAAGAACAAGTGCAAGCAGTACATGCTCTCCGGCACTTACAACGCCGGGTTCTCCGCCGGACTGATGGCCAAGGACGTACGCACCGCGCTGGAAATCGCCGAGGCCATGCAGACTTCAACGGCCTTCGCCAAGCCGACCGCTGACGTCTGGAACGCGATGGAAAAAAAGCTCGGCTTCATCGCCGACCACACCGAGATGCACCGCTTTCTGTCGAAGACGGATCGCTGAACCGCATACCCGGCATCATGGAACTCTGGCGCGGCACCCATGACGATTCATGGGAAACGGTTCAACAGCAACTGGCCGAAAACTATCTGAGCGATGGCCTGCCGCTGGTGCCGCCGACGGCGGAGCGCGTCAATGCCATGCTCACCGCCAACCGCTACAAGGCGGACGAAGAAATCGTAATGGTCGCGCCGAGTTTTGCGATGGCCACCGCCGGCGACATCGCCATCTGCGCGGTGATGGCCGGCTGCAAATCCGAATACTTCCCGGTGCTGGTTGCAGCCGTGGATGCACTGGCAGACCCGCAGTTCAACCTGCTCGGTGTCGCCACCACCACCGGCTCTGCGACACCCGTTTACATCGTCAGCGGTTCGCTTGCCGCTCAGCTCGGCATCAACAGCGCCGCCAATGCGCTCGGTTCCGGTCATCGCGCCAACGCCACGATCGGCCGTGCGATGGCGCTGATCCTGCAGAACGTCTGCGGCGCCAAACCCGGTGAACTCGACATGGCAACGCTGGGCCAACCCGCCAAATACGCATGTTGCTTCGCCGAAAACAGCGTGGATAACCCGTGGACGCCGCTGCAAGTCGAGCGCGGTTTCGCCGCGGACGCCAGCGTGGTCACCGTAGTCGGCATTGCCGGCACCGTCGAAGTCAATGATTCCGACAGCCAAAGCGCTGCCGATATGGCGCAGACCTTTGCCCAGTCGATGCTGATCGCCGGCGTGGCCGGCGGCTCCGGGCTGCTCGGCGGCGGCGAACCGTTATGCATCCTGCCGCCGGAATGGGTTGAACTATTCAACCGCGAAGGCATGGATAAACAGAAAACCAAGGCTGCGATCTGGGAACGGGCCTCGCTGCCTGTTGAAAAGCTGGCGCCCGCGATGCGCACGCGGCGCATGGCCGCCGGCGGCGATCCCGCAGCAGACGTCATCCGTGTCGCTGAAAAACCCGATGACCTGATGATCGTGGTTGCCGGCGGCGTCGGTCGCAAGGCCGCCTACGCCCCGACCTGGGGCGGCACCACCAAGGCCATCAGCCGCGAAATCAAAGTCCGCAAAACATGAACACAGCCCCCGCAAAAAAATCCGCAACACCGCTCGCCGGCCTGCGCGTACTCGATATGAGTCGCATCCTCGCCGGTCCGTGGTGCGGCCAGGTGCTCGCCGACCTCGGCGCCGAAGTGATCAAGGTTGAGCGTCCGGGAAAAGGTGACGACACCCGCGCCTGGGGCCCGCCCTTCCTGAAGGATCCGGAAGGCCAGGACACTTCGGAATCCGCGTATTACCTCTGCGCCAACCGCGGCAAACAGTCGGTCACGCTGGACATCGCCAAACCCGAAGGGCAGAAAATCGCGCGCGAACTGGCGCAGCACGCCGACATCCTGCTCGAGAACTACAAGGTCGGCGACCTCAAACGTTACGGCCTCGACTACGACACACTGTCCGCGCTCAATCCGCGACTGGTCTACTGCTCGATCACCGGCTTCGGCCAGGATGGCCCGTTCAAGGACCGTGCCGGCTATGACTTCATGGTGCAGGGAATGGGCGGACTGATGAGCATCACCGGTGAACGTGACGACCTGCCCGGCGGCGGTCCGCAGAAGGCCGGCGTCGCCATCGCCGACCTGATGACCGGCATGTATTCGACAGTGGCCATCCTCGCCGCCATTGAAGAGCGCCACCGCAGCGGCTATGGTCAGCACATCGACATGGCCCTGCTCGATACGCAGGTCGCATGGCTGGCCAACCAGAACACCAATTACCTGATCGGCGGTGAAGTACCGATACGCATGGGCAATGCGCACCCCAACGTCGTGCCCTACCAGACCTTCCCGACCAAAGACGGCGACGTGATCATAGCCATCGGCAATGACAGCCAGTTCAAGAAGTTCTGCGAGGCCGCAGGCGTTCCGGAAACCGGGAACGATCCACGCTACGCCAGCAACGCGCTGCGCATTGCCAACCGCGACAGTTGTATTGCCGCCATTGCTCCGGCAGTCAGACTGAAGACCACCGCGGAATGGATTGCCACGCTCGAACCGCTGGGTGTGCCCTGCGGCCCGATCCACCGGCTGGATGACGTATTCGCCAATCCGCAGATCAAATATCGCGGCATGCAAATCGATGTGCCGCATCCGCTGTCGGGTGAAGTGCCGCTGGTTGCCAATCCGATCAAGTATTCGCGCACGCCCTTGAGCTACGACACGCCGCCGCCGCTGCTGTCACAGCATACCGATCAGGTATTGCAGAAACTGCTGGGGAAAAGCGACGCCGAGATTGCCGCGTTGCGCGCAGCCGGCATCATCTGAACCAGAACGCCGGACTCAGTCGAGTCCGGCCAGCGCAGATACATAATGCACTGACGCCTCATCGGCGGATGTCGCGCTGAATTCAAGATCGCGCACCAACCCGTCACGCAGGCCGTAAACCCAGCCGTGCACGGTCAGGTCCTGTCCGCGGTCCCACGCGTCCTGCACCATGGTCGTCTGACAAACGTTGGCGACCTGTTCAACGACATTGAGTTCGCACAAGCGGTCGCTGCGCGCACCGGCATCGGTCAACGCCGAGAGACGTGCTTCGTGTTTCTGGCGTACGTCCTGCACATGGCGCAGCCAGTTGTCGCTGAGTCCGATGCGGTCTCCGCGCAATGCAGCACCGACGCCGCTGCATCCGTAGTGTCCGACAACAATGATGTGTTTGACCTTGAGCACATCCACGGCGAACTGGATTACCGACAGGCAGTTCAGATCGGTGTGAGTCACCACGTTGGCGAGGTTGCGATGAACAAAAAGTTCACCCGGCAACAGGTCAACGATTTCGTTTGCAGGTACCCGGCTGTCGGAACAGCCGATCCACAGATATCCCGGAGACTGCTGACGTGCGAGCTTGCTGAAAAACTCCGGGTCCTGAAGGCGGATGCGCTCGGACCAGACGCGGTTGCTGTCAAACAGGTGCTGGAGTTTTTTCACGGGAAACCATGCGGAAGCTTTCAGCTGCAAGACCGCATTTTCTCATACCCATCACAACGGGCTGCCGATCATTCAACGCGAACGCCGGAATCCTTGACCACTTTCGCCCACTTGGTGAATTCAGCACGCAGGTACTGCGCGAACTCGTCCGGCGTGTTGCCACGAATCTCGAAGGCATCCTGAGCAAAACGCTGGCGCAGGTCGGGCTGTTTCAGCGCGATCTGGGTATCGGCATTGATCTTGCGGATCAGTGCTGCCGGCGTCGCTTTCGGCGCGAGCAGGCCGTACATATTGTCGACCTCGAAGCCGGGATAACTCTCGGCCACCGTCGGCACGTTCGGCAACACGTCGAGGCGCTTGATGCTGGTCACTGCGATCGGTACCAGTTTTCCGCCGCGCGCCAGCGCGACCACCGGCGGCACCGCCGTAAAGCCCAGCCGCACTTCGCCACCGAGCAGCGCAGTCATTGCCGGACCTGCGCCTTTGTACGGCACCGCCTGGATGTTGGCCTTGGTGATGTTGCGGAACAATTCGCCCGACAGATGACCCGCTGTACCGATGCCGGGCGATGCAAAGGAAATCGGCGCGATCTTCGACTGCTGGAGAATGTCCTGCATCGAATTGACCGCGGTATAAGACGGATGGCGCGACACCACGGTCGCCGACACGCCGGCAAGAATGATCGGCGCAAATTCCTTGAACGGATCGTAGCCGGCGTTCTTGTAAAGGCTGGGGTTGGAGATGAATACGGAAGTGGTCAGCAGCAGCGTGTAGCCATCGGGCAGTGCCTGCCCGACCAGTGCGGTGCCGATATTGCCGCCGGCGCCGCCGCGGTTGTCGACCACCACCGGCTGCTTCCACTGCTCTGAGAGTTTCTGCGCAATCAGCCGTGCCGACAGATCAGCAGGCCCGCCGGCCGCAAAAGGCACTACCACGCGCACCGGTTTCTCCGGATATGCCGCCTGTGCGGATGCAAGTGTTGCAAACATCATGCCGCCAGCGATCAGCCGGGCGGCCTTTGATGCGAATCGCATTTCCTTCTCCCTTGATTGATATTTTTTTCAGCCGCCGATTTCCGGCGCAAGCTGGCGCATCACTGCATAAAGCGCGTTCTGTGCTTCAAACCCGATGCCAGGACGGTCCGGCAGTTTCAGCCAGCCATCGTCAACCTTCGCGTCATCGGCGAACCCCGCAAACATGCCGAATACGCCGGGATAGGCCTCACAGCCGCCGAGGCCGAAACCGCCGACGATGTGCAGCGTCATCTGGTTGCCGCCGTGCGGAAACACTGAAGCTGGCGACCAGCCGCGTTGCTTGAGCATCGCCAGGGTGCGCGCGAACTGCGCGATGCCGTAGGACTGCGGCACATCAATCTGGATAATGTCGCGGTCGGAACGCATGCCGCCGAAAGTGATCAGATTGCGCACGTCCTGGGTCGAAAACAGGTTCTCACCGGTACCGATGGGTGATTCGTAGATCGCCGCGACTTCGGCGAGCAGCGCGAAATCCAGCGGATCGGTCGGCTCCTCAAACCAGCGCAGCTTGTACGGCGCGAGCGCTTTGGCGTAGGCCAGCGCACGTTCGCGGTCGAAACCGGCGTTGGCGTCGACCGCGAGCCGCGAACTGTCGCCGATCAGTTTGAGCGCAGCCTCAAGTCGCGCGATGTCCTCGGGGATCGACATGCCGCCGACCTTGATCTTCATCGTCCGGTAACCCTGCGCGAACTTGTCGCTGATCTCCGCGAGCAGTTCGGGAATGCCTTTGCCCGGCGCATACCAGCCGCCGCCGACGTAACAAGGCACTTTATCTATCTTATTGTTTTTATTGTATTTTTCTGCAATCGTCCGGTGCAGCGGCTGGCCGGCAATCTTGGCAATTGCATCCCAGCATGCGACCTCAATGGTGCCGATGGCGACCGAGCGTTCGGTATGGCCGCCGGGTTTTTCCCGCCGCATCATTACCGCGAGAATTTTCTCGGCGTCGAAATTGTCGCCGGCGGCATTGAGCAGCGCTTCCGGCGGCTCTTTGAGGATGCGCGGGATGAAGCGGTCACGCATCTGCGCGCCGCAGGCATAACGGCCGGTGGAATTGAAAGCAAAACCGACCACGGGTTTGCCGTCGCGGATGACGTCGGTGACGACGGCGACGACGGAAGTGGTCATCTCGCTGAAATCAAACACTGCGTTGCGCAGGTCCGATTTCAGCGCGATGGCGGTTTCGCGGATGTCAGTGATGCGCATCAGAACTGCCGCTGTTCAGCAACAGGAATCAATTGACCTTGATGCCTGCCGCCTTCACCACCTTGGTCCATTTTTCGACCTCGACCTTGACCTGTGCCGTGAACTCGGTTGGTGAACTGGCGATGATGTCAAAGCCGAGACCCTCGACACGCGACTTCACGTCAGGCAGGGCCATCATTTTCACGACCAGCCCGTGCAGGCGATCAACAATCGGCTTGGGCGTGCCGACCGGAACCAGCAGGCCCTGCAGCGTATCGGCCTCCTGGCCCTTGAAGCCGACCTCGGCCATCGTCGGCACATCGGCGATTGCGTTGCTGCGCTTCGCACCGGTCACCGCGATGCCGCGCAGGCGGCCGGCCTGAATATGCGAAGTGGTCGGCGGCAGTGCCGTGCAGCCGATCGGCGTCTGGTTCGCAACCACCGAGGCCACCGCAGGACCGGCGCCGCCGAAGGGCACCGTGACAAAGTCGAGTTTGGTGGTGAGCTTGAGCAACTGGGCGGAGAGGTCCGGCGTGGTACCGACGCCCGGAGTGGCCACCGAGAATTTCTTCGGGTCGGCGGAAACGAGTGTCAGCAGTTCCTTCATGCTGCGTGCGGCGATGCCCGGATGCACGGTGAACACGTTGGGCGAGGCCGCCATGTTCGATACCGGAATGAAGCTCTTGTACGGATCGTAGGGAATGCTCGAATAAAGTCCGGGATTCACGACAAAGCTCGAGCTGACGACGATCAGCGTGTGTCCGTCGGCCGACGCTGCCGCGGCGAGGCCCATGCCGAGGTTGCCGCCCGCACCGGCGCGGTTGTCGACCACCACCTGCTGGCCCAGTCCTTCGGTCAGCTTCTGCGCGACCACGCGTGCGATGACGTCCGTCGGGCCGCCGGCCGCAAACGGCACGATCATGCGCACCGGACGGGTCGGATATTCCTGGGCTGTCGCGCCCAGGCTGGCGACTGCAGCCAGTGCGCCAATGAAGAGTATGAAGCGGGTCATCAGCATCTCCTTGAAAACAATCATTCAGCCGTGGCGCCGGAAGCACGCACCACCTTGCCCCAGCGATCCGCTTCGCTGCGGATGAACCTGGCGAACTCTTCGGGCGTGCTGGTCAGCGGATCGGTGCCGCGTTGCGACAGCATCTTCTTCGTCGCCGGATCGTTGAGTACCTTGCCCAGTTCAGCATTCAGGCGGTTGATGATCTCGCGCGGCGTGGCAGCCGGTGCGAGGATGCCGTACCAGGTGTCGACCTTGAACCAGGGCATTCCGGCTTCGGCCACGGTGGGCACTTCCGGAACAGCACTGTCGCGCTTGTCGCTGAGCGCAGCCAGGGCGCGCAGTTTGCCGGCCTTCACGAAGGGCGCCGCCGCCGCGGTGCCGATCACCAGTACGTCAACCTCACCCGACAGCAGCGCGGTCTGCGCCTGGTTCGCGCCCTTGTGCGGAATCATTGCGATATCGAGTTTGTTCTCGGCAATGAAATAACGCGCACCGAGATCGTTGGTGGTGCCCGCACCGCCTGAACCAAAATTCAGCTTGCCCGGATTCTTGCGTGCCAAAGCGACAAAATCCTTGAGAGTTTTCGCCGGCACCGAAGGATGCACCACCAGCAGGTTGGGGATCGAGGCCACCAGTGAAATCGGCGCCAGATCCTTCAGCGGGTCGTAGTTGAGTTTCTTGTACAGGCTCGGGCTGATCGAAATCGACGGCGAGCACAGTACGATGGTGTAACCATCAGGGGCCTGGCGAGCAGTGAACTCCGCACCGACATTGCCGCCGGCGCCCGGCCGGTTTTCGGCAATCACATTCTGGCCGATACTTTCGCCGAGTTTCTGTGCGATCACGCGACCGAGAATATCGGTGCCGCCGCCGGGCGGGAACGGCAGCACGAGCCGGATCGGTTTCGAAGGATAAACCTGGGCAAGTGCCTGCTGAACTCCTGAAACTGCAAGCAGTGAAACGGCGCAAAAGGCCAAAGCCAATGCTTTTTTCATGCATTCCTCCCCTGGAACTTATTGGTCTGTAGAAAGCTGTTCTGTACGCCGCCACGGGCGTGGCGCGATGGCCGGATTGTCCGCTTCGCGCCTTGTTTGGTCAACGCACCCGGACAAAACGGGTAAAATGATCAGCTGATTTTCACCTGCGAATTTCCACTCTTCATGACCGCACCGCGCATTGCTCTGATACATGCCACACCGCTCGCCATCGAGCCCATCGGCAACGCCTTTCAACGGCTATGGCCGCAGGCGCGCACAACCAATCTTCTGGAAGACTCACTGGCGCCGGACCTTGCCGCTGACGGCCAACTGACCGAACGCATGATCGAGCGTTTCCTGGCGCTGAGCCGTTACGTGCATGGCTGCGGTGCCGACGCCATCCTGTTTACCTGCTCCGCCTTCGGCCCGGCGATTGAAGCCTGTGCCGCAGCCATGACCATCCCTGTACTCAAACCCAACGAGGCCATGCTTGACGAAGCGCTCGCCGCCGGCAGCCACATCGGACTGATTGCATCGTTTGGCCCGAGCATTCCAGCGCTCAATACCGAACTTGAGGACATGGCGCGTGCGCACGGGAAAAAGATCACCGTCGCTTCCCGCACCGTCGCCCCGGCGTGGACTGCACTGCAGAAGGGCGACGCCGAAACACACGACCGCCTGGTCGCAGAAGCCGCAGCTGAACTGATGCCCTGCGATGCGCTGGTTCTGGGGCAATTCTCGATGGCCAGCGCAGCGCGCATGATTCCGCCGCATGCCGGCTGCAAAATACTCACCAGCCCTGATTCCGCAGTAGAGCGCCTGAAGCAGGTATTGCAAGCCTGACCCAGGTGTTCCTCTATAACAACAAAGGAGGAGCATGCAATGAAACAAGTTCTGGTTCTTTTTGCGGTCGCATCGGCTTTTTGCACCTTGCCGGCAACGGCGCAAATCTACCCTTCGAAACCGGTACGTTTTGTTGTGCCTTTCGTCGCCGGCGGTCCCACTGACATCCAGGGCCGCATGCTGGGTGAGAAACTGGCACAACGCCTCGGGCAGCCGGTATTGATCGACAATCGCGGCGGCGCCGGCGGCAACATCGGCATGGAACTCACGGTAAAAGCTCCGCCCGACGGTTACACCATCGTCATCGCCACCGTCGGCACCTGGGCGGTCAATCCGCATTTGTACAAACTGCCATTCGACGTGGTGAAGGACTTCGCGCCGATCATCCAGATTTCAACGTCGCCCGGCGTGCTGGTGGTACACCCGTCAGTGCCGGCCAAATCGGTCAAGGAACTGGTTGCTCTTGCCCGTGCACGCCCCAATGAACTGAACTACGGTTCATCCGGCGTCGGTGGTTTTGGCCATATCAGCGGTGAGCTGTTCACGCTGATGACGAATACCAAAATGACCCATGTGCCATACAAGAGTTCGGCACCTTCAATGACCGACGTCATGGCCGGCCAGATCCAGGTGCTGTTCAACAATGCGATAGCCACAGTGCCGTTCGTGCAGGCCAAACGCGTGCGTGCGCTGGCCACCACTGGCGCCAAACGGCTGGCCGTCTTGTCTGATCTGCCGACCATCGCTGAAGCGGGTGTTCCGGGTTACGAGAATTCATCCTGGTCGGCCGTTGCAGCACCTGCGGGCACACCAGCACCCATACTCGGCCGCCTGCACAAGGAATTCGTGGGCATATTGGCCGACCCGGACATCCAGAAACGCCATAACGACGTCGGCGCGCAGATCATCGGCGGCACGCCGGAACAATTCCATGCTTACCTTAAAGCGGAAGTCGATAAATTCGGCAAGCTGGTGAAATCCGCCGGCATCAAGGCTGCTTCAGGCGGCTGAAATTGCCGGCAATAAAAAAGCGCAGCTGAAGCTGCGCTTTTTTTACGTCTGTATAAGTCAGGAATCAGCGGAATTTTTCAGCACACCGATGAATCGCCTGATTGCTGTCATTCTTCAGGCACTCCCGTGCATCAAGTTTGGAACGGGCAGTCAGCGCCCGCGGACCGGCGTCAACTGCTGCCGCTTCGACCGGAGCAACCATTGCCATCTGCATCTTCGGCTCAGCAGGCACTGGAACCACCGCTTTGGCCGCAACCGGTTTTGACGACGGTATCGGATCAGACGCCGGCTTTGCTGCCGCAACTGCCTCGGCAGCAGGTTTACCCGCAGCGTCGGCCGGCGGTTTTATGTCTGCAGTCACTTCACCCTTTTTCTCGCCTTCAGCCGGTTTATCCGTCGCAACGGGTACCGGTGGTTTTGGGGCAGGCGGTTTGGCTGCAACCGGCGGGGGCGGTGGTGGCGGTGGCGGCTCAGCCATGAACATGTCCCATCCAAACCAGCCGACCACGGCCAGCAGTACTGCACCACCGGCAATACCGGCTTTTTTCTTGTCGAATTCCAGTTTAGGCAAACTCAATTTGGCCATCACCGTCTCCCTTACCGACTATTGAATTAATTCGCAGGATACGCCAAAACTCCAAAAAAACGATTCAGTGCTCGCCCAGCAGCGATTTCGCCGTGCGTTCGCAAACCCATTCGCGCTGCTCTGCCGTCAAACCGGGAATGCCCTCCACTGCGGCCGGCACATCCAGCGGCGCCATGTCGAAGGGGTGATCGGTACCGATCACCACACGGTCAGCACCGACCTGATCAATCAGGTATTTCGCAGCCTGCGGATCATGGGTCAGACAGTCAAAGTAGAAGCGTTTGAAAAGTTCGCGCGGCGGAGTAACGTTGTTGACCTTGGGTTCGTTGCGTACCTGGTGGCCATGACGGAAACGGCCGATCTGATACGGAATAAAACCGCCGCCATGGGCCAGCATGATTTTGAGTTCCGGCATTTCATCCATCGCGCCGCTGAACATCAGGTGTGCGACCATCAACGTCGTGTCGAGCGGAAAGCCGACGAAGTTCGACAGGTAATAATCTTCCATGCCGCCCTTGGCCAAACATTGGTACGGGTGGGCGAAAATGAAGCAGCCCAGCTGTTCAATCGTCTTCAGCACCTTACGGAATTTCTGCGCGGCCAGCGGCGTGCCCTCGATTGAAGTCGCCAGTTCAACCGCCTTGAATCCGTGCTCCTTGACCACCCGCTCCAGTTCAGCGATCGCCGCATCCGGATCCTGCATCGGCAAGTGCGCCATCCCGCGCAGCCGCGACGGGTGTTTCGCCACCATCTGCGCAATGCCGTCGTTGGCGAGTTTTGACGCGGCAAGACCGGCGTCTGCCGACAGCCAGTAGAAATAGATCGGCGGACCAACCGAAATCGCAGACACGTCGAGCTTGTTTTTGTTCATCCACTCGACCTTGACGTCGGCGTCGTAGAACTCCGGGCTCAGGATTGCCGGACGGCCATGCACGTCGAAATATTTCTTGCCATCCTTCTCCGTGATGCTGGTTTCGAAGCGCTTGGGGTCCTTTTCCATCGCCGCAATGATGGTCGGCGGGATGACGTGGCTGTGCAGGTCGTAGCGCATGGTTCCGGTTTCCTGTGGATTTGATAAAAAGAAAAATTACGATCAGTCAAATGGAACGGATTCTACCGCTGCCCGCCACGCAGCAAAGGACGTAATGCACGGATATCGCGCACCCCTTCGATTTGCCAGACGGTATCAATCAGCCGTTCGGCACGGCGATTACCCAGCAGCGGCTGCAGCAGGTCGCGGGCTTTGGCTGCGACCTCGGCACGCGGCATCGGATTGGCTGCTGTGCCACGCACCGCCTTGGTGTGATGGCGTACGCGGCGGCCGTCGCGGGTGACGATTTCGACGATGGCCTGCGTTGTCTTGGCACGGCCCAGCGCCGCGCTGCCCTGCAGCGTGATGCGCTCCTTCAGCTTGAGCACACGAGGATCGTGCACCCGACGATCGTCATGCGCAGACACAAAAGTGATATCACCATCAAGCAGCATTACGGCCACCAGGTGCTGGATGTTGATGCTGGCCATCGTGCGCTGATTGACGGTGCGCGCGCCCTGATCATCGATGGTGATGGTGACCCGCTCGACATCGGCAGCGGTCAGCCGGTATTTCGCGATCAGGTTCAGTACCGCATCCAGCGGGGCCTGGATCGGGTAACCCACCGCCCAGCGCTTGATCGAGGTGTTCATGATTTCGTAGGTTTTGCCCAGGCCATGAATCAGCTTATTCGGATCGGCTGTCAGTCCGTGGGCATGGAAAAAACTGCGGTCGCCGTCGAACACGTCCTCGACGCCGGTAAATCGCATGGATGTCATCAATGCGGCCGTCACCCCGTTGCGAGCCGGCATGCCGCCGAAATCGAATGCTTTTTCAATATGCTCGATATCGCGCGCCCAGCACGACAGGCCCGAAGCCTGTTGCGCGGTATAGGACAGCAGGTAACGTGTCTGGTCGACATTCAGCTTCATGATCGCCGCCGACGCTGCCGCAGCACCGAACATGTGACCGAAGCTGTGCGTGGAGTGGCCGCGCTCACGGAAACGTTCGATGCCCAGTGCAATCGACATCCGCGCACAAACGTCGTAACCCAGAACCATCGCCCGCAGCAGCGCCGTTCCACTCGCCCGCTCGCGTTCGGCCAGCGCCAGCGCGGCAGGGACCACGCCACAGCCGGGATGCACCAGCGCGAGGTAATAGGTGTCGTCCGTTTCGTCAGCATGGGCATGCATGCCGTTGGCCAGCGCGGCATTGATGGCGCTGGTGACGATGTTGCTGCCGATCACCGTAGCTTCAGGTATGCCACCCTGCGTTGAAACGAATTCAATCGCACGACGTCCCGGCAACAGTTGGGCGCCGGACAGCATCGCCGCGAGGGTATCAAGCAGATGGTGTTTGGCACGCTCGGTTACGGCGGCGGGCAACGCACGTCGCTGTGCGTTGGCGATGTAGGTCGCCAGCTTGTGCATCAGCGGAGAGATTTTCGGCGGGGATCTTTTTTTTGTCGGGGACATTACGTTTTACTCGCTGCTTTAAGTGTTGTAAGTGTTGCGTTCGGACTATTCCGGCTTGATACCGGCGGCCTGCACGACCTTGGCCCACTTCGTGGTTTCAGCGCGCAGATAGCTTGCAAATTCTTCCGGGCTGTTGCCCACCGGCTCGGCACCGTCATTGAGCAGACGCTGCCGTACATCCGGATTCTGCAGTGCGCGCACCACGCCGGCATGCAGTTTGGTGACGATGTCGCGCGACGTCCCCGCCGGCGCGAGCAGGCCATACCACTGCACCGCTTCATAACCGGGTACGCCGGCTTCGGCGATGGTCGGAATATCATCCGCGCCGGGTGCGCGTTTGCTGCCGGTCACGCCGAGTGCGCGCAGGCGGCCGGACTTGATATGCGGTTGTGCCGACAGCATGTTGGGCATCATTGCCGGCACATGACCGGCAACCAGATCGGTAACGCCCGGACCCGAGCCTTTATAGGGAACGTGGAGCATTTTCAATCCGGTCATCACCAGAAACAGTTCCATCGACAGATGCGGACTGGTGCCGACGCCGGCCGAAGCGAAGTTGACCTGACCGGGCCGCGGTTTCACCAGCGCAATGAATTCCTTCACGTTGCGTACCGGCAGGGACGGATGGACCACCAGCACGTTCGACAAAGAAACGGCCAACGATACCGGAGCAAAATCCTTCAGCGCGTCGTAGGGTACTTTTTTGTACATTGCCGGATTGATCGCCAGCGTGCTGATGCCCATCAGCAACGTATAACCGTCAGGCGCGGCACGCGCCACGGCTTCACCGCCGATCATCGTGCCGGCGCCGGCGCGGTTTTCGACAATGATCTGCTGGCCAAGAAACTGTGTCAGTTGCGGCGCGATGATGCGTGCCGAAATGTCGGTACCACCGCCCGGTGCGGACGGCACGATCACCCGTACTGCACGCGTCGGATAGTTAGCCTGGGCATGCGCCAGCATGCTCGAACCGATCAGCAGGATTGTTATTATGTATTTGATTATATTCATGTTTTTTAATCTACAGATGCGAATAAAGAACCTTGCCGGCAACAGGCATCGGCGCCGTCAGAATTTCACCGCGATAGGAGTCACAGACGTACAGCGTTTTCCGGTCGGCACCGCCATAAGCCATGTTGGTCATGCGATTGCCGGGCTTGCGGCTTTGCACGCGCGCCAGTGGTTCGCCCATCGGGCTGAACAACCAGACGATACCCGGCCGCGCATGTGCCGCCGACAGGTTGCCCGCTTCATCCATCGCGAGGCCGTCAGGCCCGTGAATACCGGGCAGCACTGCAAACACCCCGGCCTTCGAAATGCCGCCGCCCTTCAGCGGGCAATGCCACATGCAGTTGGCGCGTGTCATCGCCACATACATCACTTTGTCCTGCGGATCGAGCACGATGCCGTTGGGGCTGGGACCGTTGGTGATCAGGCAATCAAGCCGGCCGTCGTTGCCGTAACGGTAAACCCGTCCGGTTGGATCATGAATACCGGTCTGTCCCTGATCGGTAAAGTACAGATCGCCGTTGCGCGCGAAGGTGAGGTCATTGACGCCCTTGAACCCTTCCGACTGGTTATGCGTCAGAAAATCTTCGACACGCCCGGTTTTCGGATCGCAGCGCAGGATGCCGCGGCGGTAATCGGTAATGAATATCGAACCATCCTGGTGGATTGCGATGCCGTTGGGCCAGCCATCGTATTCGGCCGCGACATCGAACTCGCCCTTGGGCGACATGCGCAGAATGCGGCCGTAGGGAATGTCGACCATATAGAGATTGCCGTCACGGTCAAAGGCCGGGCCTTCCAGAAAGCAGTCGAGCTTCGACCCCGGATGGTTGGCGTCAATCCAGCTCGACGGCGCACCGCCCTTGCGCAGGCGGTCGGGCACGGCAGCAAATACATCGGCCTCGATCAGCTTTGGTGGTTCAAAAAAAGACATCTCGGATACTCCGTTAATCCATTACAAAACAGCAGCGTCATTCAGGGGTAATCTTTGCCGACTTGATGATGCCGGCATAGAGCGGGATTTCATCACGCACGATTTTAGCCAAACCTTCAGGACCACCCACGACGACATCCGCACCGCGTTTGGCAAAACGCTCGCGGTAATCGGGGCTTTGCACCGCAGCGGCCAGATCACGATGCAGTTTGGCGATGATGTCCTGTGGCGTGCCGGCACGGACAAACAGGCCCATCCAGCCATCAAGGTCGAAAGCCGGCAATGTTGCGGAAACACCTGGCACATCCGGCAGCACGGACGCGCCGCGCGACGCCGAAATCGCGATGGCGCGCACGCGCTTGTTTTCGACATGCGGCAGTACGCCGACGATGTTGGCGAACTGCAGGTCGATGCGACCACTGAGCGTGTCGATAAAGGCCGGTGCCGCGCCCTTGTACGGCACATGGTTCATCTTGACCTTCGCCAGCGCCTGCAGATGCTCCATGCCCAGGTGCTGAAGGTTGCCGACGCCGGCCGAAGCGTAGTTGAGCTTGCCCGGATTGTTTCGCGCCAGCGTAATCAAGTCCTTCACCGACTTCACCGGCAGCGAAGGATGCACCACCAGCACCATCGGCCCGCTGATGATCTGCGTGACAGGTGCAAAATCCTTTTGCGGATCGTACGGCAGGTCCTTGCGCAATGACACGTTGATGGTCATCGGGCCGGAATTGGCCAGTACCATCGTGTAACCGTCGGGCGGTGATTTCGCCACCACATCGGCGCCGATGCTGCCGCCGGCGCCGCTACGGTTGTCGACCAGCACCTGCTGCCCCCAGACCGGCGATAGTTTCTGGCCCAGGGCGCGCGCGACATCGTCGAGCGGACCGCCCGGCGGGTAGGGCACGACAATCCGTACCGGTTTGGCTGGAAATGCCTGGGCCTGGACCTGAACCGTCACCGCACACCACACAACGCCAGCCACAGCCAGCGCCGCACGTCCAAAACAATTGCGATTTGCCATGATGCCCTCCTCCGGAAAATCGCGGGCAAACAACACCCGCGTTACAGGTTTTCGGCGATCCAGTCAGCCACGTACGTCGCACCGAGGAAACGGTTGTCGCCCTGGCAATGTTCAGCGCCGCCTTCTTCAGCAGTGAAGATCTTCAGCGTCTTCTTTTTCGAACTGACCGCATCGTAAAGCAGCTGCGCGTTGGCCACCGGCGAAATGGAATCTTCCTCACCGTGGGTCACCAGGAAGGGACAGGTGATTTTGTTGGCCACGCCTTCAAGCTTGTAGCCCTCGCATTTTTTCATCGCCGAATCCATGTCCGGCATGCCCATCACCCAGGCCAGCTGAAAATGCGGTGCGGAAACCTTGGTGCCGCCGGATTCGAGAATCTTGCGGCGGGTAATCCAGGTCGCGTGGTAATCGTAATGGCCGCCCCAGGCAATACATGCCGCGTAACGTTTTTCAAATGCGGCAACGCGGGGGGCGTAATACCCGCCCATGCTGTAGGCCATGATGGCCACGCGCTTGGGATCAACATCCTTGCGCGATGCCACGTAATCATAGGCAGCAGCGCCCGGCACTTCGTAATCCGGACGGCTGGGAATATTCTGCAGGCGCAGCGCTTCGCCCTGCCCCGGTCCGTCAATGGCCATGGTGTTGATGCCGCGCAGCGCAAGTTCCACGCCGCCGAACAGGATCGACAGTTCCTTGGTGCTGTCCAGCCCGTCAAAAAAGACGACCGTGGGTTTGGGACCGTCGCCCGGCGCTTTCATGTACCACGCAGGCAGCGTTGTCGGTTTGCCTTCGTGCTGATAGGGCACCTCGACGCGCTCGATGTTCGGAAAACGGTCCTTGATGCCGGCACGGAAACAGCGCAGGCAGTTTTCGTAGAGTTCGATCTTTTTCGGCCCGAGCCCGACAAAACGCTCGCCGATGAAATAGTAGGTGGCCGCACGCATATAGTGGCCTGCCGCAGAAAGCTTCCAGCCCGCGGCTTTGGCACCATCGCCCATGGCCTCTATGCGCTGCGCTTCCTTTTCCCATTCCGCGCCCCAGGCTTCGTTATCGCCGACCTTGTCCTTCAGGCGCCGGCCGACACGATCCACCTCGCTCATCGCCGCCCCGCCCCAGCGCGCCATCTCGATGGCAATCATCATGCCCTGCGACCACATGAAATTTTCAGGGAAGTACAGAAATCCGGATTTCATTGCATCTCCTCGCGATATTGGGGTTTACGACAACACTGCTGCGGATTTTTATTCGGCGGGGATACCCGCATCCTTGATTACTTTGGCCCACTTGATGATTTCTGATTTGATGTAAGCGGCGAACTCGGCAGGCGTACCACCATCAGGCTCAAAACCCTGCGCCTCCAGACGTTGTCGTGTCGGACCTGCGAGAATCTTCACCGTATCACCATGCAAGCGCGTGACGATCGCTTGCGGCGTACGCGCCGGCGCAAGAAGCCCATACCAGGTTGATGCGTCATATCCCTTCACCCCTGACTCGGCTATGGTCGGCAGCTCGGGCATCGCCTGCGAACGTTTCGCCGTGGTCACCGCAACCGGTTTCACTTTCCCCGATTTAACATGCGGCATTGCCGCCGGCATGGTCGCAAACATGACCTGCACTTCGCCGGCAATCACCGCAATCAGCGCCGGACCACCACCCTTGAACGGCACGTGGACCATACTGATGCCGGCGAGCGACTTCAGCAGTTCGCCGGCAAGATGCGAGGAACTGCCGACACCGGCTGACGGAAAGTTCAGCGTGCCCGGTTTGGCCTTGGCATACGCGATCAATTCCTTGATGGTCTTCACCGGAATGGACGGATGCGCAACCAGAATGTTCGGCGTGATCGCAACCAGACTTACCGGCGCAAAATCCTTCACCGGATCAAAACCCAGCTTTTTGAACAGACTGACATTGACCGCGTTCGGCGCAACATTGCCCATCAGCAGGGTGTAACCATCAGGTACCGCGCGTGCCGCGAGTTCAGTACCGATGTTGCCGGTTGCCCCGCCGCGATTATCCACCACGACGTTCTGCCCCAGGGTGACTGTCAACTGCTCCGCCATCACGCGGCCAACCTGATCGGTGCCGCCGCCCGGCGGATAAGCCACGATCATGCGAATGGGTCGCGAGGGATAGGTATCGGCGGCATGAACAGCGCCCGCCATGGCGCATAACACCGACAGCACTGCGAAACCCTTGTTCATCTTGTTTCCTTGCTGATTTTATTGTGCGAGCGGCAGTGTCACTGCGCGCCCGGTGGCCATCGAATGTTCGATCGCCAGCGTGACTTCGAGATTGAGGCGGGCTTCGCGCGGTGTTGCCAGCGAGCAGGCCTTGCCCATCGACAGGTGATCCAGCCAGGCGCGGGTTTCATTGGCAATCGGCCCCCAGAATTCACCCAGCGCCCAGTCACCCGGCGTGCCGCTCTGCAGGAACACCATGTTGACGAAATGATCGGGCAGATAGACGTGCGGAATGCCTTTTTCGGTGTACATCAACTGGTCGGTATGGTCGTCGTCGAGAATCATCACGCCGTCGGTGCCAACCAGTTCAACGCGCGCCGCATGACCCAGCGCCGGATATTTCTCGGGCAGCGCGTAACTGATGCCGAGGTTCATCACTGCGCCATCGGAATAAGTAAGTATCGCGTAGCTGATGTCATCCACTGTAGGATGGCCTGCCGCCTTGAGCACGCCCTTCTGTCCGCGCGCATACACTTCGACCAGCTTGTTGCCCTCATGAAACCAGTTCATCAGATCGACGTAATAGGTCAGCGCATCCACTACCGGCGTCGCATGTGCGTTACGCGCAAGCATGGCCAGGGCCTGTGAACGCGAGTTGAACACCCGGGCCGCGCCGCCGGTCAGCGTGCCGAGGCGACCCTGCACGAGTTGCTCCTTGGCAATCAGGTAACGTTCCTTGTAGCGGCGGCTGTAACCGACATGCACGCCGACGCCGGATTTTTCGATGGTGCGGATCACCTGGTCTGCATCGGCTACAGACAACGCAATCGGCTTTTCCACCAGTACCGGCTTGCCCAGTTCCAGCGCCTTGAGGATCGGCGCGAGGTGTTCACCTTCGCTGGTGGAAACGATGACGGCATTGACTTCGGGATGCGCGATGATCGCCGTATTGTCAGATGAATGAACCGCTGCACCGACCTTCTTCGCCAGTGCTTCGGCTTTTTGCGGATCCTGGTCTGCAGTGGCGATAAAACGCACCGCCGGATGTCCTGCGGCCAGTTGCGCGCGCAGCCCGCCGATGCGGCCCGAGCCGATGATGGCCAGACCCAATGTCTTGCGTTCGATGATGTTCTCCCCTTGAGATTGCGCTGCGACATGGCAGGCAATCTGCATGATTTGGCGCATCCTTACTGCATCAGACCGGGAATGCACCAGAGCTTCCGAGTCTAGCCAAGGGGGCGGAGGCTTACAAGCGACCAGCCCCGCCTGCTACGCTCATTTCTTCGGCGGTGCGAGGTCAACAGCCCGTGACCGCAACGCAACATCTCCGCGCAAAGCGGCCTTGGCAATCTTGTGCGTCGGCGTGTGAGGCAGTTCGTCCACAAAGGCAACGAAACGCGGCACTTTCTGCGGTGCCAGCCGCGCGCGACACCAGTCGGCGATTTCCTGCGCCGTTACCTTGGCGCCGGGCTTGACCGCGCACACCACAAAAATCTCGTCTTCGCCCATCTCGGAAGGCACCGCAATGGTTCCGGCTTCGGCAACCGCGGGATGCTCGCCGACGACACGGTCCAGCTCCGCTGCGGCAATATTCTCGCCACGGCGGCGAATGATGTCGCGGATGCGCGAGATGAAATAAAAATAACCGTCGCTGTCGCGTTTCACCATATCGCCGGTCTTGAACCAGCCATCCTGAAACGTATTGGCGGTCTGCTCGGGATCGCGGAAATAACCCTGCATGATGATCGGCGTCTTCACCCACAGTTCGCCAGGCTCGCCATCCGGCAGATCACGCCCTTCTTGATCGACCACGCGGCACTGCGCCCAAGGGCGCGCAGGGTCGGGATGCCGGCCAATCGGTCCCATGCTGCCCAGTTTCTGCGGGCCCTCGAAAGGATTGCAGGTCACGCCGGGAATTTCAGTCATGCCGTAGCCGCCGATGCGGTGCGGGATCCTGAAATCATTTTTGAAGGTTTCATCCATGCTAGCGCGCACGCCGTACACCTTGGTGATCTTGTGTTCGGGGCGGAACTCGCTGCGCGGACGGGTGCGCAGGATGCTGCCGATGGCTTCGATGATATTGACCGTGGTAGCGCCGGTATCGACGGCCGTTTGCCAGAAGGTTGTCGCCGAAAACTTCGGGATGATCACCATACTCGCGCCTGCAGCCAGCGTGCCCGCAACGGAATAGAACATCGCGTTGATGTGAAACAGCGGCAGCACCACCATGACACGGTCGTCGTCCTGCAGATACATGCGCTGCACAAAGGCTTCGCCGCCGGTGACGAAGCTTCTCTGACTGTGCATCGCGCCCTTCGGAAAACCGGTGGTACCCGAGGTGTAGACGATCAGGCAGGTCAGGTCAGCGCCGACATCGCCGGGCAAACCGGTTGGCGGCGCAGTCTTGATCAGATCATCGAGCAGCGGTACGTTACCGGCTGCGCTGTCGAGCATCACGAACCACGCCGGCGTTTTCAGACCTGCAGCGGCCTTTTGCGCGACATCAAAGGTGTCCTGCGTTGCCGCCACTGCGCTCACTTCGGCATGATGCAGCACGTACTTCGCTTCCTCGACACCGTAATCCGGATTGACCGGAACCATGATCGCGCCGAGACGGGCCAGCGCCAGCAGCAATACAACATGGCCGTCGCAGTTGCGCGCGATGACGCCCATGCGATCGCCCTTGCCGATGCCGCGTGAGGCAAGGACACGGGCTGCGGCATCAACGGTTTGCGCAAATTCGCCCCAGGTCCAGGTGCGGTCGCGGTAAAAAATGAAGGGACGTTGCGGATCCGTGCCGGCGCGGCTCGCCAGCGTGCCGTTCAGGGTGTAATCGTGTTCAGGATAAAGGCGCAGGACTTCGAGTGGCTTTTTCATGGCTGTACGCAGAATGGGATTCGCCAGATTCTGGCATACAATTCCCGCACTATCCGTTCACCAGTCCATATAGAGAGACCATGAGCTTCTTTGCCCCGCCCGAGCGTATTACCGCCGACGTTTTCGCCGAACTGCCGAAAAAATTCCGCCGCACAAAAGTATCGGCCGAGCGCCTGGCAGCAGGTCGCCCCGCCCCCCACGGCGGCTGCTTCCTTGAAGGCCCGTCCTTCGATCGCAAGGGCAATCTCTATGTCACTGACATTCCATTCGGGCGCATTTTCCGCATTTCGCCGACCGGCAGCTGGGATCTTGTTGTCGAATACGACGGCGAACCGAACGGCCTCAAGATCCACAAGGACGGCCGCATTTTTGTCACCGATCACAAGCGCGGGCTGATGCTGCTCGACGCGAAGCGTGGCCGCATCGAAACGCTGATCAACCGCTACAACCTCGAAACCTTCAAAGGCCTCAACGATCTGGTGTTCGCCAGCAACGGCGACCTCTACTTCACCGATCAGGGCCAGAGCGGCCTGCAGAATCCGACCGGCGCGGTCTACCGGCTGCGTGTCAACGGCAAACTCGAGCGCATTGCCGACAACATACCCAGCCCCAACGGCCTGGTGTTGGATAAGGCAGAGAACACGCTATTCGTCGCAGTGACCCGCGCCAATGCGGTGTGGCGTCTGCCGCTGCTGCCGGACGGTACGGTATCGCGCATGGGCGTGTTCATCCAGATGAGCGGCGGACGCGGTCCTGATGGCATGGCGATTGATGACAATGACGGACTGGCGGTGGCACATCCCGACATGGGCGCGGTATGGATTTTCAACCATCGCGGCGAACCGCTGTACCGCATTGACTCCCCCGGAACGGATGTGGTGACCAACTGCGCTTTCGGGGTGCGCAACCCGCACCGGCTTTACATCGTCGACTCGGAAGGCGGCGCCATCCTCAGCGCGGAACTGCCGACGCCGGGTCGGAAAATGTACGGCTTGTCCTGATACGACCGCTTGTCCTGATACGACCGTTACCCCGGCCTAGCCTCGAGCGAGACCTCCTTCGGGGCGCACCGGGGTAACCATAAGCGCTAATCGCGCAGTTCAAACTCGCCATTGATTTCGACGGCCTGACCTCGCGGCAGGCCAGCCATACCGACCGCCGAACGCGCGTGGCAGCCCGCTTCGGCACCGAACAACTGGTAGAACAGGTCTGACGCGCCATCGATCACCTTCGGGTGATCCGGAAAATCAGGCGCGCTGTTGACCATGCCGAACAGCCGGATCACACGCTTGACGCGATCAAGGTCACCAACCTCGGCCTTGACCGTAGCGAGGATCGCCAACGCTGAGGCTTGCGCCGCCTTATAGCCCTCCTCCACCGTCATGTCCTGACCGAGTTTGCCGTGTTCCCTGATCTGCATGCCCGGATGGTGCGGACCGTGGCCCGACACAAACAGGATGTTGCCGACGCGTACGGCACCGCAGCGGTTGGGATTGGGAAACTTGCGCGGCTGCGGCAGGCTGTGGCCCATCGCCGCAAGTTTCGCCTCAATCGCCCCCATCAGCGCAGCAGCAGATCAACGAACTCGTTGACCGCCATCGCTTCGAGTTTTTTCGCATCGGTGCACGCCGCAACAATCGCCGCTTTCTGTTTGGGCGCAAACACCATCGCAGTGTTTTCATTGAATTTTTTCATCACTGCCGGAACACCTTCCTTGCGGCGTTTGCGATGGCCCAGCGGATAGTTCACTTCGGACAGCGGCGTTTTGCTGCCGTCCTTGAAGAACACCTGGATCGAGTTGGCATTGGTGCGTTTGGCGGGATCGTGGTACTCGCGCTCGTAGCGTTCGTATTCGGTGAGGCGGATTTTCTCGCGCAGCTTGTCGATGCGCGGGTCGGCGGCAATCTCGTCCTCGTAATGTTTGGCCGTCATGTCGCCGAAGATCAGGCCGATGGCCATCATGTACTGCATGCAATGGTCGCGGTCGGCGAAGTTGGCCAGCGGACCGGTCTTGTCGAGGATCACCATCGTCGAATTGTGGCCGCGCGCTTCGATGTACTGGATGTCATTGAGCCGGTCCTTCACCAGCGGATGCAGCTTGATCGCCGCTTCCACGCCGGTCTGGCCGTGGAAGGCCGTCGGATACGGGATCTTGAACAGCGTGTTTTCAATCACGTAACTGCCTAGCGGCCGCTGGAACTTGAAGGGTTTGCCGTCGAACAGCACATCGTAGAAACCCCACTTCGGTGCAGTCAGTGCGGACGGATAACCCATCTCGCCTTTTTTCGCCATCAGCGAAAGCCATACGCCGCGCGCAGAGGCGTCGCCGGCCGCCCATGACTTGCGTGCACCGGTGTTCGGCTTGCGCCGATACGTGGCCAGCGCATGGCCATCAACCCAGGCATTCGACAGTGCGTTGACTACCTCTTCATGGGTGCAGCCGATCAACTGCGACACGGCTGCAGTCGTCGCGATCTTGACCAGGATGGTGTGATCAAGGCCGGCCGCAGTGAAGCCGTTCTCCAGCGCCAATCCGCCCTGCACTTCATAAGCCTTGATGATCGCCGCCAGCACGTCACGCATCTTCAGCGGTGCCTTGCCCGCAGCCTGCCGCGTGCGGGACAGCCAGTCCGCTGTCATCAGGATCGCGCCGATGTTGTCGGAAGGATGGATCACTGTGCGGCCGTAAAACGCATCATTGAAATCCAGCCAGCGGATCAGTGCGCCGGCATTGAAAGCAGCAGTGACCGGATCAAGCACATAGCTGGTACCGGGTACGCGCGCGCCATTGGGCACGATGGTGCCGGGAACGACGGGGCCGAGCAGTTTGGTGCAGTCGGGATAAGCCAGCGCTTCGAACGCACAGGCCAGACTGTCGATCAGTGTCAGCCGCGCGGTTTCGAACGCCAGCTTGCTGGTCGGCTTGTAGCCATGCGCATAATTGGCGAGATCAACAATGACCTTGTCGAAGGGCGGACGTTTGTTGGTGACTGCAGCCATCAGATAACTCCTTGTTTAAAAATGATTATTCAGCCTTGATTCCGGCGGTCTTGACGAGTTGCCCCCACTTCGCCGCCTCGGCTTTCAGATACTGCGCGAATTCTGCAGGTGAGTCGCCTATGGGCTCAAGGCCGGCAGCTTGCATGCGATCAGCGACCGCGGTCTCCTTGAGTGTTGCTGTGATATCGCGATACAAGCGCTCGACAACACTGCGCGGAACACCGGTGGGCGCCACTACACCGTTCCAGTTATTGGCTTCGTAACCTTTGACACCGGCCTCGGAAATGGTCGGCATTTCCGGAAATAGCGGCGAACGTTTTGCCTTGCCCACACCAAGACCGCGCAGCTTGCCGGCGCGGATATGCGGTTGCGCAGTGGTCAGATTGGCCATCATCAGGCTGAGTCGTCCCGCAACGAGATCAGCCACCGCGGGCGCGCCACCTTTGTACGGCACATGCAGGGCCTCGGCACCAGCCATATTGAGGAACAGTGCCATCGCCAGATGCCCCGCACCGCCGACGCCGCTGGAACCATAGCTGTATTTGCCGGGACCGGCTTTCAGCAACGCCACCAGTTCACGCACATTGCTGGCCGCCACTGACGGATGCACCACCAGCAGATTGGTCGAACCTGCGATATTCGTTACGGCGACAAAATCACGCTCGACGGAATAGGACACCTTGCCATACAGCGAAGGATTGACCGCCAGTGGCGGTGTCGCCATCAACAACGTGTAGCCGTCAGGGCTTGCACGTTGCACGATCTCGGTGCCGATCAACGTGCCGGCACCGGTGCGGTTGTCGATGACCACCTGCTGGCCCAGTCGCTCGGACAACCGCGCTCCGGTGATGCGGGCCACGGTGTCGGTGGAACCGCCCGCAGAATACGGCACGATCAGCCGAATCGGGCGTTGCGGATAATCGGCGGCCTGTGCTGCGGTCATGGCAACCATCAGCAATGCGAAACAAAAACGATGCATCACCATCATGCTGCTCCTTGCGGAAAAAATTTGTCCTCCACGGGTGCAGCCTTATTGTTATTGATGAAGCGAAACTGCGCTATTCGCCGGAGGGCGAACCTTCCAGCGGAATACGCGGCATTTCAAAACGATCGGTAATGCGGCAATAACCACCTTTGCCGGCAAGACGACCGATCGGATTCACGGCACCCACATCAACGTGATAACGGTCGTTGACGATGCCGTCGTGATAGTGGAAATAGACGATCTCGCCAAACACCACGTGGTAGGGCTTGCGCCCCAGTTCGACAATCTGCATCAGCCGGCATTCCAGCGCGACCGGCGCTTCGGCAATACGCGGCACGCGCACCTTGCGCGACGGCACAGCCGTAAAACCGGCCTTCTCCAGTTCGTTGACGCCGTATGGATAATCAACGGCGCAGACATTCATTTTGTCCTTGATTGCGTCATTGACAATATGCACGACGAACTCCGGCGTCTCGCGGATGTTGCGCACGGTGTCTTTGGCCTTGCCGGAACGGTCGCCTACCGAAAACATCAGCATCGCCGGATCGGAACCAACGGCGTTGAAGAAACTGAACGGCGCGGCGTTGGGGCCGTCGCGGCCGAGGGTGGTTACCAGTGCGATCGGCCGCGGCGTCACGGTGCCGACCATCAGTTTGTACTGGTCTTGCCAGGAGATCTGGCTTGCGTCGAGTTCAGTCATGGCCCTGTATCCTGATTTGCGAATTGCCTCGGATTCTAGCAGGGAGTGCCGACGCCCTGCGCATTCCATATGCTGCATGCGCCGCTGTCGTTACTGCAGACGCAACTCCCCGCTGCGCATCTGTGCGGAGTAACGGTCAACATCGTTTTTGAGCATCGCGGCATAAGTTTCCGATGTGCTTTCTGCAATCGAGAGTCCGTGCGCAGAAAAAAATGAACGGACTTTTTCTTCAGCCAGTGCGGCGCGCAGCCCGGCGTCCAAGCGCAGAATTGCGGATTGCGGCGTCTGTACCGGCGCCAGGAGTCCATAGCGATTTTCAAACACGAGGCCGGGATAAAAGCGCTGCAACACCGGCACGCCTGCAAACAAGGAAAGCTGCTCTTTTGACGCAACCGCCAGAAGGCGAAGGCGTTTCGCAGCATGCAGGGGTACAGCCACCGGCGCAGCAATGAACAGCGCATCGACCTCACCTGCGAGCAATGCTTTTGCCGCAGCGCCACCGCCATTGAACAAGGCAGGCTCATGAATGAAACCAGATGCCCGGCTGAATGTGGACAGCGCGACATGGCCGAGGCTGCCCGGCGCGTTAGCGCCAAATTTCAGCACCGGTCGCCCGCGCTTGGCCAGCGCGACCAGTTCCGGTACCGATCTGGCCGGCACGGCAGGATGCGCCGCCAGCACCAATGGCGCTGAAGACAACCAGCGGACCGGCGCAAGATCCGTCCCAATACTGAATGACAGTTGCGTACCCAGCCATGCCGTATTGATGGCCAGGCTGGTCGTTGTAAACAGCAGGGTATGGCCATCCGCTGGCGAACGCGCTACGACTTCGCTGGCGATCAATCCGCCGGCCCCGGCCCAATGCTGCACCAGCACCTGCTGACCGAATTGACGGCTCAGTGGTTCTGCCAACTGACGCGCCTGCATGCTGACGCCTCCATCCGCGCTGAAAGGCACAACCATGCGCAGTGGTTTGGCAGGAAATTCAGCAGCATGGCTGGCCGATATTCCGCTCAGTACCATCAAGCTCAGTACCATCAAGCTCATCACCAGCGAGATCATCGGGCAGGTTTTTAAAAGGGCGATCATAAACAAAAATTAATTATAAGTTATTGATTATAAATGTATTTTTTATAAACCGTCGTTGCAACTGCAACTCATCCACTTCGTCGACCGGCAAGGCCTGCAAATAAAAACGCCCGCAACTGGCGGGCGTTTTTACCAACAACGGCTGTCGCTGCGACTGCGCGCAGCCGCATCATGCTTCACTCACCAACTACGTTGGCAGCCTTGATCACCTTCGCGTATTTGATGTTCTCACGCTTGAAATAGGCTGCGAGTTCTTCTGGCGTGCTGCCCACCGGCTCGCCACCTTCCTTGCGTATGAAATCGTTAACGTCAGGCGCTTTCAAGGCCTTTATGATTTCGGCATTCAGCTTGGCAACGATGTCCTTGGGTGTTCCTTTGGGGAAAAACATCGCGTACCAATTGTCCGCCTCGAAATCGGGATACATGGATTTCATGGTGGGCAATTCCGGGAAAGCAGCGGCTGTTTTCGCCGTAGTCACCGCTATCGCCCGCACTTTATTGGACTTTATGAAAGGTTGCGCCGCCAGTGCCGTCGCGAACGTAAAGTCGGTTTCTCCGCTGATTTGCCCGACCATGGCCGGTCCGCCGCCCTTGTATGGAATCGGAGTGACCTTGGTACCCGCAAACAGGTTAAGCATTTCTATTGAAAGATGGCTGGTTGTACCGGCGCCGTTATGCGCCGCGTTCAGCTTGCCACCGGATCTTTTTGCCAGTGCAATGAATTCCTTGAGATTCTTTGCCGGCACGCTGGGATGCAGTACCAGCACCAGCGGCACCGATGACACCCAGCTCACTGGCAACAGGTCGTTGTTGGGATCGAACTTGAGCTGTTTGGCATTGAGCGTCACGCTGACCGCAAGCGAAGCCGTGGTGAACAAAATGTTATAGCCATCACCAGGGGAACGCGCCACAAATTCGGCGCCGATAAGGCCTGATGCGCCCGATCGATTTTCCACCAGGAAGTTCTGGCCCATGCTGGCCTGGAACTTCTGTGCCAGAAGCCGGCCCTGAATGTCGGTACCACCACCTGCGCCGAACGGCACAACCATGCGCACGGGCTTGACCGGGTAGGCCTGAGCCAAAACCGGTCCGGCAGCAACAGCCAGCGCCAGCGCTGAAGCAAGGCCGGCCAGGCCCATTTGAAGTTGTTTCATCTTGAATCTCCTCGTCAGTATTGACTCATTATGTGCGGCTCCATCAAGGGAGCCGCTGCGAAAGTGTAGCAGCCCTGCAGGCACCGCCAAAGCCGCAGCGTTAACCACGGTAAATCGGTTCCGGTTGGGTGAAAAATGAGTGCAGGATGTGATAAACCGTGTGGTAATTGATCTGCTGGAAGCTCGCGTGCGAAATCCCGGCCATCACCGCAAAAGACTTGTCGGGATTGGGCAGGCGATTGAAGAAATCAAGCAGGTCTTCCATGCTGGCGATACCGTCCCATTGACCGCGCATGATTATCGTCGCTGCCTTGATTTTTGCCGGGTCAACCACCGGCAGCTTGGCGCACATATCGAGATAGGTACCTGTCGGCACTGAGTCGTCGAGTTTGAGCACTTCATCGGCGAAAACTTCTACAACGCTCTGCTCGGCGCAACCGGGATGGTCGCGATTGAAAATCGAATGCATGAATGCGCGATCGATCGGGCGCCGCTTGTTGGCTTTCCATTGATCGAGTTTCTTTGCGCGTTCTTCAAGTGTCGGGCTTCCTTTGCCGGTCCAGACAAAAGCGTCCAGCGCAAGGCGGGATACGCGCTCCGGATGACGTTCGGCGAACATGGCTGCGCGCAACGCGCCGGACGAAATTCCGTAAACCAGGAACTGCCTGGCACCCGTGGCCTTCATGATGTAATCGCTCGCCGCCTCAAGATCATCGGCGCCGTTGGCGATATCAAAATAGATGTCACGAGACTTGTCGGAACGGCCGTAACCTTCCATGTCCACGCACCAGGTGTTGAAACCACGCTGCGCAAACCAGTCCATCACCGAAGAATCAGGACGTCCGGGAACATGCAAATCAAACGTCGGCTGTGACGCCATTGACGATCCGTGGACAAACAGAACGGTACCGTTCGCGCCTTTGCCGTCAATTGCGGGCTTCTCCCACATGAAGAGTTTGACATCGCCCTTGCGGGTCCAGTGCTCCTTGCCGGCAACTGCGGCGCTGTTTGCGTTTTGGCTCATGAATTTCCGAATGAAAAGTTGGGTCCGTAAAGCGGGACGGCAAGTCTAGGATACGGAACCGGCCCAGTCAAACCGTAGGAGCCGCATATATAATTCGGCACCAGATTGGATCACCTCAGCCCCCCCTCAGCCCCCTCTCAGCCCCAGCTCCCCGCGTCAAATTTCCCGCACTGTACTGGACACGCCTGTGACCACAAATTACTCCACGCAGTTCCGCAGCATCAAGGACGAAGTCAGCCCCGAGGAGTGGGAAACCCGCCTGAATCTCGCCGCGTGCTACCGGCTGACCGATGTCTACGACATGACGGACCTGATCTACAACCACATCACCGCGCGCATTCCCGGTGATGAGGATCACCTGCTGATCAATCTCTACGGACTGCTTTACAAGGAAATTACCGCCTCCAGTCTGGTCAAGATCGATCTTGAAGGCAACATCCTCTGGAAGCCCGATACGGACTATGGCATCAACAAATCAGGCTACGTGATTCACGGCGCGATCCACCGCGCGCGACCCGACGTGCAATGCGTAATGCACACGCACACGCGCGCCGGCATGGCTGTGTGCTCGATGAAGCGCGGCCTGTTGCCGATGACGCAGACCTCCATGCGTTTTGTCGGTCACCTCGGCTACCATGACTATGAGGGTCCCGCAATTGACCTCGCCGAACGGGAGCGGCTGGTCAGGGACCTCGGCACCCATGACGCGATGATGCTGCGCAATCATGGCCTGCTCACCTGCGGCGCCACCGTTCAGCAGGCCTTTAACACCATGTACCAACTCGAACTTTCCTGCCGCGCACAAGTCGATGCGCTGGCCGGTGGAGAGGACATCGTGCTGCCGCCGGAAGAAGTCATCGCGCACACCGCCAACCTCTACCAGCCGGGGACGCGTCGTCCCTACGGCGTACTCGAATGGCATGCCTTGCTGCGGCGGCTCGACGCCGAGTCGAAAAGCTCCGGTTATCCGCCGTACTGGCACTGACCCGGCACGCCATCCATAAACAACCAACAACTACGATTGTGAACTGATCATGGACTTCAGGATTTCCGAAGAGCAACGCGCGTTTGTGGATACCGTACGCCGGGTCTGCCAGGAAGAATTTGCGCCGCGCGCGATCAAATACCTCGACGGCACCTGGCCTGCGGAAAACATGAAACGGCTTGGTGAAATCGGTGTCCTCGGCATGGCGGTTCCCGAGGAATACGGCGGCTCCGGCCTGTCGATTCTCGATACGGTGCTGGTACTCGAGGAAATCGGCAAAGTATGCTACGTGACCTCGATGGCGGCACTCGGGGAAGTCGGCACCCAGACACGCATCATCGCCACGTTCGCGCCAGAAGAAATCAAGCGCAAGATCCTGCCGCGAGTCGCCACCGGCGAGGCCATCCTCGCCATTTGCATGACCGAACCCGATGCCGGCACTGACGTGCCAAGTTACAAGACCAACTGCATCATCAAGGGCGACAAGATCGTGCTGCGCGGCGCCAAGACACTGATCTCCCGCGCCGACATTGCTGAAATGTTCATCGTCTTTACCCGCGTCGACAACAAGCCCGGCGCCGAAGGCATAGGCTGCGTACTGGTTCCGGGCGGAACCAAGGGTCTGATCGCGAAGGCGAGTTATCACACGATGGGCGGCGAGTTTCTGTCAGACGTCGTGTTCGACGATATCGAACTGCCGATCGAGCACCTGGTCATTCGCGACAACGGCATGAAAAAGCTGCTGTCCGCATTCAACACCCAGCGTTGCCTGAATCCGGCGATCTGTCTGGGTCTCGCTGAAGGTGCACTGGAAGAAGCGGTGAAATACATGCGCCAGCGCTCGGCGTTCGGCAAAAAAATCGGCGACTTCCAGGGCCTGCGCTGGAAGGTGGCCGACATGTACATCCAGATCGAGGCCGCTCGCGGCCTGCTCTATCGAGCCGCCGTATCCGGCGATAAATTTCCCGATCCGACACTCGCGGCAATGGCCAAGATCTACACCAACGAAATGTCGATCCGCGTGACCAGCGAAGCGATCCAGATTCACGGTGGTTACGGTTTTACCGACGAATTCCCGGTTTCGCGCTTTTTCCGCGGCACGCGCTACGGCAGCCTCGGCGGCGGCACGACCGAAACGCTGCGCAACATGGTCGGCCGCAAGTTGGTCGAGCAGATGGATCTGGCCTCAGGCTGCCTCGGAATGGATTACTTCTAGAAAGCGACAGCCCGCGATCAAAGTGCGCCGGAATTGCTCAAAGCAACAATTCGACGCCCGTCTCAATAGACCGGCTTGGACCGGAAATGCCCTTCGCGGGCCATTGATTTAACCTTGACAGGCTCGATCTTGTTGCCTTTGAGCACATCCAGCGTCACCTCAACGCCGGCGTCGCCGCTTTTCCAGAGTCGCGTGTAGAAATCCGCCTGACCGGTCAAAGGCTGACCGCCGAGACCGACAATGATGTCGCCAGCCCGCAACCCGGCTTCTTCGGCCGGTCCTTCTGCGGATACGCGGGTCACGATCACCTTGCCCTGGATTTCCTGGGAGGTGATCCCAAGCCAGGGGCGCGGCTTGGTCGTGACACGGCCATTGGCAATAAAATCTCCCAATACCGGCTTCAAAGTATCGATCGGCACGAACATGTTGCCGGGCACGGCACTCTTGCCAACGGCATCGCCAACCGCAAGCGAACCGATGCCCAGCAGTTTGCCCTCGCGAGACAGCAGCGCAGCGCCCTGCCAGTTAACCGTTGCCGGAGCCGTATAAATGGCTTCATCAAGCAGATATTCCCAATACCCCACAAACGGCCGTTTGGACACGATGTAGGCTGGTGCCACACCATCGAATCCGACAATCAGCACGATATCGCGCAGATTGGCAGCTGACGATTGGCCAAAATCAACGGGCTTGATCGGCAACGGCGTCATTGATTTGACGAGTCCGAGGCCGGTCGTATTGTCAAAGCCGATGACATTCGCCGGATACTTGCGGCCATCTGCTGTCGCCAGTTCAATGGTGTCAGCTTCGGTAACCAGGTAGCCGATGGTCAGAACCAGACCGCTGGAGTCGATGACCACGCCAGTGCCTTCCCGCTGCGGGCCCAGGGTATTGGTACTGCGCGCTCCAGGCACGGCCTTGACCGTCAACTTGACGACGGAAAACTCGTCGACGGTAAGCTCCCTCTCCGCGGCCAACACGGGCGCATTGAAAAAGAGCATCACTGCGGCCACCACAAGAGCATTCAGGACAAACTGCAATTTGGGGACAAGACTGCGGGCAGGCGCCATTTGAATCTCCAGAAAGGGCACCAGCGCAGCCGTAACGGAACGGGACCGCGGAAAGGGACCGGTGAGTTTGAATATGCTACGACGAATAGCGGAAGGGCAAAAGGCCCCGCGCAGGATTGGCGCTACAATGCCCGCTCATTTTCAAGATTGTGGAGGACAAAAGCATGGAACTCGGACTCAAGGGCAAGGTTGCGATCGTTACCGGCGGCACCGAAGGCATAGGCAAAGCCACGGCGCTGACGCTGGCACGGGAAGGCGCAAAAGTCGCGATTTGTGCCCGTGGCCAGGCATTGCTGGATGCCACGGCGGCAGAAATCACCAAAGCCGGCGGCGAAGTGCTGGCCATTTCGGCGGACATGAGCAAAGCGGCGGACTGCAAGCGGTTCATTGAGGAAGTCGCCCAGAAATTCGGCCGTATCGACATTCTGGTCAACAATGCAGGCACATCCAAACGCGGCAAATTCCTCGAACTGCAGGACGAAGAGTGGGCTGCCGATATTGAGCTCAAGGTATTCGGTGCCATCCGCTGCACCCGGCTCGCGATTCCGCATATGAAAAAACAGGGGGGCGGACGCGTCATCAACATCACTATTTCCGGCGCAAAGCAACCTGGTCCCGAGTCCTACCCCACCTCGGTATCCCGGGCAGCCGGTCTGGCCATCACCAAAGCCCTCTCCAAGGAGTTCGCACCCGACAACATCCTGGTCAACACCATCTGCATCGGCAAGATCAAATCAGGACAGCACGAGCGCCGCTTCACCAAGGACGGGATCAATGCCGACGATTACTACGGCAAGATGAGCAAGGACATTCCGATGAAACGGGTCGGCGAGGCCCAGGAAGTCGCCAACGTCATCACCTTCCTCGCATCAAATGCAGCCAGCTATGTCACCGGCACCAGCATCAACCTAGATGGCGGCATCTCCGGCGTTCTTTAATACCCAGTAAAAACAAATATTTACGATGCTCATGCAGTAGCCGCACCTGGAATACAGCGCCATACCGCAAATGCAAACGGCCCCGATAATTCGGGGCCGCTTTTTTGGTGCCGGAAATAGGAGTCGAACCTACGACCTTCGCATTACGAATGCGCTGCTCTACCAACTGAGCTATTCC